>JAOAPI010000071.1 GCA_025462865.1 Candidatus Sulfotelmatobacter sp. | reverse complement strand
CTCAGAATCAGATATAAAACCTTCGTCCGAACTTGAAAGCAGTTCGGACTCCGCTTCATCTCAGAAGAAAGAACCTTCGCAAGCAGCCTGCCGACTTGCAGTACTACTGAAAGCTGAAATTCAGCGGAATAAGATTGACTACTGGATCGCTCCCCAGCAAGAGCGCAAATGGTCTGTCACAGCTCAGCGAATGCTCGATATAGATAAACGGGATGCACAAGCCGCCGCCAATTTGATTCGCCGCGAACCTACGCCCTAAACTCCGCGTACCTCCGCAAGCGTCATAGTGACCGCCGTGACACGACCGAGAACATCGGCGTCCGCTGGGTAACGAACATATTTTGCCGGGCGTCCTGAGTACGGGGAAGGGAGCAGCAATAGCTGGTTACCATTCACTTCGCACCAGCTGCAAACATAACCACTCCGTAACTCCACGAAATAGATCGGGCGCTCGAACTCATTGGGCCAACCGTCTGGTTGAATCTTTTTCTGATGAGAGTCGATCTGCACAAATGACCCCGGACGAAGGAAGGGGTAAATTGTGCGGTCCTCGATGCCAATATAGCCGTAGAGAGAATTTCGCCAATCCATCTTCTGCAGCAGCTCAACTGGAATCTCACCCCAGCTCTCAAACATCCGCGACACGAGATTGGTGGTCCCTAGGTCGACCTTTTTGCGGAGTTCAAGCGGTGTAACCAGAGTATTCCCGGCGCTTCCAAGTTTGGGAGTCGCCAAATAGGTATGCGGTAATCCTACGAGTTGCTGTTCATCGGCGGCATCGCCGATGTCAACGCCGAAGTACGACAGAAGTTCGTCCAAGCCAATCTTATAGATTAGGCTTAGACTTTTCAGCCTGTAAACGTTAGGTTTGAAGTTTCCCACTTCGACTTCTGCTAGCCAAGTACGGGAGATAAAGTAATCTGGAGAATTTTTCTTGCGCGCGATCTCGCTACTGAAGGTCTCCACTTCGCGTATGGATAGGCGCAAAGATTCCCGCGCAGCTCTGAGCCGCTTACCAGCATCCGTGGCCGATGTTGAGGCTAACATCGAACTACACCTCGGAGTTCCGGTATCTTAACGCAACTTCGAGCCTTGTCTCCATTTTTAATCGACTTTTTCCGAAAAAGGAAATTCGCCTCGTTTGTGTCGAAGCCTCTGCTACTGCCCTAGTCGATGGGCTTTATCTGTGTCTGGCCTCAATTCTGGCCACCAGCCAAACCACTCATCCGTGATTAGATCAACAAAATCGTCCCGCGTGCTTGCGCTTCTGATCTTGTTGTCCCCAATTGCGGACGACTCGCAAATGTTTCGTGACGGCCTCGAAGATTGGATTTATACCGAATTTCTGCGAATTTGCACTTGATGTGCACTGGATTGCTGTGTTTTCGGAGAGCGCGTATAAGTACGAGCCTTTCTGCAGCAAGACTTGACGCGCCATATGCACCCTTCGCGGGGGAAACTTACCCGAGATCTATTGTGAGCACGGCTCCGAATTCCGCTAAGGGTGCAGACCTAGCCGACCGACTTCGGTCAATCCTCGCCAGGAAGCGCCTTACTCTCTCTCGGCTTTCCCAAGTATCTGCGGAGAGATTCGGCCGTTCTTCACCCTACTTCCTTCCCCACACTCTTTACCGTGAGCTACGGCTAGGAACGTTTACGCCAAGCCTTTATCAGGTGTTTGCGCTGAGCCAGATCTCCGGCTACCGATTGTCTGATTGGCTGCTCGTGCTCGGATGCGACCTAGAAAACATTCCCCGGCTGCAGGTTCTACTGCCTTCAAAGCGCACAGTGCTGGTCGATTCCTCTCTGGCAGATCCCGGTGCATCCATTTCTTGGTTCCGAAACCGTGGTCGCGGCGATTCCGTTCCTCCTGTTGCACCTCTGGCACATCTGCTTGAAGCCACTCCTCCGAGGGCACTTCGCTCACTCTCCCACATCAGTGATCGAGGCTTCGTGTATGCAAACATCGGACGCCAAGATGCTTTGGCTTTTCCCGATCTGATTCCTGGGAGTATTGTTCGCGTGAATCCAAGATTCTCAAACAACGGTATCTCGAGGGCAAATGGCGCAACCGCACGAATCTTTTTAATCGAACATCAAAAGGGTCTCTGTTGTTGCCGCTTACGAACCCTGGAGAACGGCGCCATCGTTCCAATCGGTACGTCGCTCTCTTACGCCCAAGTCGAACTCGAAGTTCCACGCGAGGCTCGTGTGTTAGGTCTTGTAGATCTCGAAATTCGACCGATGCTTCAGATGGAGGAGCCGGTAGTTCCCAATGAGTTGGCAAAACATTGGACTCCACAACGGCTTGCAACACCAAAAGGGTTTGGACCACTGCTCCGTTCCTCTCGTACCAAGGTGGATCTATCTCTGCGCGAGGTTTCCGATATGAGTAGGAAAATCACAAGCCTGCTCGGAGATGATAGATACGGTGTTTCTCCGAGCTCTCTCTCCGACTACGAACTTATGAATGCGCCACCACGTCATTTCCAAAAGGCGATTACTCTCTGCGCTCTGTATGGTCTTCAGTTTCATGTATTCCTAAAGGCGATCGGAATTACGCTGGCGGAATCCGGCGCGGAGCCAATCCCCCAACCTTTTGTTCACAGCCTTTCTAATGCAGACTCAGTCGAGGACCTGGACAACAACGAGTCACCAACTCTGAGCGGATTCCTTGAGCAGTTACTTGAGCGATGCCAGGAAGTTCCGTTCTTCCTGCGAGATTCCGTCGGCTCACTTTCTAGGCTAGAAAATGCCTCTGTCCAAGATGTTTTCTGGATTGGCGGCAAATATGATGTGCTGCATCCCTGTCTGGCAAACGGACTGCTCGCTCTTGTGAACCGGCGCGACAGAAGGCCCGTTCATTTCACCTCGAAACCGCCATGGCAACAACCAGTCTATGTGATCCTAATGCGCGGCGGGACCTACTTGTGTGCATCTTGTGGCGTCGAGAATGGCAGTCTGGTCATCCATCCGTATTCCCAGCAGTTCCGTCGTTCGGAACGCTTGCGCTATCACCACGATGCCGAGATCATCGGCCGAATTGTCACGGTGGCAAGAAAGCTCATCTGACCTGTGCGGTTTCCCGGACAAATGTAATCGTAATTCCGTCAACGAATACTTCGATTGCTGCAAAAATATATGCGGTTGAGCAAAAAGCGAACGCTTCACTCATTTTGTGGACACACTTCCCCTCCCTTGCTTAGCCTCGATTTTCAGGTGCTGACGATTGGCATCATTCTTTCAGCAACGTAGCCACTGGCCGTCTTGGCTTCCGAACGAACTCGACTGGCTCTCAAAACAGATTCGACCTCTTCTGCACTGGCATCTAGCAAGTTTTTTTTGCATCACAGCCGGGAGTCTCCTCGCGCTCCTTACTCCACTTGTTCTCAAGTGGGTGATTGATCGGCTCATCCCACAGAAGCGACCCGGGCTGCTCCTGCTAGCGGCGGGCCTAATCTTTTTGGGCTACCAGTCGAGAATGGCACTCACTGGCCTAGGCAGCTATTTAATGCTGACTGCTGCCCAGAAGCTCACGCTGAGTTTAAGAATGAATTTACTTCAGCGACTCGACTCGCTCTCCGCCGAATATTACGAGGACACGTCCGTCGGTAGCATCATGTATCCCCTTAAGGAGCCGATCGAAGAAGTTTCCTATTTTGGCTCCGACCTCCTGCCGACAGTGTTGCGCATGTTTCTGACCGCGAGCTTCACGCTAGTGACTATGTTCCTGCTTAGTCCTGTCCTCACTCTGACCGTTCTCCCTCTCATACCCGTGTTTTTGATCGTTCGATATCAGTTCCGCCGCCGGCTCGTGGCCCACGCTGACACGGTGCAAAGCAGTCGGTTGGCTTGGAGCACATTCCTTGAGGAACATCTTTCTTCCGTGATTCCCATTCAGTTACTTGGCCAACAAAAGCGCCAAGAGCGGATGGCTTTCTGCCTTCTAGCTCGTGAAATCAGATCACAACAAAAGCTATTCATTACCAGCATTTCGTTTACGGTTTGGGGTTCTGCGGCGGTTGTTTTGGCCATGTCCGCTGTCATTGGTTATGGCGGCGACATGGTGCTGTCAGGGGTTTTAAGCATCGGCGGACTGGTGGCGTTCTATGGTTTAGTGACGCAACTCTTTGATCCTCTAAGTGGCGTTGCCGATCTGTACGCAAGGACCCAAAAAATTTTCGCCAGCGTCCGGCAGCTCAAGTCCGCGCTTGAGTTACGCCCGAGCGTAACGAATGTAGCCACTGCAGTTGGTCTTTCGGGAGAGCACCCTCCTCAGATTGAATTTGTCGAGGTTGGGTTCGGATATAGAAGGCAAAAACAAATGCTTCACATCCCCTCGCTTCACATCTCTGCGGGTGAACAGATCGCAATCGTCGGCGACAACGGAGCAGGAAAGAGCACCCTTGCAAAACTCATAGCGCGGTTCTACGACCCAGATTCCGGATCAATTTCGATTGGAAACGTAGATATCCGGAACATTCAAGTCGAGGAGTTGCGCCATTACGTATGCTATCTTCCACGTGACCCCGTTTTGTTCAACGGAACTTTGTCCTTCAACCTTCGCTTTGTGCGGCCGTCAGCGCAGGAGGGTGAACTTGAAGAAGCCATAGGCACAGTCGGGCTTTCGCAATTTGTTGCGGCCTTGCCCGACGGCTTACGGCAACGGATCGGACCGGGAGGCTGCCAACTTTCTGGTGGCGAGCGCCAGCGGGTAGCCATCGCAAGAGCGATTCTCCAACGACCTCGTATTTTGATATTGGACGAGGCTACCTCCTGTCTTGATCCCTCTTCGGAGAGACTTGTTCTTGATCACATTCGCAGTGGCTCCACAGCGGCAACATTGATTGTCATTTCCCACCGTCCTTCAACACTCTTCACATTCGACAGGCTTCTTGTGGTCTCGCATGGAAAAATTGTTGAAGACGGCCATCCCCAATCCCTCAGGTTCGCAGCAAATCCTCCGTCTACTCGATCTTCTTATACAGCCCCTGCTATCGACGGACGCCTTCGAGGCGCGTCTCTCTAGATACAAGGTCCAGCGAATTTTGTTCGTGCTGTTCTATCTTTGGGACTTCCGTGCTGCAATATTTGATCAGAAAGCGGACAGACTGCTTTGTCCACCGCCGCTAGCCTGCACTTCATCTTGTTGTCACTAAGCAAGTTTTCTCCGTTCTGTGGGTTTATCGAAAGTATTCATCTTTTACTGGCTTTCCAGTGGCGCGGGATGGCAAAGTGCGTTTCAGAGATTCCAGTCGTCAGCGAAATCAACGCGCGGGAAGCGATCTCAGGACGTAACCACGGAGAGAAACAATGCATACTTCTTCGCATCTCGCAATCAGCAGGGATGGCGGTGTTCTGCTGGATATCGAACATGATCGCTTATTGAAATTAAATACCGTTGGCACCGAGATGTGGAACCTGCTAAGTCGCGGAATGACGGAGGTTCAAGTTATTGAGACGGTAGCGCAGCGCTACGGTGTTGGGCCGCTGGTTGTCGGAAGGGACTTGCGCGCGCTTCTTAGCAGGCTCTCAGAACTGGGGTTATCACGGGACTCAGTTTTGATCGCAAAGCCGATTGAAACTACCCTCGCGCAAAACCAAGAGCTGTCTTTTCGAGGAAACGTGCAAGATCCAGCTCCGAGCCGGCCCATACCTGCAACGGTGGACGTAGTGAAGGCGTTTTTGGGACTCGCGCTGTTTGATGTCATTCTCTCCTGTCGCTCGCTTGAATCCCTCTGCTTACTCGTCCAGTCCTGGCATGTTAAGCATGATGGCGCGGCTAGCAAATCCATCGTGGTCAGCCGAATATCAGCCGCTGTGGACAAAGCCTCCGTTTGGTACCCCAAAAAAGTGCTTTGTCTGCAGCGCTCAGCTGTGACGGCCTGCTTGCTACGGGAGAGCGGCATTCGCGCAAAGATGTTTGTTGGCATTCGGCAGATGCCGTTACTTGCTCATGCGTGGGTTGAAGTCGACGGCAGTGTCGTGAACGATTTTCCACGTGTGAAGATTTTTTACCATTCAATTACTTCGTACTAGCTAGGCGGGACAGGAATCATGAGTATCCAAGCCGGAATTCGCTACTTCAACGCTCGATACGTGTCTCGCCCCGAAATTGAGTTTCTTCTTCAGGGGCTGGAGCACCGTGGCCCAGATTACTTCCGCGTTCATCTAGCGAAATCGGTCGGGATGGGATTTAGAGGTCTTCTGATTGCACCGGAAGACAGAGAAGACCAGCCCCTGGTGGGTTTGAGTGGATCCGTAGTTAGCTTTGATGGCAGGCTGGACAATCGAGAGGAAATTGCTTCGCGAGTCGGTGTGCGGCTGGGCTCAGAGGTGAGCGATGGAATGCTCGTAACAGCCGCTTACGAACGTTTCTGCCACGGCTGTTTTGATGTGCTCAAAGGCGAAATTGCCTGCGTAGTCTGGGATGAACGCATCAACACATTGTGGTTCTTCCGGTCACTCTGTGGTACCCGTCCTCTCTTTTATGTCGTCACCAAAAAGCGCGTTGTATGGTCCTCAGAGCTGGATGACTTAATAATCAAGTCTGGTGTTGAGCCAATCGTCAATGATGCCTATACGCTGGGTTACGCATACTCCCAGCCTGATATCGATCAATCGCCTTACCAAAACGTAGGTATGGTCCCATGTGGCACGTACGTGGAGCTTAAGGGCCACGGAGAGATCAGGCCTCCCTGTCCGATCTGGCACCCCGAGCGGATCTCCACATTGCGGTTGCGATCCGATGAAGACTATGTAGGCGCCTGGAAGGATCACGTAGAGAATGCAATCGCAAAGAAGCTTCGCACGAAAGACCCTGTCTTCTGCGAATTGAGCGGCGGACTTGACTCCACAACGTTGGTTCTGTTGTCCGACCAAATCCTGAAAAGACTCGGCCGTGACTCCAGTGAGCTTATTACGACCTCGATCACCTTTGAACTATCAACTACCTGCGATGAAAGTTACTTCATCCGCATAGCGGAGAATGCCCGTGGACGAGAAGGGATCCACGTTCCCGAGAACGTTCAGCAACTGACCTTCGGCCTTAAGGACACCACCTTCACGGGGGCACCTAACGCTCACCACTTTATGCCGGGAAGGTATCAAACCGTAGCTCAGGCTATGAAAGTTGCAGGCGCGCGCGTATTACTTACCGGGATCGGAGGGGATCACCTGTTTTTGTCGAACCTAGACGGCAGCCCCGAACTCGCGGACCTATTACTTACGTGGGACTTCAAGTCGCTGCTATCCGAAGCGCGGAAGTGGAGCAGCTTCGGCAGAATTCCCTTGTGGCAAACGTTACTATCCCACGCGGTCTCGCCTGTTGCAATCATGAGCTGGCTGGTGCGTTGGTTACCGCCAGAACTCAACAGGCTCCCATGGACCACCAAGTCCGCACAGGACTGGATTGTACAGGCAGGTCGGGATCGTCGAACGCGGGCGAATGAGCTTATCAGTCTTCCCAGCAGACGCGTTCGGGAATCCATGATTCGCTCGTTTCGTGCTCTCCTCTCTTCCGGTTATTTCGGGGGACAGCAGCAAATCTACTTCTGTCATCCCTATTCAAATCAGGACCTAATCGAGTTCATCCTCTCCTTGCCGATGAATCAGGTGGTGCGTCCTGGCCAGGATCGCTTTCTTATGAGACGTGCTACTCGGGGACTACTGCCGGAATCGATCAGACAGCGAAAGAGCAAGGCCACGATCGATGAAGCCCCCTGCCGTGTTCTGGAACGTGAGCGGCAGGAGATCGGAGATACCTCGACTCTTGAAGTGTGCCGACGAGGATATGCAAACGCAATTGGCTTGGAGAAGGCGATGCGTGGAATTGTGTTGGGCAGGGTTGACCACGCCTATTCCTTCCTTCGGCTCATGAATATCGAACAGTGGCTCCGATCACTGAAGACCGTTGGAGCACGCCGCCGAGCTTTGTGCCAACGGGAGAGTTCGTTTTTGCAAGCCGATCCGAAGCCTCTCGCAAGTTCGTCGAGCGATACCATCCAACGCTCGACTTCAGCAAGCTCATAGGATGGAGAAAAGGAGGAGCTATGTACTCGACACCGGAGATAAACATCATCGGAAGAGCGAGCGATCTGATTCAGGGCAACCTGGGCAATATTGGCGAAGCAGGCGTAAGCGGCCACACCAAGAACCCGCCGATGCAGACCGAACTCGAAGCTGAGTAACAACCTATGCGCGGGGCGGAGGCCTGACTCATTCGTCCCGTGCATCTTGAAATCTCGGACACAGGATGGCAACGATCAAGGCGATTCTCGTGCGGGGCTCAGACGAACAGCTCGAGCTCTTATCCGTTCCTGCCTGGCATGTGCGGTTAACGCTCAATGTCAATGCGGAAACCGCATTGGAAGGAGTTAGGCGCTACTTCTTGAACTAGTGGGGGGCAAAGGTCCATGCCCTCCAGTGGCTTTTCCCTGAGGATTTCTCGCTACTGGAAAACCAAGAGCAGACCCCATTCTTAGTGGTCTGCGTGGAGACACCGGGTAAACTTCCCTTAAATTGGATTAAGGGTACAACTCAAAGCAGTTCTCAAAGCAGTTCTCACAGCAGCGACCCGCTCGCGCCGTTTCTGATAGCCGCCGCAACACCATGCCGTGCAGAGCGGTGGAGTCTGCCGAGCTGGCTGGCTCATGTGGAAGACTGGATACAGGCCCACTTTCGCGCAATTCAACAAGTCTCCCAGGTGCGAACATGCCCAAACGGAGCGGTTGTCCGGATTGATTGCGTAGATACCGCGTATTATCTAAAGACACAGATAGAGCCTCTTGCTTACGAATCAGCGCTGCTAGCAATACTAAACCGGCGAGTACCAGGCGTTTGCCCCCACATCCTTCCCATCCGTCCAGATGACAACACGTTTGTGACGGAAGCCATTGTCGGCTCTCCAGTGAGCCTACCGGGCGATTCGCAGTCTTGGCGAGCAACCTTAGTTAATGTTGCAAAGATGCAAATAGAATCGGCAGATTTAGTTATTGAATTTCGCACTGCAGGCATTCCGTATCACGGCTTGGCGGCGCTAAGCGCTGGCATGGAGGAGATGTTTGATCGGCTCAT
>JAOAPI010000025.1 GCA_025462865.1 Candidatus Sulfotelmatobacter sp. | reverse complement strand
CACAACGAAAATTCCGACAATGAAATTATGATTTCGCATCTGTAATGCTCCGCTTTGAATTGCGAGCACCTCGCTCTCGCGCGCCTCAATCTCAGCATGGGAGAGATATAAGCTGACGCGCGGTCTCGTTATCGCTGCTCTGAACCTCACCCGCAGTCCCGTGGGCGACTAGATGTCCCTTATCGAATACCGCGAATCGATCTCCCACGCGCCTGGCGCCATGCACATCATGAGTCACGACGATGACGGTCGTCTGACGCTCGGTCTTTTGTTGCAGCAGCAACTCGTCAATTTCCGATGCCGTGATACGGTCCAGGCCGCTGCTGGGTTCATCTGCAAGCAGAATCTTGGGCTCGAGCACTAACGCGCGTGCCAGCCCGGCGCGCTTGCGCATCCCTCCCGAAAGCTCCGAAGGCATCGTCTTCTTATCGGCGCCCAACCCAACCTGGCGGAGCACCTTGTCCACACTGGAGTCAATTTCCTCCTGAGATTTTTTTGTCAGGCGAAGCAGCGGAAGCGCCAGATTCTCATAGAGGGTTAAGGAATCGAACAAGGCGGCATCCTGAAAGAGAAAACCCATCTTTCGACGCACGCGGGAGAGGCCCTCTGTTTTCAATGTTGTAATGTCGTCCTGCTCGATCCAGATTTTGCCTGCATCAGGTCTCAAGAGAGCGATGATGAGTTTCAGCGTTACGCTTTTTCCGGTACCGCTTCGACCAAGAATGCACAGCGCCTCACCGGCAGCGACTTGGAACGACACGTCATGCAGAACTTCCTTGGTTCCGAACGATTTTGAAACGCGCTCAAAAGACACAGCCGTATGGTTATCAGGGCTCATAACGCAGTTCCTGGAAAGGCGAAGGCAATGCACTTGACCAAAACTACATCGGACACAATGATCAACAGAGAAGACACGACCACAGAATTTGTGGCAGCCTTTCCAACGCCTCTTGCACCTTCATTTGTGGTGTAGCCAAAGTAGGCCGAGACCGTTCCGATTAAGAATCCGAAAACCGCCGTTTTAAGAGTTGGGGGAATAAAGTTCGGCCAATCCACCGAGGCGAACGCGCGCGTGATGTAGAGATGAAATGAGATCTGTGACGCTGCGTGTTCGGCAACAAACCCCGCCAAGAGCCCGGAGAAATCCATGAACAACGTCAGCAGCGGCAGGGCAATTACACAGGCCAGGACGCGAGGCACGACCAGGAATTTGAAGGAGTCGACGGAGAGGGACTCGATCGCGTCAATCTGTTCTGTAACCCTCATGTTGGCCAAAACGGCTCCTATGCCAGAACCGACGCGGCCCGCGAGGAGCAACCCGGCGACTAAGGGCCCAATTTCCACAAAGAACGCAAGGGATTGCACCGTCGGAATCTCCGCTGCCGCACCGAATGTAACTAACGTGCTGCGAGTGTGAAGCGTCATCACAGCACCTAGTGCGAACCCCGAGGCAACGATAAGAGGAACGGACTGGGAACCAATCTCCGCCAGTTCGCGTACAAGCTGATCCCCCTCAAACGGAGTACGAAAGAGGTCGGCGATGACCTGAAAGCCAAACTGGCTGACCTTGCCAACGAATTCAAATACCTTCGTCAATGAACCCGCCCCCCCGAGCGCAATTGCTGCAGTAAAATAGCCGTTAACGGAACGTAACCCTCAGCAGCAACAAGACCGGAAGATAAACGATCGAAGCTGCGAGCAGTCGGCGTGCAGCTCCCCTCGACCGCTGAAGAACGAATCGCACGCCAAAATAGAGGAACCCCAGACCCAGCAGTAATCCCGCCCAATAAGAAACGGCTGCGTGCCGTGTCGCAACTTGCACCATGCTGAATGGGACTAAAGAAAGCAGCGGCAACATGGTCTGCAGAATCACGAAGAAAACTCTCGCGTGCTCCTTCGGCAACATTGAGTAGCCCGCGCGGTCATAATCCTCGCGGTACATCCATGCGATTGCCATAAAATGCGGGAACTGCCACAGGAAGAGCAGGGCGTAGAGTAGCCACGCCTCCGTATTTAATCTCCCCGATGCTGCGGTCCAACCGATCAGTGGAGGCATAGCACCAGGAAAGGCCCCGACTAGAACGCACAAAGGTGTTCTTCGTTTGAGCGGAGTGTACAAGAACAAATAAGAAAGTAATGTGAGAAGCGCCAGCAGACTCGCGAGCACGCTGGCGCCTACCGCGAGATAGATACTACCGGCCACTGACAACACGATGCCGAACGCTAACACTGCATGCGGTTTGAGACGGCCAGCCGCGGCGGGACGCCGGGCGGTCCTGCGCATTTGTGCATCGGATTTTCGCTCGATGTACTGGTTCAGTGTCGCAGTTCCGCTTGCAACCAGCAATGTCCCGAGCAAAGCATTGAACAATCCAAGCAATGAAAACTGCTGTCCAGCATTTGCACAACCCAGATAGAAACCCACGAAAGCTGTGATCAAGATCAGGAAATTGACTTCGGGCTTGGTCAGTGCCCAGTAGTCAGCAAGCAGGCTGGACGCTCTAAAATGACGGCCCACCACTGGACCCGCAGCAATCGTCGTAACAAAAGGCTCGCCGGACATTAGACAACCTCCATACTCTCGGGAGTCGTCTTCGGTGCCGTACTCGGCTGCGGATCTGAGTTCAGAATCCAGTATTGTCGCGAACTAATGGGCGAGAGTAACCGCGCCGCAACCACTGTGCCGGCGATCAGGAAGACCACCGTAACGCAGGTCCACATCAAGGCACCTGCGCATCCTTGGTCTTCGAGCGCGGATAGGGCGAACGGTTGTGATGAAGAAAAATAAACCGGGTAAACCACGCGGTCGCAAAAGACAAGAAATCCCGAAAGGATGTCGCACGGCAATGTGGCTAAGAAAAGATACA
>JAOAPI010000018.1 GCA_025462865.1 Candidatus Sulfotelmatobacter sp. | reverse complement strand
GGTTGGGAACCGCAGCGCCCGCACCGGTGCTTTCAACCGAGGCAAAGCTGTAACCGCTCTTACCAGAGGCGGCCGGAGTACCGTTGTTGGCCAGGTTGCTGTCGATAAGGCAAGCTGTGGTCGTGCTCGGAACGCAAGCCGCGCCAATCGCGCCGCCCAAAGAGAGCAAGCCAGTATAGCCAATCGTGGGAAATGCCGCGAAATAGCCCACTTCGGCGGTTACGATGGAGCGCTCGGAAGCGGCCGCGGACGAATCGTTGGCTGCCATCTTGGCGCGCATCAGGTTCGGAATCGCAATCGCTGCAATGATCAGAATAATAGCCACTACGATCAGCAGCTCAATTAGTGAGAAACCTTTCTGTTGTTTACGCATCTCGTTTTCCCCTCGCTTTTAGACCTTTTTTTAAATTCATGCTGGTCATCGTAATGACGCAGTCGGACTTGATGTTTGCACCTGCCTAGCCAAACCAGCCTGTTACCAGTGCTGCCGTCGACCTTTGGGCAACTGCTTTGTTTTCATTAGCATAATAACTTTGGTACTATTTTAACCCTTCCCAGAGCACACGACATCGCCAAAAATCGTCGCATGGTCGCCAATTCGTGTCATCTTGAACCAAACCCGTACCAAATTGGAACGCACCGTCTTAATTGTCTTGCACCCTTATCTAGTTATCGCTTCTGGCGGCCTGAGGGCTTGCAGGCGATCGACCGCTTTGCGTGCTCCTGCCTGATAGGGATGGAGGTCCAACTCAGTCTTATATTCCTTGATGGCGCCTGCCTTTTGGTCCACCTGTTCGAGGGCAACTCCCATTTCATAGTGGTAGCCTTCGGCGTCTGGCTGAATCTCGAGTGCTTTCGTTAGAAAGAATATCGCTTCCGCCGGACGCCGCTGTGTGAGCCGAATCTGGGCGAGTCCGAACCATGTAGTCGCCAACTTGGGATTTAATTGCAGAGCCACTGCAAACCAGCGCTGGGCCTCAGGCAGATCGCCCGCCTGCTGGTAGCCGAAGCCGGCAAAGTCCGCGGCCCTCCAGCCAGGCTTCAATTGATATGATTTTACAAAATGTTGGGCCGCTTCGCTATAGCTTCCCCGGGAACTCAAAGCCGAACCATAGTTTAACTGTGCCCATTCATTGTTCGGTGCAATCGTTACGGCGCGCGAAAACAAGATGACGTCATTTGCCCAATATTGCGATTGAATCATGCTGGCGAATGCCATTAGCGCTGCTAGAGACGCAGCCACAGGGCGAACCAAATGTTGGCGTGGCCACTTTGATCTGATCCACGCGAAAATAAACCCCGCAAGCAGTGCCATCCCCAATACGCTCATGTAGGTGTACCGGTCATGGATAAAATCATCTTCATTCATCCACCGCAGATTGAGCGTTGGAAGCATAGGCAACATGATCCACGCGAAAGCGACCCCTAATGCCGGACGCCGTTTTGAGACCGCGACAGCGAGCAGTGCCAGCACAATCAAGGCCAGCAGAGTAAATAGAAATTGTCCGCTACGGACGGATTCAACAAGGCGGAAATCGTAGTTCGGGCTCAAATGAAGAGGAAGAATGAGTCGGTACAAATTGAAAAGCACAATCTTAGGAATGCTCACTAAATAGGTTTTCGATGGCAGGAGAATTGGAACCGATCTACCAAGCGCCCAGAATCGCAAAGCCAGCCAAACCATGGCCACGGGGAGGTAGGTCAAAATGACCGCGATAAGAGATAGCCGCTTCGATCCCAATGATTGTTTCTCATTCTTCCGATCGGACCAGAGATCGACCAGAATAATCCCTGGCAGCACTATGCTTACTTCTTTGGTGAAGAGTGCGAGAAGAAAAAGACCTGCCGCCAGCGCCCAAGCGCCGCGGGTATTTTGATTGCTTCTGGCTTTGCGGTAGGCCAGAAAACTCCCGAAGCATAAAGCTGCTGCCAGGGAATCGTTCACGGACGAGATCCACGACGCCGATTCCACCTGCAAGGGATGAAGAGCAAAAATAGCGGTCGCAAAAAGAGCTCCACCTGTGTCCTTCAGCACGGCGCGGGCGACGAAGAACGCAAGCGCGGCAGCAATCACATGCGCCGAGACTGTAGTGATGTGGAACCAGTGGGGATTGAGTCCAAAAATGCTCTTATTGATCAGAAACCACAGGGTGAGTAAAGGCCGATAAAAGCGGCCGTCCGTTCCCGCCGTTGATGTCCATAGATGATGTGTGAATAAGAAACCGAGACGGCTCCAATACAAATTCGGGTTTTGCGGGATTTGAGGTACGTCGTCGTACACCCATCCAAATTTGAAAGTCGAAGCGAAGGTTAGAAAGGTGCACAACAGCACTCCCGCCAAAGCAAGCCATTCGCCACGAGTTAATGCGGAAGCGGCTTTTTGTGGTGTGAATTGAGACACAGTCCGCTGGGCGCTTTCCTGAGAGTCAGATGCCGCAATTACGCCGGTACATTCTGCCCGACATTCTGAGGATGTTCGCGCTAATGATTTATGCTGCAAGTGTTCCCAGCTTACAATATTCGTGACTTAACCTCCCTAACGCTCTTGAGTCCCGGCGCGTCCATGGAACGTGTGTCGCATTCCCGTGCTCACCAAGATGAATCTCGATACTCTCATTACCTTGGGTACCGCATTTGACTGAGGCGCGGATGAAAGCACGTTCGCCGATTCTATAATCGTAAGTTGTTCATGATGCACCTGAGGATGGTGGCACCTTGGTTGTGGCGGCGATGAAACTCCAGCGCAGTGAGCCACTACCTCCGCAATCCGTTCTTGCATCGCTCGAAAAACGGACGATGGTTCTGTGTCTGTTCCTGTTCGTGCTGACGTTGGCCGTTTACAATCCCATCGCACACAGTGGCTTTGTCTCGTCCGACGATAATCCTTACATTCTGCAAAACCCCGCAGTCAGTGACGGCCTGAGTTGGAGCACGGTCAAGTGGGCTTTCACCACCGTGCATGCGGGATATTGGCATCCCCTAACCTGGTTGTCGCATGCACTGGATTGCCAGCTTTTCGGCTTGAACCCAGTCGGACACCATTACGTGAGTCTTCTGTTTCACGCAGCCAACGGCATACTCCTGTTCTTGCTGTTGCTGGAAGCAACAGGGGCGACGTTGCCGAGTTTGATGGTCGCCGCATTGTTCGCGCTGCATCCCCAAAATGTTGAGTCGGTGGCATGGGCTGCAGAACGGAAGAATGTGCTCAGCATGTTTTTCTTCCTGCTGGCGATGATTGCTTATGACCGGTATGCCCGACGCGGAGGAAGGCGGCTCTACGCGGCGGTGGCCGTTTTGTTTGCCCTGGGACTGATGGCGAAACCCCAGATCATCACTTTGCCTTGCGTTATGCTTCTATGGGATTACTGGCCACTTGGGAGAATGTTCAATAAGACGGCTGGAGAAGATCCCGGACCAATCGTTCCGCGCTCCTTCTTTTATCTGCTCCGCGAGAAGTTCCCGCTCTTTGTGCTGGCGGTCATTGGATCTGCGATCACAGTCTGGGGACAGCGCGCAGGCGGAGCGGTCCGGACCTTGGCCGAATATTCGCTCGGCTCTCGCCTGGAAAATGCTGTGGTCTCCTATACGAAGTATCTGGCAAACACAATCTGGCCGGTGCGACTGGCACCCATGTATCCGCACCCCGTGAATCTGTTGCCGGTCGGGCTGGTGGTGGCCTCGGCCTTCGTTTTGGTTCTTGTAACGACGCTCGTCTTTCTCTGGCCCGATCGCCGATATCTAGCGACGGGCTGGCTATGGTTCCTGGGAACGCTGATTCCGATGATTGGAATCGTGCAAGTCGGTGAGCAGGCGATGGCGGACCGTTTCGCCTACATTCCGATGATCGGATTATTCGTGGCGGCAGTATGGGCGATTACGGAAGCGGGGCGGACGAGAAAAGTATCGACTGCAGGCTTGGTGACGGTCGCAGGCGTGATACTCGCTACTTTGGGGACGGTTACCTATCGACAATTGGGGTATTGGCGCAACGGCGAGACTCTGTGGCGATACACTCTCAGCGTCACCGAAAACAACTACATGGCGCACGATACACTGGCCATGGTCCTTGGCGAGCAAAGACGTTCCGACGAGGCAATCGTAGAGTTTCGAGTGGCTGAGAGACTACATCAGTACCCGTTAGACCAGATTCTCACATTGGGAGTCTACGAAGAGAGCACCGGACACCCGCAAGGCGCAATCGAACAATATACGCGGGTATTGCAAGGCTCGACCGATTCCAAGTTACAGTCCGCAGCGCTGACGCACCTGGGCGAAGTTCACTGCCGACTCAGGAATTACGAGGAAGCGAAGCGCAATTACGATAAGGCCTTACAATTAGACCCCGGCAATGTGGGCGCCCTCTTTGGGGAAGGACTTCTGGCGGAACGTGCTGGAGATTCGGCTCTGGCGGCTGAACAGTTCTCTCGTGCAGTGAAGCTTCAACCGACAGACAACGGATTTCTGTTTCTGGCCGACGCTCTGCGTCAGGCTGGCCATCTCGGGGAGGCCAAATCCGCTGAACAGATTGCGGAAAAAATTTCCTCCAATTTCAATCAAGCCCGAAAAACAGTCCAACAGACTTACCAGATTTTTGGATTTCACGTTTTGGAAACGGCACGTACCGCTGCTGCGTCGCCTCTCGTTCGCTAGACGGCTTGAACCGAAGCCCCTGTAGTCGTTGGTTCCAAGAATCACTTTTCCCAATCGTCGATCATTCGGTTCGGGCGGACGGTTCACTCGGCCTTAACGAGCAGACAGGTTACATCATCGTGCTGCGGGGTTGAGCCAACGAACAGGTCCAGGCTGGCCATGAGTCGACGGAGCAATTCTTCTGGAGTGGCAGATACCCCCGCTTCCAGCGAGCTGAGTAAGCGCGGCTCGTCGAAATCTTCGTCTTTAGCATTGACCGCTTCCACCAGGCCGTCGGTAAAGATGATCAGCCAGTCTCCGGGCGCAAGAGCGACGCTTGCGGACTCATACTTCGCTTCCGGCTGAATGCCGATGGGCAATCCGCCGACATCCAGACGCTCAATCAATCCCGAACTGCGGCGCAAAATCGGATTATTGTGACCGGCATTGATATAGGTGAATATGCGCCGGGCGGTGTCGTACTCCGCGAGAAAAGCAGTGGTGAAACGCAATCCGCCCTGGCTATTTGAGCAGGCGTACTTATTCATGTTGGCTACCAGTTCGGGCAGCGCGACCTGAGCTGTGGAGAGCGTTTTCAAACTGGCTTGAAATGTAGCCATGAGCATGGCGGCCGGAATGCTTTTGCCGGCCACGTCGGCTACGGCGAACATCACGCGATTCTCTTCGTTCGTTTTTCCCGGACGTGGAAATACGTCGTAATAATCTCCTGCGACCGTGTTGGCAGGGCGGGTGGCATAGGCAATCGAGAGTCCGGGTATTTGCGGAGGAGCGCCGGGCAGCAGCCAAGTCTGAATCTCCCGCGCAATCTGCAAATCGCGCTTCATTACGACGCGGTCGGCGATCTCGAGCATGAGCAGCAGGAAAAGAAGCAGGCCTCCCCAGAAATGAAAATCCAGTTCGACAACGTGCAGATCGTGCGCCGAATCGTGATAACTGAAACCGCCGCTGGGAAACACGAGCATGACGAGCGCCGCGATCAAAAGGACGCGACGTGCAGGCGACATCTTTTCCAGCACTGCCCAGAAGAATTCCTTGACCACATGCAATCGCCGCCCGCGCCGCGTGAGTCCCTCCGGCGTCTTGGCGGCAACATCGTGCGAATACAGGCGGTAACTCGCGCGCGCTTCAGTTTCAAACTGTGACCAGAGTTGTGTCAGCTCCAGCCCCTCGGTGACGCGCCGCCAAAACTGGTGCAGCCGAACTCCGAGAGGAACGCGTTGCGAGGTAGCCGGTTCGGCGGGGGGAAAAGAAGTGGCCATGGGAGTGACGTGATTATAGAGGAGGGAGGCGGAAAGTTTTCGCCGGTTAAAAGTGATATCGGCGATCGTTTAAATCAATCACCTACGCAGAAATCGAATCGCCTAAAAAAGCGTCAACTGCTCGCCAGAAATTTCTGTTCGCAACTTGCTGGCAAGGGCGTTCGCTCCGCGGGGGTCGGTGCGTTTGATTCCATACTTTTTCCGAAAGCTCGTGATGAGCTGGGAAATACGTTTGCCGTAGGAAGAGGGAAGGAACGAGCGTTCCTGATAGCGAAGGCGGTAGTTCTCAACCAGCTGAGGAAAATGTTGCTCGAGGAAGGGAAGAAAAACTGCTGCCGAACACGGCTTCAGAAATAGCGGTCCGCCGAAGATGTGCTTCGCCCCCGCCGCAGCTGCGGCGCGCACGAGTGCTTCCAGATCCGCGGGCGAGTCCGTAACGCCGGGCAGAACCGGAGAGCAACTCATTCCCACATTGATTCCGGCTGCACTAAGTTCGCGAATTGCCTCCATGCGTAAATCCGGACGCGGTGCGCGCGGTTCCAGAATGCGCGCCAGATCTGTGTTCAATGTTGTGATCGTGATATGAATTGAAAGAGTATTGCTTCGCGAAACCTGTTGCAGTAGGTCCATATCTCGAACTACAAGATTGGACTTCGTCACAATGCCGAGTTCGAATCCTTGATGCCGGGCAAACTCCTCGAGAATGCCGCGCGTGACTTCGTAGCGTCGTTCAGCAGGTTGGTAAGGATCGGTGGCCGTGCCCAGCGCAATACCCTCGCCCGGTTTAACCCGCTTCAGGTCGCGCCGCAACAATTCCAATGTGTGCTGCTTCACGTAGATCTTCTGTTCGAACTCCCGGCCGTCGCGCAGTTCCATAAATTCGTGGGTATAACGCGCATAGCAGTATTGGCAGCCGAATTCGCAGCCGCGGTAAGGGTTGATGGTCCAGGTAAAAGGCATGCCGCGGCCGCTGATACACCGGTTGAGCAGGGATTTCGCCGGCAGAGTGAAGTATTCGACTTCGTGCCCTTCGCGCAAAGATTCGCCCTCCGAGGCCAGGCGGGCAATCCCCACGAGCGGGGACTTCTCGGGGGATGCGAACAAGGGAAGGGAAGACATTAGATTCGCTGTTTGTTCGCCCATCATAGGACTGGGTCGAGAGCTTGTCAATAGCAGAAAGCGAAGCGCGGAATGTTTCGGGGTCTAAGCGCGCTTCAGCGGTGCGCCGTTGGCTTTTCCGTAGGCTTTTCGAATAACTTGGAGTCCACGGTGGGATTGATTTCGAGCGCTACATATTCGGCCGTACTCGAATCCTGGCCGTTTTGCTTGTTGTGGCGCACGAACGGAATGTTGAGCCCCTCGACTGGTTTCCAGTTTTCCATATCAGTTTCACCCTGCACTGGGCCGCCCTGACTGAGAGTGCGATAAGTCTCTTTCAATATGTGACCGTTTTGCGGGTCGACGAACCAGCGGATGAGCGCGCCAGCGGCATTCACATCGACAATTCTGGTTTCGATGTCGCCAACTTTTTCCGTTCCACCAGCGTGAAAAAATACGTTCGAATCTTTCGAGTGCGCGGCAATAAAGATGGGATCGCGCTTAATCTGTTCCAAAGTCTCTGTCTTTTGGGAAGCGGGAAAATCTTGCGAGCCTTGTCCCGGAGCTGCCATGAAAGCCGCCTGCGGCGTTACTACGATGTTCACAGTTCCATTCGGAGTTTGCATTTCTGCGTGCAGATGATCGGGGAAGACAACTACGGTTTCCATCTGCATGGGAAAGTCCCCTTGCGGAGTCTTCTGGGTCAATGTCAGCTTCGCCTTTAGCGACTTGATGGTTGCCAGTTTGGCCTCGCCTCCCATGGCGGCCACAACTTTTGCCGCTATCGCACTGCCTTCTTCGTTTGAGGCTGTTGGTTTCTCGCTTTTTTCTTCCTTCGCGCCCGGAGGAGGCGGAATGCTGATATCAATTTCTGTTACTGGACCAAGCGATGAGAGCGGCTTTTCGAATTCTTTCGTGTTACCCACTACCAGCACTGCGAACTGATCGCGATGCACGTATTTCGTCGCAACGCGATTCACATCCGCGGCAGTCACCTTCTGAACTTCCACTGGAAACTTATCCAGCCAGTCGGAAGGATAGCCGTAAAATTCGTAAGTCACCCGCTCGGCGAGAACTTTGTCGGGCGAGTCGAGACGGAAGATGAACGCATTTAAAATGGCGTCCTTTGCCTGCTTGATCTCATTGTCGGTGATTGAATCCTTCGTTAGGTTCGCGATGTCCTCGTCGAGCGCCTGAATCGATTCGATCGTGCTTTGGCTTTTAGTGCCTACGACAAATTGCAAAATTCCAGGATGCCCAAAGTTCGCGCCAATACCGCCGCCAACGCTGTAAGCGAGGCCGCGCCGGGTACGAATGTCATTGAACAAGCGCGAAGAAAATCCGCCCCCAAACGCCTCATTGAATACGGAAATGGCGTAATAGTCGGGATTATTCCGGGTGGTCCCAAGGGTAACCATGTGAATGTTGCTCTGGTTCACGTCTTCTTTCGGAACGACGTAGTAGCCGGGCTTGGCGGGATGATACTGAACTTCATCCTTTGGCAGTTCGCCGCCCTTGGGCCAGGACTCAAATACGGCGCGCAGCCTCGCTTCCATGACCTTGGGATCGAAGTCGCCGCTTATGCCGAGGATCATGTGATTGGGATGAATGTAGGTTTTGTGCCAATCAACCAGGTCCTGCCGCGTAATGGCTGCGATTGTGGAATATTCAGGCTGGCGGACATAAGGATTGTCTTTCCCATACGCCAGCTTCGCGGATTCGCGGTGGGCGATTGCGCTGATATCGTCATTGCGTCGCGAGATACTGTCATACGCCTGCTTCTGCGCCAGGTCGAGCTTGTCGGGGCGGAACTCCGGGTGCTGCAACAAGTCAACGAAGACTTTGAAAACATCGTCGAAATCGCCTTTCAAACAGTTCAAACCGATGCTCGTTGAATCAGGACCGCCGCTGGTTTCGACTTTCGCGGCACGCACTTCCAAGAAATCATCGAACTGATCACCAGTCTGCGTTTTAGTGCCGCCGGTGCGCCAGACCTCGCCGAATAGATCCACCAGTCCAACCTTGGCGGCCGGTTCATTGTGTGAGCCGCCGTGGATACGAGCCGAGGCGCTGATGAGCGGCAACTCATGATCCTCCTGCAGGAAGATGACCATGCCGTTTGAGAGTTGGATGCGCTTGGGCTGTTGCGGCTTAAACGCGGGAAGCGGCGGCACGGGAATCTGCTGCCAGTTCGTGGTTTGACCTGGTGCTTGCGGAAGAGCCGCGAACATTGTGACCGCGCCGAAGATTATCGAGAGGGCAGTCCGCTTGAAGTTCATCGCGCACCTCCCTGACTTGCAGAAACCTGATTTGCAGATTCATGATCTAACAAACTCTGATCCGAAGGAGTTTGATCGCCCGATTCCTGCGCAGCTCCGCCTCCGGCGGTTTCGATCACTCCCACGGTCCGATTGTTATCGCTGAAAATTTCATTCGCTATGCGGCGAATGTCGGCCTTTGTGACCTTGTCGATCCGATCGACGGAACGGAACAACTCACGCCAGTCGCCATAGCGCGTCTGGTAAAACGCCAACTGATTTGCCAATCCCGTATTTTCCGCAAGCCCCCGGATGAGGTTCGCCTGACTGCGAGTTTTGATCATCTTCAGTTCATCATCGCTGATGTCTTCCTTCTTCAGGCGCTCAATCTCAACGTGGATGGCGTCCGCCACTTCCTGAGTGCTGTGTCCCGGCAGCGGGAAGGCGTAGAAGGCAAACAGATGCGCGTACTTAACTCCGGGCAGTCCGGTGAATCCAGCGGAGAAGGCTGCAATCTTCTTGTCACGCACCAGCGCCCGGTAAAGGCGCGACGTGCGGCCTTCCGACATCAGGTTGGTAATAGCGTCGTACACCGCATCGTCTTTCGTAAGATAGTCGGGCCGGTGATAGCCCTCAAGGTAGAGAGGCTGCGATTTCTCTTTAAGCACCACCCTGCGCTGGGAGTTCTGCGGAGGTTCGGTAGTGGTAGCCTCATCCGGGAGCGGCTGTGAAGGCAGGCGGCCAAAGTACTTCTCAAGAATGGGCATCGCTTGCGCGGCCTTCACGTCGCCCGCGATCGCGACGACCATATTCGACGGAACGTAATACTTATCGAAGAACTTTTGTGCGTCGGTGGCTGAGAACGAATTGAGATCGGACATCCACCCTACGGTCGGCCGGTGATACGGATGTGCCGCGAATGCTTCGGCCGTGAACTGCTCGATCAGCCGGCCGATGGGATTGCTGTCCGTCCGCATTCTTCGCTCTTCAATCACCACGTTGCGCTCTTTGTAGAATTCGCGCATCACTGGATGCAGAAAACGCTCGGACTCAAGATATGACCACAGCTCCAGCCGATTCGAGGGCAGCGAATACTCATAATCAGTAGCGTCATAGCTGGTGGACGCATTCACGTCCTCCCCGCCGTTCTGTTCGATGATTTTGCTGAACTCGTTCGACTTGACGTACTTGTCAGCCTCCGCGATTGCATCTTTCCAGGCTTTTTCCATCTCCTTCAGCCGCGCTTCGTCGCGGCCAACACGCTTGTCGCGCTCCGCAAGGTAAGCGGCATAGGCGATTTCCACTTTTTGGAGAGCAAGTTTTTCGGCGGCGTAGTCTGTAGTGCCGATCGTGTCCGTGCCTTTGAAGGCCATATGCTCGAACATGTGCGCCAACCCGGTCTTGCCCATGGGGTCTTGCACCGAACCCGCGTCCACCATGGTGAAGAACGAGAATACCGGTGCTTCAGGCCGCTCGCATATCAGGATGGTCAGGCCATTTGGCAATTTCTTGACGGTGATGCGTTTTTCAAACGATTTCAGATCCTGGGCTGCGGCGAGCGAAACCAGAAGCAGGATCAGAGCAAAGGACCTGAGTATGTGGTGTTTCATCGAACCTCCAAAAGAGAGCGGACATTCTGCATCAAAACGTTGAGGACCACGATATTTAGACGAGTATGAAGGGTAGAAGTTTGAAATTACGTGGCGGTGGGGGAGGTTGTCAAACCAGACGAATGCAGTTTTTCGAGTGAAAGCATAGGGATACGGCGGTATTTTGCATTCACTGATCTTTCGTGCACAATGCCTGCTGGAGCCTACGCACGATGGATTCGACTATCGAGATTCAAGGCAAGCAACTCAAGCTGTCGAATTTAGAAAAAGTTCTCTATCCTGCCGCGGGATTCACCAAGCAGCAAGTCATCGACTACTACGTTCGCATTGCGCCAGCGATACTGCCGCACCTGTCGGGACGTGCCCTCACCCGCAAGCGCTATCCCAATGGCGTGGACGCAGAGTTTTTCTACGAAAAGAACGCGCCCCAGCATCGGCCCGATTGGGTGAAAACTGCGCCGATCTGGAGCGAGGGCAACCATCGCATGGTTCATTACATTCTTGCCAACGACCTGCCAACGCTGGTGTGGCTGGCAAATTTGGCCGCGATCGAACTGCATCCTTCGCTTGCCCTAGCTAAGGACATTACCTGTCCCACGATGATGGTTTTCGACCTCGATCCCGGACCGCCCGCCAACATCGTGCAATGTTGCCAGGTCGGACTATGGCTGCGCGAAATCTTCGAGCACTTCGGGCTGCAGAGTTTCCCCAAGACTTCAGGATCCAAGGGACTGCAAATCTACGTACCGCTCAACACGCCAACTAAGTATGAATCGACCAAGACCTTCGCGCGTGCCCTGGCGCAGTTGCTCGAACAAGAACATCCGGACATGGTTGTGTCGGACATGAAGAAAAGCATTCGTACCGGGAAAGTTTTTGTCGATTGGAGCCAGAACGACGAGCACAAGACTACTGTCGCCGTGTATTCCCTGCGAGCCAGGGAGCGTCCCACGGTGTCAACGCCGGTAAGTTGGGAAGAAGTGGGGCGGACTTTCAAAAAGAAAGATGCAAGCCTGCTGGTGTTTGAAGCGCGGCAGACCGTGGCGCGGGTAGATAAATTGGGTGACCTGTTCGCACCGGTAATCGAATTGAAACAGAGCTTGCCGGATTTAAAACAGCTTGCGACTTCTGAATCATCAGAGCCACAGGCGACGATCTCAATTGCCGCTCAAGCCGAGGAAAAACCAAAGCGCCGTCGTCGCCCTGCCGCGAAAAAAACTACGAAGCAGCCACCGCAGCTGCCGGTCCGCAAGGCCAGACGCAAGCTATAATCCCATGCGGTGCAGATTTAGTGAGACTTCACTATGCCCCAACTCTTCGTCGGAACCTCGGGATGGGCCTATCCCAGCTGGAAGCCTGACTTTTATCCTGCCAAACTCGCGCAGAAAAAATTTCTCAGCCACTATACCGCACAGCTCAACACGGTTGAGGTGAACTTTACATTTCGGCAACTGGTAAAAGAGACAACCATTCAGAACTGGATTGAGCAGTCGCCCGCGACGTTTCGATTCGGCGTGAAGGCGCACCAGGTAATCACCCACATCAAGCGATTGAAGGGAACCGAAGATTTTGTTCCCCGCTTTCTCGCAACCATCGAACCGTTGGCCGCCGCTGGAAAGCTCGGCCCTGTGCTGTTTCAGTTGCCGCCGAATTTGAAGGCGGATGCGGCGCTGCTCAAGGATTTTATCGCGCTTCTGCCGCGCACCTTGCCAGCAGCGTTTGAATTTCGTCATGATTCCTGGTTCGCCGATTCTACGTGGGATTTGCTGAAGGCCTCCGGAACCGCTCTCTGTGTCGCCGAAACGGAAGAACGAACCACCCCGGATGTGGTCACCGGGCCTTTTGTTTATTACAGGTTTCGCAAGCCAACTTATACGGATGAAGAACGCCGAGGCATGATTACTAGGATTGGGGAGCACCTGTCGGCTGGCCGTAACGTATTTGCCTACTTCAAGCATGAAGAAACGCCGGCGGGGGCGCTGTACGCGGTGGATCTCCTGCGTGAGGCCGGCAAGACGTAGCAACCTACGTCTTTGCGATTTGTTCTACAGAAAGCCGCATCTTTTTCATTACTCCCTTCAACGTCCGATAACGCGCATACTCATTTATCCCCACCATGGCTTCGGACCGCAATTCGGCCGTGCTCTCCAATTTTCTTGATTACCTGAGAATTGAGAAGGGATTGGCACCCCTTACAATCAATGCCTATACCACCGACATCTGCCAGTTCTCCGAATTTCTGGACAAACGCAAACGTCTGCTGCTGACTGCACGGCGCATTGAGGTACGCGACTTCCTACAACAGCTTTTTTCCTATCAAGTGGATGGCCGTAGCGTGGGGCGAAAACTTTCGGCGCTTCGCCATCTTTATCGTTACCTGCTGTTGGATAAGAAAATCGACCACGACCCCACGTTGAACATCGAATCGCCTAAACAGTGGAAGATTCTGCCGAAGGCGCTGGCTCGCGACGAAATGGAAGCGACCTTGGCTGCTCCGATGATGCGCCACAACGCAGAGGGGCAGCACAACACGAAAGATTCAGCAGCCTTGGCTGTCCGCGATCGCGCCATGCTAGAGGTTTTCTACGCGGGAGCGCTGAGAGTCACCGAAATCGTCAATGCGAAACTGGAAGATCTGAAGCTCGATGCTGGATACATGCTGGTTCGCGGGAAGGGCGATAAAGAACGCGTCGCGCCACTCGGAACGTCGGCGCAGCATGCGCTTACGGAATATCTTGCGCAGGCCCGTCCGGCGCTGGCAGCACGAAAGAAAACTGGAGCATCCGCAGCCTTGATCAATAATTCGCCGCTGCTTTTCATCGCTCGCGGTGGGCGCAAATTGACGCGCCAGCGCATCTGGCAGATGGTGCGTACCGCATCAGCCTCTTCTGGGCGGACGGCTTCTCCCCATATGCTGCGACATTCCTGCGCCACGCATATGGTTGAGAACGGCGCGGACCTGCGCACGGTGCAGACGATCCTGGGCCATGCTGATATTTCGACAACGCAGGTCTATACGCACTTGGCGCTTGACCGCCTCAGGACGGTTTATCAGAAGCATCATCCGAGAGCGAAGGCCAGATGAAAATTATCACTGAACCCCGGACGACAGTCGGAAAAGCTGTCGCTGACTTTTTGCGTCATCTACGTGAGCGTAACTCCTCGCTGCACACCATCAAAGCTTATAGCCGTGATCTATCCCTTTTCGCCGCATATGCTGGATTGCACGGATGGAAGGAGATCGACCACATCGCGGTTCGCGGTTTTCTGTCGCAACTCTACGAAAATGGATTGAGTAAAACTTCCGTAGCTCGCGCATTGGCCGCGGTGCGATCTCTCTATCGGTGGTTGGCACACGAAGGCGTGGTGGAACAGAATCCCGCTAAGCTGGTGGCCACTCCGAAGCGTTCCGAAAAACTTCCGCGTGTACCTACGATCGAAGAAATGAATTCAGTGATCGATGGCGAAATGCCTGAAGTGGCAGCCTTTCCAGAGCGCGACCGCCTTATGCTGGAACTCCTTTACGGCTGCGGCATCCGCAATTCCGAACTCACGGGAATCAATATCGATGACATCGGGCTGAGCGCAGAATTGATTCTCATCCGCGGCAAAGGGAAAAAAGAACGCTATGTCCCGTTCGGCGATGCGGTGAAGGCAGCCCTTGCGCGATATCTGCCCGAACGCCAGAAGCTTCTTGAGACCAGCCACCGGCATTCCAACGCTTTGCTCATCAACCGGCGCGGGGGGCGAATCACCACGCGAAGCGTGGGCCGCATCATCAAAAAAATTGCGGTCGCAAAGGGGCTTTCGCCTGACGTCCATCCGCACACCCTGCGACATGCATTCGGCACGCACATGTTAGAGGAAGGCGCCGATCTTCGAGCTATTCAGGAATTATTAGGCCACGAGCGCCTCGCGACTACTCAGCGGTACACGCAGTTGTCGCTGAAACACGTGCTCCAGGTGTACGACCAGACGCATCCGCGGGCGAAATAGCCTTCTTTCGAGCGCACTTCTCAAATTACCTCAGTAATTTTCGTTTTTCTAATCCGCGGACTAGAAATGTATATACGGGAAAAGTTGTTCATGAGCACGGAGGATTGGTTACCTCTGTTTCCGTCGCGGAGGAACGTTTGCGAAAGATCAATCCGGAACTCTGGCTGCTTCTAGTTCTCGTTGTCATTGCGGCGATGTTGAATTTTCTGGTCGCGTCGCAGCGCATGGCATTGGTCTTCTATTTTCTTCCGACGTTGTTTTCCGCCTATCACTTTGGCCGGCGACACGCCACCCTCACAGCTTTAGCCAGTGTGGTTCTGGTAGTTCTCTTGGTTTTCATGAACCCGGTAACTTTCAATCGCAAGGTCGAGTTGCCCTTTGATGCTCGCTGGTTCGATCTCGCCCTTTGGGGTGGAGTGCTCATGGTCGCAGGCTACGTGACCGGCACTCTCTATGAGCGGAATCAAAAAACATTGCGGGAGATGGAAGACGGGTACGATGGCATGTTGTCGATCCTGCAAAACTTTCTTGCTAATCAGAAATACAGCGACGCCCATGCCTACCGTATTTCGATGTGCGCCACTAGAGTTGCCGAAACACTTGGCCTGGACCCTGGAAGTGTCGAAGATATTCGAACTGCTGCCTTATTGTTCAACCTCAAAGAATTAGGCGTCAGCATTGAAGTGATTGCGAAAGCTGCGCAGGGAACTCAGGAAGATTCGCGGCAGGCGCGCTCCACCTCTACGAAACTGACGTCCAAAGAAAATATTGGCGGATCTTTAGGACGGGCCATTCCAATCTTCTTATCGGAACGGCAGTTGCGGTTGGACGGCGATGGCATCGGCGTGGGCGACGCTTCCTTCGAAGTACAGATTCTGCTTCTTGCGGAAGAATATGAAGCGCTCATCAGCGGCAACAGCGGCACCAAGCTGGCGACTTCTCAGGCCGGCAAGGAAGTGGTGCGCCGGTTCGCCAGCCGCTCCGACTCGCTGATTTTGGACGCATTTGCCAAAGCTTTCAGCGGAGAGGCTGCCGGAGCCGGAGCGTAGCTCATACCGCTTACCGATCGGTCAGGATCTCGGAGCTTGTTCCCGCAATTTCTGCCACATCCCTACGACTCGGGATTTTAGTTCCGCAGTCATTTTCTCGTAGGCGTCTTCCGATGCGTTGCTTTCCGACGGCGGAATAATCGGATCGCCAAACTGCACCTTCAGCGGCGTAAAACCCTGAAACGATTTGTTCCGCGGCCATGCTTTGTAAAAGCCTTCTATTGCCACTGGCACAATCGGTGCTTGCGTGTGAATGGACAAGATGGCCGCGCCCTTCTTAAAGGTTCTCGGAGTACCGTCAATCGAGCGCTCGCCCTCGGGATACAGAATGAGCGGCCGCCCCTGCCGCAGTCCGAACGCGCCAACGCGCATAGCGGGAATCAAATTCGCATCAGGATCGACGACGACAGTGCGAAGCGAGCGCGCCAGCCGGAGCATGAGTCCTTTCCCGAAGATCTCACTCGTTCCGACCGCAAAAAGTTTGTCGAATACGCGCGGCGGTAGAACACTTGCCAGGATCAGTGGATCCAGATAGCTCTGATGATTGGACGAGAGGATATACGCACCACTTTTTGGAAGCTTCTCCATGCCACTCACCTGCAGATGAAACCGGTCGAGCGCAATCACTTGAATTAGCCTTGAAACCCAGTACCAGAATGCCGCGGTAACGGGCTGAGGCTCGACCAGCGCAAGCACGGCAGCCGGATCGGGACCTTCGGCTAGAATCGCCTTCCAGCCCGCAAATGACGGGCGTGTCCCGGGTTTCCCTGCGCCCGTGGCCGAGCTTTGCAAGACCGCGTCGACCAGATCGCGCACCGTGTAAATCTCGGCCAGTTGTGATTCTTCGACGTTGCCTCCTATCTGCTCTTCGATACGACTGAGCAGTTCCACTCGCTGCATGGAATCCAGTCCCAGGTCGAGCTCCAGATTGTGCGCTGGCCTCAGAGTGGTCGGGGCGGAACTCGATGCGTCATGAATAATCTGTAGCGCTCGCTGCACCTCCGGCTGTTCGGCCCATGCAGTTTCGTCAGGCGTGAGCGGCTGCTCTGCCGGAAGTTCGGAATCATCGGCAAGCTTTCGAGTCTGGTTTGCCTTTACACGCTTTTCCACTTCGAAGCGCTTGATCTTTCGCGTGCTGGTGCGAGGCAGATCTTCCTGCCAGATTTCATAGCTGCCAATGCGTTTGGTGGAAGCAATCTGCTGCGACAAGCCTTCAATATCAAAACGGATGACCTCTTTGGCGTTCACAATCTTTTTCTGGCGCAGCGCATCGAAATTCGGAACGATTACGGCGTGCAGGCGGTCGCCGCCTTCTCCCGGCTTGCCTTCCAGTCCCATGACGGCCAGTTCTTTGATGTACGGTGATTTCAGGTAGTGTGCCTCAATCTCTTCGGGAGAACTATTCTTACCGTTGCTGAGTACAATCACTTCATTCTTGCGGCCGGTGAGAAACAAATTGCCGTCGGCGTCGAAGTAACCAAGATCGCCGGTGTAGAACCATCCATCCCGCAGAACGGCAGCTGTGGCGTCCGGACGGTTCCAGTAACCTTTCATCACGACTGCGCCGCGCAATGCTACCTCGCCGGTAGCCGGGCCCCCATCTTCCTGAGGTTGCGAGTCGACAATCTTGCCCTCGACTCCCTTCATGGCCTTGCCCACTGACCCAATCACATTGTTTCCGGGAGAGTTGGCGTACACGCCAGCCGTGGTCTCGGTCAAACCGTAGGCCTGCAGAACGTCAATGCCCAGTGCGTGGAAGTCGCGGCCAATCTCCGGGTCGAATCGGGAGCCGCCGGTCGCCAGATAGCGTATTTTCTGCCCGAAGGTCTGGTGGACTTTTCCAAACAGGATTGGCCCTGCGTTAATGTGAACCTTACGCAGCCCCCGGTTCAATGCCATGAGGCTATGAAATATTTTCTGTGCGAGCGGGCCTCGCTTTGCGACCTCCTGGAAGATCCGCTCGTGAATCAGATAATAAAATTGCGGGACGACTGCAAACGCGGTGATATTGCGTTGCTGTAGGGCGCGCAAGAGCTCGGTTGTGTTAAGAGTCTCCAGATACACGACGCGCGACCCTTTTACGAGCGGAAGAAGGAGATTGGCCATTTGCGCCAACACATGAAACATGGGCAACACACCTAGCAAGGCATCGGTGGGACCGAGATCAATCCAGTTAAATACAGCCTCCACTTCCCCGAGAAAATTAGCATGGGTGAGCATAACTCCTTTGGGATCGGCGGTGGTTCCCGAGGTGTAGAGCAGGGAAGCGATGTCGTCCGCGGCAGAGAGCGCAGGTTGAAAATTTCCCGCTCCCCCTTCAAAGATTGAAGGCAGGGTTCCCAAGCACTTGATCGCAGGAGACTGTTTGTCCGCGCGCTCCGGATCCATCAGCACAAGGCCGACGTTAAGTCCCGCGACTGCCTCTTGCGATACTTGCGCATGCCTGGCGTCGCAGAAGATGACGGAGCTGCCGCTATCCTTCAACAGCTTGGTAAGTTGGTCGGCGTGCAGAGCAGTATCAAGCGGAACTACGGTACATCCCGCGGCAATCGTCCCTAGATAGGCTGCCACCCATCGGGGATGGTTGTCCGCCAAAATGGCCAGCCGCGATCCGTGTGTGAATCCATTTTTGTTGATCCACTGTCCAACAGATTCAGCCATTCGCCGGACTTCGTTGTAGGTGTAACTCTCGAGATCATCGCGCCGCTGGAGTTCCAGAGCGACGTTGTCCGGCCAGCGCTCGGCGCACTCGACAAAACGGTCGTAAAAGGTGGGCATGGATCGCGCGAAATGTGAACGAGATTCAACTACAGACGGTCAATTACTGAATGAGGATGAATGCCTCGGAGAAGTAACAGTGTAACCTAGTCCCGCATCCAATATGCTAGGCTAAATAGAGATAAAGTCGGGGCGGTTCCCGCCCACTGAAGGACTTCAAAGTTTGATTAACACTTTAATTGGCAAGGTCTTTGGGACCAACAACGAACGCGTCATCAAGAGCATGATGCCCAGGGTAGCGGCCATCAATGCCCTCGAACCGCAGATGCAAAAGCTCACCGATGATGAGCTGCGCGTGAAAACGGATGAGTTCCGGAAGCGCATACAGGAGCGGCTGACCCGCGTCACCAGCACGCCACCGATCGGCGATGAGGCTGATTCCGAGGATGATCCAGACCGCGCGAAACAGCTCGAGAAAGAGCGGTACGAAGCCCTGCAGGAAGTTCTCGACGAAATCCTAGTGGAGGCCTTTGCCGTTGTACGCGAGGCAGGTCGCCGCGTGCTCAATATGCGTCACTTTGACGTGCAGTTAATCGGCGGCATGGTGCAGCACAAGGGCATGATTTCGGAAATGAAGACCGGCGAAGGCAAAACTCTAGTCGCGACTCTTCCGGTATACCTCAACGCCCTCAGCGGACGCGGAGTGCACGTGGTTACCGTCAACGACTACCTGGCCAAGCGCGACTCCGAATGGATGGGCAAGCTGTATCGTTTTCTAGGCCTCACGGTAGGTGTGATTGTTCATGACCTTGACGATGAACAGCGCCGCGCCGCTTATGCGGCCGACGTGACCTACGGGACCAATAACGAATTTGGTTTCGACTACCTGCGCGACAACATGAAGTTCGATTTGAAGGATTGCGTGCAGCGTGGCCACAATTTCGCCATCGTCGACGAAGTTGACTCCATCCTGATCGATGAAGCCCGCACCCCGCTGATCATTTCAGGCGCGAGCGAGGAATCCACCGACAAGTATTACCGCGTGAACCGAATCATTCCCAAGCTTGAGAAGGGTGAAGAGCTCGAAGTCGCTCCCGGTGAGCCCGCGCAACTCACCGGCGACTTCGTAGTCGACGAAAAGCATCGCAACATCACTGTAACGGACGAGGGCTGGACGAAAGTCGAGCAACTGCTTGGCATCGGCAACATCGCGGACCCGGAGAACTGGCCGCTCAAGCATCACGTCGAGACTGCGGTCAAGGCGCACGCCCTCTATCGCCGCGACGTGGAATATGTGATCAAAGATGGCGAAGTCATCATCGTCGACGAGTTCACCGGTCGAATGATGCCTGGCCGCCGCTGGTCAGATGGACTACACCAGGCGATCGAGGCCAAGGAAGGCGTGAAGATCGAACGTGAAAATCAGACCCTCGCCACCATCACTTTCCAGAATTACTTCCGCATGTTCAAGAAGCTTTCTGGAATGACTGGCACGGCTGAAACCGAGGCCGCTGAATTCGACAACATCTACAAACTCGATGTCATTGTCATCCCAACCAACAAGCAGATGCTGCGTCTGGAGAACCCCGACGTCGTCTTCCGCACGGAAAAAGAAAAATACTTCGCGGTTGCGGACGAAATTCAGAAGCTCCACGAAAATGGGCAACCCGTTCTGGTCGGCACGACTTCGATTGAAAAGTCCGAGCGGCTTTCAGAACTGCTGAAGAAAAAAGGATTGAAGCAGCATGTTGTGCTGAATGCCAAATTTCACGAGCGCGAGGCCGAATATGTGGCCCAGGCCGGGCGCAAAGGCATGGTCACCATCGCAACCAATATGGCTGGCCGTGGCACTGATATTTTGCTGGGCGGCAATCCGGAATTTATGGCCAAGCAGGAGTTGGTGAAGAAGGGAATCGCCCAGCAACTCCGCGTCGCACAAGGAAAGATTGAGGGTCCGCAGGAAGATGGCACGACTTCCATCTTCTACTACAACGGCAATGAATACACAGTGCCCACCGACAAGTGGACGGAAGCCTTTAATCGCTACAAATCGCAGACCGACAAAGAGCACGATGAAGTCACGGCCGTCGGGGGCCTGCACATTCTTGGAACCGAGCGGCATGAGTCCCGCCGGATCGACAATCAGCTGCGCGGTCGCGCCGGCCGGCAGGGCGACCCGGGTTCATCACGCTTCTATCTTGCGCTGGAAGATGACCTCATGCGTATCTTCGCCAAGGAATGGGTATCGAAGCTGCTTGAGCGCCTCGGCATGGAAGAAGGTATCCCGATCGAATCAAAGCTGATCAGTCGGCGCATAGAGACGGCGCAGAAAGCGGTAGAAGGCCAGCATTTCGAATCCCGTAAACACCTGCTCGAATACGACGATGTGATGAACAAGCAGCGCGAAGCGGTGTACGGCCTGCGCCGCCGTTTGCTCGAGGGTATGGATCAGAAAGATCTGATCCTCGAGGATTATGTTTCGGCGATTCTGGGCGAACTGATGGACGAGTACTGCCCGCCCAAGGGACACGCTGACGACTGGAACATCAAGGGCTTGAAAGATGCTGTCTTTACACGCTTCGGTGTTGACTTCGTCGCGGAAGGCGTGAAGCCGGAAGCGCTGAACCGGCAGGAACTTGGCGATGCGATTTTTGAGAAGCTGAAGGAACGTTACGAGGCGAAAGAAAAGCTAATTGGCCCCGACGCCATGCGCCACCACGAGCGCATGATCATGCTCAGCGTGCTCGACTCGCAGTGGAAAGATCACCTCCTCAGCATGGACCACCTGAAGGAAGGCATCGGCCTGCGCGGCTATGGCCAGCATGATCCGCTGGTCGAGTACAAGAAAGAATCCTTCGAGATGTTTGAGGCCATGCTGCAGCGATTCCAGGAAGACACGGCCCGGTATTTGTACCTGATGCAAATCATCGAGCGCCCGTCTGATCCCGGGTTAAGTCCGCAGGGAAGCGATCCCACGGCTCGCCAGTTGGAACCGGGAGTGTCGCAACCAGGAAGTGACAGTGGAAATGGACATCGTCCGCCGCGGCTCGTCGCAACTTCCGCGGATGACTTAGAAGAAGCTTTCATGCGTCGCAAGCGCCGCGAACTGGAACAGGCGCGCATGGCTGGAGGCGGCGACGCGCAGCCCGTGCAACAAGTCGTGCGCGCACAGGAAAAAGTGGGCCGCAACGATCCTTGCCCCTGCGGCTCCGGCAAGAAATTCAAAAAGTGCCACGGCGCGGGCTGAGTCACCACAAATCACATAGGGACAGCCGCCCGGCTGTCCGGCCCAAGCAGAGCGGGGCCGCACCTACCTCGAACTCCGACCTGCCCTCTTCACTCTCCGCACAGCCTTGAAGGTCATCTCTGCAGCGCCGCTGCCTGTCTCTTTTTTCCATTCGGCAAACAATCCCGCATAATTCTGGGTGATGTAATCCGCCCGGCTGACACCTAACTTCTTCGCGGTCGCATCAATCCAGCGGGGAGCACCCTCGATCTCGCAGAAATTTCCTATGGGCGTCTCGTCCACAACGACCTGTCCTTTGCCATCCGTCCACTCGGCGCGAAATTTTTCGTAGCGAAATGATGGGGCGTATCCCAGGGCGCGAAGAATCAAATCCATCTGCTTGCCATCCGTCACACCCGTTTCTAACTCTTCGCGGCTGCTGTGCTGTCCAGTCTTCTTCTTGGACTTATGCGTCAGCGTCCAATCCGAGCCGTATTGGCGGAGCCGCAGCAACTGTTTGCGGCGGCGCAGCACTTCGCCCGGAAGGTCGTAGAGCGTATTCATCTCGTGGGTCCGTCGCGTCGCCACGCGGAATCCGGCAGTTCGCAATTTGCGCGCCAGAGCACGCAAATCGGCCACCCGAAATTTGATTTCGATTTCCTGGCTCATTGAAAAATTGTATTACGGAACGCGAAGCGTCGACCCTTCAACGCCTGCCGGAATGCTCGCGGCGATGGCTTTCGCTCGTACCCCCCACGTAACGGGCTCAACTCGACCGACCACGAACACCCAATGCAGCGCTCCGACCCACGCCATTACTGACGTGATCAGGAAAGGCCAGTAGAAATATCCGGTGCGCCCAACCAGAAATCCCGTTAGCGCTGGTGCAACGGCGCCCGCCAAATTAGCCACGAAGTTCTGCGTACCCATCCACCGTCCGACGGCGTGGGGGCCGGCGAGAGTTTGCGTTACCGCATTAAGGTTCGAACAGGGTAAGCCCAGGGATGCGCCTGTTAGAAGCAAGAGAACCACCAAGAATCTGTCGGGAGCGGCCGTACAGCCAATCAGGAAAAGCCCGTTGCAGGTAAGTCCAACGCCCATGAAAGTCTTGCGAACAAGGGTTGGCGTGGCGCCAGAGGATATCCAGCGATCCGAAAGCCATCCGCAGATCGGTGCGGAAATGGCGGCCACGAAAAAGGTCGCCCCGCCTACCTTTGACATACCGGCTACGGAAAAATGCCGCTCGCGGACAAGATAGAAGGGCAGCCAGGTGAGCAAGAAATACAGAAAATAATTCGAGCAGAAATGGCCGATCCATGTTCCCCATGAGGACCGGTGGCGGATAATCTCCGAAAGCCCTGGACCCCTCCTCATCTCCAGCGTACCGGTGGCGGGGGTACGCGGCATCCATCGAAACCACGGAGGCAGCCATAGAAGGCTGACTAGTCCTAGCACGACGAAGAACGGTCTCCAGCCGAAACGCGCCACCAGAGTGCCGCCGAAAAGAATCCCCAGCGCCGGCCCCAACGATTGACCCGCTCCAATGATGGAATTGGCGAAGCCACGCTGCCTCTCAACGAAATGGTTCGCGAAGATCTTGGAGTATGCGGGGTACGCCACAGACTCTCCGATTCCCAGAACTATGCGTATCGCAAGAAGTGCGGCAAAGCCGCGCAGCGTGCCGGTAAACGCGGTGGCTAACGACCACACAAAAAAGCCGGCAGCTAGAATCCACTTCACCTCGAAGCGGTCTACCAGCCAGCCAGCGAGAATCTGCATACAGGCATACGTCCAGAAAAAGGCGGAGAGCAAAATTCCCAGCTGCGAGGCCGAGAGGCCCAATTCGTCTTTCAATAGCGGAGCGGCAACCGAAAGATTGGCGCGGTCAATATAGTTGATGAAAACGGAGAGGCCGAGCAGGAATAGGACGCGGTTCATCCCACTGGCGCGCGGTTCATCGTGGAGGGGTACGTCACTCATCGTGGCGGGGCCCGACCATGCTATACCATCCCATCAGTTTTTCGGGATTTGTCTGATGCAAGGAATTCGCCAGCGACCGGTCGCCGACGACGAAGGCCAGCGCTCAGCTGAACGTTGGCAGTCTTACCAGATCGTTTTCTGGGACGGTCTCCACCGGTTCGCCGGCTTTCCGCCATGCGGTCAATCCGCCCACAATCACGAACGTATTGAAGCCCCTCTCCCGCAGCAGGTGCGCCACACGGGCGCTGGTTGCTTCGCGCGCTCAAGTACAGTAGAGATAAATATCCTTCTCGCGGGAAAGGTGTTTGAGTTCTTCTTCAAGATTATTAGGCTCGATTCGGATCGAGTTCTTGATGCGCGCTGCACCCGAATCGTAATACCCATGGCTGCGCACGTCGACGATCTGCACTTTGTCTGCATCCACTGAGGCTAGACGCGCCGCCAGTTCCGTGACCTGTATCCGCGGCACCACACGATACATTTTGTGTTTACGGTACTGCACGATTCGATAAACCGCATACACCGCGAGCGCGATGATGACCACCGCTTCCATGGCCCTGCCCGCGGCGTGAAATCCACGCAGAACTGTCGCCAGAAAATCCCGCGACAGAAAGCCCACCGCAAGGTACGTGACGGAATACACCAAGGCCCCGAGGAAATCCAGGCGCAGAAACTGCCAGAAGCGCATCTTCATGCTGCCCGCGAGTGGCGCCGCCATCGTATTAACGCCGGGGATAAATTTCGCAATGACCAGAGTGATTTTGCCTCTCTTGTAGAAAGATTCCGCCGAGCGCAAAATGCACGTTTCCGGATTGATCGACACTCGGCACAGAAATCCGAGTAGCAGCCAGCCCATGTATCGTCCCAACCAGAACTGCACCGAATCGCCCAGCAGCAAAGCTGCAATCGATGTCAGCAACACATACGGACCGCTCAAGCTGTGGGCCGCCACCGCTGCCCCCGCCGCCACCAGCGCGATCGCCGCTGGGAACGGCAGCCCTATCGCCTCGGCTAACAACAGGCAGAAGGTCAACGCATATCCGTGCCGCGCCATCGAGAACAGGTTCATAAGCAGTCTTGGATAAGGAAAAACAGGAAACGGTTCAGTATTAACACAGCGGGGTGTCTGTCTGGAAGACCAATGGCCTGAGTCTAGCTGCGCATGACCGGAATCATGCCGCGGGGCTGGGCGATTCGGGAAACGGCAATTCCAAAAAAGAAAGCCGGCGAGTGTCCGTGGACAGCTGGCCGGCAGAAAAATGCGGGACGAACATTCGCGCCCCGCTCCGTCGTACTCAGAAAAAACTACTTACTCATCGAATCATTACCCATCGAACCACCCTTGAGCATCTTCACGCTCATTATGTGGATCGAATTCTTGTCAGTATAGACATGGGCGCTGAGCTGCACGTGATGGCCTTCGTGGCCTTTGAGTTCCTCGGGATTCATTACGTCCCAGCTCTTGCCGTCCTTGTCCACAAACGTATATTTGTCGCCATCGGCCTTGACCGTGCCCTTCAACGTCATCAATGGAGCCTTCGCGGCACCCTGGTCGGCCTGAGTCTGCGACATATTGTTGTCCTGTTGTGCGAAAGCGGTCAGGCTCATCGCAAAGGTTAGAGCGAGCAGGCAAATCATTACCTTTTTCATTGGAAAGCTCCTTGGTTTTCGATTTTAGAAGTCCGGCCAGATTCGTACCGTTATCTTTCCCACGTAGCCAGGGTCACGGACGGATTGGTGCGCTTTGGAATCTGCTGGTTATTTGGTAGCAGAATTGTAAGAGGAGGTTGCTGGCTATCGATGTGGGAATGCGCAAACCCAAATGCAGAGATTGCAGATTTAAGCTCTAGATCTATTTCTCCCTGGCCACTACAAACTCGGGCGCCCACAGCAGCGCGCGCTTGATTTCCGAATCAGGGAATGTACAGATTGCTTTCTGCGCAGACTCAGCATACCGTGCGGCGCGAGCGGTAGCGGCGTCCAGCGATCCATAGCGATATAGAATTTCCATGATCTGTGCATGAGTCACGCCATTGAAAGCGCGGTCGCGAAGAATAGTTTCAATCTTGGCGCGTTCCTCGCCTGTGCAGCGTTCCAGCGCGTGAATCACCGCCATGGTCGCTTTGCCCTCGCGCAGATCGCTGGCCACGGGCTTGCCCAATACATCCTCGGAAGCCGTAAGGTCGAGGACGTCATCCACAATCTGGAATGCCATGCCAAGATCGTGCCCGTACTGCCCCAGCGCTTCTTCCTGGGCCATCGTCGCGCCGCCGAGAATCGCGCCCAGCCGCATGCATACAGAAAACAAGCAAGCAGTCTTGCGATAAATTAGATCGAAATATTCGTCGAGGGCGATTGCCTTGCCCAGTTTTTCCATCTGCAGCAGTTCGCCTTCAACCATCTGCTGGGTCAACTCAATCAGTGTGTCAAGAATGCGGAAATTGCGTTCCTGCACCGCAATTTTGAAAGCCTGCATGTAGAGCCAATCGCCCGCCAGCACGCATTTCGAATTGCCCCATTGCGTGTTGGCTGCAGGACGGCCGCGGCGCGTCTTGGCTTCGTCGATAATGTCGTCATGCACGAGGGTGGCGGTATGAAGGATCTCAACCACTGCACCCAGTCGAACCGCTCCCCCACCCTGATAGTCGAAAAGCTTGGTCGAGAGGAAAAGAAGCGCCGGACGGATCCGCTTTCCGCCGCCGCCGCGCAGATATTCTCCAATCTCCGTAATGGCTCGAACACCGGAGATGGTGTCATGTCCGAACTCCGCCTCAAGAGCTGCGAGGTCATCGTGCAGCAGATCAAAGATCTCTTTCCCGTTAATAATGGGCGGAGCGCTCAATGTTGGTCCAATTCTCTTCTCAAGTACCGTCCGCGGCAGTTCTCAGAGCCTCGGCGTTTGGGATTCGTCCTTAATTCGTACGGTAATTCGTAAACTGTAAATCGATGCCGAAGTCGTGTCCCCGCAGCATGGCGATGACTTCCTGGAGCGTATCGCGATCCTTGCTGCTGATCCGCACCAGATCCCCCTGGATCGAGGCTTGCGCTTTTTTCTTGGAATCCTTAACCAGCTTCACAATCTCTCGAGCTTTTTCAATGGCAATGCCTTGCTGCATCGTTATTTTGCGCTTGGACGTTCCGCCCGCCGCCGGTTCCACTGCGGCATAGGTTAATCCCTTCAACGAGACGCCGCGTTTCACCAGCTTCTGTTGCAGAATGTCATTCACAGCCTTCAGCTTGTACTCGTCGGCCGAGTGAAGCACGATTGCATCTTTTTCGAGTTCAATATTGGACTTCGAATCCTTCAAGTCGAAGCGCGTGTGGATTTCCTTCAATGCCTGTTGGATGGCGTTCGAGACTTCCTGGAGATCGATCTTGCTCACGATGTCAAAGGTGTTTTCGGGCATCGGATTTCAATTCTTTCTGAAATGAAGGAACTAACTCTGAGGGTATCAGAATAATGCATATTCAAAATGCTAAAGTGCCGGGATTTTGCTTTCAGCCGTTTCAGTCAATTTGAAAAAATTGTAAAAATTGCGCGATGTCCGCCGTCCGACCTCGTCCGCTGTCAAACCCCGCAACTCGCCTAGCTTTCGCGCAGTCTCTTTAACGAACGCAGGCTCGTTCCTCTTCCCACGATGAGGCACCGGCGCCAGAAATGGCGAGTCTGTCTCAATGAGCATGCGATCAAGCGGAACCTCTATGGCTGCGTCGCGAATTTGCTGGGCCTTCGAGAAAGTCAGGTTGCCGGCAAATGAAATCATGAAGCCCATATCGAGCGCGCTCTTCGCTTGTGGCCAGTTTCCCGTAAAACAGTGCAGAATCCCTCCCAAGCCCTTGGCGGCCCAATGCTCCCGGATTAGCGCGAGGCATGTTTGCCACGCATCATCGCTGCCTTCAGACGGGCGACAGTGAATGACAATGGGCAGCTTCGCAGCCGCGGCGAGTTCCATTTGCCGCGTGAATACCTGTTGTTGCGTATCGCGCGGAGAATGGTCATAGAAATAATCCAAGCCAATCTCGCCCCAGGCGATGACCTTGGGATGACGCGCTAAGCGTTCCATGTTCTGATAAGCAGCCTCGTCGGCTAGACGGGCTTCGTGCGGATGAATTCCCAAGGTCGCGTAGATGAAGTCGTATTTCTCTGCCAATCGGATTCCGCAATCCACTTGCTTCGGTCCATCCCCGATGCCGACAGCGACAAGAGCTTCAACTCCGCTCTCTCTGGCTCGCGCAATCACTTGCTCGCGATCAGAGTCGAACTGTTTTCCATCAAGATGTGCGTGAGAATCTACGAACATAGTCGCTGGTCGTTAGTCGCTAATCGTTGGCTAGTATCGAAAGGCTATTTCAGCCTCGCCCCTACTGGAACGTCCTCCAAAAAGCTTGCCAGCACCGGTTTCCCACCTTCCAGTGATGCCGCCACGATCATCCCATTCGACTCCAGGCCGCGCAGCTTGCGTGGGGCCAGATTGGCGACGATCACCACTTTTCGCCCGACCAAAGTTTCGGGTGCATACGCCTCGGCGATCCCAGCCAGGACCTGTCGCACCTCGCTTCCAATATCAACCTCCAGGCGCAGAAGCTTGTCCGCCTTGGGAACTCTTTCGGCAACTTTCACCACTCCCACGCGCAGTTCAACCTTGATGAAGTCATCGATGGAAATCTTGTCGCTCTTTTCGGCCGGGGCTGCTGTGGGCGAACCAACCGCAGCCACCATTTGCGGAGCGTCCGTTTGTGCCGGCGTTGCCGCTGCTGGAACATCTGCCACAGAGATATTTCTCTGTTCCTCTTCCATCTTCTGCATCCTTTCGATCGCGCTCTTGTCGGCGCGCGGAAACACGGGCTGTATTTCGCCCAGTTTGGTGCCCAGACGCAACTGTCCCCAAGTCAGTTCGCTGAGCGCGAGCTTCTTGATATCGCCCAACCCCATTTGCGTCCAGATCTTTGCCGTTGCTTCCGGTATCACCGGATGTGCCAGGGCAGTTGCAATCCGCAACGCCTCCGCCGCAGTGTAGAGAACCGTCGCCAAACGCGAGCGGCTCTCCTCATCCTGCTTCTCACCTAGCGCCCACGGCTCATTCTCGACGATGTACTTGTCGACCGCCGCCACCAGCCCCCAGGCGGCCTCGAGTGCTCGCGAAAATTGGAACTGATCGAACAAGGTTGCAAATTCGCGAATCGTCTTTCGAGCGGTGTCGGCGATGGCGTCGTCCGCAGCCGTCCTTGAGGCCGCTCCCGAAGGATATGGAACCTCGCCCTTGAAGTAGCGGTTGATCATGGTGAGCGTGCGGCTGGCCAGATTTCCTAACCCGTTTGCCAGATCGGAGTTATAGCGCTGCACCAGAGCGTCGAAGGAGAATGATCCATCCTGTCCAAACACTACTTCGCGCAGCAGAAAATATCGCAACGCGTCCGAGCCCAGGACGTCGAGAATCGTCTCTGTGCGGACGATGTTCCCTCGCGACTTCGACATCTTGCTTTCTTCAAACAGCAACCATCCGTGCGCCACAATGGCCTTCGGGAGCTGAAGTCCGGCTGCCATCAGAAACGCTGGCCAGTACACGCAATGGAAGCGGACAATCTCTTTGCCAATCATCTGCACATCGGCCGGCCAAAATTTCTTGAACGCCTCCTGCGCCCCGGCGTGCGAAGAGCCATAACCGATTGCGGTAATGTAATTTGCCAGCGCGTCCAGCCATACGTAGATCACATGCTTGGGATCATCCGGTACGGGAATGCCCCAGGAAAACGTCGAGCGGCTGATCGATAAATCGCGCAGTCCCGACCGCACAAAAGAAATCACCTCATTGCGTCGAGCTTCCGGACGGATGAACTCTGGATTCGCATACAGCGCGAGCAGCTTGTCCTGAAACGCCGAGAGCTTGAAGAAGTAATTCTCCTCATGCACCGTCTCGGTGATGCGCCCGCACGTGGGGCAGGGATCGCCGGGCTTGGCTCCATCGACATAGAGTTCATCCGATACGCAATACTGCCCGGTGTAAGTTCCCTTGTAGATGAAACCGTTGTCGCGAAGCTTTCGGAATAATTCCTGTACGCGCTTCTTGTGGCGCTCTTCAGTGGTGCGAATGAAGTCATCATTGGAGATGCCCATCCTCTTCCACAACTGGCGAAACTCAGCCGAAATCTCATCGGCATACTGCTGCGGAGTTTTTCCTGCGGCCAGCGCCGCGCGTTCGATCTTCTGCCCATGCTCGTCGGTGCCGGTTAGAAAAAACGTCTCCGCACCCAAGAGCCTTTGCCGACGCGCAATGGTGTCGCACGCTATCGTCGTATAAGCATGACCGATGTGCGGTCTGGCGTTCACGTAGTAAATCGGTGTCGTGATGTAGAACTTTCGGCTCATAGAGTCTGAATCACTACCCTCTGGACTCCTGTGTCCTCTGTGTTAGAGATTTTGATTTCCAAGATAAGCCCGCGCCGCCTGCTGCATCACCGTCTTCAGCGGCACATGGTGCTCTTCCGCGATTCTCCGGCAATCCTCGTATTCTGGCGCGTAGTTGGTAACCGTCCCGTTCATGCTGGCGATCTTGATCCTCACCTCACCCCACTGTGTGTGAACCTGTTCCCAGTGCCGCGCCAGCGTTCGGCGGGCTTCATCGCGCCGCCGCACCCCTAACGTCGTCGTCTCGGTAAAAATGAGTTGCGTCAGCCGGTCCTCGTCTTCAGGCTTGCACAAAACCGTCAACAGCATTCCCGGACGATTTTTCTTCATCTGTACCGGCATGCCAAACGCATCGAACGCGCCCTCTTCCATCAACCGGTCCATCACGTATCCAAAGACCTGCGGATTCAGGTCATCGATATTTGCCTCCAGCACTGTGATCGTGTCCGACGCCGTCTTCTCGGCCAAGGCATTCGCGGTTACTTCCCCAACCGTTAAGCGCACAACATTCGGATATCCGGGAAAATCCCGCGATCCCGCGCCGTAGCCCGATTTATCAATCTTCATCTCGGGAAACGCCGCGAATCGCGAAGCCAGCGTCTTTACAATCGCCGCGCCTGTCGGCGTGACCAACTCAGCTTGCAACCCCGAGGAATATACGGGCGCGCCCGCCAGCAACTCCACCGTAGCCGGAGCCGGCACAGGGAATGTGCCATGCGCGCACTTCACCACTCCGCCGCCCACATTCAGGGGTGAACAGATGATCTCATCCACTCCCAGCGCCTCGGCCCCCACAGCTGCGCAGACAATATCGACCATCGCATCCACGGCGCCGACTTCGTGAAAGTGCACAGCCTCGACGGAAGTATTGTGAATCTTAGCCTCGGCCCGCCCCAATGCTTCAAAGATGGTTATGGCAGTCTTCTTCGCGCCTTCGGAAATCGCCGCCGCAGAAATAATTTTGCGGATCTCGGTGAGTCCACGCCCATGGGAATGCTCGTGTAGGGCGGGCACGTTTGCTGGCGAAATCTCACCAGAATGTAAATGTGAGTGAGCATGACCCTCATGTTCATGTTGGTCATCATGGGAGTGCTGGTGTTCTTTTCGTTCCCAATACTCTTCCCGAGGCAAATCCTTCTGCCCGTCGACCCACACATCCACCTTCGTTGCTGAGATCCCGCTGCGCACCACGCGCGAAATCTCGAGCCGTGCTCCGACATTTAGAGCGGCGACCGTCTCTTCGAGTTTCCCCCGAGGAACTCCGGCGTCCAGCAGCGCGCCCAGGAACATGTCGCCGCTCATTCCGGAAAAACACTCAATGTAAGCAATTCGCATCAAAAGTGGGTGATCACGACCGAATTTTTATCATAGGGAAGGCTCCCTGCCGCGTCAAACCAACGTCCTCAATCGCTCTGCTAGAATCGCTATCTTCTTAAAAGTAAGAGGGAAGCCTTGTATCGTCATCTGGAACGACGTTTAGCTGTTCGATTGCGGGAGTTTCTTCTGCAGCGTTATCCGGGCGCAACCCTGCCCAACATCGTCATCGAGCCGCCCCCGAAAGTCGAACTTGGCGATTTCGCCATTCCTGTTTTTCCTTTCGCCAAATCGCTACGCACCGCGCCGCTTAAGATTGCCGAGACAATTCGTGCCGAGATTGGTCCCATCGAGGGCATTGCCGGGATGCAAGTCGCGCCTCCGGGCTATTTGAATGTCAAAATTGATCGCGCCTGGACGGCGTTGGCCCTGGCCGCGAATCAGAAGGCGCCCACAACCGCGGCCGTGGGAAAGATTCTGGTTGAGCACACCAGCATCAATCCCAATAAGGCGGCCCACATCGGCCATCTACGAAACGCCATTCTCGGCGATACTTTCGTCCGCCTGCTGCGCTACGCCGGTCGCGAAGTGGATATCCAGAATTACATCGACAACACCGGTGTTCAGGTTGCCGACGTAGTGGTTGGCTTTACGCATATCGAAAAGAAATCGCGCGCTGAAATCGAATCCCTGGCGAGTCAGCCTCGCTTCGATTATTACTGCTGGGATCTCTACGCGCGTGTTTCGCAGTGGTACGAGCAGGACAAGCAAAATTTACAAATACGCGCGCAAACGCTGCATGGGATCGAAGATGCTGCCAGCGAAACTGCGGCGATTGCCGAGTTAATCTCGACCGCCGTGCTGCGGCGCCACATCGAGACCATGGATCGGCTCGATATCGAGTACGACTTTCTTCCGCGGGAGAGCGAAATTCTGCATTTGCATTTCTGGGATGCAGCCTTCGCCAAGCTGAAAGATGCAGGCGTACTTACGTTCGAGACCCAAGGCAAGAACAAAGGCTGTTGGGTCATGCGCCGCGCCGGAACGGGCTCAACCACAGAGAACACAGGGGACACCGAGGAACTTGTCAAGATTTCCGAAGAAGATCAAAAAGTCATTGTCCGCTCGAACGGAACGGTCGGCTACGTCGGCAAAGACATCGCCTATCACATGTGGAAGTTCGGCCTGCTCGGTCGCGACTTCGGCTATCGCAAGTTTTACCGCTATCCGAACCAACACGATTGTTGGATCTCTGCCATGCAAGGAGAAAAAGAGCATCCTCACTTCGGAGATGTCGAGGAAATCTATAATGTGATCGATGCGCGCCAGTCCGAAGCTCAAAACACAGTCATCGAAGCGCTGCGCGGACTCGGACACAATGAGGCCGCCGATCATTACACACATTTTTCCTACGAGATGGTCGCGCTCACGCCGCGCTGCGCCGTCGAACTCGGCTACAAGCTCAGCGAAGAAGATAAGACGCGATCCTACATCGAGGTTTCCGGACGCAAAGGTTTCGGCGTCAAAGCCGATGACCTGCTCGATCAACTGATTGTTTCAGCTAAGAACGAAGTTGATTCGAGGCATCCCCAGCTCACTGAAACGGGACGTCTTTCTATCGCCACGCAAATCGCTGTCGGCGCGCTGCGTTACTTCATGCTGAAGTTCACCAAGCAATCGGTGATCGCTTTCGATTTCAAAGAAGCGCTCAGCTTCGAGGGCGAAACCGGTCCGTACTCGCAGTATGCCGTGGTGCGCGCCACCAGCATCTTCAAGAAAGCCGCAGCTGATCCTGACACGTTCCTTCGTGACAGCAATATTTCCGCCGCGGACTTTGAGAGATTTTTAGTGGGCGAGAATGCAGATGAGTTCTGGGAACTTTGGCTGGCGTCGGCGAAAACTTCCTACATCGTGAACCAATGCATCTCGACCACCGAGCCCGCCTATCTTGCGAAGCACGCTTTTCAACTGGCGCAACTCTTCAATGCGTTTTACCATCGCCACCCCATCCTGAGCGAGAGCGATGAGAAGCGAAAGCAATTCTTGCTGGCCACGGTAGCCGTGGTTCGCCGCGAACTGATTCGAACTTTGTCAATCATGGGCATCACCGTACCGCCGGTCATGTAGAAATCCGCGAGCGCGGCGCGGGATTCTCACCGGCGCACTTTTTGTCAGACCAAGAATGTCAGCAACCACGAATTCGCCGGCGCCAGGACACCCTTGGCTACGCATCATCGTCCGAACCGTATTCGTTCTCGTAATTCTGCTCGCGACCGCGGGATTTCTCTACGAGAACATTTCAGAAACTCGCGACCGTCGCTTCAATCCCATGCCTGGCCAGATCATCGATGTTGGCGGTTACAACATGCACATCGACTGCACAGGGCAGGGAAGCCCCGTGGTGGTTCTCGATTCTGGCCTCGGCGACAGTTACATTTCGTGGCGTAAAGTGCAGCCCGAGATTGCAAAGGTGACGCGCGTCTGTTCCTACGATCGCGCTGGGCTCGGCTACAGCGATTCCAGTCCTCGTCCCCGCACAAGTAATTTCATCGCCGAAGAGTTGCACACACTTTTGCGCAACTCCGGCATCACGAGTCCCGTTATTCTCGTGGGTCACTCCATGGGTGGCTACGATGTTCGGCTGTACGCCAGCCTTTATCGCAACGATATTGCCGGCATGGTTCTGGTCGACGCGTCGCATCCTGAGCAGCAGAAGCGCTTTCCACCTGCGTTGAACGACTTGGATGCGAGCTGGATTCGCGAGGAAGAATTTCTGGAATTCGTCACGCCGTTCGGAATCCCTCGCCTGCTGGGCTTTTGCGCTCACGATGTTGAGGTGCGCGCTGCTGAATGCAACCTTCACAGCGTGCGCGAAGGAGTCGCGGAATTGAAAGCAATTTCAGAGAGCGCAACTCAAACCGCCAGCACTGGCTCGCTCGGCGATATGCCTCTGGCAGTTCTGTCGCACGATCCAAACACACCTCAGCCCGATCTTCCGGAGGACCTCGTCAAGCCCACCAATGATGCCTGGCAACAGATGCAGACTGAGTTGGCCCACCTCTCGACTCGGGGCACGCAGGTAATCGCGAAGGGAAGTGGGCATTATATTCAGCTCGAGCGCCCGGGGATTGTGGTTGATGCGGTCCGTAAAATTGTGGATCAGGTCCGCCAGAACTCCACACAGGTCTCTCAGCCCTGAGGATCGCGCGTCGTGCGCTCGCGAATGTCTTCATTTGAAGCTCGTTGCGTCGATGGGATATTCGCCACCTGTGCCAAGATTCACGCTAAAACCTGCTAATGTGAGTTTTCCCAACCAGTTCCGCCTGCTCTGCCCAGGAGGATGGACATGTCTTCACTTCCTAATCGCCGCACAGCATATTCTGGTTTCGTATTGCTGCTGGCGCTGTTCAGCCCTTTTATCTCGGCCCAAAACCCGCAATCGGATCAGAAGCAATCCGCGCCTGTCGACTTGTCTCGGCCTGCGCAGCGCCTCCGCATCGGCCTTGCACTCAGCGGAGGAGGCGCGCTTGGCCTCTCTGAAATCGGCGTGCTCCAGTGGCTGGAGGAGAATCACATTCCAGTGGATCGCGTCGCAGGTACCAGCATGGGCAGTATTATTGCAGCGATGTACGCCTCAGGCATGTCGCCGGCGGAAATACAGAAATTTGCCGAAAGCATTGACTGGATCGAGGCCATGCTGCCCGAGCCCACTTACGCAGCGCTCTCGTATCGGCGAAAACAGGATCGCCGCAACTACCAGATCAATGCCGCGCTCGGCTTGAAACATGGACTGAAGGGCCCAAATGGCTTCAATCCAGGCCATGGCATTGGCCTCCTGCTCGACCGTATTGCTTTTCCGGACTCAGGCATTACAAGTTTCGACGACTTGCCAATTCCCTTCCGATGCGTGGCCACAGATATGCTTAGCGGAGACCGGGTAGTGCTGCACGATGGAAGTCTCGCCGCTGCCGTGCGCGCCAGCATGGCCATTCCGGGAGTTTTCACGCCGGTGGAAATCAATGGCCGGGTGTTGGCCGATGGCGGAATGGTGGAAAACATTCCAGTTGAGGTCGTCCGTGAAATGAACGCCGACGCAGTAATCGCGGTGGATCTAAGTGTTCCCCTAGGCGGGCAAGAGCAGTTAGAAAGCTTGAGCGGCGTTCTTTCCCGTGCGCTTGATGTCACGATTTTGCAGAATGAGCGTCGCTCCCTGGCTTTGGCCAGCGCCGTTATCACCGTGGATACGGGGTCCTTTCTAGCCAATGACTACGAACGGGTCCCGGCTCTCATTCGTCGCGGCTACGACAGCGCTGCCGCCCAGTCCGCCGCATTATTACCTTATGCAATCCGGGACGAATCCGATTGGCAGCAGTATCTTAGCGAACGCTCCGCTCGTAAGCGCGTCGCGGCAAAGGCAGTGCAGGTAGTCGAGATCGAAGGCGGCGATTCCGACCAGAACAGCCGCATCAAACAACGCTTGAAACCAGTTACGGTTGGCCCGCTCAATCTACCGAATCTTGAAACCCAACTCACGCGTATCGCCGGCGATGGGCAGTTCGATCGTCTGGGTTATGAGGGCTTCACGCAGGATGGTGTGCCCGCGCTACGAGTAACTGCGCATGAGAAATCCTACGGACCCCCGTTCGTTGATCTGGCGATCAACGTTGACGGCTCAGGAGTAGCAGCCTTCAATTTTTCCGCTGGAGCCCGCATTACTTTCATGGACGTTCAACATCACGGTGGCGAGTGGCGCAACGACCTCTTGCTCGGCTCCAGCAACCTGGCTGCCTCGGAGTTCTACCAGCCGCTCGGCAATTCGCATCTTTTCGTCGCACCATTTGCTTTCGCTTCCAAGCTGCCGCGCAACGCATTTTCCGGCCAGACCCGCATTGCTGTCTTCGGGGATGAGCGGGCGGGCGGAGGTTTGGATATCGGCTACAACGGCGGCCGCCGCAGCGAATTCCGTTTTGGCTATGAGATATTCAGCGGAAAACTCGCCCCCCTGATCGGTAGCGCGGGACTGCCTTCGGTCAGCGGGAGCACAGGCGAATTCCGGGTTCGCTATATTTGGGATGGGCAGGATAGTCCTGCTGTCCCTAGCCGCGGCACTCGCATCATGGCCGATCTTTCACGGGTGCTGCAGAGTCCCGGCCTCGCCCATCCCATCGGGCAACTTGATATTCAAACCTCCACATTTATTCCCACGGGGCCGAAAACTTCACTGTTTCTTGTCGCATCCGGTGGAACCACTTTTCGCGGTGACGCAGGTCCATTCCAGCAGTTTGAATTGGGCGGAGCGTTTCGTCTCGGCGCCTATCTTCCACAGGAATTTATCGGCAACCATTACGCGTACTCATCGCTCGGATTCCGCCGCGAAATCTATCGCTTGCCGCAACTTGTGGGAGGAAGAATTTACTGGGGCGGATGGTACGAGGCCGGCTCTGCATTCAACGATCCCAGTTCGGTGGTCGTACGTGGCACATTCAATCTCGGCGTAATTGCCGACACGTTCGTTGGCCCCATCGCGTTGGCCGCCAGCGTTAGTCCTACCGGACAGTCGCGAGTGAACTTCGCCATCGGACGTCTCTTCTAGCACTATTTTCCAAGTGAGATCGATGTGGCAAACTAAGTTTGTTCGTATTGGAGGTCTGGTGAATGTGCAGGAATATCAAAACTCTCTTTAACTTCGATCCGCCGGTCAATGACGACGAAATTCGGGCTGCGTCGTTGCAGTTCGTGAGAAAAATCACTGGTTTTAATAAGCCCTCTAAAGCGAACGAAGACTCATTTCAGGCGGCAGTGGATGAGGTTGCCGCAATCTCGGCTCGCCTTCTCCATTCGCTTGAAACTAGCGCGCCGCCTAAGAATCGAGATGAAGAAGCCGCTAAAGCGAAAGCTCGCGCGGCCGAACGATTCGGCGCTTGAACCTAACCTGCCCCACAAAGTGCAACGCGTACTCGTCCGGGACCATCTAAGTGATTAGCCAAGCAACTTGAGTCAACGCCTCGGAATCGAGTGCTATGAAAAGTCTAAAACGTTGGTTTGCCGGTTTGTTGGTTGCATTTCTCGCCACGTCGATGGCCCTCGCCGCGCCGAAGCCGCCTAAGCCTCAAAGTGTCCCGCCATTTCCGGGAACGCTTGTGAATGCTCGTTATGTATACGTTACGAGTTACGATGGCGAACAATTCGATCCAAATCTGCTTCCTGAAGATCGCCAAGCCATCGGCACCGTGCAGGATGCCATGCAGAAGTGGGGAAAGTTCATCGTGGTGTATGAGCCACGGCAGGCCGACATTGTGTTGATGGTGACGAGCCGTCCGTCAGAGGATATTCTCGCGGTTTATGACGCTCACGGCTGGCCGCGAAATCAGTATCTGTGGCGCATGATGGGTCGTAGCGGCCTGCAGCAGAGTGAAGCTCCGCTGGTTACAAATCTGGAAAAAGCATTCGACCAGGCAAAATCAAAATAAAACATCGGCCACGGATTTACATGGATTCCCACGGATACTTCACACCGGCGCGTTGAGTTGTGTATTCGCGGCTAGCTTTTTCTTCCGGCAATCAGCAAACCTGCGCCCACGACAACCAACACAATACTGACGGCTGGAGGAACCTTCTCATCGTTGTGAGTTGTTATCCCGACATGCGCGTCGCCAAGGCTGACACCGTGATGCTCAGAATGAGGAAAGGGCACGAAGAATGAAACCACTCCGAGCACCAGCAATATGACACCAATGATGAGCAAAGCTCTCATAATGCCTCCGAGAAATTAGAATCACGAAATTACCCGGCTTTCGCGCTATCTGTTTTTGCCTAATCCGCAAAGCAGTATCAAACTCGCGGGCCCCAGGTTCAACTCGCAAAACTCTTGACGAACTCAACCAGGCTGCGCAGCGCGATTCCCGAAGGGCCTTTTGCAATCCAGGGCTTTTGATCTTCCATCCAGGCGGTGCCTGCGATGTCGAGATGAATCCACGGTGTATCCTCCGCAAACTCTTTCAGGAACATGGCTGCGTTAATCGCGCCGCCCCAGCGTCCGCCGGAGTTGACGATATCGGCGATTGTCGACTTGATGTTCTCTTTGTACTCGTCGTCGAGGGGCAGACGCCACATCTTCTCGCCGGCTTCGGCATTGGCGCGGTGAAAGCGCTCATACATGGCGTCGTCGTTGGCGAAGACTCCGGCATTCGCATAGCCGAGAGCAACCACGACCGCGCCGGTCAAGGTCGCGGCGTCCACCAGGTGAGTGCAGCCCAGTTGGCGCGCGTAGAAGAGGCCATCCGCCAGAACCAGGCGGCCTTCGGCATCGGTGTTGATGATCTCAATGCTTTTGCCCGACATGGCGATCTGCACGTCACCGGGTTTCTGTGCTTTGCCCGAAGGCATGTTTTCGGTCGCGCAGACGATGCCGATCACCTTCACTTTTGGCTTCAGCAACGCGATGGCGCGCATGGCGCCGATCATGGTCGCGCCGCCCGCCATGTCGTATTTCATTTTCTCCATGCCATCGGCCGGCTTAATCGAAATGCCACCGGTGTCGAAGGTTATTCCTTTCCCAACCAGGCCTAAGACGGGTTTTTCCGGCGCGCCTGCGGGATCATATTTCATCACGATCAGCGTGGGTGGCTCGTCCGAACCTTGCGCCACGCTCCAAAATGCGCCCATCTTCATTTCCTTGATTTTGTCCGCGCCGTAGACCTCACATTTCAGACCCACTTCCTGACACATCTTCTTGGCGCGATCCGCAAGAATCGTCGGAGTCATGCGGTTGGAGGGCTCATTCACCAGATCGCGCGTGAAGTTCTGCGACTCGCCGATGACTACCGCTTCGTTTGCGGCCTTTTCGAGCGCTGCCTTATCGCCGGTGGTGAGGATGGTGACAGCATCAATCTTTTGATCCTTGCGGTCACTCCGGTAATAATCGGGATCAAAATTGCCGACCAGCGCGCCTTCCACAATTGCCCTTACTGCTTCTTCCGCGGGAATGCCGGACGGAGCCACGAAAGCAAAACTACGGATTCCGCGCGCCTTCAACGTCCGCACGGCGGTTCCCGAGATGCGGCGCAAGTCATATCCTGTGAACTTTTTAGCGGCGCCCCCGCTAATCAGGAGCAGGCGCTTGGCTTTCAATCCGGCTGGCTTGTGCAGCAGGTTGGTTTCGAAGGGCCTGCCGCTGACTTCGCCACTTGCAAACAAATCAGCTGTGACCGATTGCACAGCAGAATCGCCGGTGGCGAGCTTGATCTGTGGCTTTGCATCTTTGTTCTTTTCTGTTTGGGCAGGATCAGCCTGGTTGAGTGCAACTGCAACCAGCGATTCGGTTTCGACTTCAGCGGGTGTAGAGAGAGAAATTGTAATTTTCATTATGTCGTATGAAATTCCTAGGTCACTCCAGTATCGTCGGCAAGCAGGGAATTGTGCAAGTTAAGACATAGTTCGGGGACAATGCCAAGGTCACGACGGCATGAAAATATTAAGGAAGGAACGTGGATCCGAGTCAGAGAAAGGCATCAAGATGACAAAGCACTCGGGAAACGAGTCTGGAAGTCCAGCAGCCCGACCCACTCGGGCTTGATAGTGATGCGGACCATGTTTGAGATCAGGGAACTGAGGTGTTTTACCCAGGCCTCACCCTGTTCACGTCCGAAGTAGCGTTCCGCGGCGGCGGCGTATTCGGGCACAATTCCATCGACGTTTTCCATGCGCGCAGTGCCGCGGACCAGGAGCACCTTGTGAGGAAAGACGTTGTCGTCAATGGTGAAGGATACTTTGGGATTGTTTTTGAGAGCCTTCAGTTTCGGCGCTTTCGGTGGGGTCGCCATGACGAACTCTTTTTCGTTCCAGTGAAACCAGATCGGAATCACACGGGGCGTTCCGTCGGTCCAGATATAAGCCAGGCGGGCTGGAATCTTGGACTTCAATAGTTCCTGGGAGGCAGGATGCAGAAGTAGTTCGAGATCCCCTTGACGGACAGTCTGCATGAATCGCCTCCTTAGAATGTGTCCACCGAGAATACTCTTCAGGGTCGAGCCGAGCAGCGGCGTGGAATGGGATTGTGCTACCGCCTCAAAGAGAAGTCAACAGTCTGATTGCGGAATGTAAGGTCAGCGGATGGAGGTGCAATCGCCCGTTTGGTGGTCGGAGATCTGGAAGCGCAGGAATGCGTGGACGGCTGCGAGGACTTCATTGTTGTCCGCAGTGATGGTTATGCGCGCTCCGCGTGGCATCTCGTCCATCTTCCAGTGCAGGTCGTTCTTCAGGCGGGTCATGACGGCTGTGCCAGGAACATTCTGACTGTGGACCAGCATGGGAGCGTTGAAGTCGCCGTCGGCGAACATGCGCGCAATGTGTTGGAAGTGGTTGCGAATCTGTTCGACGCTCGCCGAGTCCTTGACATCATTGGCACGAACTTCAATGAGGCCGCCATCCTGGTTTAGAACGAAATGATGGCTGGTTTTCTCATGCGAAAATCCCATCACATGATCGCCGTGCTGGTCGAGCGCCGCTTGGTGGTCCTGACCAAAAGAAAAAGCACTAGCCAGCACGAGAAGCAACGTGGCGCGATACATAGAGTGGCCTCCTATCGTTCCGACGAGCCGTTGCCTTGACGAAGCTTTGTTGCAACGAGCTTTGTTTCGACGAACCGGGTGGCAGTTGGTAAGCAGATTACGTTCGCCTTACGTGATCCTCATAGTTGTTGACACAGCCGCATTGGGAACTTCCTACGCCCGCCGTCGTATTCCTATCTGACAGGCGCGGTCAAATGGCGGGATTCGAGCCCCCTGCGGTATGATCCCTTTCACAGCGATATTAGAGGTTTGTTTCAATGAAGATGCGATGGATCATTGTGTTTCTTCCGGTGGTTTCAGTTGTCGCGATTTCCCTGGCCGTTAAGGAGCATGCGGCGAGGGCGGCCTCCCCGCAGAACGTGCCGTCGATTTCGGCGCCGCACGGTGCCACCATCACTCCCGTCTCGAATAGTGCTGACGCGTTGGCAATCCCGGATACGACCTCGGCGATCAATTCGCCGGCGCCGCTGTCGCAACGAGTGGTCCATTACGACATTGATGCGCGCTATGACGCGCAAAAACACACGATCGACGCCACCGAAACACTGACGTATCACAACCTCACGGGGCAAGCTCTCGACCACTTTCCGTTTCATCTTTACCAGAATGCGTTTCAGCCCAAATCCACATGGGTACGCGAAGCCAAAATTATCGGTAGCCGCGATACGACTTACGACAAGTGGGAGGACAAGGAGTACGGCTCGGAAGATATTAAGAGCCTCGAAGTCGCAGGACAGGGCGATCTGACAGCGCAGATGCAATACATCCAGCCGGACGATGGCAACAAAGACGACAAAACCGTAGTTGATGTGAAGCTGCGCAAAGCAATCCCTCCGGGTGAGTACGTTCAGTTCAAGATTGCGTTTCACGACCAGATGCCCGAGACGCAGGCGCGCTCGGGATGGAAACGCGACTTCGTGCTAGGCGGTCAATGGTTTCCGAAAGTTGGCGTGTGGTGGCACGGAGCCTGGAACTGTCATCAATATCACGCTATGACCGAGTTTTTCGCCGACTTCGGAGTGTACGACGTCAAGCTCACAGTACCGCAGTTCGAGATCGTGGGCGCGACCGGCGTGAAGGTCAGCGAAGTGAGCAACTCCGACAGTACGAAAACCCTGACCTACCATGGGGACGACATACACGACTTCGCATGGACAGCGAGTCCGCGCTACAAAGTAAAAGAGGATGGCGTTTATCAGGGGCAGATGGGGCCGGTCAGCATACGCATCTTAATGCAGCCCGCGCACTGGAGCCAGGTGGAGCGCCACGAAAAAATTCTGCGAGAATCTCTGGATCATTTTGAACGCTGGTATGGACCTTACCCTTACAAGACCATCACCCTGGTCGATCCCGAGCCGGATTCGGCGGCAGGAGGAATGGAATATCCCACATTCATTACCGGCGACTCGAGCTGGTTCATGCCGAAGGGAGCTTACCTGCCAGAGATCGTGGTAGAGCACGAGTTCGGACACCAGTACTGGTACGGCATGGTTGCGACTAATGAATTTGAAGATGCCTGGTTGGACGAGGGCATCAACAGCTATACGGAAGTCAAAGTTCTGGATTCGATTCTCGGGCGGAATACCTCCATGCTAAATCTGGCGGGAGCTACCTTGGGCGAGCGGGAGACACAGCGACTGGGCTACATCGGAGTTGCCGACCTCGATCCGATCGCTGAAAAGGCCTATGAATACTACAGTGGCAATTCCTACGGAGGCATCACCTACGGCAAGACAGCGAGCGTGCTGCTGACGCTGGAAGGCATCATTGGCGAAGAGACCATGGCAAAGGCGATGCACGTCTACTTTATGAAGTATCGCTTCACACATCCCGTGAAAGAGGATTTTCTGAAGACGATTGAAGAGGTTTCCGGCAGAGACCTACGTTGGTATTTCAATCAAGCCATCTTCGGCACTCAAGTGTTGGATTACAAAGTTCTGAAGATCGACTCATTCCCGGTGAACTGGTACGAGGAAAGAAAGGGAAGAGCGCACCGCGATGACAAGAACACGGTTTATCGTTCCTACGTCGCGATACAGCGCAAAGAAGATTTCGTGATGCCGGTGGTAGTGGAGATCAAGTTTGACAATGGCGAAGCGGTTCGCGAGCACTGGGACGGAACGGGCCGCCGGACCCAATTCACTTACGAGAAGAAAGCGAAGGTGGTTTCGGCAGAGATCGATCCAGACCACACGATGCAGATCGATCGCAACGACTTCAACAATAGTTACACCGCGGAACCCAACGGGAAGCCCGCGCACAAACTGGCGAACTACTGGCTGTTCATTACCCAGTGGATGGCTCAGGCATTGACGTGGTGGGCGGTCTAAATCTCTGTCCTGAGGGAAGTGGAAGGTTCTGGGCTCATCTGTTGATTGCAGGATGGATGATTCATGTGTTGGGATTGAGGGTAATTAACCATGCGTGAAAATAATGGTCTATTGAGCGGCGGCTTGGGTATGGTGCTACGAAACAAGCGCTACATTGTCTGGTTTTACGCGCTGAATGTAGTGCTCGCCTTGTTTGGGACGATGGCTTTCGTCAACCAGGCTGGAACAATTTTGGATCACAGCTTGCGGGCTGACCGCTTGTTACATGGCTTTGACATATCCGTGCTCGCGGAGATGTTTTTGCGTCCGGAGTTTGGTCCAGCCATCGTGTCCAGAATGCCAGCCGTATTGTTTGCTTTAGTCTTCATGTTTGCGACTACCCTGTTTTTGCCCGGGGTGCTGCAAGGCTACGCCTCAACCTACCGGCTACCACGAGAGGATTTCTTCCGGACGTGCGGGCGAAACTTGTGGCGCTTCATCCGCCTCACGCTGGCGGCCGGAATCGTGATGATACCGTTGACCGCAGCGCTTTTCGGCGTGCAGGGTTTGCTGACAAAGAAAGCCTCGGAGAGTACGAATGAGCTGCTTGTGCCAGGAGTGCGGTTGGCGGGCCTGTTAGTAATTTTTCTGGCGATGACAGCTGTACGCATCTGGTTCGATCTGGCGCAGACAGACATAGTGCTGAGTGATCAGCGGGCGGTGCGAAGATCGATCGGCGCAGCCTTCCGGCATACTTGGCGGAACGTGGGACGGCTACTGGGAGATTACGTCGTAATTACGATTGTGGCGGCGATTGTGTTCGTGGCAGGCGTGTGGGCTTGGATGAAGTTTGTCCCACCTGCCAACTTGGGTGGCGCGTTCCTGGTGAGCCAGCTGACTTTACTCGTGCTATTGATTCCGCGCTTCTGGCAGCGTGGTGTCGTAGTGAACTATTACTTGAAGAACATGGTCGAGCCAATTGCGGTGCAGCCCTTTACCCCAGTCGTGGCAGTCGCACCAATGGCGGAGGGAACGGTACCGGTGCCGATCGTTCCGAGTGCGCCGCCGCAGGGGCAAGCATCGTAATATCGCGCTTTGCTGTGGCGACTAGGAAGCATCTCTACTGGCCCTATCGTCGCCAAATTACCGCTCCTTCCAAACTTCCTTTCCAGCCACCATGGTCCAGACGACTCTGGTATCCCTGATTTTGTCCGCGGGAATCTTGAAAAGATCGTCTGAAATCATTACTAGATCCGCGTACTTACCCAGCGTGATGGAGCCGCGGTTCTGCTCAACAAAGTTGGCGTAGGCCCCGTTGATGGTGTACCCGCGGATGGCTGTCTCCAAATCAATTGTCTGCTCCGGCACCCACCCGCCGTCGGGCTTGCCGTCAAGGCCCTTTCGGGTCAATGCGGAGTAAATCCCGATCAGCGGCTCCATCTCGGCGACGTTCCAGTCGGAGGCGAATGCAAGCGTGGCGCCGGAATCGCGCAAGCTGCGGAACGCCCACGCATATTTCCAACGCTGCGGGCCAACCGCTTTCGCCCATTGTCCCGTGATGTCAGGTGCGCAGTGCCGGGGCTGCATGCATGCAATCACGCCGAGTTGCTTAAAGCGCGGAAGGTCTTTGGCGTTCAGACACTCAATGTGGATCAGCTCGTCCCGTCGATCTCGCGGGCCGTTCTGTTTTTCCGCGTACTCAATCGCGTCCAGCGCGGTGCGGATGCCTCGATCTCCAATCGAATGGACGAACACCTGAAACTTCATGCGGTCGAGCCGCGCGACTACTTCTTTGAATTCATCGGGCGGATAGTCCAGCTCGCCGCGCGTGTCGGGCCGGTCCGCGTACGGTTCGAGCAAAGCAGCTGTGTGGGGCTCGATCACGTCGTCGATGTACAACTTGACCGCCGCTACGCGCAGCCAGTCGTCGTCATAGTTTCGGCGGGCCTCGGCGAATTTTTGCAGGGTCGCCTCCGTCGTGCCGCGACGGTGGAACAGCGCAACCTGCAGCCGCGCGGGAAGTTTTCCCTGTTGCCGCAATGCGCGTAGATGGGAAGATCCTCCAGATAAGACTGCGGATCCACGACCGTCGTAATTCCCGCCTTCACCGCCTGCCCTATGTTCCATTCGACGCCTCGCTCCACTTGTCCATCCGCGTGCGATGGCAGATGCTTGCGCAGCTCTGCTTCAGAATCTTCTGAAAGCCCTGTACTGCCGAAGCCCGTTACGATCCCCGTAGGTTCGCCAGTCTTCGGATCCTTCTCCAGCTTCTCCGCAAAAATTACCTTGTTTGTTTTCCGGGTGATGCCAAAGGCTTGCATCGCCTCCCGGTTCATCCAGATCGTGTGGTAGTCGTACGCCACCAGGAACGCGGGGCGCCCACCTGTAAGTCCTACGAGATCGGTGGCGCGAGGCAGCGTCCCATTCGGAAATGCCGAATAGTTCCAGCCTTCGGCTTCAATCCAGCTCAACTCGGGACGCCTCTTCGCGAAGTCGCGTACCTGATCTTGAATTTCCTTAAGAGAGTTCCCGTTCTCGATGCGCAGCACGTCCGGATTGCCGCCCAGCAAGACATGGAAGTGGCTATCGATAAATCCTGGAAGAAGCAGTCGTCCTCCCGCATCAATCACGCGGGTCGCGGGACCAATATAGGGTGAGACACCGCTCTCATCTCCAACCCAGGCGATGCGATCGCCCTTCACCGCGACAGCCTGCGCCCATGGATGTTGCGAATCTACCGTGTAAACCTTCGCGTTCCTGATGACGACGTCCGCGTTCTGGGAAGACGCGTCTTTCTGTTTTTGACAGCTGCCCAGCAACAGGATGAAAGAAAAAAATACGATATGGATTTTTGGCATAGGGACAACTGTTCAGACCTTACGGTGGATCTGGCGGGCACAACGAGCCGCTGGATAGCCTACATTAATTTCGGCCTCGTTGCGTGTATGCAAAGGGAAGCTAAAGTAAAACAATAGTGATGCCGCGATTGCCGCGGCCGAGATCCGAGTCCCTCTTCAATTCCGCGTGCGACTGCAGGAGCTTCCAGGTCGTCTCGTCGGATTTCGACCAGTTCTCGCCGAAGATGCAGCCGCGAATCTGACCGTTCTGTGTCATCTCCACTAAATGTTTTGTACCGCGATGCGAATATCGCCGCCTGCGCCGGTCGAGCCGTAACCATGCACCAACTTGATCAGCTTTATTTTTTCCTGACGTGCCACAGCCAGTTCGCGGCCCAAACGCTGGAGGGCTTCGGAAACCTGAGGCATGTCGGATTTTAGATTTACGGTTTTGATGGCGCGGCCTCAGCTTCGCTCACTATAAACGAGCCTCCGCCAGAAGCCGCCCCCAAAAAACGGCGCCGCATGAAAAATCCGGCGCCGTCTTCCCTAAAACTCTACTGCACGGTCACGCTAACGTCATCCAGGTACATGTAAGTCAGATCGCCGTACCCGTCTCCATGAGCATTGAAATAGACGCGGATGGTCTGGCCTTTGTAGGAGGTCAAATCGTACGTTACTGGAGTCCACGCCATTGCGTTTGAGCACACCTTCATGATCTGCGCCAGCAAGGCACCAGATGTATTTTGCACCCGAGCTTCCTGCCAGTCGTAGGTGATGGTGTCGGTGGTGGAGGGCCAGTAGTAGAACGTCAGCGTCGCTTTGGTCGCAGTGCTGGGTATGGTGATCGTCTGATAGACGGACGAATCGCCGTTAGGTTCGCTGCCGGAGTTTGAACTCAGTTGCGCGGCGTAGGTTCCGCTATGCTTCTGCGCGGTTTCGACGAAAGGTGTATAGACGCCGCCGCTAATCCAGTTGGCCAGAGTGCCGGTCTCGAAGCCGCCGTTCTGAATCAACTGGGTGGAGGTTGCAGTCACTGTTAGAGCGATGGTGGTGGTTTGGACAAATGATCCGGACGTTCCCGTCACAGTGATGTTCGACGTACCTGTGGTGGCCGTCGAAGAAGCAGTGAAAGTTAAGGTTGAGGTTGCGGTGCCGTTGGCCGGAGGAGTGACAGGGTTATTAGAGAAAGCTGCCGTCACGCCGCTGGGGAGCGCGGAAAAGCTCAGGGTGGTGGCTGAGCTGAATCCGTTCTGGCTGCTGACCGTAATGGTGCTGTTGGTGTTGGAGCCCCGTTGCACGGTGACCGCGCTCGGCGAGGCCGACACGGTGAAGCCAGGAGCTCCGGTGCCCACGGCGAAAATCAGATCATCGTGGTCGTCGTAAGCGCCAGTGCTGCAAGAGGACGCGCTACCGGTGTAGCGGAAGTTGGCGCGCACCGCCTGCAGGCTGCCGGTGGGCAGCGTGTAGTTGGCGGATAGCGTTTGTGCTCCAGCTACAGTCGGAGTGAGAGTTGCGATCAGTACCCATGTGGGGCTGCTGGCGTTGGCAGCATAGTAGAGGTCGAGATGGTCGGACGTGAACCCGCTATAGGCCCATACCGTCGCACTGACTTTTACTGTTTTGCCCGCGGCGAACGCGCTGCCGTCGGTAGTGGCGACAACAAGGCGGTCGTTCGATTCGTCAGAATGGAAAGTGCCCGACGTGCCATCGCTACAGGAGTTGTTGATGGAGTTGGGTTGATTGGGCTCGGCGCCGCCAGACAATGTGTCGCGGCCCAGAAGCAGGGATGGACCGGAGTCACAGCCGGACGCTACGTTCACGCACTTCGGAGCTTTTAGCGTGGAGTCGTACACTGCCGTCTGCGATCCAGTGGACGAGTTCACGGTCAAAGCAATGTTCGTACTGTGCGTGAGCGATCCGGACGTGCCCGTCACTGTCACCGTCGCAGGGCCGGTGGTTGCCGCCGCTGAGGCGGTGAGGGTGAGCGTGGAAGTCGCACTGCCGTTCGCCGGCGGAGTGACCGGGTTCGTGGAGAACGCCGCCGTTACGCCACTGGGCAAACCGGTTGTGCTCAGAGTAGTGCCGGAACTGAAACTGTTCTGACTGGTGATGGTGATTGTGCTTGTGCCGTTTCCACCCTGCGTCACCGTGACAGAGGAAGGGGATGCCCCGATGGTGAAGTTGGGTGATGCCGCGGCATTTACGGTCAAAGCGATCGTTGTGCTGTGAGTTGTTGACCCCGAAGCTCCGGTGATCGTCACAGTGGCAGGGCCAGTAGCGGCCGACGAAGAGGCGGTTAGAGTGAGCGTTGAAGTTGCGCTGCCATTCGCCGGTGGAGTTACCGGGTTGGTAGAGAAGGCTGCGGTCACGCCACTTGGCAATCCGGTAGCACTGAGCGTGGTCGCAGAGTTGAAGCCGTTGAGGCTTGTGATGGTGATCGTGCTGGTTCCGTTTGAGCCTTGCGTGATGGTCAGAGAATTGGGAGATGCGGCGATTGTGAAATCCGGAGTGGCCGTGCCGCCGCAGCCGGGAAATTTGAAGCTGGCAATGCGGGTATTCCAGTTAAAACTTCCCGTCGTCTTCATGTATTCCTGCGTGTACCAGAAAGTGCAGTCGTCCACGGGATCAACCTGCATGGCACTGTAGTCGCCCCAGCGCGATAAGTTTCCATTTTGCGAGCCCGTCCCGCTCACGATGCTAACTTCGGCTTCCATGGTGCTCGCGGGATCGGTAGGAACGCGTCCCGTAAAGCGGACCGAGGGAGAGACCGAGCTGCTCGAGACGGTGTATCCGAGAGCCATGTCGCCAGCCTGGTCCATTGCAATGCTGCCCATCCAGCGGTAACTGGAATCGGGAGCGAACGTGCTCTGCTGAGCGACTACCGGCGTGCCGCCAGGATTTTGGATTTCATACCAACGAACGCCGCCGCTGGAACCCGCGACAACAGAATGGTTCACCACGAGAGACTCGTGAGTGCCGAAGTTGCGATAGGCCAACCGGTACATGAGCCGGTCGGCGAGGGAATCGAGTTGCTGCGTGACGCTGGGCTGAGGAACGCAGGTGCCTCCGCCGCAGAGCGGACTGAAAGCCGCAACATTGATTACCGTCGGCCCTGTGAATGTAGAGTTCGCCGGGTTCGAGAAGTCCACGTGGAACTTGAAGAGATTCAAACTATTGGTGCCGAAATACGCCATGTAGTTCGGCGAGCCCACGGGAGGAGCTGTAGTGCCGTCGACATCAGAAGGCAACAGGCCGCCAACGGATGTTCCTTGCTGGAAGCAGACTTGCGTCGCCGTGGTTCCCGCCATCATTGCGGCGCGGTTGTAAGCGCAGGCATCGGCGCCGGCAAAGGTCGTGCCGCCGGCAAACATGTTGAAGGTCTCGTAGTAAGCGTCGGGCCAGACTGACATCTTCGGATAGTCGTCGAAATCGGTGTACTGAAAAGAATAGCGGTTGTAGGTTCCGGTCGCGTCGGACGTAGTCGAGACCGCAATGCATTGCAGGTAGGGAGTGGTCGACACGGAAAACTGGCTGAAGACCCAACGCTGCGCCAGCTTGTCATAGAGGACGACGGGATCGCCGTCATTGTTGGTCTGGCAGCCCCCTCCGAATCCGGACCAAAGTGTGTTGCCGGCGCTGGGTCCAGCAACCAGAGCGCCGTTCGACTTATTGAAGATGGCAAACGATGTATTCACCCATTGCACGTACTGCGTGGCGCCGACCGTTCCTTCTGTATCGGGCGGAGCGCCAGTGACGCTAAATCCATACTGACCATTGCCCAAGCCTTCAAAACTCTGGCTGACAGGAGGCGTGGGCAGCGGAATGGTACTGGTTTGCACGACGGGATCTTCCTGTAACTGTGAGAGGCCTGGAGGAAGCGGTATGCGCTTCAGGGGTTCGACCTCGCGGCGAACCAGAGAGGGCGGCGGCGCGTTCTTGATCATCTCGCTGAGGGGTCGGGAAACGTCGTGATGCACATCGCGGCGTACAGTCGTCGGTCCGGATTGTGCAGGGGATTGCGCGAAGGCTGATGGAATCAGCAGGGGAACAGCAAGGGAAAGCAGCAGAATCACCGCCAGCGCGAAGCGCTGGTCGGTACGGCTTTGGGTAAGCATGAACTCTCTCCTGGGTATTCGGAATGGATTACAGGTTTTTTCTTCTTGCCTCTCGGCGCGATCTTCCCGCAATGGCGCGCTTCTCGGTGGCGTGATGGAACGAGACCACTAGTCAAAATTGCTGGCATTCTAGCGGAGGGAGATTGGTTTGCTAAAAGTTTTTCTGAAAGTTCGGAAAAACGAACAAGGGTTCTTGTAGCGGGAGGAGATGGGTCCAATCATTGGGTCAATTGCTGGGCGATCTATCGGCTGGGGCGAGTAAGAAGGGCGCGGCGTCAGTCAGTCCGGGCGGCCGAAGCGGCGAGCATGTCTGGAGACCCAACACAGGCGAACAATTTCTTGCCTTGTATATACGAAGCAGCTACCATGTATATATTAAGGGAGAAGGTATGGCTGTAACGATGACATCTATCCGCCTGGACACGGACTTGGCCGACGAGGCCGTGAAAGTGCTCAAAGCGAAATCCCGCACAGACGCCGTTCACATCGCCCTGCGCGAAATCGTTGCGCTGAAGCGCTTCAAAGCCCTGATGAAAAAGAACTCCGGCAAACTCAAGTTCTCCGGACTCGATGAGTGACATCGTTGTGTTCGACACGTCCGTCCTGGTGGACGAGGTCCGCACAGGTCGCCATCGCAAGAGGATCGAGTCCGTGGAAGGCTTGGTGCGCATGTCGTCGGTGGTGCTCGCGGAATTGCTGCGCGGCGTCATGGGACTGGCGGAACACAAATTCCTCCGCACTCTGGCGAGAAATCACCCGATCTTAACTCCGACAGAAGAGAACTGGCTGGAGTCTGGCGAGATTCTGGCCAAAATCCGCGCCGATCAAGGCTTCGAGCCGCATAAACTGCGTGACCTGCATTTCGACGTCCTCATCGCCCTCACCGCTCGCTCCTACGGCGCACGTCTCGTCACTACGAACCGGGCCGACTTTCAGCTAATCAATCGGTACCGCCAGATCAAGCTTGAGATGTGGTGAGGGTGCTGCAGGCTATCGGACTAACTCAATCAGTGGACACGGCTCTTACTTCTTCCGACCCCGGATCGCCTCCCGCGCTTCCTTATCCGCCGTCCTTCTCCGCTCGGTCTCCCGCTTATCCCACAACTGCTTGCCCTTGGCCAGCGCCAGCTCAACCTTCACTTTGCCATTCTTGAAGTACATGCGGACGGGGATTAAAGTCAGTCCCTTCTGCTGGGTTTTGCCGATCAGCTTGCGAATCTCTTCTTTGTGTATAAGCAGCTTGCGGGTACGCAGCGGGGCGTGGTTGTTCATGTTGCCGTGCTCGTAAGGGCCAATGTGGGCATTGAGCAGCCAGAGTTCGCCGTCCTTGACCAAGCCATAGGAATCTTTCAAGTTAGCCAATCCGCCGCGAACCGATTTGGCCTCGGTTCCGGTAAGAACCACGCCACACTCAAATTTTTCCAGCAAGAAGTAGTTATGCGAAGCGATCCTATTAACAGCGGCATCGCGGTGACCGCTGGCGGTGGGCTCGCGGCGCGGGGATTTCTCCGGGCTGGGCTTGGTTTGGTGCGTGGCTTGGCGGGGCATGGGGCTCAGTTCCAATCTTAGCAGCGAACGGCGACGAGAAGAGCGGCTTCCGGCTTCCGGTCTCCGGTTTTCGGAGGCCTAAAGCGGGAAGTCGCTCCTCCGCTATTAGGACTAAGACTAAAGAGTGTAACTCCCGCAGGCGCAATCACATGGGAGGGGAGAGAACGCGATGCTATAATCGCTGCAAAAGAGCTCCTTTTTCCATCGAACGTATCTCAGGTTCCCTGACTGTCGGGGCACGGACTGCTTGTCCGGCAAAGATTGTCCGGCGAAGACTTTATAGACGAGGACTTGCGAATGAGACGTCTGAAGCCCGCGGCAGTAGTGCTGCTGGTCGTGCTTGCAATTCTGCCTGCAATTGCCGATAAGACCAAAAATATCTACGAGAAAGGCCAGGACGCCGAGGCACGCCAGAACTACGAGGTGGCCTATGGCTTCTACAAACAGGCTTATGAACTGAAGCCAAAGGATTTGCGCTATCGCGCATCGTTTGAGCGCACGCGTTTCAAAGCAGCGGCATCAATTGTCCATCGCGGACAGCTCCTCCGGGATGAGGGCAAACTGCAGGATGCGGTAGCCGAATTTCAAAAGGCGGTGCAGATAGACCCATCGTTGTTCATCGCGCAGCAGGAGTTAAGGCGCACCCTGCAGATGATTAACGACTCCACCAATCCCCCGCCTCAGGCCGCCGGTCCGCCCAGCGGCCTGCAACGCAAGATCAGGGAAGCAGGAGGGCCGGTCGAGCTTGCTCCCATTTCGAATGTTCCAATCACAGTAAAGCTGACTGAAGATTCCAAGGTTATTTATCAGACCATTGGTCAGTTGGCTGGCATCAACGTGCTGTTCGATCCGGACTATACTTCGCGGCGCATCAAAGTCGAACTGAATGGAGTCACGCTGGAAGAGGCGCTGGAGATCACGGCGCTGGAATCGAAAACCTTCTGGCGCCCGGTGACGGGAAACACGATTTTTGTAGCTCAGGACAATCCAGCCAAGCGCAAGGAACTGGAACAAAGCGTCCTCAAGACTTTTTATCTTTCGAATCTCTCGCAGCCCACCGAGTTGCAGGATGTGGTGAACGCGATTCGCGCCGTGCTTGACGTTCAGCGCGTGCAGCAGTTGCTTTCGCAGAATGCGCTAGTGGTGCGCGGCACGCCCGATCAGATCGCCCTTGCGGAAAAGCTGGTGGAAGATCTGGATAAGGCGCGACCCGAAGTGATTATCGACATCGCTGTCATGCAGGTCAGTAAGGACCGCTCCCGCACACTTGGATTCAGTCCACCAACCAGTGCTACCGTCGCTCTGCAAAGCAATATCAACAACACCACGACCACCACTACAACCAACGGAACTACGACAACCCCGACAACGAGCACCGGATCCACCGGGCTCAACCTGAATACCCTGGGCAATCTGAATGCGACCGATTTCCAGGTGACGATACCCTCCGCCAATCTGTCTGCTGTGATGGGTGACAACGATACCAAGTTAATTCAGAACCCGCAGATTCGGGCGCTGGATGGGCAGAAGGCTTCACTTAAGATTGGCGACCGTGTTCCAGTCGCCACCGGCTCGTTCCAGCCTGGGATTGGCGGCGTCGGCATCAATCCGCTGGTCAATACGCAGTTTCAGTATCTGGACGTAGGCGTCAACATCGACATCACGCCACACGTGCACGCGGGCCGTGAAATCACGCTGAAAATTACGATGGATATCTCTTCCGTGACGGGCCAGTCAAGCATCGGCGGTATTAGCCAACCCATCATCGGACAGCGCAAGATCGAACAGGAAATTCGATTGAAGGACGGCGAGGCGAACATCCTGGGCGGAATGTTAGAGGATCAGCGGACCAAGGCACTAAGTGGAATCCCCGGATTGGCGCAAATTCCAATCCTGAAATATCTGTTCGGGCAGACCACACAGGATCACTCAGAGAGTGAAATTGTCTTTGCCATCGTCCCGCATATTATCCGAGGAACTGACGTCAACGAAGCAAACCAGCGCCCGATCGATATCGGGACTGCGAACACGATTGAGTTGCGCCACATGAGTCGAGCGGCAGCACCAACTGGTCCGTTAGGTCAGTCGCCCTCGATTGTTCCGGTGGAAACGCCTGGTAATCAGGCTCCCGCCAATCGGGCGCCTGCAAATCAGCCTCCGGTCAGTCAGCCGAATCAGGCTGCGAATCCCGCAAACCCAGGCGGTACCAATTTCTTGTTTGATCCCGGACAGATCACGGCCACGAAGGGGAATACATTTGTGGTGAACCTGCTGATTTCCGGCGCCCAGAACGTCTATTCGGTGCCGGTGCAGATGAATTACGATCCGGCCAAATTGCAACTGGTCAACGTTTCCAACGGCGGATTCTTATCGCAAGACGGACAGGCCGTAGCTGTGGTGCACCGCGAAGACGAAAGCACCGGAACTTTGCAGATCACCGCGACCCGGCCGCCGGGCGCGGGCGGAGTTTCAGGGCAGGGAACTGTAGTCACAATGACGTTTCAGGCGAAGGCCAGCGGTCAGACGCCGCTGACCATTACGAGAGGCGGAGCGCGCGATCCCGGTTTGCAGTCGATTACAGTCAACGGAGCGCAGGCTTCGGTGACGGTGCAATAGGACTGCCGCCAGTTTTTCAGTCAGAGATTTTGAAATGAAGATTCGGAAGTCTAATGCACGCGTGAGGTCGCAACGAGGTTTTACTCTCCTTGAGCTGATCATTGCCTCCGCAATTCTGGTAGTGCTCTCGACGATGGCCGTTCCTCTGGCGCGCCTTACCATCCAGCGGGAGCGGGAGCGCATGTTGCGCATCGATTTATGGGATATGCGCGACGCCATCGACCGCTACAAAGACGCTGCGGATCGCGGCGGCTTTCAGATAAAGGTGGATAGCCAGGGCTATCCCCCGGATCTGGAGACGCTGGTGAAGGGCGTCGATGTTCAGGGTAAGAAGATTCGCTTTCTGCGGAAGATTCCCATCGATCCCATGACCGGCAACACAGAGTGGGGTCTTCGCTCGATGCAAGATGATCCGACTTCAGACTCTTGGGGCGGGCAGAGCGTGTTCGACGTTTTCACCAAGTCGCAAGGTACGGGGCTGGACGGAACGAAGTACAAGGATTGGTAATGGCAAAAAGGCTTAGAACGCGGCGCAGCGCAGGTTTCACGTTGCTCGAAATGATGATTGTGATGATCGTCATGGGCATCCTGATATCGATTGCGGTGCCTATTTATAAGACTTCGCTGCTTAAATCGCGCGAAGCCGTGCTGCGTCAGGATTTGTTTACGCTTCGTTCTCTGCTCTCGCAATACACTCTCGACAAACAAAAGGCACCGCAGTCGCTGGATGACCTGGTCCAGGCGGGCTACCTCAAGATCATTCCGAAAGATCCGATGACCAACGAAGCAAACTGGGAAGTGGTGCAGGAAGAGGTGCTCCTTAGCTTGGAGCAGCAAGACCCCGGAATCAATGACGTGCACTCCGCGTCCAGCGCCACCGCGACCGATGGGACCGCCTATTCGACATGGTGACTTCGCCCTCGTTCCCATTCTTGCCAAAGCTCTAAGATTGAACAGTTCCAGTCCCTGCAAGTAACATCTATCCATGCCCGTTGAATCGGAACTTACTCAGGCCTCTGCGTCCATTCGCGCGCCCCGCGGCAATCAAATCACCTGCAAAGGCTGGCAGCAGGAAGCCGCCATGCGCATGCTTATGAACAATCTGGACGCGGAAGTCGCCGAGCGCCCGCAAGATCTTGTCGTGTACGGCGGAACGGGGCGTGCCGCGCGAAGCTGGGAGGCGTACCACGCCATCGTCGCTACTTTGAAAAATCTGGAGAACGACGAAACTTTGTTAGTGCAGTCGGGCAAACCTGTCGGTGTCTTCAAGACGCACGATCATGCGCCGCGTGTGCTCATCGCGAATTCGAATCTCGTCGGCCACTGGTCCAACTGGGAGAAGTTCAATGAACTGGAGCGTGCCGGGCTGATGATGTACGGCCAGATGACGGCAGGTTCCTGGATTTACATCGGCTCGCAAGGAATCATCGAGGGGACATTTGAAACGTTCTCGGCCGCGGGAGAGAAACATTTTGGTGGAGATCTTTCGGGCAAGCTCATCGTGTCCGGGGGCATGGGCGGCATGGGCGGAGCGCAGCCACTGGCCGCCACCATGACAGGCGCGGCATTTTTAGGAATTGATGTAGATCCCGAGAGAATCAAGAAGCGATTGAAGACCGGCTATTGCGATTTCATGGTCACAACTCTTGACGAAGCTTTGCGTATTCTGAAAAATGCGGTTCGCAAAAAAGAAAACGTCTCGGTTGGGCTAGTGGGAAATTGTGCGGACGTCATTCCGGAATTGGCGGCACGCGGCGTAGTACCTGACATTCTTACCGATCAGACTTCGGCGCACGATCCGCTGAACGGATATGTGCCGAACGGAATGACTCTCGCGGATGCGATCGAGCTACGCAAACGCGATCCCAAGGCATATCAGGAGAAATCCCTCGACGCCATTGCGGCCCATGTGGAAGGGATGCTGCATCTGCAAAAAATGGGATCAGTGACCTTCGACTATGGCAATAACATCCGTACGTTTGCGTTTCAGCGCGGCGTGAAAAATGCCTACGATTTTCCGGGATTCGTACCAGCCTATATTCGTCCGCTATTTTGCGAGGGACGAGGTCCATTTCGCTGGGTGGCGCTCTCAGGCGAAGCTTCCGACATTCACGTAACCGACGAACTGGTTTTGGAATTGTTTCCCGAGAATCGCATCTTACGCCGCTGGATTGATCTGGCGCGCAAGCGCATCAAGTTTCAGGGCCTGCCGGCGCGCATCTGCTGGCTGGGATACGGCGAGCGGGCGCAATTCGGACTCGCGATCAACGATCTGGTGAAGAAAGGGAAGATCAAGGCGCCGATTGTAATCGGTCGCGATCACCTCGATTGCGGCTCGGTAGCTTCTCCATATCGCGAGACTGAGAGCATGAAAGACGGATCCGACGCTGTGGCTGACTGGCCACTACTCAATGCGATGCTGAACACGGCCGCTGGCGCGTCATGGGTTTCAATTCACAATGGCGGCGGCGTGGGCATCGGCTATTCGCTTCACGCCGGGCAAGTCACCGTTGCCGACGGGACTGAGATGATGGCCAAGCGCATCGAGCGGGTGCTGACCACCGATCCTGGCATGGGCGTGATCAGGCACGTGGACGCGGGCTACGACGAGGCGATTCAGTTTGCGAAGAAGAGCGGCGTCCAGGTGCCGATGAAACGCTCATGAGCCGGCGCGACACTGCCCGCTAGTTCGTCCCTGTGTCCTCTGTGTTAAAGCTCTTTCCCGTTCACGTACACCCGCCTAATTCGGTCCCTTCATCTTATCCTTCACGCTGCGTGCCAGTTTCTCGATTTCTTCTGCCTTTTTCAATACATCCAGTGACAGCATATTCTCATTCGACTTGTCGACGTAGTCCTTCAGTTCCTGCGACAGTCGAAGCAGTCGATCGGTGTCGTTCTTGAGTTGCGCCTGTCGCTCCAGGTTCGCTTTCTTAGCCATTTCGCGTGCCAAGCGCCGCTGGCCTTCATCCATGTCGCTCGCCACCGTGGGATCCGTTCTCCCCGGAGGAGGCGTCGCAGTGTGTCTGCCAGTTTGAGTGCGGCCGCTGACACAAAAAACAGCCAGAAAGCAAAATGAAAGTATCCAAACCATTAATCGAAATCGCACGGTATCCTCGAAGGCGGGACGTAAACCTGCAGCCGCCCGTTCCTAGAAGTATGCCACTTTCAGCGCAGACCACACTGGAATACTCGAGATATCTCGTCCAGAATGGAAAAGGGCCAGCTTCGGGTCCGAAGCTGGCCCTTCTGATTAGATCATTTCTTTTACAGAGCGCTCATGTTCGACAAGAATTCGCCGTTCGCCTTGGTCTTGCTCAGCTTGTCAATCAGCAACTCCATCGCTTCCACCGGAGACAGCGGGTTCAGCACCTTCCGCAGCACCCAGATTCGCGACAGGTCTTCTCGCGGAATGAGTAGCTCTTCTTTACGCGTACCCGAGCGTTGAATGTCGATAGCCGGGAATACGCGCTTATCCACCAGCTTGCGCTCCAGAATAATTTCCGAGTTGCCGGTGCCTTTGAACTCTTCAAAGATCACGTCGTCCATGCGCGATCCGGTATCGATCAGCGCCGTAGCGATAATCGTCAGCGAACCGCCTTCTTCAATATTTCGCGCCGAGCCGAAGAAGCGCTTCGGACGCTGCAATGCGTTCGAATCCACGCCGCCGGATAGCACTTTGCCCGATGGCGGAACGATTGTGTTGTAGGCTCTCGCTAGACGGGTGATCGAATCCAGCAGAATCACCACATCGCGCTTGTGTTCAACCAACCGCTTCGCTTTCTCGATCACCATTTCCGCGACTTGCACGTGACGCGCTGCAGGCTCGTCGAATGTCGAAGAAATAACTTCGCCCTTTACCGACCGCTGCATGTCCGTAACTTCTTCCGGACGCTCATCGATCAGCAGCACCATCAGCACAACTTCCGGATGGTTCGTCGTAATCGAGTTCGCCACATTCTGCAGCAGCATGGTCTTGCCGGCGCGCGGCGGAGAAACAATCAGTCCGCGCTGTCCCTTGCCCAGAGGCGTCAGCAAATCCATTACGCGCGCGCTTGCATTTTCGCGCGTAGTTTCCAGCTTCAGCCGCTCCTGGGGATACAGCGGCGTCAAATTATCGAACAGGATTTTGTTGCGCGCTTCGTCGGGCGATTCAAAGTTCACCGCCTCGATCTTCACCAGGGCGAAATATTTTTCGCCCTCATGCGGAGGCCGCACCTGCCCGCTGATGGTGTCGCCGGTCTTCAAATCAAATTTGCGGATCTGCGAGGGCGACACATAAATGTCATCCGGCCCCGGCAGATAGTTGTAGTCCGGCGACCGCAGAAAGCCGTAGCCGTCAGGCAAAATTTCCAGCACGCCTTCGGCGAAAATGTGGCCTTCTTTTTCGCTCTGCGCCTGCAGGATTTTGAAGATGAGATCCTGCTTGCGCAGTCCGCTGGCACCGGGCAGCTCCAAGGTCCTTGCGATCTTGGTCAGCTCGGTGATGTTCTTTTCTTTCAGTTCAGCAATGGTCATGATTCACCTAAACCCGTGCACTAAAAATTATTCGTTAGTGTCTGCGGGAGATTTTCAAAGGAGGGTATTCAGGGAAGACAAAACACCTTGAGGCGGGCGGACAGGGCTGCTTTATGCAGCCCGCCGTTGTGCCTCAGCAAAATTTTCGGGTTCCGACAGAATTTCCTGCCGCTCCGCGCCTGCGATCCGGTCGAGCACACCATTCATTGTTTCCTGGATTCTGGTGCTGGGCCGATGGAACTTCCGCGTGGCCTTGGAGGCGAGCTGGCAAAGCATATAACGATTCCGTAATGTCTGTAAAGCGTCAAACACACGATCAGAGCGCATTGTGTCCTGCTCCTTCCTTTATATACAAATATGAAACGTCCGCTTCCACCTTTTCCCAGGGGAAAATGGTCTGAACCAGTTCTGGCCTAAACCCTTGAATCCACTAAGATATATAAGGAGTTAGCGCGATCCCTACCCACAATAGATGCGCGACAGGACCCCTAAGATGCTTGTTTTTCCTGATTTGGGCTCACAGGGCCGAGGTAGCAAAGAGTAGGCCTAGAGACTCCAGATGTCCTGTGGAACAACATACTTTATCCGAAAACCTAAAAGAGGTCAACACCTTTTTCGCTGAGCATTTTTCGCGTGAAATTGCTGGACGCGAAGTCGCCTTCCCGTGGCCAGGAAGAATTCGGCGTTGGATGGCGGACGCATTGCCCACTGGGCGAAAAGGATCATCGACGAATGGATGCGATTGATCCGGTGGACCTCATTTATCGATGGCGTGAGCTTTCTCCTCTTGTAAGCCGAGTCGGGCGAAACCATCCGAGAGTCAACAGTATAGCTGGCGCCATTTTTGAATGAAGAGCTCAAGAGAGCAGGTAAGAGCTTCCCTCTGAGTTTCCGCTCATTGCGTCTTGGGCCGAATGTCGGGCTTATGAGATTCCTAAGATTCGGAGACCCGACGTTCTTCCCGTGCTCGTTCACGTGAAGGCCTTATCTTCCCGTGTCCTGCTCGTTCACGTGGAGGACTTATCTTCGAGATTTTTCTCGACAAATCCTGCGTACGCTTCCAGGCTGGATCGACCCACACCTGAAGCCCGGCATGGTACTCATTGTGATCGTATCCAACTATCACGAGGCTGAAGTCAATCAATCCGTGGAACAGTTGTTCCGGTTTGCGGCGTCCGATGCCCAAGAGGCAACCTTCAATCGGAAATCCAGGTTTCAGGATCCCCTGAGGCAACAGCACATGGTTCAGAGCCTGGGCGCGCGGACACTCAAACGCATTTTTGCCCGGAAAATGGTAATTGAACGGGTCGCCTCGCGTCTCTTGAGGATCAGATAGCCATTCGAATTGAGAATCGCTCCAAGGCGCCCGCAGCTCAATGTCGCGAATAAGAATAGATTTCGACGTTTGGTTGATGATCGAAAGGTCAATTATGCAACCGGCGCGCCCGTCACGCAGATCAAAGACCAGGCTTTCGTGCACCCCGCCGATCTGCTCGATTTCAACATTGCGTTCGCGTTCTACGACGGAAAGATCAACAGGGACGCCGACACGAGCCATGGCTCGAAGTAATGCGAAACGATGAACGTCGTTAGCTTTATTCATCCACAACCTCCTATTTAGTCGGTTAATTTGAAAAAGGTTCTCATTACCACAATTTGACGTACATACATGCATACGTGCATGCTAACTTCCAGTCCTTTTTAAGTTTCCGCGGCGCAATGGGAGCATCGCGTAACACGATCTTGTACGGAAAGCACCTGATAAGCCACCGCAATGCGGTGAATTTGCTCGCGGATGTCATCGGTAAGCGAGATCTTGTAACCTTGAACCACCCGACGCCCCCGAATTCCCAATGCCCGGAGCAACAAGCCCACCTTCTTGTCCGTCAGCGTTCGATCTTCGTGGCGTCCCGCCAGCAAGGCATTGACTTGCTCCGCCAAGTCGCCAACAAAAAAGCATTCCGTTTCTTCGCTATGACAAAAAAATAGAGCAGCCTCAGCGACTACACACTCGTCGTCGGAAACTCGAGACCCTTCGGCGTCTCGACTCTTTTGTAATAAAAAATCGGATACAGAGTTGCGCAGATCCGGACAGTCGCAAATAGGCGCCAGCCACGTGCGTACTTCGTCGCGCATTGCGGGAACGAAATTAGTCAGATCGATTTGTGCATCGCGTACTCGCCGCCAATTGACCATTCGATATCGAAGGAGCTTTGCCTGGAAATCGTTCGTTAACATTTCTTCCTCGGCATCCATCAACGTTGGTAGGGCGTCGCCCGCTGGCGAAAGGGTCACATGCATCCCCATTCCATCGGCGAATTCCGGATCGGCAGCGAAAGCTTTTGCGCCATACGCGTTAATTTGATCCTTCCCGCGCGCTATACAGAAACGTCGGTCCGTTGAAGCCTGCAGAATTCGCATCACACGTTGCGGAAGTTTGCGCTGATTGATCAGTAAAGTGGGATCAAGCTTGTTGGGCAACGTGCCCAAAGCCGCTGTGTCGATGTCGCTCACCAAAATAGATCGACGACAGATAGATCCCAAAAGACGAAGGACCAAGGCTGCTTCGCTATCCGGCCCGAGCAAGCACAGGATTGGCGAAACGGGTAGACAATCAACAAAATAACTGGCCAGCGCAAAGGCGATCAAAATGTCAATGGCTTCTTTTCCCAGGCGAACATAACGAGACGAATATTCTCGTATTGAGGCGGTTAACTTGGCAGCCGTGCCAAATGACCGGCTCGTCGTGGGAAAACGCACAGCCGCTGCGAGAGCCCCAACAATGGGAACCGGGATGTAGGTGTGGCGACAAACACGAGTGATGAGGGCCGTCGCGGTTTTGCGTCCATCCCAAGTATGCAAGCGGAGTTTATGGGGATGCTCCGGATCGAGGACGGAGTCGATCATCAGCTCGTTGGAGACCATGCTAAAAATCTGAATGCAAGACGAGTCAATTTGAGGAGAACCTTTATGAGACACAATTTGCTCCTGAAAGAAATGCGAATGAGACACCTTTTTAATCGCGCAGTACCTAATTACGCACAAATGGAAAACGCCCGACCGAAGTCAGGCGTTACACACGTATCCCTACGCTCTTTACGGTATCAAAAAGCGTTTCAAATCGTCAAATTCAAAAGCGTCCAGTTTCCGTCTCCGAGGCTTATGACGATATGTAGTATTGCAAAGCGAACGGTGCGTGAACCCGTTTCCTTCGCTCGTTTCAGTACGTCGACGGACAAGGCTGCGGGCAGAAGTATTTTAATCTTTTGGATTCGGACCGGTGCCAGCTCTGCCTCATTCCAGAATGTTGTGGATCGTTAATTAGACTGTTACGAATCCGGAACGAGGCTTGTCGAAAGCGGTATTATTCTGCGTATAGCTTCTTGGTGCTAAGCTAACTGGCGAGTGAGCCCTTCCCAATGGCACGAAAAGAATCCGCTCTCAACGAGTATCTCCGGCGCTACCTAGCGAACGCCCTCTTCTTTCTTAGAGTTGGTACGCGAGTTTATTGCGCCAGTTCATGACAATCCTCTTCATCAAAGTCATGCCCGCTGTAAAATATGCGCTCAGGTCTGGGCTTGCCTTTAAGTGATCTTCAAGGATTCGCCATGGGGAAGATTGCGGTTGCCAGCAGACGCAGTTTGCTTAGAATTTTCGCGCTTGCTCTCTGCGCTCTGCCGACGCATGGCCAGACGGCCAATACGACGCCATCGCTGGCACCGTGAGCGACCCCAGCGGAGCGCTGGTCGCAGGTGCGGCATTGGTCGTCAAAAGTCAGGCCACACACGAAGAACGCGATCTCACTACGGATGCCGGAGGAAGTTTCTTGGTCCCATTCTTGGCACCTGGCCAGTATGACCTAACGGTTCGCGCAACCAGATTTGAGCCGTTCACCTTCAATAATGTTCAGGTTCGAATCACCGAGGTGAGTCGGCGCAAAAGAACACATCGAGGTTCGGCACCATGAGGAGAATTGGACTTCCGCTGGCGTCGATTCCGGCGATTCGGACTTGCAGCTTTGCCTGCATTCGAGGCTCTCGTCGCTTTCCCATATTTAAGCTTCCTCTCGTCGAGCTGCGCCAAAAACCGTCAAAGGTCGATGAGGTAATAGTGATTCACTAGTCGTTGCTTAGCGTGCTCTAGCCAAAATGGTCGATACGAGATTCCCCCGCTATTTGCCCTCTAATCGAACCGGAACTATCGCCTGAACTGAGCTTGGATTGTTCTTTGCGACTCTTATGACGTCACTCCTCCCGACAACTGTATATTAGCTCCGATGAAGTGGCCGCCGGGAACATGAAAACGGTCTCGCCTTCCTTGTCAGCTGTCTCTGGGCATATCAGTGCAGACTACGCCATCAGAACTCTCGCTGGCCACAACTCTGCAAAATGCAAGCAAGTCATTGAGTGGCTCCCGCGATTCAGCCCTGGGTCTGGCAGAGACAAGGAAGCAGCTGTCGCGTCGATCTATCGTAGCGTACCTCTGGAACCAAGGAGCGCCCGCAAGCCACCGTCCAGGAGTTCCTCATCTGACTTATTGAAGGTGCGCCCCCGCAAAGATTCTTTGTGCCTCGGAAAATACCACGGGACCAATAAGGGCTCCGAAGGCTTCAGGTGTGATGCTGCGTGATGAATAGATGCATGCCTATAGTCGAGAGGAACGCTTGTTCCGACGTTAGTCCTTCAGGTTAGCTAATTTTGGGTGACCGCTCGAATAATCTCGGCTTATTAAGAGTTGCTTTAGGCTGCCGGTAACTGGACGGGCCCCGGCTCGGACTTGATGTCAAAGCTAAACATGGCTTGCTTCAACTGCGAGTCGACTTCGTCTGCAATTGTCATGACGTCGAGGAGAACTTGGCTAAAATCGACGCTGGAAAGATTGTTTTGTAGGGTATTAAAGATGCTGACCTGTAAGATGCGGGACTCCTCGACCAACATTGCGGCGGTATACCCTTGCTTCCGTCGTAATTTTCCGTGCTCGCGGGCGGCAATGGAGAAGTTGGCTTTTGCGGTTGCAGGAAGCCGTAAACGGTAAATCAGGTCAGCGATCAGGTTCGGAAGATGGCCAGAGCGCTCGTCAAAGCTCAAAGGAATGCAAGTCAGCTCTTCTTCCCGTTCCACCAGCGCCATCCAGTCTCGAATCGTTCCATCGAGGTCTTGCTCGAGTATGAAAGCTACGCTCTTTGTTGAATGCCGTGGATGGGCTACAGGATTCCTGAGTTTTTCGTGGATAATTTTTCGGAGTGAGGCGATTTGGATCGGTTTTACAAGGATTTCGTCAGCTTGCAGGCGAATGGCGGATAGCGCTTCGTCCAACTCCGGATAGCCGCTGAGTACCAGCGTCACCGCGCCGGGATGGGTGTGGCGCATGGCGCTGACGACAGTAAAGCCATCTCCCGCCTGGGGCATGTGTAGGTCGGATAGCAGGACGTCAAAGGTCTGGGTTGCGATTCGGTTAAGGGCCTCGCACACGTTCGGTACTGCGACTACATCGAAGCCATCTCGTTCCAGCGAAACCTGCAACATTTCGCGGACCCCCTTGTCATCCTCAGCTAGCAAGATCCTCGGCATACTTGAACCTCCGTTTCTTCCCCTTCAGAGGGAACTGACTTCTCGTCGATTGTTTACCTTCGACAATTGCGGGGACGCTACCCCGCTTGGCAGCGCTTGAAAGATCGCGAATGATCTCGATGCGTCTTCTCTGCCGGGACATAAAAGCGACGGTTTCATACCACTCCGGACAGGCTCTTCGCCAGTATTCAGCATCCCAGTGGATAATCGCTCGTAGTTCACTCGTAAGCTTTTCGACTTGCTCCATTGTTTCCGAGGTTAAGACCATTCGTCGCGTTACGTACCTTTCACAGGCCTCGGTCCCGATTCCTTCCCTACGGTCCAATTGACAAGCAACTGTCGGTCAATATGTCCGCAGTGCACAGAAATACCAGCACGGTTTATGCGCGGGAATTCAGATGTGCCGGATGATGCGACCCTTTCCACCACAAAGTGGACAACCTCTGCGCACCCAGTTCATCCGACTCTGTTCTTCACGGAGGTCAGCTTGGGCAGGAAGATCGGCGAGAGCCAAGACGTGGCCTTTGCCTTCGCAATAAGGACACACTTTGGTTGTTACCTCTTCGACCATACCGCCCTGTCTGGTCTTCGCAAATATAGGACCATAAGCTCGTTCTTCTGGTGCAACAAGTTGGAGGTGGCATGCCTTCAGACTGTTGCCGAAACGTCGGCACCTTGCCGAAATAGCGGCAGTGAAGTCGTCCCACCAGTTTTGGCAGAGAGCGTCTCGTGACACAGCTCAAGGTTGGCAAAAACAGAGTTTTGCCGTCGCGTAGACACACCCCTGCCCGTTCCACTTTCGCCAAGCTGCCTTTCTTCTTCGGGAAGGCGGTAACAGCTAAGTAGTGGACACCACGGATCATGAGAGTCAAGAACTTTTTGGAATCCGTAAGGTGAAAATAATCTTCGCAAGGGCGAACTAGGTGCACCCGCGAGCCCCAATCATGGACGCCCTCTGCACAATAGAATGAGGAAAACGCTTTCCTTGAATTCCTCTGTATAATTTTGGTCATCTATCAAGCCTTAATGCATTTGCCTTGGATACTCTAATGAAGAACAGCCTAGTGCTTTTCTTCCGCCGGTCCGTGTCCGTCGTCGCGCTTGCGACAGTGCTTCTCCATTCGCTGTCCGCACAAGTGCCACAGCCGTCGCCCAACCAGCCGACGACGCAGCAACGACAGAAGTCTGTGCCGAAATGTGCGGATAGGGGCACTTACGTGAACAGCAAGGGCAAAGCCCTAAACCGTCCCGAAAATTGCTCGGCCGTGCCTGAAGGTGCGACGGCACAATGCCGTGACGGAAGTTACAGCTTCAGCCAAGGTCGCCGCGGCACCTGCTCTCATCACGGCGGTGTCGCCAAATGGTTTCAGTAAGTTATCAATCATCCGCAGGGATTCCCCCTAAGTTGGGCCTTCCCGCACTTATGCATACCTCTGGTCTTCCGCCAATGCAGTCCCTATCTCGTTAACCTGTTAATGCCGACCTGTCTTTCATTTGGTTGTGATTACGCGGAACCGAGTGGACTATTTAGTTAGAGAAACAAGGGGCGAACCGGTGCTGCAGCATACACCCGTGATATCTGGAAATCTTGAAACTGCAAACCCACCGACATGCCAAGTGATAGGCTACAAACGATAAATTTCGGAACCATTGCAGTACTAGGCATGCACCAGATCTGCTCTTTCATTCTCTTGGTGTTCTCGGTGCAGCGCTTCCAACCAATCCATCGCTTCCTGATCGTTGCGTTTGATACGGTCTGCCACGAACTGCTTCGCCTGTTCTAGGGTTAGTTGTGCCACGCCCGGCCGAGAATATAGTTTTGTTTATCGAAATCGATCAGCATACGAATAAGTCACTCCTTCGAAGGAGTCTTTAACGAATCCAGTTCATCTCAACCCACTTGTGATTCTCGTTTCGAAATGCGAACAAATCGGACTTTGCTCGAACTAGCTTCGGCTAAAGAAATTGGACAAGTGGAGACTACTACGCCGGCAACGAGGACCTAAACCAAAGTGCCACGTGCACTAGCCTTTCGTTTAGTCAAAAGGGCTAACGCTCACTAGAATGTTCCTCGTAGGGGGCTGTATCTTTAATATCAAACACAAGTACGGTGATGCCGTCCTACTTCACGGAAGTGACACAATTACAGAGGTCGATAAGTTGGTGCAGTGTGATTCTGACGCCAAGAAGCAACCGTATTGTTCCCCCGCAGTAGCAAAACTGACCGTTGAGCAAGCGGTACAGTTCGTGTCAGAGCATACTGACCACAGCGAGCAGCAGGCAATAGAGTTGTTGGAGTCGCTGCGGCAAGAGCTCCAGCAAAACGGAAAGTAATGGGGAAATAGCGTGCGTAGAATCGGTTTAACAATTGCGCCTACTGCGGCAAGCGTAAACAACACGTGTCGCGATCGCAAACATGACGTGATGATTTCTGTTTGGTTTTCTTTCTCCAAGTCGTGAGGTGTCATTCCTGTATGCGCCGTCACTATCATCCGCTTTTCATGCCGTCCGTTTCTGCGCCGCCTGAGGGAAATGCCGTCAACACTGTTTCCAACGAAGAAAACTGAGCTTAAAGACATCGGTTGCGGTCGTCCGAAAACGGCAATAAGCTATCCGCGATTGGGCCATTCGCCATTCCTGCGCAGAAGACGGCGGACACTTTCCCGGGGTGATCCGATGATCTAAGGTTTTGAAAATAACGATTCTCGGGTCCAGAGAGAATTTGGTAATCCTACCAGGACGATTACATGCTTCCGGATGTGACATCTTGCGCGCATCTGCGTGGCTCTGCAGCGGTACAGATTCGACTCCCGGGGCCAAAGGCGCAAGCTGATTCAGCTGGAAAGGAGAGCCTACGAAAATCGCGGGATGCAGGCTCGTTCCAAGGTTCGACGAACCAAGTAAGGCGGACCAGGTAAAAGATAATCTCTTTTACGAAGAGCTTTTGTTCGGATTTCGTAACAAATTTCGACTGGTTACTAACAGTAGGCGCAGAAAAGGTAAGACTTTTGGAGTTAGCCAATCAAAGTACTCGAATGAGAAAACGCAGAGTTCCTCGGTACCGGCTCGCGAGCCGCCAGGCCGCCAGCGCTTCAGACTCGGACTTCGTCGTATTGAGACATTCGTATCCAGGACATACCGCACGATTATTTTTGCCAACGAAACTTGCCATCACTGTTAATGCAGGATCTGAATGAGCGGCATTCTCGGAAAAGATTCCTCGTCAACTCTCTCTTCCCAGGGCGTTGGACTTCGCGAGCGGATGCGACTAGTTGAAAGGCGGGACTGGTGGCTGTGGTCCTGTGCCGTTCTTATTACTCTTTTTCTGACCCTTGCCGTTATCTCATTTGTTCTTCCCACTCAACACTCGCGTTGGTCAGCGTTCAATGCTTCCCCATTGGAGGATACGGTTTTAGGGTTGGTAGGAATGGTTCTTCTCTTCGATATTTACACGGTGTACCAGCATTTCCAGGTTCAACAAATTCGTAAGCAGTTGATAGCGCGCGAGGAACTCTTTCGCCTTATCACGGAAAGCGCCGCGGACATGATTGCGGTTGTCAGCGTCAGTGGCGAAAGGCTATATAACAGTCCTTCCTACGAGAGAATTCTCGGCTACAGCCTTAAGGAGATCGAAGGAACAGAAGGCTTCGAACAGATTCATCCCGAGGATCGGGAAAAAGTAAAAAGGGCCGCGGCCGAGGCACGGCGAACCGGAGCTGGTCAGAGCGTCGAGTACCGCATGCAACACAAGAACGGAAACTGGCTTGTCCTGGAGTCCATGGCCAGCACCATAGTTAACGAGCAGGGCTTGGTCGAAAAACTCGTCATTGTAAATCGCGACATCACCAACCGGAAGCAACTCGAGGAACAATTTCGCCAAGTCCAAAAAATGGAGGCCGTAGGTCGACTGTCTGGGGGAGTCGCACACGATTTCAATAATCTGCTCGGAGTCATCATTGGTTACGGAGAGATTGTTCAGGAGGGACTGGACGAAATTCATCCCCTGCGCGGCAGCGTAGACGAGATTTTGAAGGCCGGTCACCGCGCCGCATCGCTCACCCGCCAGCTTCTGGCTTTCAGCCGTCAGCAAGTGCTGGACCCGAAGGTTCTTGATTTGAATACAGTGGTCAAGGACATGGGGAAGATGTTGAAGCGCCTGATTGGGGAAGACGTTGAGCTCAGAACTGATTTAGATACTGCGCTGGCACGGGTCAAGGCAGATGAAAGCCAGATCGAACAGGTCATCCTTAACCTCGCGATTAATGCGCGCGACGCCATGCCTCGCGGTGGCGAGTTGACCCTTGCCACTTCGACCTTCCACATGGATGAGGAGTTTATCCGGCGCTATCCATTTCCCGTAAACGTAGGTGACTACATTCTGTTGCGAGTTTCAGATACCGGTAGCGGAATGGATGCGCGCACCAAAGCCCGCATCTTCGAACCCTTTTTCACCACGAAGGAGAAGGGCAAGGGCACGGGCCTGGGTCTCTCGATGGTTTATGGAATCGTTAAGCAGAGCAACGGGTATATCGACGTTTCCAGTGAACCCGGGGCGGGTACCGCTTTCGACATTTACCTGCCTAAGGTAGACCAAGCGGTCGATGCCCCCAAGGGAGCCGCGGCTAGCGCATCCCTGCGTGGAAACGAGACGATCCTGCTGGTGGAAGATGATCCCTCTCTACGTGCTCTTACCGTACACATGCTGGAATCATGCGGGTACAGCGTGCTTGAGGCTAGCAGTGGAGCGGTAGCTCTTGAAATCAGCCGTCAACAAGACATCCAGATACATTTACTGCTCACTGACGTGGTCATGCCAGGGATGAGTGGGAGAGTCCTTGCGGACCAGATGCTCGCGCCGTCGCCCCATCTTCTGGTGCTCTACATCTCGGGTTATACGGGACAAACCGTTGGAGCGCACGGGGTGCTTGCCGAAGGTAGTTATTTCCTGCCCAAGCCGTTCACTCGAGAGGCCCTGGCTCGTAAGGTCCGAGAAGTTTTGGATCGCAAAATGGCGGCTTCGGCCAATTGATAATAATTAGAGGTCCAGTGACAGTCTCGATAAGAAAGTAAGGAGAAAAGATGTCCAAGATCCTGATCGTGGACGATGATGACGCTCTCCGGAATTTAATGCGGACGCGTCTCGCAGGAACCTATGAGGTCATTGATACCGGCGATCCGGTGCAAGCGCTCGGGCTTGCCCTGGAGCATAAGCCGGACGCCATCCTGCTGGATCTGATGATGCCCAACACTTCTGGTTTTGAGCTTTGCCAAAGCCTCCATACCCTTAGTTACACCTCACGGATCCCGATCTTCATTGTGAGCGGCGAGTCCGCTGTGAAACACCGGGAACATGTGGCTTCGCTTGGTGCACGAGGATTTTTTGAGAAACCAGTCAATTTTCCCGAGCTGAAGAAGCGGCTCTCGGATGAGATCCAGGCTCAACACCCAGAGCGCCGGGCTCACGTCCGCGTACGCATGCGGCTGTTTCTGAAACTTAAAGGGCAGGATGAAAGCGGGCGATCTTTCGAACAACTCACGGCTACCGAGAATGTGAGCGCAGGAGGATTTCTGTGTAACTTTGCGGTCACACTTGGCAAGGACGCCATCCTGGACGTCTTCATTTCATCTGCCGGACAGGACAGCTATGTGGGCAGAGTAAGGCCAGCCCGCATTGAAGCACCCGGGACCCAGTGGCAACGCTACGGTTTTCAGTTCATCGAACGGTCCAAGGACTGGGTTCTACAAGACCAACTCAGTTGAAGATCGCAGATTGATTGCCCACGCGACCAGACTTGATCAGGGAATGGCCGAGGCTCAGGGATAGCTTTGCGTACCAGGCTGCTGGAATTTCCGCCCATGTTCTCCAGCGAGATGCCGAGGTCAGTGCGAGGTTGTTTGGGAGCGAGATCCCGAGATTGTGAACCATTCAGTCACCGTAACGTAATCCACTCCCTTAAGGGTAATCGGCCTGAGATTGCAGATCATTCCGTTGTACTGACAGGGCGTGCCCCAAACGAGCCGTTTCTTAAGGGGTCCCTAATAAAGAAAAGGAGCAGGCACTTGTTGAATCTAAGCGAAGCGGCCGCACTTGAGAACCGCAAGAACAATGTGAGGCGTAGCACACGCTTGTCGCTGCGGATTCCGATTGTGATCACCAGTCTTGACCCTGCGCACATTTTTTCTGGAAGATACGACACGGCGGTCGTCAATGCGCATGGATGCGGTATTCTCTTGCCCGAGCTGCTGGAAACCGGAAAACCGGTGTCGGTGCAGTTGATTTCCAGTGGCCGGAGTAAGAACGGTAGAATTGTGCTTGCAATCTCGATCGCTGAGGATGCCTCGTGGTTGTTGGGAGTGGAGTTCGACATTCCGGAGAGCAACTTCTGGGAAGTCGAAAATCCTCCGGCAGATTGG
>JAOAPI010000013.1 GCA_025462865.1 Candidatus Sulfotelmatobacter sp. | reverse complement strand
GTAAGGTTCGGATTGCCCGTCACACGGAAGCAATGTCGGCATGTACCAAAATCTTCAACCTCGTCGCAGCAGAGTCTCTGGACATCAATTGATTTTCAATGCCATTTATCGTCAACCGACTTGGAGCGATAACAAGAGCATTCTCACGGCATATTCACCAACTAGCTCCGCTTCAATTTCGGCTGAGTAGGGTGAATCGCAGAAGAAGAGGTGCGGGCGGACTATTGCAATGGCAGGCCAATCCGCTCGCTGAGCACGCGCGGGCTTGACGCATTGGCGGCAATGTTTCCTGTCTCAATTAAAATCTCGAACGGACGAATTGCACCGCTCGGGCTGCTAGCGTGTTCGAGGACCGGCTGCATTGCGGTTGGGCTTAGAAGAAAGGACCCCGCCGCTTGTGTTCCCGCCATGTTGATACCCTCGATAAGCAGGACGTGCCCTGTTCCGTCGAGGTTCGGCACATATGCGATCACACCATAGGTGTGCCGAACGGGATCATTTGGTTCCCCGCTGGCGTAAGTTGATTGCTCGTGGGGAAGAGGATGCTGGTTGATGATGACTGCCGAGCCACCGAACGGGATGCCAGGCGAGAACTGGAAATTCAGCTGCTTTTGAAACAGGTCAACCCAAGGATTCGCATCCGCCGACCCCAAAAGAATCACGTTGCCGGTGCGCAGGTCATCTATCCGTAGGTCCCGCGCGTAACGGATCATGAGCCGATCAGGCAGAACCTCGGGGAGACGCGAGAGACGTGACACGAGATCAAGGTCAACGATGCTCGTGTAGCGGCGGGCTGCAATCACACTCACCTTATGCTCGAGCTTTGCGCTGTCCTCCGCCTTTGCAGGCTTGCTGAGTTCGGCGATTCCATTGGCGATTTCCGCGTGGCTCCCGTAGTTTCCACTGGCGTAGTCAGGCAGCGAGACATGCTGACGAGTGAAACTGTGCAGCATGACTAACCCACCGTCCGAAGGTACGAGAAAAGTGTCCCGCTTGTCCTCGAACAGCTTGCTCCAGAAGAGATGGTTGAGCTTCGCGGTGGGAGTCTCGCGATGGAACCAGCTGTCTGGTCTCAGGCGAGTTGCGAAGCAGCCAACTAAAACGCCGATCGCGATTAAGCAGAGGGCAGCCAGCCCATTCAGCAATTGCCGGGTGCGGTGAGGAAGTGGAAAATATGTTAAATCTCTGCCGGAGGGCTGCTCGGGCTGTGAAGTGTAACCTTTGTCCGAGGTCAGGGCATCGGAAGGCAAGATGTTTGTCTGAGGACCGGCTTGGAGCAAGGCGTCATCAATCGCCGCGGGGTGAGCCAGAGGATCGATTCCATGAACTACTGCCTCAGCAGAGATCGCGGGAACCATCGCCGGCGTAAACGCTGGCGTTTCGGTGTCCTTCGTTGCGAAGACCGGCAGATATGCACCGCGGGGGATCGTAAGGATCGATGTTTCGTGCCTTCCCTCCGTGGCGAAGTACTCCTCCATACGCTTCCGCAGGGTCCGGGCATAGTTGCGAACGATGTTATCGTCACCTGATTTGAAGCCTTCCAAGCGTCCGAAGACGTGCATGCCAATCTGTTGTTCTGTAATGTCTGCGACCCTGCCTTGGAGATAGCGGTCGCAGACGAAGAGAAGAAAGTTCGAGAGCAGGGTAGAGCGTCCAAGGCTGCGACTGGCCACGACACGTTGCACCAACTGCCAGCGTGGATCGTCCGAACCCGGCGCCGTCAACAATTTGACTTGAGGGTGGGAACGCGGGATCTCTGACGGACGCTTTGTCGTCGAACGTCGGGATTGTCTCGCGATGGAGTCAAAGGTCTTCATATACGAGGCTTAATTCGAAACAAGTTGGACGGAAGCAGGGACTGAGGAGTTCGTTACACCTTTCAATCTATGTCGGTCCGGTAAACAGAAAGTAAATGGAAGGAGTGCGTCGACCGTAAACACCGTGTAAGTCTAAAAATTTACATGCCGCAATCCTATTGACTCAAAGGCGGATATCTTCCAAACCCCGACAACGCATTGGAGTTTGTACACGGTGTAAACCCCTGTCGAGAGGTTGCGCGTTCCCTGATACTTCGATTACGCCGCATCAGCGAAATCTTGCATGGACCTGGAACTATGGTCCAGAAAATTCGCTAATTTTATCTGTTTGTTGGGAGGTTTTATGTCTTCTGTATCAGGCCATAGTGTCACACCTTCAGGCCAGGGTGGAAGCAGTGCGGAGCAACAGAATGCGCCGCCGCGTTCCGGCGGTATGCTTCACGCTATCGCCTCAAAGCTTCTGTTCGTACGGCGACTTTTAGCCCTTCTTCTCGTAACAATGTTTCTGCCACCCGCCCTTCCAGCACAGTCGGACCTCTCCTCCATCTCAGGCACAATCACCGATCCGTCGGGTGCTGTGGTCGCCGATGCTGCAGTGACGCTTAGGAATGAGTCGACCGGTGTGATCCGGGCGACAACGACGAACGGCTCCGGCTTTTACACCATATCCAGTCTTGCGCCGGGCAGATACAGCATTACGGTCGAGTCACCGAGCTTTCAGAAGCTGGTCAGAACCGGAAACAATCTCGATCCGGCGATTCCTACGACCGCGAATTTAGGGCTTGCCCTTGCAGGGACCGCCCAACAGGTTCAGGTTGCCGCCGAGGAGACCACGCTGCAGGCCGACAGTTCGACGCTGGGCAGAGTCATCACGAGCAATCAAGCCGACAACCTGCCTCTCAATGGACGCAACCCAATTTATTTGGCGCTAACGAAGGCAGGTATCACCAGCACCAGCAGCAACGTCTCTACCTTCAACTTCAGTACTGGCCTAGGTTCGCTTAACATCAACGGCGCTCGCGAACGTGGCAACCTGCTCACCTACGACGGCGCGGTCGCCGTCCGAGTTCGTGCCAGCGGAGATTCGGTCGGAACTCCCGACCTCGATGCCGTGCAGGAGGTCCAGATTCTCACGACGAATTATCCGGCCGAATATGGGCGTTCCACGGGAGGGCAGGTTCGGATCATCACTAAATCGGGCGGAAATCAATTTCACGGAAGTATTTACGAGTACCTGCGCAATCCTGTGCTCGACGCAAATTCCTGGGTCCGCAATCACAACACAAACAACAATAATCCGCTCTACCCCAAAGCGCTGAAACAGAACTTCGTCGCGCCCTACACCTTCAATCAGTTCGGCTTCAACGTCAACGGCCCTCTTTACATCCCCCGCGTTTTGCCTAAGGGTAAAGTGTTCTTCCTGTACTCGGAGGCGTTCGTGCACTATCCGCAGACTTCTACTGCGACGTTTACGGTGCCAAACCCGGCCTTTCAGACCGGCGATTTTAGTTCGATTGCGACCCACATCAAGGATCCCGCCTCGACACTGGCATGCGATCCGAAGGCAGGCGGCCCCGGCTGTTTTCCGGGCAATATCATTCCCAAGGGCCGTCTTAGCGCCAACGGTGTCGCTCTCTTGAGCGTCTATCCGGCCCCAACCCCAGGTTTCCAGGTGGGCAACCTCAACGAGCTCGAGACTGGGAAGTACCCTGCCACTCAGCAGATCGATAGCGGCAATCTCGACATCGTCCCGAACGACAAGAACTCCATTCGTTTCCGGCTGATCCATTTTGTCTACCATGAGAACAACCCCTTCGCCGCGACCTTCAATACTGTTCCTCGTATCTATGATCGGCCAAATCAGACCGGTTCCATTGACTGGGTCTTCACTCCAAGTGGAAAACTGATCAATGAGCTTCTAGTCACCGGCAGCCACGACGCCGCACGTCTCAGCATCGACACCTCATCGGGACTGTACAATCGCGCCAAGTATGGCATCAACTATCCCTTTCTCTTTCCTGACGGGAAAGACCTCCCCAGCAAGATTCCTACGGTGCAGTTCGATAGCAGCGCCGTCAGCACGATGGACGGCAGTGCTTATCCTTCTCACTCTCAGGGGCAGATCTTCGATATTTCAGACACGGTGACCCGGCTCTTCGGCAACCACACGATCAAGGCGGGCGTGCTGTTTGAACGATCGGGCGAAAACGACCGCGACCAGATCGCCTTCCAGAACTCGCTTTCGGGTCAGACTAACAACCAGAACGGCAAGTTTGAGTTCAACAGCTCGCGTCCTGGCGGGACCGGATTGGACACTGCCGATGCCGCGCTCGGTCTCTTCTCGAGTTATGCCGAGGTGGGACCGCGCGCCGAAACTCCATATCGCGGCAATATGTATGAGTTCTTCGCGCAGGATTCATTCAAAGCTACGCCAAAGCTGCACCTGGAGTACGGTCTTCGCTATTCGATTATTCAGCCCTACTACAGCCTCTGGAACAATATGGGCACCTTCGATCCGGCCTTCTATAACCCCGCGACCGCAGTCACGGTCGACCTCAAGACGGGCAACCCAATCGCTGGTTCGGGCGACCCGCTCAATGGCACCGTTTTATTCGGCAATGGCTTTACGGACAGCGCCAAGAGCCACGTCCCAGCTGCAGCCGCGGGACTCTACAGCAACCTCTTCCATAACCTGCCGCGCGGTTACATCAACGTTCAGCACATCACCTTCCAGCCTCGGCTCGGCATCGCCTACGAACTCAACAACAAAACGGTGCTCCGGACGGGTTTCGGCCGCTACATGAACCGGCAGGGTGTCTCTGATGGCGTCTTCGCGGGCGGTATTCCTCCACTGCAGCAGGTAGCCGGTATCGCTAATGGCAACGTCGACAATCCGGGTGGAGTCGCAAACGGCTCTTTCCCTACGCTCTCCGGTCGCATCGACCGCGGTTCGCCACAGCCT
>JAOAPI010000110.1 GCA_025462865.1 Candidatus Sulfotelmatobacter sp. | reverse complement strand
CACGCTCACGATCCGGCATTCGATTCCGATTCCATCCGGACCCGGATCCAACAGCGCACCAAGACCAACTTCGAGTTCCTCCGGAGCACCGTCAGCTTCAGGTTATCTTTTGCGTTCGGGGAGTCCTCACCCCGCCTTGCGGAACTCCCTTCTCCCCGGTCACCTTCAGCATCATCTTGAGTAAATGCATGACCTCACCATCCTGTACCCTTCGCGCCACCTTCTCTAGCAGCAGATAATGCTGCACGTTATCGAAGTAGGCGCGTAGGTCAATGTCAATGATTCGAGTCTTCTCTTCGACAATCGCTTGGGCTACCCGGTTCACCGCTTGGTGCGCTGTCCGTTTCGGTCGGTATCCATACGACCCCGCTTGAAAATCAGCTTCGAAGATCGGCTCCAGGATAAGCTTTACAGCCCCCTGAACCACTCGATCACGTATGGAAGGAATCGAAAGAACGCGGACTTTCTTGCCCCCGTCCTTTGGAATTTTCTTCTTCCGTGCCCGCATGGGCCGATACGCGTTGGTGACCAGTTCATCCCTTATCTGCCTCAGGAAACTCTCCACTCCGCTTTGCTCGATGGCCTCGAACGTGACCCCGTCGATACCGGGCGCCCCATTGTTACTTCTTGCCATCTGATAGGCTTCGCGAATCGTCTCCATCTTGCAGACATGGACGTACAGGCCCCAGAAACGCCAAGTTGGCTCCGCCTTCGCCTTGACGTATAGGCTCCTCCTCAGGTCCTGCAAACTGATGGGCGTCTTTGTCATCTCACCCTTGCCTTCCTTGTTGTTGGAACCGTTACAAACAGCAGGGCCCCTTCGCTCCACGGACATTACTCCGCTTCTCCGCTACTGCGGACCCCTCCGTCACCCTCTCGCCGTTCCCCGACTTCCCGGTGTCGCCGGTTATACGGTTCACTTCTCCGTCGATTTCGCGACGGGGCGAGGAGGGCTTCTCCAGTTGCTCAGCGCATCCTTGCCATCGTGCTGTCGCTGTGACCCCGCCAGAGTGTCTCGTCCCATCAGTCAGTCTGCGACGATCCATGCTGCCTTCGCTCCATGAAGAAAAGCTCGGCCCCTGGGATTCCGTTTCGAGGCTACGTCCGCGTTCATTCATTACGGCCCGATGACTCGCTCACCATCCTTTCGATGGCTTTGTCGATAAGCTCTCGAGATTCAGTTTCCTTCCTCCCGATTATCCAAGCTACAGGGCTCCTAACTTTTACCCTGGCGGGACTGTCCCCCGCTGAATACGCCAGCCTTCGCTGGACACACCTCCATGCCGGTTTATCCCGGCGCAGTCGCGGTAGGGACGAGCATCGCTGCCCGCCCCCCGCATAGATCCGTACGAGCGGAATTACCGCATATGGCTCTTACCTTGGATGTTGACGCGTGCCGCCAAAGTTGGCGGCCAACGCATTGCTCGTGACACATGGAAACGTGGAATCCGGCTCAGAGTCCGGCACGTGCGCGCGCAGTCGCAATTCTCCTTGGTCCCCGCCCTTCCCTCCATCACCTCTGCAGCGCTGGCCCCCATTGGGCTTCGCGCTTTGTTCGGCGACTTCATTGGTATTACGACGGAGTCCGACTCCTCACGATCGTACGTACGGGTCGTGCGGCCTTGGCCTTCACCCGCCGGACTATTCGCGCCCTTTCGGTCGCTCATAGCCGATCTCGAGGTCTCCCGGTTCTCGTGCATGGAATTTCCAGACGTGCATGGGGTCTCTGACTACGCAGGACCGCCCTTAGAACTCGCGGTAACGTTCCGGGGCGTGCTGCCTTCCGCCGTGGTGGACAGCGTCGGCGTCCCGATTGCAAATTTTCGAAGCTCAATACCCAGCCCATCTATTCCCCTGTTTACGCTTCAGTGGTGGCTTCACAGCGCCCACCGCAAGACTCGGGGCCGAGTGGTTCGCTACTCCTTTCTCGTGAGGCTCTTTCATCCTCTATCCCATGCCGGTTTATCCCGGCGCACCCACCACATTTTTTTCCCGCCACGGCTTGAGGTCGTGGCTAAGCAACAAAACCCGAATGGTCTCGCGTCCGACGCGCGGAACCAGTCGCCGCTTCACGGCTTGTTCAGCCACCAGCCGTACGGTCCAGCGGGCGTGTCCTTCCGGCGGACCGGCACAAACCAGCGCGATGATACGCTGCTTCTGGCTGTCTTCCAGCAGAGAGGCGGCCCCAGGCCGCTCCTTCTCATAGATGGCGCGTTCGAGCCCGCCCTGAATATAGCGATGCCCCACCTTCCGAATCGCCTGTGGGGTCAGGGGTATAAATTCCGAAACACACGGCGCACTGACGCCTTTCGCCAAGTGCAACAGTGCCAGCCCGCGCAGCACTGCGCGCACCTGCTGAACGCCACCGCTCAGCATTCTCTTCAACTCGTTCTGATCCTTTTTTGCGACTTTAATACGCAGTGCAGGACGACCCATACCCTGAGTATGTGTCACAACATTTATGATTGGAATTGTTTTATTAGAATTTTTCTAGGCGGTCAGAGAACTAGGTTATGAAGACATCAACGATCACGAGCAGTTGCGCAGCGACCCGGTGCTTGGCATTCTGGCGGGGCGGACGGATCTGGATCGGCCCTTGGCGGGCAAGAGCACGCTGAACCGGATGGAACTGGGTACGGGCGCCAAGAGCCGGTACAAGAAGATCACATTCTGGACGGACGGGGTGGATGAACTGCTGGTGAAGGCGTTCCTGGAGTCGTACCAAGAGATTCCCGCCGAGATTGTTCTGGACATGGACACCACCGATCTGCCCTTACATGGGAAGCAGGAAGGACGGTTTTTCCACGGCTACTATGACAACTATTGCTATCTGCCTCTCTATGTTTTCTGCGGTGAACACATTCTGTGCGCGCGACTGAGAGAAGCCAATCACGATGCCGCCTTCGGTTGCCTGGCGGAAATAGAAAGGATCGTGGCTCAGATCCGGGCGGCGTGGCCGAAAGTGAAAATCGTTCTGCGCGGGGATTCCGGTTTCTGCCGCAACGAACTGATGAGCTGGTGCGAAAACAATCAGGTGGACTTTATATTCGGCCTGGCGCGAAACCAGAGACTGCGCAGAGTCATTGGGCAGCAGATGCATGAAGCGACCCTGGAGTGGAACCGGACGGGCAAACCGCCGCGTGTGTTTACCGAGTTTGAATACAGTACGAAGAAAACAAAGAAGGGCGGCTGGGACCGTGAGCGGCGCGTGGTGGCGAAAGCGGAACATATCGATGGCAAGGAGAACCCGCGCTTCGTGGTCACCTCGCTGACCAGTCAACAATGCCAGGCTCAGCTCTGTACGAAGAACTCTGCTGTGCGCGCGGCGACATGGAGAACCGTATCAAGGAGCAGTTCAGCTTATTCGCGGACCGGGTGAGCGCGGAAACGATGCGGGCCAATCAGATGCGGCTTTACCTTTCCGCGATGGCCTACATTTTGGTGAGCGGGCTACGGCGGCTGGGCCTGAAAGGGACCGCCTTGGCGCAGGCACAGGTATCGACAATCCACACAAAGCTGCTCAAAATCGGCGCTCAGATCCGCGTGACCGTCAGCAAAGTCTGGGTTTCGATGTCGTCCAGTTACCCTTGGCAGGACCTCTATCAGCAGGTCTGGACGAACCTGCGCCACTAAAACGCCAATAACGGGGTGCCTACTTTTCAGATTGCCGTCAGCCGTTTCGCCCGGCTCGGATCAGTGCGTCGCTAATGGCCTTCCGAGGCTCTCCCCTCGGCTGAAACCCTCCCGATACCCCAGCTCAACGGCCAAATCGATCACTGTTTTTCCGCTTGCCAGAAGCCGCCTTCTTCAAGCCACCCGCCCTCTCACTCTTTTCGACCTAATTAACTACTGTGAGATATGAGGGCTAATGGATAAAGCTGACCAGTAAAGCCATCGCCGTCGCCGCAGTTAATGCCACGCTGATCCAGCCTAGAGCCTGGAGCGATTTGGAGTTTACTCGCCCAGCCATCACGTGCGGATTGCTTGTCAGCAAGACCACAAGCGCTATGCTCGGAGGTGCCAATATCCCGTTGAAGATCGAAGCCCAAAACAGCATCTGGACGACATTGAAATGCAGGTAGATGAGACTCATTCCCAACAGCATGGAAATGGCAAGTACGGTGTAGAATTTGGGAGCAAGGGAGGGTTTCTCCTCGAGCGAAGCCCGCCAGCGTAAGGCTTCTGCTACTGCATACGCGCTGGAGCCAGCCAATGTCGGTATCGCAAGCAAACCGGTACCGATGACGCCGAGAGCAAACAACCAATAAGCAGCAGGCCCGGCGATCGGGTTCAGGGCGGCAGCAGCATCTTTGGCCGTTTCAATCTGCCTGTGGCCGTGCGCAAACAACGTAGCGGCCGTCGTGAGCGTAATAAAGTAGGTGATCAATTTGGAGATAAATGCGCCGGTAAAGACGTCTAGCTTCGAGTCCTTCAACTCTTGCCGTGTCGCTCCCTGACGCGCTGCGACTGTACGCCGCCCCAAGCAGTATTCCTCCTCCACTTGCTGCGAAGCC
>JAOAPI010000090.1 GCA_025462865.1 Candidatus Sulfotelmatobacter sp. | reverse complement strand
GGATATTTCATTTCAGTGCCAGCTCCTTTTGATTGATTTCCGAGAGCAAATCTTGGCCAACCAGAATGACTGTGCGCTTATGGCGACCGATGCGCACCAAAATTGATTCGAAGCAAAGTCCTTCGCGGCTGTGTAACGCTTGGAGCACCTTGTTTGGATCGAGGCTTATGTCACCCTTTTGTGGTTGCCCGAGACAGCGACGAATCGCCTTGCTCGTTGCCCGTTCTTCGGTGTAACGGATAAACTCCACGACCTGTTCGCCTCGGCGCAACTTGCAAAACTGGATTGCCCGGTTGATCTTGAGCGTGCCATTTCCGAGCGCCTGGATCAGAGTGGGGTGAGCGACTTCGAGGATGGTTTCCACGTTCCCTACATTGCGCGGGCAAACCCCCGCTATGTCAGCAACTTGTTGTCGGACATCAATGGGATGAGCTTCTGGCAAATTTGCCAGCCCTTTGTACTTGCCTCCCAAGCGCATGTTCTTGACTGCCGCCTCTTGAAGAGAAGGCTTCATGGTCAGAGCCAGGCGAGTTCGGACAAAGGCATTCCATCCGCGTTGGGTTTGATGATGGATGAGGATGAATGCCAGCGAGTCGTCAGCACTGAGCGAGTGTTCGATGCAATAAATTTCGGGAGTTTGTTCAAACACGGCCAACTGCCAGCGTCCGAATCCGGTCAGAATTGTCCCGTCCGTTGCGATCAAAATGGGATCTTGTATACGGTTTGCGGGGCGGGCGGCATCGTTAAATTCTTCAACCAGACCGCTCCAACCGACCCTTTCCAGTGCCGGATGCAGATGCAGTTCTTTTATTGACCGAACGATGGGACGCCCCTCCGCCCGGTTTATCGCGGCGACAGGTTGAGTAGGGGCAAAGGCATTCTGACTTCGTGAAACGGATGGTTCTGAAGAAACACGCGAAGTGATGTCCGTGGTAAATAGATGCATTTGTAGGGGTTCCCCAGATATTTGGGGATTGTGGACGTGCGCCTGCGGAATCTCAATGCGCAGTTCGGACAGAGCGAGTGGAAATCGTCAGATGCTCAGTAATCTTGGGCCCGCGAGCCGCCAGAACTTTTACTCGCGCGGCGCGCGTTGCGCGAGTAAGGGCTGGATAGCCCGTATTGATTAACCGTTCCCCAGATGGGGCGCAATGACTCGCCTCGACGCAAGAAATAAGCGCGTTAAACAGCTTTGTTTTCCTCGAAATGCGTTGTAGCATCCCATGCGATTGCACATTCGGCTTGTTTACGGAAGATTTTATGGGACATACACGGCTCGGCGAAGTGCCAAAAACGCGCAAGTGGAATGAACTAGTGCGGCAGGTTGCTGGACTGGGCATGAGTGGGAGCCTCCCGGCTGCCGCGAGCGTCGACGCGATTGCGGCCCGGGCGCCGGACGCAGCGCAGAGGGGCTTGGACCGGGCCATCGACGATCCCGGCGTGCGCTATACGTTTTTTCTTTTAACGCAAGTCGCTCTCGCATCCCGCACGTCGGATTGGGAGGCAGCGCTAGGCGAACACGGCATTCGTCTCTCCGATGACAGCACCGTCTTTGATTTCACGGTCGAACTGCACGGCGCGATCGACCGTTACATCAGCCGGAACTCCTCGGGTGCGACCGACCTGAGCGAGATCGCCCAGCAATCAGCCGGTGAGGCACTCACCGGTCTGGCAGGAGGGCGGTCTTCCAGTCTGTTTGAGGGGAACAAAGAGGAGCTCCAGCACGCAATTCGCACGCTTTCCACCAAAAAAGGTTTCGGTGAACTAGGGCAGCGCTTTTTTGGAAGATTCGTAGCCCGATTCCTTAACTTCTACCTCAGCAGGATAACCGCATCCGCCTTGGGCACCCCAGGTGTGTCGAACTTGGGAGACGTTGCACAGTTCAACGATGCGCTGAGATCCCATTGCGACCAAAGCGCGCGAATCGTGCGGGACTTCTGCGGTGAGTGGTACTCGAAAACGGAGTATCAGAAAGGAATCAATCTTGAGAATACGTCGGGCTTTCTAGCGATTGCCTTAAGGAAGCTCCGCAGTGAACTTGGCCAGCAGAAGGCCAGAGCTTGATAGCGCCCCGTGTTTTTGTATGCAGCGGGGGGAGAGTTGCCGCCACTGATCCGGTTGCGCTAGGAAGGCGGATCGTCGAGCTCGAATCGGTGGGAAGCAACGCCAACGTACACATTTGCTTTGAGAACGTGGCCAAGGTTCTTCAGAGGACGATCTCTCCGCGGCTGGTTGATTTTCTCGAAATCGCGTCGTATGTGTATAGCGCCGATTGCGCGACACGTCGGGGAACTGCCTGGACGGACCAGGATAGTACGGAGCCTTGGGGACGCGATTTAGCATTTGTCATCCCAGTGAGAGACTTGGCCTTCTGGAAGTCCCCGAAGATAACGCACGGTGTAGCAGAAGTGCTCAGTTTCCTCTCAAATGACAAGTATTCGTTCGATTTTGTGCCCTTGGAGCACGATCGCGCCAACCAGGAATATTTCGCGTTTATGGACAAAGAAGACTGGCCCTTTTATGCTCCCGACCGCGTAATTATGTTTTCCGGAGGCTTGGACTCACTTGCTGGCGCAGTGGAAACTGCAAAGCGCGGCGAGAACTTGGTCCTGGTTAGCCACCGCCCCGTATCAACGTTGGCTTCTCGACAAGAAAAACTATTTGAAGAGTTCAGAAAAGAATTTCCTCAACAGTTGCTCCATGTTCCAGTGTGGATCAACAAATCCGAGCGGTTCGGCCAAGAGCCCACCCAACGAACTCGTTCCTTCTTGTACTCGGCGCTGGGTACGGTTGTCGCCGAGTCAGTTGAGGCCGGCGGGGTACGATTCTTCGAGAACGGCATTGTAAGCCTGAACCTACCTGTCGCCGACGAAGCGATTCGGGCGCGTGCCTCCCGCACCACCCACCCCATGGCCCTGGAGCTACTCACGTCTTTATGTAAGGCGGTCACTGGTCGCAACTTCGCGATAGATAATCCCTACCTATTCAAGACGAAGACCGATGTAGTTCAGATCCTCTCGACGGCCGGGGCGGCGCACCTGATTCCCCACACCTGTTCGTGCGCCCATTCAATGTTCAAGTCCCGAGCGCAATGGCATTGTGGAACCTGCAGCCAATGTATCGACCGGCGCTTCGCCATCGCCGCCGCGGGTCTGTTGGCGCACGATTCGGACACAGATTACGTCTCTGATGTTTTCATCGGGCCTCGCAAAGCTGGCTACGAAAGGAATATGGCTGCGGACTTCGTGCGTCATGGGATTGAACTTTGCCAACGCTCGGAGTCCGAGTTGGCGGCCTCGTTTAATGCCGAGATCAGTCGCGCCGTTCGCCACGAACCGAAGCGGAGCGAAGCGGCCGAGAGAATGCTGTCGATGCATAAGCGTCACGGGGAAGCAGTTGAGCGCGTTTTGCGGGAACAACTTGTCGAACAGGCGGCAAACATCGTTCACGGAAGAATTGACGATAGCTCCCTCTTGTCTTTGGTCATTGGAAAGAAACACTTGCTCCGACAGGACGAGATGATCTCGGAAAACCGAGAGGAGGGATCGTCACATGGCAAGGGCGCGGCGAAGGATCTTCTCGATTCGCTCACTTCCACAATGACCAGGCTGGAAAGGATCACTGATTCCGTATTCGCAAAGTTCGGCGATGCACTCCAACCGAAACGTAATGTAAAGAAAACCAAGAAAGGAAAGCTGGGAAAGAGAGAAACGGTTATCTTTACCGCGATTTTGATCGGACACAAGGGACCGAAATACTGTGCCTTTATTGAAAGGAACGGCGTGAGACCAATGGGCAGATTCGGGCCCTGCCAGCTATTCCAAGAGTTACCAAGCCGGCAATCTCTGGCGGAAAAAAGTTCAGGATGAGAAAACCCGCGCAAAGCTGCGTATGAAGAATCACACACTCTCTGAACTAGCAGAGGCCATCAACGCGCACCTTCCGTCGGAGTTTAACGCTGTCAGCGTTTTACTCGCGCAACTCGCGCAACGCGAGTAAAAATGCTATTGCTCCTTAGCCGCCTAAACACTACTACGATGCTGATTTTCACTCGCATAGGCTGGAGTTCCTGTTGTGCTAAGCCTACTTTTGGCCAAAAATCCCTGTAGATCGGACCACAGGGTCGGCAATTTCGGCGGTATGAAGGGGGAAAGGGTGATGGATGAGCAGAAAAATGCTCTGACCGAGCAAGAAGCAGCAAGGTATGTTGGAGTGAGTCCAGCCGTGTTTCGGTTGTGGCGCGCAGATGGCACAGGGCCGAACTATTTCCGCGCGGGATCAAAGTTGATCCGTTACCTTCGCCGCGACCTCGACGGATGGATTGAAGCCCGCCTGAGCAAGCATGCCGGCGCAGAAGATCGGGCTTCACAAAACCTAGCGGGCTAGGTTACTATGTCTCGTGAATTGCCCGATCCACAAAGTTCCAATGGTTTGCTACTGTGCTGTCTGTCGTGGCTCCTCGAAGTCGCGGCGGAAGGCTGAGGCTTCTCGCCAGAATGGCAAGCTGGGCGGAAGACCAAAGGGCAGCAAGAGCAAACGAGATCAAAAGTCAAAGGAAGTGAGGCCCTAATGCTGTACAAACGCGGGAAAAGCTATTGGTACAACTTCCGATGGACAATCAAGAACGCGGAAAGAACAAACGAAAGCTTTCGTATCGTTAAGTCCGCAAAGACCGAAAGCAAAAAAGCTGCCAAGGAAGCTGAGGATGAGCACCGCCGGGCGCTGAGGCTCGGGCAGATTCATCCCAATGATCCTTGGCCGAAGCCGACAACGAGCGCACCGCCCGTCCTTCGTTTATTTGCTAAAGAATTCCTGCAATACGCCAAGACGCACACGAAGCTAGGGACCCATACCTTTTACGAAGGGAGCCTCGGCAGACTGTTGACTTTCGCTGCCATCGCGGATGCCCCGCTGAACGCAATCACGGGAGACTTGGTCAGCCGCTACGCCCGTCATCGACAGGAGATCGCGGAGAACTCGGTCGTGACCGTGAACGGCGATTTACGGACGTTGCGGCGGATTCTCCGTATCGCCGTTGAGTGGGGTAGGTTGGAGCAGGCGCCCGCCGTCCACGAATTACCTCAACCGAAGGGCCGCACCCGCGTCCTGAGCTTTAAGGAAGAGGCGCAGTACCTAGCGAAAGCTTCACACAATCTACGGGATGCTACGGTCCTTGCGGTAGATACAGGAATGCGACCGAACAGCGAGCTATTTCCGTTAAGGTGGCCCGATGTAGATCTAACCGTGCGCCTCGAATCACCGCACGGCGTGATACACGTCCGTCAGGGTAAAACGGCTAGCGCACAGCGTAGCGTGCCCCTCACTCCCCGTGCGGCAGAGGTTCTCCAGCGGCGCAAGAGAGAGGCACAGGCTAAGGCGAAGCAAACTATCTTCGTGTTTTCCGGGGCGGGCAATTCGGGGTTCATCACCTCTCTTCAGCACCCTCACGCGAAGGCTGTAGAAGAGGCCCACCTGGACACCTTCGAGTTCTATTGCTGGCGGCACACGTTCGGGACGCGGGCCGCTCAGTCGGGTATGGATCGCTTCACGCTGGCTCGGCTCATGGGTCATAGTTCGCCCGCCGTGGCTGCTCGTTACTATGTCCACGTCACAGAAACGCACGTTGCTGCGGGCTTCGGCAAGTTTGTCGAATATCAAGCCCGCAATGTCGCCGAAGGAATCGCCGCCGCATTTCCAGAGGCAAGCAAAGCTGTCCAGTAGGCTGCTTGTTGCGTTGCGTGGTATACAATGCGGTATACAGAGCGGGTGGAACGGCCAGTAACTCATTGAAACCATTTGATAGGTAGCAAGATTCGTTCGTCCGCATCCCGCGGACGCTCAGGCGGCAAGAAAAATCTGTGCTTTTCTTCGGGAGTCATGTCCCTGCCTATGATCTTCTTGAATCGAAGTAGGATTTCTTCGTGGGTGAGAAATTCTTCGTTGTCAAACGCGGTAGCCATGACGGGTGCAATCTTAAGACACGCCGGGATTGTCCGTCTGCCCGCAAGCGCACATAGCCAGTACTGTCTCAACTATATTATTACCGAATTTAGGTAATGGGAGACTGTCTCCATGCATGGCGAGCAAAGATAAAAACTGGTCAGATCGTAGTACCGGACTGAATATTTCTTCGTGAGTGAGGGTGTCTTCGGGATCGAACACGTTGAGCCTCCAAGGGAGAACATCTCGGCACAAGAGGCAACCGTGCAAGCGCACATGCGTCGGACAAACAAAAATAACCCTATCCGTTCAGCGAAACTGTCCCTTTTTGATCACATAAATGCTCCCTACACAAGCTACAGGCAAGGGAATTGTTGTACAGCGATTAGGCTTTCATCCCATCACAGCACGCTGATAGCATGCCCTGACTTCATAACCTTTGGGGAAGGCAAGAAGTCAGGGAAGGTTTTCACACCGACGCGGGGGATCGTCCACTCATATTGCTCTTTGGCTTACTGGGCGGGCCGTGTAACCGCATTCTGTTGGAGAGTGACTGCAGTCTGTGCCAACAGTCTGCCGTGCGCCGATGCGCCCGTTTTCAGGGAGATCTTTGTTTTAGCCAGTATGGTTCCCTCAAATTGCGCAGTCGTTCCAACGGCCACACCACTGGCAGTCTGCCAGAAGATGTTCTTGGCCCTGGCGCCGCCTTTCAGGATAACTTTCGTAGCGTTGGCCTGAGTAAGAGTCCCCGCTATCTGAAATATCCAGACATCGCTTACGCCTCCCGAGACTGTGACATTCGTTGATATTAAAACACCTGTATTCCATTTGTAGAGGCCGGGAACGAGGGTTAAGCCGCCAATCTTTCCGGCTCCCAGATCAATAAAATCGGGCAATATCCGTCCGGCAGCGTCGGAGTACGCGATTTCCATGTCTCCTACAGCCTTTGTGAGTAAAGTGGGGTCAGTCACCCTGCATGGGAGAGGACCCGCCGCATTAACGGAGTAGATTGTTCCTGTCTTTACCTCTGCGCACGTCAGATGAATAGCCGCTCCGGTAATTGGACTAGAGCCAACAGAGCCATTGATAGTAGATGCAAAAACATCTGTGATTCCTGATTTCGTTAGAATCGCAAATCTACCCGCTGTTCCAAGCGGCACTGAGATCTGTCCGGTAAACACGACGGCGGCGGTAGTGAATCGCCATGCAACGGGATTCGCCATTGCAACTCCCCCAGCGTTCTTCGCTGTCCTCATAACTGTGGCCGTATAGCTGGTATTCGGATTGAGAGCGGACGAGGTCGGAGTAAAGGTTGCAACCGTCTTTGTCTCGTCCATCATGACGGTACCTAGTACGTCGTTTCCGGTCGTCTCCTTGACCGTGAACGTGAGTATATTTACCGTCGCCGCGTCCATCGGTTGGGTAAAGGTTGCGGTCACTTGGGTGGCAGTTACTACGTTATTACTATTATTTGTGCTGGTCGATACGGTGATGTCCCCATTGCTTGGGGTTGACGAAACCACCTTGGGCTCCGTAGCTGCGCCGATAGGAGTGCCGGGAGCAAAGGTGCCAGCAGCGGCAAAAGCCTTTCCGATGCCTCCTGCAAGCAAAGCGGCGAATAGTAACGCCATTAACATTGTCGGTCTGCATTCGCTCTCAAATCTAATCATTTTTCCCTCTTTTGTTCATTAGCCCAAGTCCAAGGTCTTTCGCGCAAAATATTGTTGGGAGGGGGCGGCCCGCCCATGACTGCTCCTTGTAGTAAGGGCACAACCAAACTACGCTGAATGCGAAACCAGCACTGAGCAATAAGGATCACTCTGCAAATGGGCGGGGGATGCGCATGGGAAGTGATGCCCCTTCTTCCCAAGTTCTTGGCCTCGGTTTACCGATATAAGCGCGCCCCCGCACATCGGAGAGTGCTTATTTGGAGGTGTTTTCTGACGATATTCAGGAGTATTCGGTCGGAGGACGGCGTGGCCTCATCTGACTGAGGCCCCGCTACGCCACCGCTGAGTTCGTAGCTTTGCTGAAGCTCTCCATCGTTTGGGTCAACTGCGCGTCCACTTCGTCCGCAATAATCATGACGTCAGGCAAAAGCAAACTGAAATCGAGCCTGCTCAAATTCTTATGCAATGTTCCGAAGATCGTC
>JAOAPI010000086.1 GCA_025462865.1 Candidatus Sulfotelmatobacter sp. | reverse complement strand
TTTCTCGACCCCGGTGTCGGGCACTCATTGCTTGACCGTGATTTGGCACAGATTGCAGCACACATATAAATAACTTATTTTCAATAACCTAAGACATCAGCACGCGGGTACGGACTCAGTCTTACCTTGCGCCTTTGATTTCCTCAAAGAACCACGGGCAACATTCTTCGCGAACGGTGAGCGCAAACAGAATCCAAAGCATCAACCCGTAATCTCATCGCGACCCGTAATCTCATTCGGTGGTTAGAAAGCTGAGTATGAGCGACATTCGGCCCACAGGTGCAATACTTGTCGGCCCTTCGCGAAAAATTCGGCAACCGCATTAAGACCATCCGGTTGGCTCGGAGCATGAGCCAAGAGCAGTTCGCGGAATTGCTCCAGATCTCTGTCGATTTTCTTAGCCTTATCGAACGCGGGATCAACGCTCCATCCTTTGAGAACCTAGAAGTTTTCTCCACCCAGCTCGGCATCCCTGTTCATGAGCTTTTCGTGTTCGAGGACAGCGCGGCACGTCAGAATAGCTAATTCAGCCAACCCGTAATCTCATTCGGTGGTACCCGGAATCACATTACGCCAGACTTTCGGCAGGTTGCAAGCTAATTTTGAACAGCCTCCGAAAGCAATTCGGCCTTCGACTCCTCCAGATCAGGCATGATCTGGGGAAGAGTCAGGAAGACTTTGCCGAAATGATAGGGATGTCTGTGGATTTTCTCAGCTTGATTGAACGGGGGAGGAATGCTCCCTCTTTTGAAAAGCTCGAGCGCATGGCTGCTGCTCTGAAGATGCCAGTCGCTTATCTATTCACTTTCGACAGACAATCTTCGCGAACTCGCAGTAAGACACGCCGGCGTTAACCGTCAATGCTGACGGGTATTTCGTCCAAGACTCAACACTTCGTGATTCAATAGGTGGAAAAAAGCCTTCTCCGCTCCAGCTTTTCAAAAGCTTGTAGACCAGGCTGTTCACATTCACTGGTCGTCCAAATTCCGTAACAAAGATCAGGTCCACGGCCTGTGGCCATTCTTCGGGATCGACAACTGGATCTGCCGCTTGGGATTCCCTTAATTGCTTCAGTCTCGCGAGAACCCAATTCTGCAGTCTTATGATTCGCCGACTTCCTGCACGCTTCGTCTCACCATATTCCCACTGACCCGTAGGCCCTTTTCGCAAGGTTCTCTTTACGCTGACTGTTCCACGCTCCCAGTCAACGTCCTGCCACTTGAGCCCGATGTACTCGCTGGGGCGCATTCCAGTGGTAACGGCAACACTAAACAATGTCCCTTACATCGTCGGCAGCGCAACTTTCAGAAAAGTTTTGGTCTCCTCTACACTGAAGACTCGCATCTCGCGCCTTCGAATCCGTGGCAGCTTCGCGCCTTTGGTAGGAACCTCCAAGATCATTTCCCACTGCCATGCCTGTCTGAACGCCGCATTGAGCACCCAATGAGCCCCTTGGACCGTTCTCGGCGAAAGACCGCGATCTGACATGTACTGGTAGACTGCCTGGACGTCCAACGGCCTTATTGCTACGATCGGCTTCTTACCCAGCGACGGGCGAATGTATTTTGCGAGCAGACTCTCGTAACTTTCGAACGTCTTGCTGCAAATCCGCGACTTCACTGTCTTGAGCCATTGATCGAGATATTGATCCAAGCGAATCTTTGCGCCGTCCCTTTCAATATATGCGCCCAGTTCATTGACCTTCTTTCCGAGAAACTTCTGCGCTTGGCGCAGAGAGCCATGCACAGTACGGTTGTAATAGCTGCGTTGTTTGGTTTGGGGATCGCAACCCATGGCGATGCGAATCATCCAAGTGTTCTCTCGAACCGCGATGATCTGACCCAGTTTGCGCGACATGGCCATACCTCCTTTCTCTGCTCGCAGAACGCAGCAGCTGGGGCTATTGATGATTGATGTTTGGGGTTTGGCGGGGAAATGGGTTTACAGCGAAAGGCCGTTCGTGAGGGCTGCTTCCATCTTGGCAGCAGCTTCGTCTTGCATATGCGGAAGCACGTGCGAGTAGGTATCCAAAGTGAAGGCAGCGCTCGCGTGTCCAAGCTGCTCGGACACCACCTTGGGTGCAACCCCAAAACGGTGAGAGCAAGAGTGGCAGATGTGTGGCGGAGATCGTAGAGCCGGATGTTGGGCAAGCCTGCTTCTCGCAGGAGCGGTTTGAAATGCTTCTTGACCAAGTATTCCTCGCTGGTCGGTTCGCCACGCGCCGTGGAAAAGATCAGGTCAGCGAATACCAAGTCGCACGCCGCCTTGGCCTCACCCACCCCGCCTTTTAGCTTCCGGAGTAGGTCAAGCACCCACATTTGCAGTTTAACGACTCGACGACTGGGGACCCGCTTCGTGTCCGAAAAGGTCCATTGGCCTTCATTCCTGTGGAGGGTTCGAACGACGCTGATGGTTCCACGATCCCAGTCGATGTCCCGCCAGCAGAGGGCGAGATATTCGCTCGGGCGCATTCCAGTGGTCAGGGCTACAGCAAAAATGCACCCTTGTGGAGAATGCGATGCCGTCCTGAGAAACGATCGAGCCTGCTCTGTCGTCAGCACAGACATTTCTCTGCACTGCTCACGAGGAAGTTCAACTCCCTGCGTGGGATCATTGAGGAGCAACTGCCAACGGATCGCCTGCCTAATTGCAGCCCGCAAAACTGCATGTGCGTATCGAACCGTTCGTGTCGAGAGTTTCCGGTCGATCATGACCTGATATGCGGCCTGGATTTCAAGAGGCGAGAGCGAGGCCAAGATTCTTGCACCGATTGCTGGACGGATGTATCTACGCAGCATGGCCGCATAGTCGCTGTAGGTCTTTGCGCGGCCTTTAGGTCTCACGGCCGTTTTCAGCCAGTGATCCAGGAATTCGTCCACTGTGACCTGGAGACCCTCTACACCGCGGGACAGGTCTCGTTCGTGTAACCTTCTTGTTAGGTACGCCTGTGCGTTCCGTAGGGAGCCGTAGACTGTTTGATTGTGGTAGGTGCGCTTGCGCATTTCGGAATCGCGCCCGAGATAAACGCGGACGAGCCAACGACGCTCGCCTCGCGATGATCTGACCAACTTTGCGAGACATAGGTGTTCCTCCTTTCTCCGAAAGCAGACATGCATCCGGGTCATTTGCAAGCTTGAGTGCTCAAGTTTCGTGGACAAATGCGTTTTGGTTTGCTGATTGGGAGGCAATATATCGTCTGAATAGGGGTCTCCGGCGAACAAGGGCCGTTTGGTACTGCGGCTCCGGCGCACTGGTCGCACACGGATTATTGCGGAATCACAAGGAAACGGAGATTTTTCACTCGCCGACAGTAAGTCGAAATTTGAACGAACAGAACGCTGCTGTGACTCTGGCGTTTTTAGGTTTTACAATGACTAAGCAGAACCGCGGGACTGCCAAAGTTCGCGGAAATCGTATATTAGAGATCAAGTTTTGTAGGTTGGGTTGTGGGTTGAGAATTGCTGAGGCCCCTGCCCTGCAGCAGCTCAGGCCGTCTTTCTTGCCGCCTTCACCTTTGCCCACCTGGCTCGCTGCGCGGCCGCGATTCTCTTGCGCGCCGTAGCCGACAGCGTCCGCTTTTTCGGCACAGTTGATTTGTCTTTGTGTTTGCTTTCACTCGCGCCCAGCGCGCTCTTTGCGCGGCGGCTATACGCTCTCTCGCAGCAGCGGAAAGTGTTCTTGTCCCGCCGCGCGTTCCGGCGGCGCGATCCAGCGCAGCTAGCGCGGCATCCAACTGTGCGACCTCTCTTGCCGTCCTCTCCCGTTCCTTCTGCAACTGCTGAATCACAGCAGCGATTTGAGTCATGTCCAGATTTATAATCATATTATTTATAATCATATACTTACAACGCCTTGACAACATATGCATACGCTGTCATGATTGGGTCGTGCCCGAACTTGCGGAAGTAATTAAAAACCGGCGACTCGCTCGCGATTGGTCACTCAAAGAGCTTGGCGCCCAAATTGGAGTGACACCTGCGTATGTCGCCGATATTGAGGCGTCTCGCCGCGTTCCAAGCGCTGAGCTCAAAACTAAGATCGCCACAGCCCTTGGAATCTCCTCTGAAGAGCTCGACGCGACCGAGGTCAGGCTCACGCCGGATCTTCGAGAGTGGATCGAAGAAAGGCCGCCCCTAATCGGTCTACTGCGTTCTCTTCGTTCCTCGCCGGAGTCTGACATGTTGATTCAACGCCTCTCTCGATTCATGAGCCGCCGCACGCCTCCCAAGGCTCCAGCTGGTTTGCTAATGATCTGGGAATCAGAACTGCGGGCAATCGCGGCCGAGGCCTCGGCTTGGTCGATAGAGACCGGAGGTGATCTGTTCGGCCGATGGAACGAGGCCCCGACAATCCTTCTTGCGACAAAGGCTGGGCCGAATGCGGAGCGGAACAACGCGCACTTTCGCCTCGATGTTGACTATTTGCGGCAGCTCAGTGGCGTCCTCGCAGACGACTGGGCGCTACGCTATTTCGGCGACTGGCACTCGCACCACCGACTAGGACTCTCGTCTCCCAGCGGTGGCGATCAGAAACGCATCATCAGCTTGGCTGGACGAAACCAATTCACTGCGATGGCGGAGATCATCGTAACGCTAGAGGGCACGCGTGGCGAGCCCTTCGTCAGAATCCATCCTTGGCTTTATGACCTGTCCATGCGAAACGACGGCCCTTTGCCTCTACGTTTGAAGGTGCTCCCCGGCATGAGCCCGATCCGCCAAGCACTAATCAGCCGAAAACTATTGCCCGAACAGGATCTGGCGGCTTGGGACAAAGTACCGGTACAGCGAGTCCGCGTTGGATCGGAAGTCCCACCACCGGCGTTAGAGGCTTCGTCGGAAGTAGATCCACTCACACGCGAGAAAGCGCTCACGCATCTTGCAGAAGCCCTCCAAAGCGAGAGTGGGGACGAGGTCGAGCAACACATTACCGGCTTTGGCTCGATCCTTGTTGCACGCCTAACAGGCGCAGAATATCTCGCCTTCGCTTTAAGCGCGGCATGGCCAATGACAGTGTTGGATATTCATCGTATGAACCGGACGTCTGGCACGACCGAGCCTCAGAAGAAACCTACAAACCTTGTAGCGACGGACGTAGACGGAATCGTCAAGGCATTCAAGGCCGCCAAGGCAAGCAAGGAGAGTGGTGACAATGTGGACAACTGAACAACGCCAGCGACTTTACGTCGAACACGAGACGTTGCAAAGAGAGGGGTTCACGCAGTTCAGCGTGTACCACAATAAGGATAACGATACTTACTACGCTTCGGGCTACGCAACGTCAAACTCGGGACGCAGGTACGGGCTTTACATCACGATCCCAAGTAATTATCCGCATGCGCGACCAATGATGTACGTGACTGACCCTTTGCCGCTTTTGATGTCGGACGGTCGCAGACTGGCGGCGCTGGGACTATCCCATTACATGCACACGTTGGAGCCATCATCGAATGGGATGGTGCAGATCTGTCACTGGCGCGAGGCGCGATGGCACTCCGGCATCATGCTTTTTAAAGTCTTCTTGAAGGGTCACCTCTGGATTGAGGCCTATGAACAACATCTGGCAACCGGACGAAATCTCTCGGAATTCGTTGGCACTATGGCGGAGACAGCATGAGTACAAATGATCCTCAGCAACAGATGATTCGTGACGCGATGCAAGCAATTGCCCAGCGCAAGCCGGGCAAGACGAAGCTCGTGTATGACAAGACGAAGCGAACGATTGTAGCGGTAGCTGAGGGATCGCAAACGCCTCGTGCGCTCAACATTACAGCTGATGACGCCGATATGTTCGCCGTGGCCACCGTTTCGAGCGTGTGGTTGAGACAGAACTGGCCTCAGCTACTCGCTGAGGGCAATGTCCGGTGTCAATTTAGCTCCTGGGACGACGGGGATGCTTTGACACAGTGTAACCTCGGCCCGCTACCTTCGGCTTCAGTTGCGCAGGCAGCAATCATCCTTGCGGGCGGCGGCGCTTCCGTTGACGATGTAACATTACGCATCGACCTGAAGCCGATCAAGGAAGCTGAGGCTACTCCCTCCGATTTCGTTGCGCCGGATGGTACTTGGTATCGCGCATCAGGCAGTAACTCCGAGCAGTCGGTTTCTACTATCTTCGCTGATGTTCAGCCGGAGCTTGCCACCCGTCGTTCGGGCATTCTTGAGACCACAATCCTCGCGGATAAATCAGTACTGCTCATTGGCTTGGGCACTGGCGGTGCTCATGCAGCACTGGAACTGGCAAAGTGCGGGGTAGGGCGCTTCGCCCTTGTCGACCGCGACCGACTTTCAGTAGGAAATGTAGTGCGTCATCCCGGAGGCATCTCGCAAGTAGGTCGCTTTAAAGTCCGTGTCGTTCGTGATCTGATTCTCGAAAAGAATCCGGACGCTGCGGTCACTACCCACGTGCTCGATCTGAACTTCGCCAGCAAGGAAGAGCTAAAGAAGCTTATCGCCGAATCGAGCATAGTTGTGTGTGGCACTGACAACCGGCCGAGCAAGCTCCTGGTCAACCAGCTTTGCATTGAGGCGAATGTGTCCGCCATTTACGGAGGAGCATTCCGTCGAGCCTTTGGCGGTCAGGTTCTACGGGTGCGCCCGAAAGTATCTCCGTGCCACCAGTGCTTCGTTGCGGCTATGCCAGATGAGGCGTCGGATGTTGAGATTTCGTCCAGTTCTGACGCCGCGGATATAGCCTACAGCGATCTGCCGGTCGCCGTAGAGCCAGGACTTTCTCTCGATGTTCTACCAATCGCCAATATGGTTGCCAAACTGGCGCTGACTGAACTTCTTAAGGATAAGCCGACCACGCTTCGGGCTCTGGAAAGGGACTATGACGCGCCTTGGTATTTGTGGCTTAACCGGCCTGAACCCGCCACTCCATATTCCGATTGGCCTCCTCTGAGTGAGAGCAGCGACGAGATGACTATTAACAGATGGTACGGCATTTACTTCGACCGGGACTCAGAATGCCCAGTATGTGGCAACTTCCTCTCGAACATTGCCGCGAATTATGGTCTGAATTTAGATAATTTTTCCGTACCTCAGAGTGCGGCAGGTGCCACTTCCATGCCTGTTCCAACGGAGGATTGAACCGAGTGGAGTTAGGGAACGATTTCAAAGCATTTCTTTCGTCGATTCAGCCCGGCGAAGACGAGGTTACCGCGGCCAAGGCAGCGCATGAACAGGTGCGCGACGAGCTTAAAACGGATAGTGAGTCAAAAGACGCCCATGAGGACACGTTCCTTTCGGGATCATATGCGCGTCGAACAGCAATTAATGATATTAACGACGTTGACGTGATCTGCATTCTCGACATTGACCGTACGATCACTTCGCCGGAGGTTTTGCTGAGTTGGGTCGAAAGCATTCTCTCGAAATATTACGATGAGGTGCGTCCACAGGGTCGATCGATTGGCGCTGAAGGAAAGGGCGGAGTTTGGCTGGATATTGTTCCGGCAACGCCCGTTAACGCTGCTGATGGACCGCTTTGGATTCCAGACCGGGAAGTGAAGCAATGGGTTCAGACTCATCCAAAGGGCCAAATCGCTGCGTGTAATGAAAAAAATAAAGCTACGAACGGGTACTTTGTGCAAGCTGTGAAACTCTTGAAGGCATGGCGCGATCGGCTTCCAACGAAATCCTGTCAACTCAAATCCTACATACTGGAATCGTTAATACATAAAACGATCGGTATCCCTTCGTCGCATGCGGGCGCGGTCGTGAATGTCCTTCAAGGCATTGAGTCGAGCTATGGAGCCTATCGCGGAACAAATATTGTCCCAGCGATAACCGATCCCGGCTATCCGTCCGTAGTTGTAACGAAACACTTGCCCGCTAAGGAATTCGACGACTTTATGATTCAGGTGAAATCCGCCGCACAAGTCGCGCGAAGCGCCTTCGACAGTAAAGATGAATCTTCAAGCAGGAAATTGTGGCGACAGCTGTTCGGGTCGCAGTTCGGTCAGTGAAGGACAATATGGCTGCGTCTAAGAAACCGAAAATAGAGAATCCGGCGTCACTGCTTTCTCCGCAGGCCATGGGCGGAATCGTCGCGGGTGAAGGATTTGATTTTCAGACAAGGTATGCAGCCTGTCATCTGCCCATCTGGCTGTTGGATGGCTTGCATCAGCTGTTCTTTGAGGGTACCGGCGATATTGACGTTCGATTTCTCAAGGACGGCCTCTCCACTCGCGTTCACATCCAGGTCAAGGACAACGAAGTAACACTCGGCGAGTTCAAGAAAGTGATCAAGCACTTTCAAGTTTTGGATTCTGGCCTCCCGGCTGGCACATACAAGAGGTTTACGTTGGCGTGTCCTTCACTCGTGGCCAAAATCCGCTCCATCGAAACAGGACTCGCGCGTCTGAAGGGAGCCAGCCCATTCTATGACGATATTCCTGGCGCCCTTTCGCCGACAAAAGACGACTTTATCGCTCGGCTGAATTCAATCGGCTTAGGTGATCTGGCCGACTTCATTTGTGACAAGGTCTCCATTGAAATCGGCTACGGAGATCTGTGTCATGAGGACCGCGCAATTGAGCTTTTTGTCGCGCGTCTGCAAAATCATCCTGAGTACGCTGGAAAGCTTCGCGCTATGGTGCAGCCTGCTTTTGCAGAAATCACGAGGGCAATTGCCTCGAATAGAGGCAAAACGTTGGAACGCACTGTTATCGACGGAATCTTACGCGCCGCCGTGCTGAAAAGCCTAGTACCGGAGCATGGCGTCACTCTCTGGATTCACAACTGGACGCAGGAGTCATTTGATCCGCCGGCGGATTACATCCTTGACTGGTCCTCCCACTTTGAGCGAGCCACACGCAAGGTGCCGCCGGAGAAGATTTGGAATGAAGAACTGCTACCGCAATTAGCTGCTCTCAAAAAAACAATCCTCGCGCATAAAAAGGAACGCCTCATTCGCTTTCGCGGAAAGTCAACACTTTCCACCGGCGTCGCCCTGGGGGCTGCCTTTCCAACTGTCGGCGGCTGGATTTTTGAAATACCCCAGCCACCTATGATAGATCCTTGGCGGTCCGATGCCACGGCGACCGAGGCTTATGAACTTGCGGTCGAAACCATCGACGGTGATCTTGAAGGCCAGGAACTCGTCCTGGGTCTCAATATAAAGGGCGACGGAAGGGGTGATGTCATGCGCTTCATCGAAAGCACCGGGAAGCGTCCCAGGATATTTGCCTTTATGTCACCGCCGTCTCAGGGTGCACAATCGATCGCAGGGGCAGGGGATGCGATGGCGTTTTCGATTGCGGTGCGAGACCGCCTTGGAAAACTCCTGAAGATTCACCAGATCCGGAAGACTCGTCTTTTTTTCTATGGACCCTTCGCTCTTGCCACCTTCCTCGGGCAGCAACTGACTTCGGTCGGAGAGGTCCAGCTCTTCGAGTACCAAGATCCCGGCTACGTTCCAAGCTGCACATTGCGAACCTAGCTGTTAACCTTCGATCAGGATAAGCAGAAAATGAATCGCTTCCAGCCAACCAATCTCAGAAGTCTCGGTACACAGTTTGAGATCCCGATTAAGCCCGACGAGGACGGTTACTTGGGTCGTGAATGTCCCATCAAGGAATGTCTAGGATATTTCAAGATTACACCGGGTACTGGCGTGAAGGGTCCCGCTCCTTGCCATTGCCCATACTGCGGGAACAGTGGCGAGAGCAGAACTTTCTTTACCCAGGAGCAGATCGAATACGCTCGATCAATCGTATTGCGAAAAGTGACCGACGCTATTCACAAAGATCTCAAGTCCCTTGAGTTCGAACATAAACCACAAGGGATGTTCGGCATAGGCATCAGCATGAAAGTGCAAGCGTCGGCCCGCTTGCCCATCCGATACTACCGAGAAAAGGAACTCGAAACCGCGATTGTGTGCGACAGTTGCACGCTCAGGTACGCCATTTACGGCGTCTTCGGGTGGTGCCCCGATTGCGGGGTCCACAATTCGTTGCAGATTCTGGCCAAGAACCTCGAACTCGCACGAAAGGAGCTGACACTAGCTGCAAGTGCGGAGGCAGAGCTGGCAAATCACCTTATCGGTGATGCACTGGAGAACGCCGTTTCAGCTTTTGATGGCTTCGGACGGGAGCTATGCGCTCGGAAATCGGCGGATATTCGTTTTCAAAGCGTTTTAGGTGCGCGACGGAAAGTTCAGGACACATTTGGGTTTGATTTTGCGGATGGACTGCGACCGGATGAATGGGAATGCGCTTGTCGTGTTTTTCAAAAGCGTCACTTGCTGGCGCATAAGATGGGTGTCATCGACGAGGATTATCTCCAGAAAGCCAATGATCCAGACGCAGTTCTTGGTCGCAGAATCCGTCTGACTGAAGGCGAAGTTCAATCGGCTATTACCATTGTTGAGTCGATGGGGCGTCGCCTCTTTGCGGGAATATTGCCGCCCACGCCCTAATGCAGGTTTGAGAGTTGCTGCCGCGCATCAGTTAACACAAATCCCTCACGCTCTCCCGATCGCGTATTGTTGCGATCATCAGTACGTGATAATCCGGTTTATCACGTAGCGCATAAGCACGGATAGGGAGCGGCAAAAGTTACGAACCGTTAGGGATTTGCCACATGGAAAAGCGCAGCTGCAATTCTTGTCGGAAGCCGGAAGATGAGGTCAAGGCCATGGTGGCTTTTCAAAGTGGCTTCGCAAGAGGTCAGCTACAGCACCTCTACATCTGCAATGAATGCGTAGAAGAAGCTGTAATAGCGATTGCGTACAAGGACTCGGAATGGCGAGATCACCGAATTGAAGCTCTCAATAAAATGAAGTCAGCGGGATGACGACAGCGCCATGGAAACCGGGACCGAAATACAGATAACTGCCGATTCTCCCGGCGCACTGTCACCTCTCGCCAAACTCGCCGACATTCCCGAAGAAGAAATCTGGCTCGCCAAGCAGAAAAGCGCTCGCACCCGGCGCGCGTACAAACTCGACGTGCAGCATTTCATGAAGACGCTGCACATCACGTCCTATGAGGAGCTGCGCAAGGTGGACCACCGCGCGGTGATTGCCTGGGAGCGCATCATGCGCGAGATCGACGAGGCCGAACCCTCCACCATCCGACGCGGCTTGCGGTGCTCTCCAGCCTGTTCAAGCACTGAAGCAGCACCATCACGTCGAACATAATCCCGTCGCGGACGTGGAGCGCCCGGCCATCAACCGCCGGGAAGGCTCAACGCTCGCCTTCTCCAAGGCCGACGCCGCCAGAATCCTGAACGCCCCGCCCGAAGACACGGTCGAAGGCCTACGCGACCGAGCGCAGATCACAGCGAGCCTAGCACCACCAAGCTCTATGACCGGCGCGGCTATAATCCAGAGAAGTCCGCGAGCTTTTTCGCAACCTATTGAGCACCTAGAGGGAGTTGCACACGCATGCCATTCGATTTCGCCATTCCTGGTCCTCAGGAACCAACCAATGTAAGCGTTGAACCTGGGGCGTCCGTAATCTTTGTTGGTGCCAATGGTGGTGGAAAGACTCGCCTGGCTGTCCGCATCGAAGATTCACTTGTTGGACGTGCGCATCGCATATCGGCGCATCGCGCACTCTCGCTGAATCCTGAGGTGGCAAAAATCTCTGAGCGACTGGCTATCTCTGGTCTCCGAATCGGACGCCCCCATGAGGACGCCCAAGTGAATCAGCGTTCGGGCCATCGCTGGCAGGGCAAAGAAGCGACTGTTCTGCTTAACGACTTTGATTTCCTTATTCAGGCCCTCTTTGCGGATCAATCAAATAAATCGTTGGACACTCATCAGCGTGCCCGTGCCGGTGATCATAGCCCGGCTCCTTTCACAAAGTTCGAGCACCTGAGCCAAATATGGGAACGACTGCTGCCACATCGGAGGCTTATTATCTCCGGTGACAATATCGAGGTTTCCGTTCCGGGCTCCGCGTCGAAGTACAAAGCGTCAGAGATGAGTGATGGAGAGCGCGCGATCTTTTATATGATCGGCCAAGCACTCCTCGCAGCTGATGATTCACTACTGATCGTTGACGAGCCCGAACTTCACGTCCATCGCTCGATCATGGCGAAGCTTTGGGATGAGCTAGAGGCGGCGCGCCATGATTGTGCGTTTGTGTTCATTACTCACGATCTAGAATTCGCCGCTTCACGGCCAGCGCGAAAATTCGTGATCCTGGAATACGACCCGGCACCGCACTGGAGAATCGAGTCGGTTCCAGAAGACACGGGATTTAGTGAGGAGATTACGACGCTCATTCTCGGCAGCCGTCGCCCGATACTCTTTGTCGAGGGAACTGAGGGCAGCCTGGACACGACTATTTATAGATGCTGCTTCCCGGATTTAACTGTAATTCCAATGGGTTCTTGCGAGGAAGTTATACATGCTGTCGTGACGATGAGACGACACAGTGCGCTCACTCGCGTAACCTGTTCCGGGATTGTTGACGCTGACGACTATCAGCCGGAAGATATTGCAATTCTAGGGCAATATGGCGTTGCCGTCCTCCCGGTATCGGAAATCGAGAATCTTGTGCTTCTACCCGCGGTCAGTCGCGCGATCGCAGAAAGCGACGGGTATAACGGCACAGAGCTTGAGGCTAAACTGAAAGACGTAAAGGATGCCGTTTTCCAAAGCTTAAATTCGGCAGCAGCGGTTGATGGCGTTGTCGTGCGCTATTGCCGACGTCGAATCGACCGGCTTTCGAAAAAGATTGATTTGAGTGATGCAGCCGATATCCCGAGTATTATTGCGACTTATACAAATAAGACTGGCGAGATCAACATAGCGGATATAGCAAAGACCGCCAAGGATCGCATTGAAAAGGCAGTACGTGACGAGGATCTCCCCTTCCTATTGGCGAACTACGATAACAAGGGGCTTCTGGCGCTTGCCGCAACCCATTTAAAGCGGCAACGGTTGGGCGATTTTGAGAGCTGGCTCACCCGGATACTAAGAAATGACAAGTCCCCAGCTGTGGCTGCTGCAATTCGTGCAACTTTGCCGGCCGTTGTCTCACGCTGATACTAACTATCAGTCAAGAATAATGAATGGTACGGTCTCTTTGGCACCCCATAACCTCTTTTATGGGTGGTAATGCGTCAGCGCTAAAATGGTTTGCAATTGTTAATAAATGGCCGCATGGATCGGTGCCTATGTTGAAATTCGACAAGCAGTGGCGGTTTGATTCTCCCGGCGCGATTCCCGGTGCAGTCATCAGTGCATTTCAAGACTTCATTGGGGTTATTGCAAACCAAGGATCGGAGAAACCTACGAACACTTCAAAAGCTATTTCGGCGGCGCGGCCGGTATCAGTGGCGGCTGGAGTTCCAGCGCCAGCCGGGCACAATCCGACCTATATGGGTACATGGCTGAGTCAGCCAAAAACGCGCCACTCTTTATCGAAGCCTTCTACGATGGTTGCGAATCTCTTGCGAAGTCCGATCCTGAATTGGCCATCCCTGATCTTGCCAGAATCAACCGTGTTCTCGCCGAGCACAACACCGGGTACCAGATCGATCCTCCGAACCTAATCTCAGTAAATGCCCATGAACCGATTCCTGTCCAAGAACGAGCAATTTCTCTCGATGAACAAGCTCAAGACCTCATCCAACAATCCCTAAGACAATCCGAGCGATTATTAGCTGAAGGACTGGGAAGGCAGGCCGTCCAAGAAAGCTTGTGGCTTCTGGAATCGCTGTCTACAGCGTTTCAAGGCCTGAATATCGGAGCCGCGACTGTGCAGGGAAAATACTTCAACAAGATCGCCGAAGACCTTCGCAAACACCACAAAGGGACAACGCTCGACCAGGTGTTAAATTGGCTGACCACTTTGCACGGATACCTTTCTTCCCCGACGGGAGGAGGCATCAGACACGGTGCCGATCTCAAAGGAGGTATTGCGATGCAGCCGAACGAAGCCCGCCTTTTCTGCAATCTCATTAGAAGCTACGTTTCATATCTGATCGCAGAACATGAGAAACTGAGTAACAGCTGATGTCCGAATCGGAATCCAAAGCCACTTTCGACCCTGGCAATGTCCGCATTGCCGGAAAGAAAACCGTCCGGGACTGGCAGCAGTTCCGGACTAAACTGATTCCCGGAATCAATCCCGCTATATGGGCAGAGGCATTCCGCACCTATTTCCATAAACGGGTAGCGACGCGGTATTTAAAGCGATAGACCTTTTACAGGCGAATGGCACCCTCGCCGGGGAAGGATTTTCGATCCTTGCGATTCATTGCACACTCATAGATTCCTCGAATCGACCGTCCAGGTCTGAGTTACCGCTATGTCCGTCCCAAAGATCTTGAGGTATATGAGTATTGCGACAGCGGCAAGCTGTTCGCCAACTTTCTGAGCAAGAGACATCCATTCGCGGCAAGTTGTGACTTTAATCTCGCCACTGACTTCTATCGCTCAGTCAGGTGTGCCCTGTTGCACGAAGCACGTACTAAGGCCGGCTGGACTGTAAAAGGCACGCGGGCCTTCCGTTGTCATCGTTAGGGTCCAAAAGGGCGAGAGAACCGTATACCGGAATAACTTTCACGCAGCGCTAGTGGACTTTATCGACTGGTACAAGGACTCGTTGACGAAGGAACCTGCTCTTCAAGAAGCCTTCATCCGAAAATTCGACAGCCTCTGCCAATAGCCAGACTTCTAACGCGATAATGTATTTTATCGGGTTAGAAGTCAATTGCGGTTTCTTGAGTGGTTTCTGCCCGGAGATCGAATAGCGTGGATTCAGGGTAATGAATCTGTATGCTGCCGCACTATTTCGCAGCACTGACAGTGATTCTGTTAATCGGAATGGTGTTGACGCGTGTCTTGCTGCTGAACCGGCAAGGAATAAAGGCAGTGAAATTCGGGAATATCGACAAAAATGACTTCCTGATTTCACCTTTTGCCTTGTTTTATTTCTAAATCATTTTTGCGGAATCGTTCCCTCTACCCGCCGTGAGCAGCCAAGAATTCTTCCGATCGGATTTCTCGTCATGGACCGGCGTGGCTTTTTGCGCCGGTGGTCTTGGATTATTACTCTGGAGCTTCATTTCGTTCAGAAGGAGTTTTCGTGTCGGTATTGATACCACGGTCTGACCGGCTTATAACGTCTGGCATATTCGCCATAAGCCGCAATCCGATTTACGCGCTTTCGCTGCCGTGTTAGTAGGCCAATTCCTGATATTCCCGAACTGGATATTGTTGGTTTACATTGGCGCCGCCACATGGCTGTTCCACCGCCAAATATTGCGCGACGAAGAATATCTGAGGAAACACTACGGCGCGGAATATGCAAACTACTTCAGACGGGTGCGTCGCTATCTGTGAGCGTTCACGAACTCAATTATGCCCTGGTCAGGGCGTGCGCGGTGGCTGCCGTGGCGTAGGGAATGATTACGTCCTTTATCATTCATGATCCGGATGGGCCTGAGCACCGCCTGGCGAATGCCTGAAGCTGAAATCCGGCACACAACTGGCGCACAGCCAACTCGAATGATTAGGATCCACCTGCGGACGAGAGAAAGTCCGGCTGATGGGCCGTCAGTCGTCCATTCTGCTCGATCCTTTTTCTTCATTGCACCACCAGTGTGTTGCTTGGATATTGTCTGGATGGTCGTCTCTCCATGCTCCTCCCATTCCTTTGGGCTCTTTGTGGTCTGGCACGACATCGTTGTAATCGGTGAATGCCTCATAGCAGATTGGGCAAATTCCGCTTTGTTCAACAATCTTCCGGTTCAGCAATTTCCGCATCTCTCCGGTTGACCTGAGTTCTCGGTAGCCTCTGGGGTGATGTGGATCTTCAATTCTCTGTACTCCTAGACGGATCTGACGAGGTTTATGTGGCAGAGTCCCACGACCACAGCAGAACAGCTACCTGTGAATGGGGCATCGTTCATTGGGACGTAGCCTCATAAGACTTCTCCAAATCTGTGGAAGTACGTGAATGTGCGCCGTCAGTTCGTCTTCTTTGAGCGATCAATCGACTACGGCACACAATGGGTGGTATTGGGGACGAATCAGGGCCAGACTTGAAGGCGGTCCGTGTTCCGGAATGGGTTAATGAGTTACGCTAGGGCAGCAAATCTAAACGTCTGATTTCATGAAGGAATCATTATTTGTTTCCGACAGGCGGCTTAGATCTTTCTGCCGGAGTTTGGGAGGCCTCTGATGGCGAAGAAGAAAGCTCATAGTGCTACGCCGAAACTCACTGAGGCTGAACAAGAACTGGTATCGCACATGGAACACGGATACCAGCTTGAGACGGATTCACTCGGCTCTAACCTGGCTTTGC
>JAOAPI010000080.1 GCA_025462865.1 Candidatus Sulfotelmatobacter sp. | reverse complement strand
GCCGCAATGGATACAACGGGCACTGGATTATGGGTGGACAGAGCCGCCGCCGTCCTGCCGGCGGGAGGGAAATGATGCGCACATCGGAGCGACGAACTGGAATCTGGCGACTGTCCTTGGAGCAAATTGAAGCCACGGTCGCCGATCATCTCGGAAATGGACGCGTCCCAGGAAATCAGGCCGCCCCCTGTTTGAGTCGGCAGGTTTCCATGTATCTGGCCAAGAACGTGGTGGGATGGAGCACAACCAGGATCGGACGATTCTACAACGGTCGCCACCACACCACCGTTCTTCACGCAATTGAGAAAATCGAACACCTTCGGCAGACGGATGAGCCTCTGGATGCATTGATCGAAGTGATCACGGCCGAACTCACTCTTGGGACGGAAGGCTGTCTTACGGAGCGGTTTCAGGCTCGGTGGAGCACCGCCTTGGTCGACGCGGTGGCCGACCGGGTTCTGAAGGAAATTCGTCGCCTCACAAGTGAAGGCAAAGTGGAAGGACCTTTAGCCTTGGCTCAGAGAGAGGGCCGGGTACAATGACAGCATTAATGTTGACATTCTGGCTTGTCCTTGGCATGATGGAGGTGGCGTGATTCCGGCTTTCGATCCCGCCACCGGTGCATTGCCGCCTGGTGATCATCGGGCAACACTGGAAGAAATAGGAGGCCGGTTCGGGTTCACTCCGCGACGCCGTTGGCTTCTGAAGGGATTGCGAGCCGCGGTGACAGCGTTTTGGACGGCTGGCATTCAGGACATATTCATCGACGGGAGCTTTTGTACCGAGAAGCTCGATCCAGGTGACGTGGACGGATACTGGGTCGAGCCAGACCACGGCGTGTATGATCGCATCGATCCTTATTGGATTGACTTCGAGATGATTATGGTTCCGCATGTTCGGAAATGGAAGTGGCGGATGTGGGCAGATCACGGCGTGGAGTTTTTCATCCATCCCGCCATGCGCGCAAAACCGATGGTCGGATTTCCGGAGTTTTTCCGACAGGATCGCGAAGGTCTACCGAGGGGCGTAATTCAGGTAGTCAGGTCGGAACCATGATTAAGAGTGATGCACAAAGAGAACGGACTGTGGCTCAGCTAGGTGGCTTTCGTCAGGCGATTGCCAAAGTGGACCGGGAGATGACCGGAAAGCGTGCCGCAGCGGTTCGCGGCAGCTACGAAGGCATGATCAGGCAACTCGAAGACGAATTGCACGAATACGACGAACTCAAGGCCGGCGAGTTAGCTCTGCCGAATGTTGAGAGGTTGGATCAGATCGCGCCTTTTATTGCGAAGATACGGATTGCGAAGGGGGTTTCTCAAACTGAACTTGCGCGCAGGCTCGGCATCAGCAAGCAGGTCATCAGCCGATACGAAGAAACGGATTATCAAACCGTGGCGATAGCGCGACTGCAAGAGATTCTCGACGCAATCGGCATCAAGGCGCTGGTTAGTTTGAGCGCCTAGGAGTTTCATCACGCCGACCAGAGGCGCGAATATTTGCGAGAGCTGCAATTCTCAATCGCGGCCCAAAAGGGCGCAGAGGCCCGCCGAGGTGGACCTCAGGGTCAATATGGATAGACAACTCGGAAATCAGAGTTAAAATCCGCTGGTTCTATACAACGCCGCAGGTACCCTCCCGCCTCCACCGCGGCCGATGGTCTGCGTCCGAATGATCGACTGCCTTATTCCACGGCCAGCTTCGCGAGTGCCTTGTTCTCTATGCTCTTTGCGAACAGTGGTGTCTCCTGGGCGTTGTGGGCTGAGGAAGCGACATCTTGAGCCTTTCTTGCAAGCTCGAAGGGAATTCCCTCTCTTCCAATGGACTCCCAATACTCTGGTGTTGTTTTTCCTATGACGTGATTGGTCAGCTCGCAACGGTCTGCATCAAGACGCTTCACGCTGAGTTCCCAGACAACCCCAGACTTTGTTCGACCTGTCGGCGTAATTACATCAGAGGTGGACAGTAGCCGAACATGGTGCTTCTCCCCAATATCCTCGACGTAATGTTGGACCATTAAGTGGCCTCCGATCGTCTCAACATTCAGCGACATTCGGCGTCCGTCGTCACTGGTTGTGAAGCCAGCGGCAATATGAGCTGGCGAACAGCGTCGGTATTCGGCGTCTCGCAAGGTGAAGACCCAGTCTGCGATATCGACCAACTCAATCGGTGCGTTTACGATGGCGGTGGCGGACGATTCTGTGATGATTGTGTCGTTCATGGTTATCCTTTTAAATTAACGTTTGCTTTCGAGTCGTACTGCCCGCGATTGCAGTTCGTTCCACTCGCTGCCTACGCCCAGTTAGCTCGTTGGTTCCCGCCTAACTCAGGCTTGGTTTCGATTTAATCAGCGAGGCATCGCAATCAGAATGGCAATTGGCGAGCCATTCATAACTATCTGATTAGATAGGGTCTTCGCAAAATTCAGCTGCCGATCTTTCGGAATCTTCTGTATCTTCAGCATCGGCCAATTAAGATGTTGCCCTACGTCGACGACGAGCGAAGAGGCGGCGTGGTGTCTGGGTGAAGGGAAACGTGGGGATTGCACACGTCCGTAAAGAGGGATAATGTAAGCTCCTGATCGTCGAGTTGAGTGTTCGGGCGCACATCTGGACTGTCCGGATGTCGCAGTGCTGCTACACGCAAGGCAAAGGCTTGAGTGAAACGCGAGTGTGGAGAGATCATGGGTGTTCCAGAATCAAATCACGAAATGGTGTCGACGCCTGAACCGGATCTGGACGTAGCTCCAGAACTGGTTTCACCCATGTCCCCCGCGCTAAAGAACGGCGCCCTGCACGAGTCCCAAGACAAGCAAAAGGCATGGGAAAAGGCGTTCGAGGAGGTCAGCAAATCGGAGCCGCAACTCCTCCATATCATCGATGCCATTCCCGCGCTCGCCTGGAGCTATCGCGCAGATGGCTCGAACGAGTTCCAGAACCAACGGTGGCTTGACTACACGGGTATTCGTCGGGAAGCGGCACGAGGCGAAGGATGGAAAATATCGATTCATCCCGAGGATCTCCGCGGATTTATGGCGAACTGGGAAACGCTCCTGTTGCATCGTACAGCCGGCGAGTGCGAAGCTCGATTGCGACGCTCCGACGGCGTTTTTCTCTGGTTCCTGTTCCGGATAGAACCCATCCGCGATGAAAACGGGCAAGTCGCGCGATGGTTTGGGACGGCTACCGATATCGATGATCGTAAACGAAACGAGTCGCTGCATGCCGCTGAAAAGCGCATTCTCGAGATGATCGCGAATGGTGCAGGGCTTTCAGAGGTCCTCAACGATTTGTGCGATGCCATAGACACCCACGCTCCCGGGGCTACTTCCTTCGTTTGTGTAATGGATAGCGACGAGAAGCAACTTCAACCGCGCGCTGGCCCTCGCGTTCCGGCCGCATTTACAAAGGCCATCACACCTTTTCCCATTGGTCCCGATCGTGGCTCGTGCGGCACTGCCGCTTTTACGAAACAACGTGTCATTATCCCAGACATTTCCAGGGATCCGAAATGGCCCGGTGATCTTCGAAATGTGGCATTAGAGCACGGGGTCTGTGCTGCCTGGTCGGAACCACTTATCTCGAAAGATGGCGAAGTGCTTGGAACCTTCTGCGTATCGTACGGGGAGCCGCGGAATCCCGACAGTCGGGATATTGAGCTAATCGAGGCGGCGGGTAATATCGCCCGCATCGCGATTGAGCGTGAACGCTCTCAGGAGGCGCTGAGACGGGCTTTTGACGAGATCCGGCAATCGGAATCCACTCTTCGGCAAACAATCAACACGATCCCTACGCTCGCGTGGTGCAATCTTCCCGATGGCTCCAACGAATTTCTGAACCAGCGATGGCATGACTACACAGGTCTCTCTCCGCAAGAAGCCCATGGTTGGGGATGGCAGATGACGATTCATCCGCAAGACTTGCCGCGTTTGATGGAAATGTGGCGACAGCTATTAGCCACACTTCAGCCAGGCGAAGTCGAAGCGCGGCTGAAACGGCATGATGGCCAGTATCGTTGGTTCTTGTTCCGCGCCGATCCGTTTCGCGACCAATTCGGCAAGGTTGTCAAATGGTACGGGACAAACACCGATATCGACGATCTGAAACGCGCTCAGGTCAGGCTTTCTCAGGAAGAAGCAGAAGTCAGAAGGATCATCGATTCCATTGCGCAGGCAATCGTCGTGATGGATACCGAAGGCCGCTGTCTGTATGCCAACAAAGTACTCCTCGAATATGCAGGCTTGTCATTGGACGATGTTCAAGCCGCCGATTTCCGGGAGCGGGTCTTCCATACGGAAGACATCGAAAGAGTACGGGAATCGCGGCGGAACTCGATTACACTCGGCATCCCGTTTGAGAATGAACAGCGAGTCTTAGGAAAAGACGGCAAGTATCGTTGGTATCTCCATCGTTACAATCCGTTCCGTGATGCGCAAGGCCGGCTGGTGCGCTGGTACACGACGGGAACGGACATTCACGACCGCAAGCAATCCGAGGAGCGAACGCGAAACGAAAACGTAGCTTTGCGCGAGGAAATTGTACGCTCCTCACTTTTCGAGGAGATTGTCGGGTCTTCCGAAGCGCTACGGCGAGTCCTGGTGCAGGTTTCGAAAGTAGCTCCTACGGATTCGACTGTATTGATCCTGGGGGAGACGGGAACCGGAAAAGAGTTAATTGCCCGCGCAATCCACAATCGATCAAAACGCTCTACGCGCGCCTTTATTCGCGTGAACTGCGCGGCGATTCCGCCTTCGCTCATCGCTTCTGAACTATTTGGACATGAGAAAGGGTCGTTTACCGGAGCGCTTCAGCGGCGCTTGGGCCGCTTTGAGTCGGCAGATGGCGGGACACTGTTTCTGGATGAAGTCGGTGAACTGCCTCCCGAAACGCAGGTCGCTCTGCTTCGAGTTCTCCAGGAACGCGAATTCGAACGAGTTGGTGGCAGCCAAACCATTTCGGTGGACGTGCGCGTTATAGCGGCTACAAATCGGGATCTTAAGGTGGCGGTAGCCGAAAAGATTTTCCGCGAGGATTTGTACTACCGTCTGAATGTCTTTCCCATCCGCTTGCCGGCTCTGCGCGAACGAGCCGACGACATTCCCTTACTGGTCGAATACCTGATTGACCGCTATGCCCAAAAGGCCGGCAAGAAGATTCGCAATATAAGTAAGGACACCTTGACTTTGTTTCGGAGTTACGACTGGCCGGGCAATATCCGGGAACTGCAGAATGTTATCGAGCGGGCGGTGATCTTGTGCGAGGGGGAGACTTTCACGGTGGAAGAGGCCTGGTTTACGCCGGTCATTTCGAAATCCACCCACGCGAACTTCCCCCTTGTAGCAGATCTCGTAGAGCGCGAAAAAGAAATGATCGAGAACGCGCTCCGCGAGACCATGGGCCAGATCGCGGGTCCAACTGGAGCCGCTGCTAAGCTTGGCATCCCCAGACAGACGCTCGATTCCAAAATCAGGAAGCTGGGAATCAACCGCTACAGTTTTAAGACTGCCTGAACCTCACCTCTCATTAGGACCGTTCACGTCCACATCAGACTGCGGTTTCGCCTTCCGCCTGCTGACATTTAAGAAGATTCTGATATTTCGTCGTGGAGTTGTCCAATAACTTCTTTCGATACAGTAACTTATCAATGGCTCCCTTATTGCACTATGTAGGATCGTGCAAAACGGGATCACCGGAGAATGACTCTCCGAATCGAACTGGTTCGTGAGGGGCCGTCCACCACGATCCGGCTGATTGGGCGAATTCGAGCCGAACATCTCGACGAGTTGAAGGCGCAAATCGAGGGGAGTCGGAAACCGGTCGTCCTGGATTTGGAAGAACTGAACCTGGTAGACGCGGAAGTGGTTCGCTTCCTTGGAACGTGTCTCGCCGAGGGCATTCGCCTCGTCAATTGCTCGCCTTACATAAACAATTGGATTGCCCAGGAGCACGGCAGAGGCTCGTGCGACTCGGAGTTATAAACAGCAACTCAGCAACACCGACAAGGAGAAACAAAATGAATCTACAAACGTATGAGCAGAAACACACCGCACTCCTGATCGTTGATCCATACAACGACTTCATGAGTAAGGGCGGCAAACTGTATGACGTAACAAAACCGCAGGCCGATGCCGTCGGTTTTTATGACAATATGCGTAGGCTGGTCCCGGCCATACGCGAAGTAGGAATCCAGGTCATCATCGTGCCCCACCATCGGACCCGGCCCACGGACTTCGACAACTGGTTGCACGTCAACCCCACGCAAATAGAGACTAAACGAAAGTCGTGTTTTGAGGACGGCGGGTGGGGCGGCGAGTTCCATCCAGAATTTGGTCCGAAGCCAGGCGACGTAGTCGTGCTGGAGCACTGGGCACAGAATGGCTTTGCCAACACCGATCTGGACGCGCAGCTGAAGCAACATGGAATTTCGAAGCTCATCATGGTGGGCTTCATCGCGAATTCCTGCGTAGAGGCAACTGCACGTTCCGGTATGGAACTGGGTTATCACGTCACACTGATCACAGACGCTACGGCGGCCTTCAATCCTGAGGGCATGACGGCCGCACGGGTGAACGCAAAACTCTTCGCTCACGCTGAATTGACCACCGATGAATTGCTCGCCGCGCTCTCCGCATCGACGCGACAGCCCGCGGAAGCGCAGAGCAGGAACAAACTCGTCAACGCTTAACAGGAGCCGACCCTGATGTCAACGCTACTGAAAATCGACGTTAGCACACGAGGCTCTTTGTCTATCTCGCGCCAGCTTAGCTCACGCTTCGTTGAACAGTGGAAAAAGGGTAATAGCGCTGGTAAGGTTATCGAGCGAGACATCGCCACAACGGAGCTCCCTTTTCTGGAGCTCCCCTGGATCGCCGCCAATTTCAGTAAGGCGTCGGCTCGAACCGATGAGCAAAGCGTGCTGCTCAAGTTTAGCGATGATCTGGTGGCAGAACTCCAGCAAGCGGACCACTACTTAATCGCAACACCGATGTACAACTTCGGAATTCCAGCAAAGCTGAAAGCCTACGTAGATCACGTGGTTCGCGCTGGCATCACTTTCCGGACAAATGCCGACGGTAGCTATACGGGGCTTCTCACCGGCAAGAAGGCCACTGTCATCATCGCAAGCGCAGGCGAATACACACCGGGGGAGCCTGCTGAAGGGCTTGACACATTGAAGCCGTACCTGCACGAAATCCTCGGGTTTATCGGAGTGATTGATGTGACGTTTCTTCAATCGGGTTCCACCTGGAAAGTGGACAACGGATCGGAGACAGCCGACGCGCACATCGCGCCTTTGAACGAGCAGTTAATGGCGGCCGCCAGCGCGTAAGTAGCATCAGCGTTTCCGCCATTTGCGTATCGGGAGAGCGGCTCGGAGGACGCGAGGTATTGGGTTTCGCTCTTCCGACAGCCGAACCTCAATCAGGTCCTCCTCGCCGACAACGCGATTGCTCTCGACATAGAAACGTAAACCATTCGAAAGGAACCTATGATTAGCGCGAAAGAACTCTTAGTGAAATACATGGATCTGATCAAGGACCCTGAAGGAGCGACATCACTCTTTGCGGCGGACGCTGCGATTGAGATTCCATATCTCGTCGATGTGGGCCTTCCGGGGACGTTTAGGGGTCACGATGGAATTCTGGCGTTCCTCAGGCAGATCAATACACTATTCCCTGACGTGGCGTTCACGAACCTGCAGGTCTTTGTAGATACGCCGGACCAGGTGGTTAGCGAATACGAGGTTCACTGTTCCGCGCCAGCGACTAAAAGGCATTATCACCAATTGTTTTTTGGCAGGCTTGTGGCAAGCGGTGGCCAAATCACTCTCCTCCGTGAGGCGATGAACATCATTAGCGCTGCGCAGACGATTCTTCCCAACGGCCTTTCCGATGTGGCAGTTCAGACGAGCGCGCCGCTGTGATAGCCGACGCTGAGCCATGGAGTATCTATCGGCCGGCAAGTCTGCACCACGCTCACTACTCCATTGACGGGGAGTTGTAGGTCAAACCGCCCCGATCTCAGATGGCCTGAATCAACATGATGCATTTGTCGGCGGGTTTTGAAAGAGCAAACAAAGAGGAGACACGATGATTGAGGCTGATGAATTGAAACAGGTGCCGATCTTTGCTTGCCTGACGGACGCACAGCGCGTACGGTTCGCGCAGACTGCGGCGGAGCTTCACGTTCAGGACGGCGAGTGGCTCATTCGAGAGGGTGAGGCTCCCTGGTTTTTCATCTTGCTTGAAGGAGCGCTCGATGTAGAGAAAGAGTATGGGGGCCTGAGCGAGGTGAGAAGCCGCTACCAGCCGGGCGACTTTTTCGGAGAAATCCCGATTCTGCTCGATTCGCCCGCCATCGCATCGTTGCGAGCAAGTGCGCCTTCTCGTGTGATGCGTCTGGATCGAATGCAGTTTAAAGAGCTCATGGGTTCGTCTCCGGAGTGCAGCAGCCTGATCGTACGTGTAATGGCGAAACGGGTAAGTATGATTCGAGAATATGTGCAGGATAACAATCCCGTCCGTGTGTTAGTACTTGGCTCACAATACGACGATTCTTGTCGCGATATCCGGAGCTTCCTGTCGCTAAATCGCATCCCCTACCGGTGGGCAGACCGGGACCGGGAGCCGGATCGAATTCCAGCGTGTGTTAGCCCGGAGACGACCGGTCCGTCCGTAGTAATCGACCAATCACAATGCGTCGGGCAGCCGCTGACGGTGCGCAAAGTTGCGGAAGCACTTGGAATTCAAACGATGCCAACCAGGAATCGATACGACGTCGTCATTGTGGGAGGCGGGCCCGCGGGCTTGGCCGCCGCTGTTTACGGCGCCTCAGAAGGTCTATCCGTTCTGCTGGTAGAGAAAACAGCTGCCGGCGGGCAGGCGGGCAGCTCCTCCAGAATCGAAAACTACCTTGGTTTCCCCGCAGGTATATCGGGGGACCACTTGAGTTCACGGGCAACGAAGCAGGCAACTCGCTTTGGCGCGGAGATGGTGTTGACTCGCAGCGTCGAGAAGATCATGCCATCGACATTAGGGTATTTAGTCGAACTGGACGGCGGAACGCAGGCGGAAACAAGGTCAGTAATTCTTGCGACCGGTGTGGATTGGCGGAAACTTGAGGCTGCCGGCATTGAGCAGTTCCTCGGAAAGGGCGTTCTCTACGGCGCCGCCCGAGCCGAGTGGCCCACGATCATCAACAAAGATATCTTTATCGTCGGCGGCGGTAACTCCGCGGGTCAGGCTGCAATGTTCTTCTCCGGATATGCGGCATCGGTGACTTTGCTTATTCGTGGGTCGGCGGTTGAGCGCTCGATGTCGCACTATCTGATTGAGCAAATAGCTCAGCGCCGGAATATTTGCGTCCGAACGCACACCCAGATCGTTTCGGCAAACGGAGATGATCGCCTTGATTCGATTTACACTAGAACGGATGACGAGAGTCCTGTTCGGCGGCAAGCCGACGCGCTTTTTGTCATGATCGGCGCGCATGCGCAAACCAACTGGCTTCCGGCCGAGTTGCAGCGTGACGAGAATGGATTTGTTTGCACAGGACGTGACCTGCATTCGTGGTCGCATCTGCGCGCTCCATTCCTGCTCGAAACCAGTCTGCAAGGCGTCTTTTGCGCAGGCGACGTCCGTCACGATTCGATCAAGCGGGTGTCGAGCGGCGTGGGCGAGGGCAGCATGTGTATCGCTTTTGTTCATCAGTACCTTGCGCTTCAGAACTGAAGTGTCGTTCGCAGCCGCGCAGGTGTAGCTGTATCTACTGCCCGAAATTTAACGAGTGAAGGAGACGTAATGAGCGCATACGTTGTGTTTACAAAAGAGAAGACACTAGACCCATCCGAATTGGCTATCTATCAGCGACAAGTGCCGAGTACCCTCGAACCTTTCGACGCCAGGAGGCTGGTGACGAACGGGCCCCTCGAAGTTCTTGAAGGTGCGCCCGTGGAGGGTGTTGTCATCACGGAGTTTCCGACGATGGAAGCGGCGAAAGCATGGTACGACAGCCCAGCGTACCGTGATGCGAGAGTGCACCGCCAAAAGGTGCGGAGTATCGATGCTTGCTCGTCGAGGGAGTTTAGAAGTCCGCAAGAAGTCCTTTGCGCTGTGTTCAGACGTTTGAGACAGCGCACCGAATAACCAACAAACCAGTTCACCATCAATAGCAAAGAGAGAGAGACGCATATGAACACTTCGAAACTGTTACACCTTACTCTAACCACGACCGCCGGCTTACTAGCGGTCGCGGGATTCGGCGCAACTGCGTCGGCTCAAACCAGCCCGAACACCGTTATTTTGGTCCATGGTGCATGGGCCGACGCCTCCAGTTGGTCTAAGGTAATCCCGCGGCTCGTCGCCGCGCACCTAAACGTTGTGGCGGTCAGCCTTCCTTTGACCTCTCTCGCGGATGACGTCGCGGCGACAGAGCGGGCCATCGCTCTTGTAAACGGTCCCATCCTGCTTGTTGGCCACTCATACGGCGGCGCTGTAATCACGGAAGCTGGTAACAATCCGAAGGTAACAGGCCTGGTTTTCGTGGCGGCTTACGCACCGGACAATGGCGAATCATCTTTGTCGCTCGCAACGGCCAACCCTACACCGGTCGGCGCCCAGATCAGACCCGATGCGAGTGGATTCCTGAAGTTGACAGCCGCCGGTATCGAGGAGGACTTCGGGCAAGACCTGTCGGACGTTGAGAAAGTGAACCTGATTGCGACCCAGGGACCCACCGCCGGCGGGGCATTGGGTGCGCTAGCGTCCACGCCAGCTTGGAAGAACAAACCGACCTGGTTTGTTATTGCAGCCAACGATCGGACGGTTTCCCCGCAGCTTGAAAAAACCGAAGCGACGAGGATGAATGCCACCACGATCACTTTACCGACAAGCCATCTGGCAATGCTTGCTGCGCCCGAAAGAGTTGCAGACTTTATTGAAGCGGCGGCTGCGAAAGCCGGAGCGAAATAGAACTACCGGTGCTCGCGTTAGTGCGGCAGCCATTAAGGAGAACGCGCGATGACATTTCTTACGGTCGATGGAGCGAACCGCTACACCTCAAACGCCAATGGCGTGAGCGAAGGTCTGAATGAGATGTTCATTGCGGCGATTCTGCTTACAGGGTGCACGGAGCGAGCTGAGCGCGCGGTAGTTGAAGGCATAGAAACGCTGGGCGAGGACGACGTATCCGTGCATACGGTTTTGCAAACAATCATAAGGGCGGCAGTCAATCCAGAAATGATGGCCGACGAAGAAGGCCTTCGGCAGTCTCAACCAGCCGTATCGTGGCTCCCGATTCAATTGCAGCGCGTATTGCTCCTGCCGAGGGACCTTCGTCACGCCTTCGTATTACGTCTACTGCTCGGTCTGCCCCGAGATCAGTGCTCGCGATTGCTGCAGCCAGACGATGGGAAGCTCGACGAACGTGTCGGAGACGCGGCAACCTTTCTTGCTCAAAGAGACTTGTTTCACAAATCTCTCTCGATGGGCACAACATTTCACACTTTAAACTTCATAAAAGGAAAACACCAAAATGGGAAAATTAGACGGTAAAGTGGCGGTCGTAACGGGCGCCTCAAAAGGTATCGGCGCTGCTGCTGCCAAACAACTCGCGGCCGAAGGAGCTTCGGTTGTCGTAAACTTTCGCGCGAGTAAGCTGGAGGCAGATCGTGTCGTCTCGGAGATCGTGTCAGCTGGTGGAAAAGCAATAGCAGTCGGCGCGGATGTTTCTGACGAAAAGGCGATCGACGAGCTTTTCGCAAAAACGAAGGAGGTTTACGGCAAGCTCGACATCCTGGTTAACAACGCCGGAGTGTATGCCTTTGGTCCGATTGAAGAGGTAACGGCGGAAAAGTATCACCATGAACACAATCTCAACGTCTTGGGGCTGATTCTGACGACGAAGGCGGCGCTACCTCTATTCCCCGCGGAAGGCGGCAGCATTATCAACATCGGTTCTCGGGTTAACTCAGTCGCGCCCGCGAAGTCTATCATTTCTTCAGCAAGCAAAGCCGCCGTTGATGCTATCACAAAGGTCCTGTCCAAAGAATTAGGGCCTCGCAAAATCCGCGTCAACTCTCTCAATCCTGGTGTCATCACTACCGAGGGATTCATTGCAGGCGGTCTTGCAGACAGTCCTATGCAGAAGCATTACGTAGCGCTTACTCCCTTGGGACGGATGGGAGAGCCCGACGATGTAGCATTGCCCGTCGTGTTCCTTGCCTCCGAAGATTCCCGATGGATTAGCGGGGAACTGATCATGGTCGCTGGCGGCGAGTAACTGACGTGCCGTGCACCACTTTCAGATTTCTGCCCCATGGGCAATATGCGCTGAATCAGGGGCCAGACGATCCATCGCGCCGGGTGGCGAATCGGCGCCTAGCCCCTTTCGAGAAAGCTTGAATCATGTCCACCTTTGCCAAACTTCCCTGTGAGGATGCCGCAATTCTGGCCGGTTCAGAGGAATCAACCGAAACCAGGAACGGACCATGGATCCTGGTCGCGACCATCCTCGGTTCCAGCATGATTTTCATTGACGGAACAGTCGTGAACGTGGTCCTGCCGTCACTTCAATCAGGCTTCCACGCGTCTCTCGCAGATGTTCAGTGGGTGGTGGAATCATACGCGCTTTTCCTTGCTGCCCTCCTCCTCATGGGAGGGGCGCTGGGTGACCGCTTTGGCCGCCGAAAAATCTTCTCCCTCGGTCTTGTGGTCTTCTCAATAGCATCGGCCTGGTGCGGCCTTGCGCCCGATGTTCACCAACTCATTGCTGCCAGAAGTCTACAGGGCATCGGCGGCGCGCTCCTCGTACCGGGAAGCTTGTCTCTGATCAGCGCTTCTTTTCCCCTCAAAGAGCGCGGCCGCGCAATCGGGACGTGGTCTGGATTCACTTCCATCACCGCCGCAATCGGTCCAGTGCTGGGCGGATGGTTCACAGAGCATGGGTCGTGGAGATGGGTGTTTTTCATCAATCTCCCGCTGGCTGTGATTGCTCTGCTTGTTAGCATTTGGAAAGTGCCTGAAAGCAGCGGCGGCGTCCGCTCTCAGGGTTTCGATTGGATTGGCGGACTCTTGGCGGCGACAGGCTTGGGCGGCATAGTCTTCGCCCTCATCGAATCGGCTCCGGTCGCAGGAATTGTTGGCGTTATCGTCCTGATTTTTCTTCTGTATTGGGAAGCGCAGTCGTCATCACCGATGATTTCGCTCCCTCTCTTCAGGTCTCGCGACTTCAGCGGGGCGAATCTGCTCACGTTTTTTCTGTATGCGGCATTGAGCGGCGTGCTCTTTTTCTTTCCGCTGGATTTGATCCAGGTGCAAGGTTATTCTGCGACGGAAGCAGGCGCCGCCTTACTGCCTTTCATATTGTTGATGTTTTTTTTGTCGCGCTGGTCTGGCGGGCTCATCGACCGGTATGGAGCCAAGGCACCCCTGGTAGTGGGCCCGTTGATCGCAGCTGCCGGATTCGCGCTTTTCGCGAGACCAGGAATTGGAGGTGTTTACTGGACCACTTTCTTTCCTGCTGTGATCACGCTTGGGATCGGCATGGCGGTCAGCGTGGCCCCCTTGACTACAACGGTGATGAATGCTGTGGACCAAAGTTACACGGGCGCGGCTTCGGGGATCAACAACGCCGTTTCGCGTGTCGCAGGCCTGTTGGCAGTCGCAGTTTTCGGCGCATTGCTAAGCAACGTTTTTGACAGCGATCTCGATCGGCGATTGAAATCTCCCGATGTATCGACCGAGGCGAGGATACAAATTTACGCTCAGCGATCTAGACTTGCCGCCGCCGAAACCGGGGATCGAGTCGGACGGCGAGCCATCGAAGAAGCATTTATCACTGGCTATCGCTCTGTGTTGTGGGTGGCAGTGGGCTTGGCTCTAGTAAGCGCCTGCACAGCAGCTGCCCTGTTAACGGAGAAAAAACGGCCGCCGCCCCTCTAACCGAACGGCTGATAAGATTTCAGTCCATAAGGCCAGCGGGATCGTCTGGCATTCTGGGCTTTGTTTTGAGCATCTTAACGCGACACTTTAATGCGTTAAGAGGGGCTGGTAAATGCGAGAAAACAAGCCTAAGTGATTGAATCTTTGGAGCGGGAGACGGGACTCGAACCCGCGTGTTCAGCTTGGGAAGCGTTCATGGCCGACTTGCCACAACCGCCCATGAAAACAGAGCAGCGGCATGTTGTAGTGTGGCAGCGCAGGTGAGCGAAATGAGGCTGATGTTATTCTGGCGCCCTTGTGGCCCGTTTGGGAAGATAGCCCGGACGTCGATCGCTGACAGCAGCGTGGCACAACAGACTGTTGCCTCCGCCGAAGTAAGACGGAGAGCACGAGAAGGAAAGTCATCGTATTTGTTCCAGGCGTCCTTCGCTCGCCGGCGAAAGGAAGGCAAGCAATGGAACTGGTACACCCATGCTGCGCGGGGCTTGATGTTCACAAGAAGAGTGTGAGCGCGTGCATCCGGATCCGGCAAGGCAATACGACGATCACAGAAACAGCCATGTTCGGGACGTTCACGCGCGATCTCGAACGGCTGCGTGACTGGGTAAGGAATCACAAGGTGAAGGAAGTGGCAATGGAGTCCACAGGCGTGTTTTGGATTCCGGTGTGGAACGTGCTCGAGCGTGCCGGGGACGGTGCTCTTGAGCTGACCTTGATTAACCCGCAGCACGCGCGTGCTTTGCCGGGCCGCAAGTCGGATCGTCTGGACTGCGAGCGCATCGCAGAACTGCACCAGTATGGTCTGCTGCAAGGCAGTTTCATTCCCCCGGCGGCGGTTCGCGAACTGCGCGATGTGACGCGACGCCAGGTTCACCTGCAACAGGAGCGCAACCGCGCTGTGAACCGGATCGCAAGGCTGCTGGAAACGGTCAACATCAAGCTGGGCTCGGTGGTCAGCGATCTGACGGGGAAGACAGCACAGCTGATGCTTGAGGCGATAGCGAGAGGTGATTGTGATCCGGAGGAATTAGTGAAGCTCGCGCAGGCGAGCTTGAAGAACAAGAAGGAGCTTTTGAAGGCCTCACTGGAAGGGTTTAGCAATGATCACTTCCGGTGGCTGCTCTCGGAAGCGCTGCGGGATCTCAAACTGCTGGATGGTCGGTTGGAGCACGCGGACCAACGAATTGCGCAGGCGCTGCGCCCCCACGCGGATCTGGTGCTCCGGTTGTGCAGTATTCCCGGATTCGACTTCACAGCGGCGGCTACGGTACTGGCCGAAGTCGGTTTTGACATGCAGCGCTTCGAGGACCCCGCGCATCTGGCCAGTTGGGCGGGGCTGTGTCCGGGATGCAATGAGAGCGCGGGCAAGAGAACCTCGTCGAGGACACGTAAGGGGTATCTGAGACGATTGCTTGCGCAAAGCGCCTGGTCGATCCTTCGAAAAAAGAACTGCTTCCTGACGGCGCTGTTCTTCCGTATCGCATCACGTGGCGGTCAGAAGAAAGCGGCCATGGCGGTAGCGCACCGGATCCTGACGATCGTCTGGCACGTCATCGCCGAGGGCGGCATTTACAAAGAGATCGGCACACATCCGGCCGACCGCAGGAATGCAGGCCGGATGGCAAGAAGGCTGGCGCGTCGTCTTGCGCAACTCGGATTTCCTGTTGAACTCAAATCGCAATTACCATCGCAGGCGCGGATCGTTGATTGCAAGCCTGCAAATCCGGTTAAACCGCCAAAGCCGAAGTTTCAGAAGACACTCGTACGGAGGAAGCCGCGGGCTCAAAACCCGTGACCACATGGACCTCACTCGCAGCAAAATCAATCACATGAGGGAGATGTTTTCGAAGGAAACTAGTCGTGGATTGTAAATAAAGAACATATGCGTCCATGGCGGTAATACTGAACATAGAAAACCGTGCCGTTTCAGTGTATTTTGCTTTTGCCCTTCTTAACGCATTAATCGCAGTAACGAGAGGGGTCCTGCTTTAGCTTCCGATTTGCCCACCTGAAAGCCCCTCGCCTTGAGGACTCGCCGGAACGTCCGGCGATGTCGCTGCGAGGTGAGCATTTGCACAATAGATCACAGTCGTTCTCGACCAGAACGGGAGCGCACCAACACCACGGCTTTCAATCCGCCGGCTCGATCCTTCGCGGCCTTCCCGGCGACCTAGTGGTCTCAAAACAGAAACTTCGGCGCGCTGAGGCCATCGCCTGCGTCCGATTGAAACGTCAGGAAGCGAATCAGAACCTGGGGTTTACTTCGCGTCCTTTCGTGCTCTGCGGACTGCCGATCAAGAAGCCCGCGGCGGGGCAGTTGCTCCACGAAAGGCGCAACGGCCAGTTCTCGCTTCAGGTGGTCACCCGTCGTATGGTCTCCCGTGGGGACAAGACAGGCTGATTCCGATCTTCCTAGCGACGCTTGCAATACGCCAGCAGAGCCAAACGATTCAGTTTCGAAGCGCAGCGGAAATGCTTGACTCGTTCGGCATGCAGCAGGGTGGGACTCAGTATCGAAGGTTGGTGGCCGCCTTTCAGCGCATCTTCGGCGCAACGATTTTCTTCGGCACCGACATGCAACGAGAAAGGGCCGCGGTTGCGCAAGTGAACGATGCATGACGGCCCCAATCTGCTCATCACGCAGCGGTCCTCCAAAATCGGGCTTTTCCTGAAACTGCCCAACCTCGAGTTGGGCCTGAAACACGTTCAGCAGCAGGTCGGTGAGCGCGAAGCCTGGCTGTCCCGCTTTCCCAACTCACGCCGCTCGCCGCGCAGAATTCGTCGCAAGAAGCGATTGCGGACTGGCACTACTGGGTTTCGCAAGGCTACCGGTTCTGAATAATCCCCCGCTGGTTATTCCTGATCGCTCTGGTCCTTGTCAAACGGTGTTTACCGGGCGCTTACGGTGGAGGTACTCAGTTGGCGGGGGCTGGTGACCTATTACGTCTTGTTCTTTCTCCACCTCGAAACCCGGCGAGTCCACATCGCTGGGATCACCAGGCATCCAGATCAGGAGTGGATGGAGCAGGTGGCCCGCAGTGCGACGGAGGAAAGCTGGGGCTATCTTCATCCCTGCCGTTATGGGCTGCACGACCGCGACTCCAAGTTCTGTACGTCGTTTCGGGCGGCTCTGGCGGCGGCGGAAGACCATTCAGCTGCCAGCTAAGAGCCCGAATCTGAACGCGTTCGCAGAACGCTGGGTGCGCTCGGTCAAGCAAGAGTGCTTGTCGAAGGTGGTCCTGTTCGGTGAGACATCACTCTCGCGGGAACTGACAGAGTACAGCCGACACTCACCACGAACGGAACCATCAGGGAAAGCGCAACCGACTCCTCTTCCCGGGCGACCATAAGAGCGCGAATCGATCCGGCGGCAGAATCGTCTGTCGTCAGCGACTCGGCGGCCTTCTTAAGTTCTACCAGCGCGCCGCATGAATATTTTTACCCAACGGGGTAAACAAGTCCGCAGATTACAATAACTTCCATCAACCCAGACAGGTTCGTACCTATTTATTGCGGACCACAAGGGTGCACGCGGTGGGTCGAACACTATTGGATTGGTCGAGAGCTGATCGGCATCGAAGAAACGTCCGCCGGGATTGCTTGAGTCTCTCGCCGGAAGAGATTAACAATCTGCCTGATATCTGAATTCGCGGGAAAGCGGCGGCGGGCCGAACGCAGCAGCTGACCGCACTCGGCGTACCGGCTCTGTCGCAGCAGCGTCAACGCCAAAAAGTAGTGCGCCTCAACGCATCTAGGAGCAAGGCGAATGGCCTGCACAAACATGCGCGCCGCGGCGCCGAGTTCCCTCGCGTGCAAATAGACCTTGCCGAGCTCAACGTACCCCAGAAAATATTCCGGGAATTCTACGATTTTCTTTTCACCAAGCGAACGGTAGAGCGCGAACTTCGCGTGGGAATCCTTCCTCGCATTTAAGTACCCCATGTGTCGTATTGGGATCGCACAGTGTCCAACGCGAAGTCCAGCGCGCTGGATGGCGGGGACCACCGATTCGTGGACCGGATAGCAGTACCGCATCCCCGACAGTCTGGGGAAGAGGCGGACGATCGTGGTGGCCATATAAGGGGGTCCTGGCGGAGCCTCACGGTGCAACTTGCTAGGCAACGTTGGCTCTGGAACATCGCCATCGGCGAAATAGTGCCGGATGGGGAGAAGAAAGGCAGTCGTCGGGTGACCTTCTAACGCACGGATGAAGTCGTCCTTGTCGACGTCGCTCAGGACTTCATCGGCATCGAGCGACAGCACCCATGGGCAACGGGCGTGTTCGAGGTAGACGTTCCTCGCGGCCGAGAAGTCGTCAGGCCAACGGGTATGAATGACTTTGGCTCCGAACGACCGTGCAATTTCAGCGGAGTCGTCGTCGGAGCCCGAATCGACAAGGATCAACTCATCGCAAAGCGCCGCGACCGATCGAAGACACTCCGGCAACGTCGCCGAGCCGTTGCGTACGATCATGCAGAAACTAACGCGGGCTGAGCGGGACACCAAAGCTCTCCAGCTACTAGGGTGGCGCAGGAAGCTGCCCTGCCTACAAAAAGGAAGGGCAGCGTAGAAACCGCCCTACCAACCATTGAACGGCGACAGCAGATCCCGCCGGCAGAGTCAGCGTCGTGCCTT
>JAOAPI010000070.1 GCA_025462865.1 Candidatus Sulfotelmatobacter sp. | reverse complement strand
AACTCCGCCGGAAGCCGCGCTCTAATGTGGTCTGAGTGGCAGATGATCCCATCTACCATCCGATAGAGATCAAGAAACGTCCGCTTGTAAGCCTCCCCCGTATCGTGAGGGAGCAGATCGTGGACCGTCAGCACGATCTTCGAGCCTCGCCAGCGGCAGAACTCCAGGAACCAGAAATCCAGCGGAACCCGCCACTTCAACATCGGCAGATACTGCACATGAATCACATCGGGCCGCGCAAATAGAAAGCGCACAGTCAGCGCGGACAGATTCAACAGGGCCTCAATCAACTTCAGCACCCTGCGCGGCAGACGAGGCAGTGGAAACTTCCCGACAATATCCAGCAAGCCAGGATGAACCTTGATCCCACGACTGGAAAAGCACTGCGGATCAAGATAGTAGGTAATCGAACCGACCCTCAAGTCGACGCCCTCCGCAAGGAGAGCCTTCGAGAGATAAGCCGTGTAATAAGGCACAGTCGCCCAAAGATCCATCATGAAGACGCTGGGCCGCCGACCGCTCACTTGGTCGCACCTCGGGAAGTAACTGCCTCTTCATAGACACGAAGATAATCATCCGTCATCCGCTCAGCGGAGAACTCCTCTTCGACCAGCCGCCTCGCCGCCGCCCCAAACCGCTCTCGCAGCGCGGAATCCTGCAGCAACGCGACGATTCCGGCCGCAATTGCCTCCACATCTCCAGCAGGTACAAGCACCCCTGTCACACCGTCCTGCACCACGCCAGGCACTTCACCCACAGCAGTCGCCACCAACGGACGCCGACTGGCCATCCCTTCCAGAATGGCCATTGGCAGCCCTTCCTTCCACGACGACGAAACCATCACATCCAGCGAAGCATAGACCGAAGGCATATCGTCCCGCCGCCCCACCATCGACACGCTCTCCCGAATGCCAAGCTCCTCGATCAAAGATACGAGCCCGTCCCGCTCCGGCCCTTCACCAACCACCACAAACCGCGCCCCCGGTACCTCCATCAAAACGCGTACCGCAGCACGCAGAAAAACATCCACCCCCTTCTCTTTCGCCAGTCGCCCGACCAAGCCGACGATCAGTGCACGACCCAATGCAGGATCTTCCCGAAGAGAAGGAGATGCTCCGTAAAATGGCCGCAGGTCAATCCCATTCCGAACCAGGTGAATCTTCTCTTCCAGTACCCCCGCCTTCAACAATCTCTGCTTCACCTCATCGGAAACCGCCACAACCCGTGCATACTTCCGCAGCACAAATCGATCCAATGCGCCATAAAGAGAAACCAGCAGATCATTGTCATACCATGTGTGGCACGTTGAGACCAACGGGATATTCTTAGCACGCAGGGCCTGGTAGACATAAATATCAGCCTTGTAACCATGTGCATGAACAACATCAGCACCCGTTTCGACCGCCAGCTCTCGAATGCGGGCAATCACTGTCCGGTCAATCTGTCCTTTGCAGAGAATCAGATGCGACTCGATGCCCTCCTTAGCTGCACTTTCATGAAGTTGCAGATTCGGATTCGCCGAGTTCGAGAACACTCCAAGCACACTGGAATGAGGCCCCTCATTTAGGGTGCGCGACATGTTCAGGATCACAGCCTCTGCGCCGTACATCCCTCCGCTACTGATAATGTGCAGAATCTTCATCCTGCACTATCCCCGCTATCCCCGCGCTCATCCGCTTCTTTTCGATTCAGCAGCGCCCAAAGCCGCTCGTACAACCGATCTCCCAGAAGTGTCTTCGCAGCCGCTTTCATCTGATGCTGACGTCCCAGACTCGCCAAGGCGCCGCTGTCCGTTTGAAAAAGCTCCGAGATCCACTCGAGCGTCATATCCCCACGAATATTCAAGCGGCCAACCAGAGACCCTGCCGGCGTCGGCTCCACTCTTGGGATAGAGGTATAAATCTGCGTATAGCCTGCCTCTTTGCACGCAGAGAGGACGCGGCGGTTATATCGCCCGCCCGGCAGCGACATCGTAGTAATCGAAGTCCCCAGCTTGTCCTCCAGCGCGAGCCGAGCCCCACCCAACTCATTCCCCAAAGCCTTATCGTTGCAATGCGTAAGCAGAGTATGAGTCCATCCATGGGCACCTATCAACTGCCCTGCCTCATGCAGCGAACGCAGTTCCGGCCACCCCATGTAGCCCAGCTTCTGCCCGGTCCAACCCACAGTGATAAAGAACCGCGCTGTAAGACCTCGCGATTGCAAAATAGGCGCGGCAAACTCAAAGTTTGAAATATGCCCATCGTCGAATGTGATCTCCGGCCACAAGCCGGAACCGTCGATCTTGCGCAGCCGGACAAAAAGATCAGCGTGTGTTTCAAACGTACCGGTCTCAACGACATACGAGTATCGACTCTCGCTGGGCCGCAGTTCATGGTAGAGAAGATAGAGTCTCCGTAAAGGCTGCGGCATTTGCTCCTTCATTGTCGATCAACAAGCACAATTTTAATTCCCGCTGAAAGCGACACACTAAATACAGCAAGCGTATCTTAACACTAGAGCAGAGCACGAACTGTACCAGTGCCTCGAAAAGGGTGAACGATCTGCACTTGGCAAACAAGACAATTTTCCATGATAAGACGAGCGACGCATGTAAGGCAGCGTCGGGGTAACTCACTTTCCTTTGCAACTGATTTCGGGATAGGCGGATTTGCACCTTTTATGAAGAGCCAATTTCGCACCATCGTCAAGAAGGCGCTCGGAGTCCATTCGTGGAACTCAGACGACGATCAAAAGCGATTGCTCCCTGATGCGAGAATGATTTTCGATGTCGGGGCAAACGTGGGACAGACAGCCAAAACCTACCGACATCTTTTCCCTGCTGCTCAGATATGGTCATTTGAGCCATTTCCTGCTAGTTATGAGTCTCTTTGTCGCTCTCTCTGACCAGAGATTTCATCCAATCGCCATGGCGCTCTCCGATCAGATTTCCAACACCACACTCAATATCGGTGCAGCAAGCATCACAAACTCTCTGCTGCGAAGGCAGACAGACACAGGAAAGACTATTGAGATTCACACCGACACGGTTGATCACTTTTGCTCTGAGCACGGCATATCCAGCATTGACATTCTGAAAGTAGATGTGGAAGGCGCGGAGAATCGCGTGTTCAAAGGCGCACAAAAGATGTTCTCTCAGGGCGCTGTCCGTTCGGTATTCGTTGAGGTTTACTTTGACCCCGTCTATGAAGGAATGCCGTTGATGTGGGATCTCCACGCCCAGCTCGGTGAGTCCGGATTTCGCTTGCGCGGGTTGTACTCGCTGTATGCAGGCAGCAGCGGGCTCTTAAGCTTTGGAAACGCCCTGTATATACACGCACGGTGAGCGACCGCTGCTATATCTACGACGTGAGCTCTGACGAAATTATCCGTGCCTTCGACTGTCATGCGAAGAGTGGAAACGAGTTACGTAGCCGCTGCATTTGACTCCACCAGTTCAAATAACTGGCGCGACCGCGTGTAGATCCATGCTATCCTCCTGCCCTCAAAAGCCACAGCCGGGACAGGGGAAGAGACTACGATGCAGCCGTTCTTCTTGGCGTGCGCCAAAGCACCGTCGATATCGCTCGTCTCAAAACACAGATGGTAGGCGCCTCCGCCATCCTTCGCCAACATTGACCGAATGGGAGAGTCCTCGCTCAGCGGTGCGATCAGCTCAATCTCAGCGACATCCGCATCAGACTTAGCGAGAAAATTCACGGTTACCTTTTGGATCGGATCATCAAAAGGACCAGAGACAACCTTGTACCCAAATAAATTCGAAAGAAGTTCCGTAGTTGGGCCAAGAGATGGCACGGCCACCCCTACATGCAGAAGCTTGAACCCTAGACCGTCTGGAGACTCAGACATCAGAGCGTCGCTCCCTTCTTCTCTAACTCTGTTTGGAGCAGGGACACACTCGTAAGCTCAGGTATCCGCTGTGGATCGAACTGCACTCCGTACTCCCCTTCGATCGCCAGGATCGCCTGCAGGTGTCTGAAGGAATCCCAGCTTTCGACCATTCCGATGCTTAGATCTGGCGTGACCTGCTCAGGCGAAATCTCGAGGATGTCGGCCAGGATGTCACGAAGAGAAGACGGCACTTGCTGAGAGTTCATTAGATTCATTTCCTTCCAGAGTTATCCACTTTGGGCTCGCCGGAGCCGAAGCGGTCAGATCAAGTTCATAAAAAATGGAGTCGGAGGGGACTTCTTCCGACGAAACGCGCTTGACGAACCCGTGATCGGAGTAAAAGCTCGCGCACGGAGCATTTTTCTTTGTTGGGATAAATTCACCCACCAACTGCCTGGCGCCATTTCGCAGCGCATGTTCGCCAAGATAAGCCAGAAGCGCTGTCTCTATGCCTCTGCCGATCACTCGACACGATAATAGCAGCGAATCGATATAGCACGAGTCCCCTTGATTGCGCGCAAGCGCCAGCCCTACTACCCCAGCGTCGCCGAAGCGGTCACGCACGCGAACCACCACCGCCTGCCCTCCCGCTGCCGAAGTGAACTCCTCGACCTCAGCAGCCGAGTGGCGCCTCGTCGTCAGATTGAACTGGTTGGTCTTGGCGAGCAACTGTACCGCCCTTGAGAGCGGAGCCTGCAGTGCGCTCTGAAACGTGCATACGATTCCCAGGGAAGCGAGAAACTCATCGCGATTGCCGGCGCTGTTGGCCAACACAGCCCGCTGCGCCTGAGCCTTGTATTCATTCAGGCGATTGACGTCATCATCAGTAACGATAGCCGCATCAAAAAACGGTTGCTCAGCGAGGACTTCGACTAGCTTCCACGGTTCTTCAACAGGAGCCTCGATGACGGCGACCTCTGGGAACTGCTGCCTGATCGCTTCACATTCCACCGGATTGTCGTCGACAAAGACAAAGGAATCGAGCCCAAGGGACAGCTCTTTCGCAAGCTCGCGAATCGAGTCCGATTTTTCGTTCCAGCTGATCTTGGTTGCAACGAAGTTATCCAGACTCAGCGCGAGATCGGCTGCGCGGATCTGAAACGCATCTCGAACGTCAGCCTCGTTATTCTTGGAGACGATAGCAAGCAGAATGCCCCGCGAAGACAGTTGCTTCAAATACTTCTGGTAGTCGAGATAGCAATTCCCCGGAAACGCACTCCCGGTAGCAATCCCCTCAGGTCCATCTTCGCCCAGCACCCCTCCCCACAGCGTGTTATCGAGGTCCGTGCACAAAACCTTGCAGGGGGCTCGGAACAGCGTCGAGAACGACCGAACCAGACCTCGCGAATAAGTACGGAATGAGTCCGCGGAGACAGGAAGCCGGGAAGCCAAAAACATTCTAGCGTCGCGCCATTGAGCCCGGCCATATCGCGCAGCAAGGCGATCTACATCAAAGAAGACGCAGTCAGAGACCGTTCGGCACAGGGCAGCCAGCCTTTGATTCAACTGCAACACTGCATTCGCCAGACTATGTGGAAGATTCGCATCTCCAACGTCGCCAAGCGAGGTCTGGTCAGGAACAACGAGCCCCTGGAGGAGTATCCGCGCCGAATTGCCAGAGCGAAAACTCCTGAGCAGTTGTGCCATCCGCGCCAGGCACTCCTCGATCTCCTCCTCCACCCCGGCTCCAATGCCGTCCGCACACAACTCCGGCAGGCGCCCTGCAATCTCTTCCAGATCGAGAAGGACCAGAACGGCGTCGGGCTCAAACTTAGCCAGCGCGCTCTGGGGGTTCAGCATCTCGTCTACATAGGAGCCGTATCCCCCCACCTGCAGATCAAGCGCGTAATTCGACAGCACTGCCTCGGTAGCCAGAAAAGGAAGTATCGGCTCCACTGTCACTGAACGAACTACATACATCTTCAGTCGCCGGGTTCCCATTTGGCTCTTAAGCGCGTCTGCAATGCCACCAAATGCAGACGCACAAAACATAACGTCTGCCGGCTTGCCGGAAGCCAGAAGCTCTCGCCCAAACTTTACTGCGGCGCCTGCATCCTGTCTGGACGCGGCGTCCTTGATCCTTCGTCGCAGATCCTGACGCTCTGAATCACTCAACATCTGTTCTCTCCGCTCCGGCTACTGCTACAGCTGCCGGCTGAACAGCTTTAGCTGGCCGCATAATAATTCGTCCAGGAACCCCCATCACGGTAGCTCCCTCGGGAACGTTGGTCATCACAAGAGTATTGGCGGCAATCTTTGCCCCACTGCCGACTTTGATCTTACCCACCAGTGTCGCACCGGTCCCAATATAGACGTCATCGCCAAGCACAGGCGCACCCTGCCGTCCCATGGCAGACGCGCCTATCGTCACCCGATGCGCAATGTCGCAGTTACGTCCAAGAACAGCCTGAGGATTGATATGAACTCCGCCAATGTGGCCAACGCAAAGTCCCTCTCCGATGGAAGCCTGGGGATCGATACACATCTCCATGAAAACTTCGCAGAATTTGTTTGCAGCGTAAGAGACCAGCTTCAGAGGAACGCGGATCAGCACGAACGGCCTTGAAACATGCAGCCAATTACCCAGCCGATAGCACCCGATCGCCCAAATCGCGGGGTTCAACCACAACTCCTTTCCCGCGGCACCTTTGGCCCTGTAACGCGCAACATCTGCCGAAAACTTATTCATGCAAAATTCCTAGGATACCCTGCCCCCGCCGGTTAATCTTATCAGCCCGCTGCCCGATCAACTTCTTCAGTGGATTGCGAAAGGCAATTCTGCGGCCCAGTGGTTACACCCTATCGCCATGTAGTGTTCAAACACATGCTCTGGACCAGGATTCGCAGCCGTCGCTCCAATCTCAGATGTTGGTGGCCGGTGCGACGATGCAGGGAAGATCTTACCTTCTCGGCTTGAATGGTCAATAGTGCCCTGAAACGCCTAGCGCACGGCCTGCGACTGCGCCATCCGGGAACCCTGCCACATCCGAAATGCACTCGACGCTTCACCTCTGAATATCAAGAGCACGCTGATGGCATACACAGGCAGCGTCGCCAGTATTTGGGCAAAAAACGTCACCAGCGAATGCGGATGCCAAAACTTCTCGGCAACGGCGCATGCAATTCCAAATGGAATCGAGCACATCGTAATCTTACCCAGGCCAGTCCACAGAAACGTTCGAATCGGCACACCAAGCACCTTGCGTAAATAGCCGGGCCAGAAGCTCAGATAGACGATGGTTGTCGCAATTGATGTCCCCCACGCGACGCCGTATAAACCTATTATCTTTACCAACAGAATACTGAGACACAGGTTCAGTGCAGCCGAGATACTTGCCGCTATTGCGACAGGTTTATGCTTGCCGGTGGCCATCATAAGCGATGACGGTGTGCTGCCGGCGGCATTGAAAAACTGAGAAATCAGCAG
>JAOAPI010000067.1 GCA_025462865.1 Candidatus Sulfotelmatobacter sp. | reverse complement strand
AACCTGGACCGGGCAATGCGATGGCCCGTTGGCGCGGAAAGAAGATCGCAGGTATTGGACTAATAACCGACGTCAAGATTCTGATCGATCAAGCTCGCAAAGAGATACTTCCGTATTCGCTATACCGCTCACTGTCGGGTGGTGCCGCGTGAAATTGGGGCGATCACAGGTCCGCTGCTGTGCTATATGCGGATCAACGAAGGACCTTCAAGAACACCATCTTGGAGGGTTCCATCATGCCCCGTTTTTCACGATCCCGCTGTGTGAAGTGCATCACCAAGCCCCCCACGTTGCGATTACACGCGCCGGAATAAACAATGCCGCTTCCATGACCTGCGTCACACCGCGGTCACCCGTGTACTGGAAGCAGGAATCCCCTATCACGTAGTAGCAAGCATGATGTGATTGTCTGCTGCAACCGCGATCCGCATGGCTAAGCGATACGGTCACATTGGGAGCCACGCCCTTCGTGAGGCTGCCGATGTGCTCGGGCGATTCGAAATTCCCGTGGGGTCCCTCAAAAAGTCCCCAAAGTCACTGTAGTGGGAAATCTCGCAGTCCAGTAACCAACTGAAAAGAATGGCTCCTCAGGTAGGATTCGAACCTACAACCCTTCGGTTAACAGCCGAATGCTCTGCCATTGAGCTACTGAGGAGTGTGGTGGAGCGCGCCCGCAGGGCGCGCTTGCGTCATTATCATAGCATCCCGCTGCGGGGTGTGAAAACAGCGGAATGCAATCGCTATCCGGTCGGAAAATTTGCTTTGGGGATTTTGATAGTCTAGCGGGATGTGGTGAACCGCGGAGGTTGAAGTGCATATGCGTGGAGGTGGACGTTTGATTTGGATTTTTGTTTTTTTGTTTTTTATGGTGGCGGTGACGTTTGCGTCTGATGACGCGAAGACCAGTGCACCTGCGGTGGCGGCTCCGCTGGCGGAAGCGCGTCCGGTGCAGGAAGATTTTCATGGGACGAAGATTGTCGATAAATATCGGTGGCTCGAAGATGGAAATAATTCCGACACGCAGAAGTGGGTCGCGGAGGAAATGTCTTACACGCGTGGCGTGCTCGATAAGTTGCCCGGACGCGATGCGGTTCATAAGCGGCTGACGGAGTTGCTGAGCATTGGCAGCATTGGAGTGCCGCAGATTGGCGGGAAATATTATTTCTATACGCGGCGCGACGGGATGCAGAATCAGCCAGTGCTTTATGTGCGCGAAGGTGTTGATGGAAAGGATCGTGTGCTGGTTGACGCCAATCAACTCGCAGCGGATGGGACGATTGCTCTCGATTGGTACGAAGCTTCCGAGCATGGAAAATATGTGGCGTACGGAACCTCGGCTGGCGGATCGGAGATGAGCACGCTGCACATCATTGAAACAAAATCCGGCAAGCAGTTGCCCGATACGATTGAGCGCACACGCGCGGCCAGCATCGCCTGGATGCCCGACAATTCCGGGTTTTATTACACGCGCTTTCCCAAGAAGGGTGATGTGGAAGCGGGACAGGAGGTGTACAACCGGCACGTGTTCTATCACGTGCTGGGAGACGATCCCGCCAAGGATGAATTGATTTTCGGTGAAGGGCGCGATCCCGAGGACTGGCCGAGCGTGAATCTTGACAACGATGGCCGCATGCTGCTGATCACGGTGTCGCAGGGCTGGACCAAGACGGAACTGTTCCTGATGGATTTGAAGAAAGGCACGCCGCCCATTCGAATCACTACCGGCAAGAATTTTCTTTACAACGGGACGGTGTACAACGGAAGGCTTTACATCCTTACCAACGAAGATGCTCCACGCTACCGCGTGTTTATGGCGGAAGCGGGTAATTACGAACGCGACGATTGGAAAGAAATTATTCCGCAGACTGGCGGAGTTTTGAAGGACGCCTCGGTGTGGGGTGGAAAGATCTTCGCGCAGTACGAGCAGAATGCCAGTTCGCAACTTACGATTTTTGACATCGGAGGAACAAAGCTTAAGGATCTCGCCCTACCCGCGATTGGCACGGTATTCGGATCTTCCGGCAAATGGAATCGCGATGAGATTTTCTACGGCTTCCAGTCGTTTACGTTTGCTCCGTCGATTTATCGGTATGACCTGGAGGAGGGTGAGACTACGCTCTGGGCCAAAGTGGATGCGCCTTCGATTGATCCCGTGGGATATGAAGTTGCGCAGGAGTGGTATCACTCGAAGGACGGCACGCGCGTGCCCATGTTTATCGTGCACAAGAAAGGACTGAAAAAAGACGGGCGCAATCCCACGCTGCTGACGGCGTATGGCGGGTTCAACATAAGCGTGACGCCGGCTTTCAGCCGCACGGCTTATTTGTGGATGGAGCACGGCGGGATTTATGCCCTCGCCAATCTGCGGGGTGGGGCGGAGTTCGGCGAAGACTGGCACCGCGCCGGCATGCTCGACAAAAAGCAAAATGTTTTTGACGACATGATTGCGGGCGCAGAACATTTGATCGCGGAAAAATATACCGACAAGGATCATCTGGCCATTCAAGGCGGCTCGAATGGCGGCCTGCTGATGGGAGCGATGATCACGCAGCGTCCTGACCTGTTTCGCGCGGTGGTGTGCCAGGTTCCGCTGCTCGACATGCTGCGTTACCAGAATTTCCAGATTGCCAAGCTGTGGATTCCCGAGTACGGCAGCGCGGACAATCCTGAGCAGTTCAAGTGGCTCTATGCTTATTCTCCTTATCACCACGTGAAAGCGGGGACGGAATATCCGGCGGTGTTGTTTATGACTGCCGATACCGACACGCGCGTTGATCCGATGCATGCGAAGAAAATGGCAGCGTTGATGCAGGGTGCGGCTTCGAATGGGAAGAGTAAGGAGCGTCCTATATTGTTGAGAATTGAGACCAAGGCGGGGCATGGGGCGGGGAAACCGGTGACGAAGCAGATCGAGGAGTTTACGGATGTGTATGAGTTTTTGTTTTGGCAGTTGGGGGTAAGGTAGATTCCCAGAGAAGCGGTATTACATCGGTCTGTGGTTCCTTTGCACAGTACGCGAAAGTATGGGGCACCCGGCAAATGCAGTATGCGAATCTACATTGACGAGGCCGGAGCATTTATACCTCCGCAACCTCCGCGCCCACTGTTTTCGATCGTCCTTTCCCTAATCATTCCATCGGCCACAGAGCACGAACTGTTCTATGAATTCTTGCACCTTCGCGATACGTGGCCGAACCAAAACGTCGAGATCAAGGGGAGGAGCCTGGATGAATCGCAGGCTGCCCAGATAATCAGCCTCGTCCTGAAATACGACACGTTGGTCCAGTTCATCGCGTTGGACACTAACACGCACCCGGACAACCTGGTCGAGGATTTCAAAAACAGGCAAGCTGACGCTGTTACTGCGAATATAACCCGCGAACACCATCCGGGACCCATTCCGCACTTGCACCAGCTCGGCGAAGAGGTCCGGCAGATGTCGAATCAGTTGTTTCTTCAGGCTTTGGCGACTTGGGAGCTGATCATTAGAACGATTCGCGAAGGGACCGTCTACTTCGTACAGCGTCAACCCGAAGAGCTGGGCGATATCGCGTGGGTCATCGACCGCAAGTACCGGACGCTCACTCAGATGGAAGAGACGTGGAGCACGTTAATTCTGCCACTAAGTGAAGGTGCATTCGCCAAAGTACCGCTCGTTGGCATTCTGGAAGAGGATTATTCATATTTTGACGCAAAGTACGGATTCAACCGAGCAACGATTGAGCCCGAAGATCTGAGGCACCTCCAGTGGTTACACTCGGTTTCCGGAAAAGGACCGCTGAGAGAAGATGAGCGACTTGGTGTAAATGCACAATTGCTTCTAACCGAGCAGCGAACGTTTGAAGATTCGCGTGATTCGCTTGGACTGCAGCTGGCAGATATGCTGGCCACGATCCTCCGCCGCGCTCTGAACGATCAACTCCAATATCCCGGCTGGAAAGACTTCGGTGGCTTGCTTGTTCGTCACCATAACCCGGGCACCGGGTTCATACAGTTCGGAGGAGGCGAGGAAACCTTGATGACAGGTCATGCCCGGAACGTGTGTAAGGTCCTCGACTCCAAGGCGAAGAGCATGGTTGGGGAATGACGCGGGCGGGAGAAAACCGGGAACAGTTCTCAAGTTTCGGGAGCCAAACGTTTTCCCCCGAATTCCCGAATTCTTCCGAATTTTTCCACTTACAATTGAGTAATGACTATCACGCTCAAGGACTTTCAGGCGTTCGCGCAGGAGCGCATGGGATACGCGATTGCAAATCCGGAACAATTCCGCGACCGATTTAAGGACGTAATGGACTATGCGGTCGCAAATGAAACCTCGATGGATGCGGACGCGAACACCTATTTAAATAATCTGCTGGATACAATCGCCACGATGTTTGAGAACGGGCTGAAAGACGTAGAGGATAGTCCGAATAAAAGACAGATGGTTCGCGCAATCGCAGGGACGAGACGAAAGCATCACAGGTCACAGGATTTGCTCAAGAGACTTGGGATGCCATACCCTATCCAGCGTCCGCTAGTGGAAGCGGCGAGGTCTATTTTTCTTGAGGCCCATCAATCCATCTTAGATTTGCTTTGGGACGCGGCACAGCAGCCGCAAAGCGGAGTCGCCCAATTTGCGACCTTGGGCTTGCTGTATTGGACCGTGGATGAATTGACTGCCGCTTTTTATTTGGCGGAACGACGTTACACAACCCAGGCTTACAACCATCTCCGCACCGTTCATGACTTGCTAGACAAAGCTGAATTGTTCTTTCACCATCCCGAATTGGCGGAAGTTTGGGGAGGCGGGGACAAGCAAACAATCATAAAGGAGCTGTCGCCTGGAGCTATCAGAAAAAAGCTCGGCAAGCCCAAGTTTGACCCGGTGTACGGATTCTTCACCGAGCTTGGGACTCATGGAACTTTTGAGGCATTGCGAAAGCGTGTAACACAGACGGGCAAAAAGGACGGTCGGACTCAGGTAGCGATGCGAATCGGAGGCACCCCGTGGGAAGGTGAAGTGGACACCGTGATTGCTTGCTGCATTATGACGGTCCTCTCCACGCTTATAACGATAGGGCAGATCTATGCGACTCGGTTGCTCGCAGGGGAAGTGATAGCAATCCTTCGCTCCAGGTTTGAGAGCAAGATTGCTTTCCTGCAAGAGTATTTTGTTGACCCGCGTTTGAAGGCGGGCATTGATGTTTCGGCTCTCACCGAGGGTTACAAGAAAGTCCTACTCATGCTAGAGGAAATGGAAAAGGTAATTGAACCTTCGGCAGCTGCGACGGCTACGTCAGGCTAGAAAACTGGGACAGATCGGAAAGTTTCCCAATTTCCCCCTCAGGATCTCCCACCCCTCAGCTCATGCTACCTGAGATTACCTCCGCCCCGATTGGCTATCGGGGCTGTTTTGGCTTACCCGGGACTTACGTCCCGGGCTAATATATGCCGCCCCCTCGGGGCTTGGGTGTGATGGTGCGTTCTGCGCGCTTCGACCATGAATATCGGCGGCGCGACCTCGGGGGCTGAAGCCCGCATCGATTTGTGAGGCTTACGCGGCGCTGAAGCGCCGCTCTTCCACGGTGGTGCGGAGCTTGTGGTATGCCTGAAGACATACCCTGATACGAATCTTTCCTTGTCAAAGGCAACGGACAGGAGTTTCCGCCGCACAGGGGCAAGGTCAAAGACCAGCAGGCGAGTCGCCCGCTTCCAGACGGGTTATCGTGGCGAAAGCGAACAGCAGATTCCTCGCCGTTCTCGCCGCTAATCGCGGCTACGAAGGGCTCGGAATGACAAGGTTGAGGTGAGGAGTGCGCGATTTGGCACGACTGAAGTCTTGCCCCTCCCGTTTCTTCGACAGAGCAAAGTCAAAATCAGGGGCAAAGTCAAAATCAAGGTCAAAGGCAAGCGGGCAGGAGTGCCCGCTCCACACAGGCAATGTCAAAGGCAGGCGGGCGGGGGCGCCCGCTCTACACGTTTCAGAGTTGCGCTTTCATGTCGGCGCGGAGGATGGCGTTGATGCGGGTTTGGTAGTCGGGTTGTTGTCGGAACCGGCGGAGCAGGTCGGCGTCGAGGCGTGGGCAGGGCTAGCGATGCGCGGGAGATCCCTCGCTCCGCCTGAAGAACGGCTGCGCTCGGGATGACGCCGGTCGGGTGTATACCTTGGGTCGTTGACAGGTGATGGCAAGGAACTAGAATTGAACCCGGCAAGCGGCGTTTGGTACCTTTCTGAAACAGCCCCGAATTGGCTATCGGGGCTGTTTTGCGTTCGGGCACGCGCGTCGAAACCGATCCGGGACATCGTGACGGTCGCCACCCAAAGGCATGCCAAGACAAAATCAAAGTCAAGGGCAAGCGGGCGAGGGCGCGCGCTCCACACACGACATTCTAGAGTTGCGCCTGCATATAGGCGCGGAGGATGGCGTTGATGCGGGTTTGGTAGCCGCGCTGTTGGCGGAACCAGCGAAGCAGGTCGGCGTCGAGGCGCATGGTCACGATGGTTTTGGGCGTAGGCATTACGATGTTGGCGTCTTTCCAGAATGCGGCATCGGTGGCGTGAGCATCGGGGTCCGAGGAGATGCCCTTGCGGATCTGGGCGTCAGTCAGGCGGCGCAACTTGTTCCAGTCGGTGGTCGCATCACCTTCATTTGACCGCTTTTTTCTGCGGTGCTTAACCTTCGAGGTTTTGCCAGTAGTAACGGCGCTCGTGAGGTTCGGAGCGCCACGCCGAGATGATGCGCCTTTCGTCATTCGTTTGGTCGACATAAATAACCGTAATTTCGAGACCGTTGACCAACCCGATGGCATAGACCCGGGTCTCGCCGTAGTCGAAGCGATCGTCTGCCCTTTCGAGCGTAGAACCTTCGAAGATGCGAACCGCGTCGACAAAGGTTATGCCGTGGATTGCAAGGTTGCGGCGGTTTTTTTCTTCGTTCCAAGTATATTGCATATGGTGTATTTACACAACGTCAATATGCGGGAGAACGAGTGCTCTTTAATTATGGGCTTGGCAGCGGCCGTTGAGCTTCAGCCCGGTCAATCCTGAGTCGATTTTCCTTCCCGAGTTGGCACAAGTAATCTCGGAGAAAAGACAAGGCTTACCGAGGAATTACTTCTCTTCGGCTTGGCTCAGGGCTGGGTCTACGGGTTGGGGCGTGATGGTGCGCGTTTCGAGCTGAACAGTCGGGGGTAGGTTCCTCGGGGGCTAAAGCCCATCATCTAACGGGACGCGCATCGCAGCGCTGAAGCGCTGCGCCACCCAAAGGCGAGGCTTACGCGGCGCTGAAGCGCCGCTCTTCCACGGTTGCAGGGGCGGCGGACGGCAAGTCAAGGCAAAATCAAAGTCAAGGGCAAGCGGGCGAGGGCGCCCGCTCTACACTGGCGGAGTCAAAGGCCCCGCCCTGTCTCTCCACAGAACGGAGAGACTAAGGACGGTACACCCGCGAACCACTCCCACATTCGGCTTGTGGAAAACGTCCCGAAATAATTGGCGGGATGACCTGGACTTGGATTGACCTGGGTGGAATATTGCAAGTATGGTGGAAAATTTTGTGGTGACGGCTCGCGCTGCTGCTGGAGCGGCAGGCTAGGCGGGAGGAGTGTGGTTATGCGTCTGGAAGGTGGCGGGGATGAGTGTCGGGTGTGGAGGTCGGTAGCGATTTGCGGAGCGAGGCGAGGAGACGGGACGGCGCGGGGATTTGTTTCTTCTATTTTTGCGGTGGCGGAGGAAGAAGGAGCGTATTGGCGGGGAAGAGAAAGGAATCCGAAGAGGATGGGGGAGATGTCACAGGCGGCGTTTTTGGTGAAGGCGCAGTCGTTGGGATTTGGGTTGGCGCTGCCGTGGGGCGACAGCGAGAAGTATGATTTTGTGGTGTGGGCGCGTCCGGGCGGGCGGTTGTTGCGGGTGCAGGTGAAGGCGACGATGCGTCTGAATCGCGGAGGGTATGACGTGCAGCCGGTTTATTCGACGCGAAGTGAAGGGAAGAAAATTTATACGGCGGAAGATATTGATGTGCTGGCGGCGCACGTCGTGCGGAAAGAGAAAGATGTCTGGTATTTGCTGCCGGTCACGGCATTTGCGGGAGTGAAGAGTTTGCGATTGTTTCCAGATTTGAAGAGCAGGAATCCGAAGTGGGAGGGGTATCGGGAGAGTTGGGAGTGGCTGGCTTGAGGGGGCGAGCAAACAGGCGGGCTCCTCGACATTATTGCCGCTGATCGCGGCGACGAAAGATTCGGAATGACAAGACCTTCTACATGACGATGAATAGAATGATTGAAGGGCGTTGCGATAGAGGAGGTGCTATGAAGAAATCGGAGGAGACACTTAAGGAACGGCTGGAGCGATACCGGCAGATCAAGATCAGCGTGATTGGGAGGAAGTCGGGGAAGAAAAGCTCGAGGCCGGTGTGGTTTGTTTTCGAGGACGGGAAGCTTTATCTGTTGCCGGTGGCGGGGTCGGAGACGCAGTGGTATAAGAATGTCCGCAAGAATCCCACGATTTGGATTGATGCGCGCGGCGTGGAGGGGGAATTTCGAGCGGTTCCGATAACTGGCGCGAAGGCGGTGAAGTCTGTGGTCGAAAAATTTCGAGAGAAGTATGGGGCGGGAGATGTGAAGAAGTATTATTCGGGATTTGATGTCGCGGTGGTAGTGAAGCTGGAGTAGGTGCGTCCTCGTTTGTTTCGTATGTTGAGAGTCAATGACGATCGTTGACTGCGGGGACGCCGCCGTATTTTTGCAGCCAGATTAGTTCTTCGCGGACTTTGATTTTGCCGTGCCAGGGATTTTTGCCGAGGCCGTGGCCTTCGCCGGGGAAGATCAGGAGCTTGTTGGGAATCCCAAGAGAATAGAGAGCGTGCTCGAGCAGGTAATCTTCGAGCACGGCGACGCGGATGTCGTTGGCGCCTCCGACCATGTGCGTGGGAGTTTTGACTTTGTCGATCTGGAAGATGGCGGCTTCGTCGTGATAGCGCTGCTGAGCTTCCCAGGGGCGTCCGCCAAGAAAGTAGGCGTCGTCGTAAGTAGTGTCGTCGTTGCCCCAGTTGCCGACATGCTCGACGGCGCCGGCGCCAGTGACGGCGGCCTTGAAGCGCGTGGTTTGCGTGATGAGCCAGTTCGTCATGTAGCCGCCGTAACTGTAGCCGCCGATGGTGAGGTGATCGGCGTCGGCGATGCCATCTTTCACAAGAGCGTCGATGCCCTCGAGAATATCTTTGCCCGGGCGCGAGACGATAACGGGAACAATCTGCTGAAGGAATTTGTCGCCGTATCCGGCGGAGCCGCGGTAGTTGGGCTCGAAGACCAGCCATCCGTTGGTGGCGGCGAGGGCGGCCCATTGGTACCAGTCGGCTTCGAAGTGGTTGCCGTCGGCGTCGGCGGGGCCACCGTGAATGAAGGTGAGCATGGGGAGATGCTTCGCCTCAGGCTTTCCTGATTCAAAGCTGCCGGGAGGATAGATCAGCATGCCTTCGATCATGGTGCCGTCGTCGGCCTTCCAGCGGTAGGGCTTGCCTTGCGGAAGATCGCGCTCGGTGAAGAGATGGTTGAAGGAAGTGATGGGGCGCGCCTGATCGAGTTTGTCGGCGCTGTCGGCCAAGTAGACTTCGGTGGGCTTTTGCAAGGATGAATAGACGAAGGCGACGCGGGGAGAATGCGTCGTCGAGGATAGAGTTTCGTACGTGCCGTCCCAGCTATTCAGTTTGTGAAGGGACTGTTTCGGTTGCGTGACTGAGTACGCGGAGACTTCGGTTCCCAGACGGGCGGAGGCCAATACGCTGTCCGCGGTGACGGAGTAATGGTCGACAGCGCCGACGAAGTCTTTGCTCCATTGCTCGATGGCGCTAGATTCGCCGGGCTTTTCGGCGTCAGGCTTTTCGCTGTCCACCCAGTACAGATGCGGTTGCAGGTCGCGGTAGGGGCCGCTGACATCGCCGACTTCGACTGTGAAGAAGACGTGGCGGCTGTCGTTGGCCCAGTGTGGTCTGACTTCGACTGCTTGATTGTGTGTGAGTTGGCGGGGAGTGTGGTTGGAAGAGGTCAGATCGAGAGCATAGATTTCGACGTCTTCGAATTTTTCCTGGCGCTGGTTTACGGCATTGGTGACGAAGGCGAGTTTAGCGCCGTCCGGAGAAGTGACCATGTCGTCGATGCGCAAGGGTGAAGTTGCGAGGGGGCGGGCGCCGGGGGTGAGGTCGGATTCTTTTTCGGCGTCGCTCAGTTCTTTTTCAGAGAGCTTCGCGGGGGCGGCGGCGTGGCGGGCGAGAGCGGCGGCAACGTCGAGAGCGAAGATGGTGTCTCCGCGTTCAGCGGTGCGATATTGCACGACGTCTTTCCATTGTTTCTTGTAGTCGTCTTTTTGCGACTTCGTCCATGGATTGCGGGTAGCGAAGTAAATTGTGCGAGAGTCGGCCGACCAGGAAAATGTATGGACTTCCTCCTGGCCTTGAGTTACAGGAAACGCTTCGCCGCCGGCGGGCGAGATCAAATAAATCTGGCTGATGTCGCCTTTATCGTCTTTGTCGTCGCTGGAGCCGGAGTCGGAATCTTTGTCGGAAGAAGGCTTGCGCTCGGAGCGGAAGGCGATCCAGCGGCCATCGGGGGACCACTTGGGATCGATGTCGTGACCGGACTGCGTGAGTTGAATCAGCGATCCATTTTTCGCGTCGTCGCGGTAGAGCCAGAGGTCGGTGCGGAAGATCTGCTGATCCCAGTCGGCGCGCTCGGTAGCGATCACGACTGAGTTGCCGTCGGGTGAGAGAGCGACGGCCGGGTAGCTGACGGCGTTGAAGAACTCGTCCAGCGTTAGCTTCGGTTTATTTTCGGCAACGGCGAGCGATGCGAGAGCTAGAAACGCTAGCAACCAAAGATGTCTTGGGATCTTCATAGGGGGCCTGGCGAGGAACTAAGGTTTATATAACGAGAGATGGGCGGGAATCAACTTGGGGGGCGGCTTAGAATCTTTACCACAGAGGGGCACAGGGGAGGCACAGGGTGGCACAGAGGCAAGGCGTTACTGCGCGGCTTGTGCGTTTTTCAGGGCTTCGTCTAATGGTTGGCCGCTGTGGGCGGGAGCTTCTACGACGCGCCAGCCGTCGTCGTAGCTGCGAAATGCTGCGGTGGAACGGTAGCGGGTGTCGCTGGAGTACATGATTGCGCCGACTTCGTTGAGGGGAATCCATCGCCAGGTAAATTCGATGTCGGCAACGTTGCCCTGCTTGGCGATGCCGGTGATGGCAACCAGTTCACGGCGCGCGGCGGGAATGCTGAAGGATTTGCTTTCCGCGTCGGCGGGAGCGAGCAGGCTTTGAAAGGTATCGACGCCAGAGGGCGTGAGAGTTACATCCCAGCAGGGCGGCGTTACGGCGGGAGGACACCTGGCAACTGTGCCGGAAATCCAGCCGCGATGCTGGAGGGCAAGGTAGTTGGGGGAGAGATAATCCTCGTTGGAGATGACGCCGGTGGTGAGTTCGAAGGGCTGAACAGCACGAAACGTTGTGGAAGTGGCGATCAAATCGGCCGCGAGGCGGCGAGTGAGAAAGTCGCGCGGAGAGCAGGACGAGAACAGTAGCAGTTCAACAACACAGAGGGTGAGGGTCGATATTTTCCGCATGCGCGAACGGGAAGTTTTACTGATTTTGGATTGTAAACAAAACGGAGCGGTTTCGCGGGGAGAATGGATGTGAGGCGATCTGACCTTCGAAGCGAGAAGACCAGCGGCCAGGAATCGCAGTGGCGCAATGAGGACAATGGCCGTCCGGCGTGAGGCGATAATCTTTGATCAAGTAGCCGTAGCGCTCGATTAAAGTTTCATCGCACTGCGGGCAGCGCGTGTTTTCCCAGTCGCCAACTCTGCCGGGCAGATTGCCGGCATAAATGTAGCGCAATCCGGCCGCGCGGCCGATTTCGACAGCCTGCAACAAGTCTTCGGTAGTCGTGTCACGCGCGACATCGTTTTGCATTTTGTAATCGCCGTGAAATGCAGTGACGTGCCAGGGAATGTCAGGGGAAATTCCGGCGAGGAATTCCGTGAGGCGGCGAAGCTCGTCGGGATCGTCGTTGAATCCGGGGATGAGAAGGGTGACAATCTCGAGCCACAATCCCATGGCATGGATGCGGCGGATGCTGTCGAGGATGGGACCGATGCGGCCTCCGAGTTCGTGGTAGCGACGATCGTCAAAACTTTTTAGATCGACTTTGTACAAATCAAGCCAGGGACGCAGATACTCGAGAACCCGCGGAGTGCCGTTGCCGTTCGAAACGAATCCGGTGATGAGTCCGGCGGCTTTGGCTTCTTTGAAAACAGCGACTGCCCATTCGCTGGTGATGAGGGGCTCGTTGTAAGTGCTGACCAGAATCTTCGCGCCCTGGGCGAGCGCGTCGCGCACCAAGGCTTGGGGCGAGGCCTGGTGTGGAGGCGAGACCGCGGTGGGATCGCGCAAGGCTTGCGAGGTGACCCAGTTTTGGCAGTAGGAGCAATGAAGATCGCAGCCCATCATGCCAAAGCTGTAAGCGAGAGCTCCAGGGTAGGCGTGAAAGAAAGGCTTCTTTTCTACGGGATCGCACTGGGTGCCGGCGGTGTATCCCCAGGGAACGTAGAGCGTGCCGCCGCGGTTGTAGCGGACTTTGCAGACGCCGGGCTGGCCTTCGGGAATGGGGCAGCAGTGTCCGCAGGCGAAGCAGCGAACGCGGTGGTTCTCCAGCTTTTCGTAAAGATGCGAATCGGCTTCGCGGACTTGCTCGTCCAGGATAGTGCGCAGGGTGGACACGGACTGCCTCTGCCTCTATTTTAACGCTGCGGAGTAGAGATTGCGGCTTCTGGTGGTGAGGTAGTGTCTCAGTTTCGATTTAAGGGGCGCTGACGGCTGCGGCTGTGGCGGCTTCTCTAAGAAAATCGAACATCACATTGCGATGGTTGCAATCCACGCCGTGTACTAGAATCTCGCCAGAATCCACAAGACGCTGAGGATCACCCCAGCAATGGCACCTGGTCTGTCCCATCACGTTTGGAGTTTGGAAGAACTGGTGGAATTATTGGAGCAGAAAGCAGGAGAGGCAGCCGCATGATGCTCTGGCGGTCTATCTGGTGGTCAGCACTGATCCTATTTTGGTACGGGTTGTGCTTGTTCCTCTTGTACGTCAGCGATGTCGGCGAGGACAGGCGCTACCGAGGTCGAGCAGGATTACGGCGCTTATTCCTCCACGGACTCTTATCGCTGCCGATTGCGGCACTGGTCGCGATCTATGTCCCATGGTGTCCGATTTGCTAAGAATTTCAAAACAGCCCACTACCGAATATTTGAAACTGAGACACTACCTGGTGACAAGGTTCCAAATTAGCGGTCCTTTTTCTCGTCGGCTTCGCGTTTCTTGTGGTTCCGTTTCATGCGTGCCAGCAGATTAGCGAGCATTTGATCTTCGCGAGCCTTGAACAGTTTCTCGGCGGGGGTAAGTTTGAATCTTCCTCCATGTATTTTGCTTACGGGGAAGTCGGGTGGAGTTGTGCATGGCTGGAGCGGTTTAGCTCCGCACTCGGGGCAAAGCCGATCGAGCGCCTCTTTGGTGGTCATCCAGACAAGTCTTTTACATCTTTACGGCGTCTGGAGCAATCCGGTAATTCGGGTAGTGTCCTAGGTGGTGTCTTAAATAACGTTTTGCTGTCACTTTGGGATTGGTGGCAGCGACGGGGCGGTGTAAACAAGGCCGTCAAGCTCTGCGAGTAGTGAGCGCATATCAGCCAAGAGGATTCGCCTAACGGATGGGTCTTTGCTCTCTTTAAGTTTGGCGAGTGTTTCAGCTAGCTTTTGCTCGACTAGTGCAATCGTCGGGGCGATCATGTTCTTTCGAGTAGCGATTATACGCCAAGCAATTCGGCAATTCTCCAGACGTGATCGGTTAGCCGCGATTTTAGAAGAATGCGACTGAAGGGGAAGAGATTCCCGGCTCCGTGCAATGACAGCGCCACAAAGAGCGCCAGCAACGCAGTGCTTAAGACACTACCAATGTCCTAAGGTGTTGCTAGGCTTTGTCACTGGGGTTTAATCGCGGGGCCAGTGCTTCGAGTGGATCTACCAAGAAAAATCTATGTTTCTCTTCGGGAGTCATATCTCTGCCCATGATCTTCTTGAACCGCAGCAGAATTTCTTCCGGGGTGAGGCTTTCTCCGTAGTCGAATGCATCCATAGGGTCTCCAGTGCCGATCGTCAGATTGCACAAGAGCCCGTCGCCCAGAGCGGGCACGTCGGAAGGATGTGTATGAGACTCTTCCAATGTACCATGAAATACCTATCCATGTGCGGTAGCGCACCCAGTGTTTTCAGAAACTCGTTGAATTTCAAAACCGCACACTACCGTTCCGTCAACGTGTTCGCGGTGTGCTGTGGCATCATGGAACCATGAGTAAGCGGTCAAGAAAAATGGCGAAGCGGGACGACTATCAAAATACCCTTCGAGCAATAGAGGAAGCGATCGGGCCCAAGGGGAAGAGTACGGAAGAGGTCCCCGTGGGACAGCGGGACAGTCTTAAAGGTGGCCCACCGAGCGAGGCCAAGCTCATCCCCAGCAGAAAAAGGAGATAGAGCAAAAAGGCGAGAACTCGTGATTACTACGTTCCGCTTAATTTCCTTCAACCCTGTGACAAAGCGGATTAAGCCTCTGGCAATTCTAGCGGCCGGCCCTGGGCTTGTCGTGTGATTCGTGCTGCTGATACCAGATTTCGGCCTGCTGCTCGATCGCCGCCGATTGGGCGCGCGTCATGCCATTGGCGAGAACTTTGGCGAGATCCTTGCTGCCTTCCTGGCCTCCGGCGCGCGCCAGCACTGCCCAGAAATAGGCTTTGTTTGAGTCTTTCGGTACGCCGTGACCACCCCAGTAAAGCAGGCTCAGTTTGTATTGGGCGGGTACGCTGCCATCTTCAGCGGCTTTGGTAAACCAGCGAGCGGCCTGGGTTTCGTCCTGTCTGATTGCCTGCTTTTCATCTCCCTGCGCGTACAGAAGGCCGATGGCATTTTCGGCAGCGGCGTTGCCGTGTTTGGCCAACTGCTGGAGTTGTTCCACGCTGGCGGTATCGACTGACGACATCTGCGAGGACGATGGAGCTTCGACCGGAGCGGTAGAGGAGGCGAGGACGGTTTGCCGGCCGGTCCGCTCCCGGGCTTGCGCGAATGTGAAACCCAGCACGAGCGCGATGGTGGCAGCTGCGCCGTAAAGCAGATAGAGATGGGCACGAGGGAGATGAACGCTGCCGACCTTGGCTTCCTCTTGCTCTTGCTGTTGGGTTACGAATATGCTTTTCTGCTCTGACGCTTCCTGCTTGGCACTCTCCTGCTTTTGACTCTCTTGCTTTTTACTTTCTTGCTTTTCTGGCTTCTGACTGCCGAACAAAATTCCGGAAGTGGCGGAAAAAGGCTTTTCAGGTGCGGGGGATAAGCCAGAAGGACCGTCCGGGCGGGGCGCCCGATTGACAGCGCCTGAGATCGTCTCAGCGAAGCGTTGCAATGTGGTACTTTCGTTTTCTCCAAAGGCGTTGGGTTCGGCGGAAAACGCCTCGAGGAGTCCGATGACGGTTTCACCGGAGCGCACGGGCACAGCGAGAATGGAACGAATGCCGAGGGCGAGGCAGCTCTCGCGATCCACAAGTTCGTCGGTCGCGGCGTCATCGCAGCGCAACAATTTTCCGGTCCGTACACATTCTCCAGAAAAGCCTGAACCGATCTGCAACTTTGCGCCAACGGGTGGGGCGCTGGGGCCTGCGCTGGCCCGGCAGATCATATGGCCGGTATCGCTTCCCGCCAGGGCAATGGCCGCGCCAGAAGCTCGAAGCAAAGAGTGAGAGCGGAGAGCAATCAAAGAGAGAACCGCTTCGAGATCGGTTCCGAGGGACTCAGCTTCCCGCTGCACCGCCGAAGCTGCGGTAAGTGTGTCGGTGTAGTTGCGCTTGAGAGCAGAGCGCTGAGGCATTGCGAAAGGAGCGGAGGAAGAAGACGCGGCGTTCGCGGCTCCCGCCATTGCGTTTAGAAAGAGCCACTGCCGCAAGCGGTGAAGAGCAGGCTGGGGCAGAGCGGGAAAACCCAAGCCGACTCGTCCGGCAGGATCTGACCAAACTACTTTCGCAACGGCAGAAAGCTGATCACTGGATTCCGCGAGATCGAGGCAGAGCTCGACCTCCTGGTCGATCGGCATTGGCGCCGGGCACTGGAGCGAGACGCCATCCTCGCTGATGTCCAGGACTTCATAGAGATCGAGCATCTCGTCTCTGGAGGAGCCGCCGAAACTGGCGTACGCAGGGGCATGCACTTTCTGGCGGACACTCCGACGGCGGTTAGCAATATCGGGACGGGAAGACTGTACGGTGGCAGGCATGGGGGACCCGGTGGATCAAAGTCTTGTACATATTAGCCTGAGATTGTGGAAAAACAAGCAGGAAGAAAATAATCGGGCGTTCCTACGAACTCCTAGATCGACAGTTGGTGCAACCCGGCCCGATGCAAACCTAATCTAATCCCGAAGGTTCATTCCGCTCAATCTCTCCAGAGGTAGGTTTATGGCAGGACGGGTGTGGAGTTCTATCCAGTTGAAAGTGCTGGTGATAGCGGCGGCTTTCGTCATGGCCGCGACTGCCCTGCCGGCGTGGGCGTCGTTGGGGGGAGATGCAGCGTCCGTGCAAGCGGACCAAATTCAGTTGCAAGGCCGCCGGACGATGAAGACTTCCGGATCCTACACCGTGCACGAGATTCAGGGGCCGACAGGCACGGTGGTGAGGGAATACGTGTCTGGGGGGAAGGTATTCGGCGTTGCCTGGCAGGGTCCGTGGATGCCGGACATGCGTCAACTGCTGGGAAGCTATTTCGATCAGTTCGCGCGCGCGAATCAGGCTCGGGCGGATCAGGCACAGGCGAATCAAGCACAGAAGGGGGCGCGAATTCGGCGAGGGCCAGTGTTGATTGATGAGCCGGGACTGGTTGTGCAGATTGGCGGACATCCCAGAGCGTTTGCCGGGAGAGCCTATGTCCCTGAGATGCTGCCAGCCGGCGTACTTCCCGAGAGCGTTCAATGAGGCATTTCAGGAAAGTTGTTATTGCATTCATAGGACTGGCGTTCAGCCTTGCAATGGGTTGCGGCGGCGGCAGTAGTCCTGCCACCAAGGCGAGCGTGATCGCGTCGTCCGGGCAGAACGTGGCTCCCATTGTTGTGAATTCGGGGCCGGCAAATTTCTACGCGAATGGAGCCTTTGCCACGGTGACAGTCTGCGTTCCGGGAACCTCAACGTGTCAGACTATCGATGGCGTGTTGGTGGACACAGGTTCTTCCGGCTTGAGAATTCTATCTTCCGCACTCACGATTGCGTTGCCGCGGCAGAAAGCAGCGAGCGGCAGTCCCGTAGTCGAGTGCTTGCAGTTCCTGGGTTCTTACACATGGGGTCCGGTGCAAACGGCGGACGTGCAGATTGCCGGCGAGAAGGCTGCGTCGGCGCCGATTCAAGTTCTTAGCGACACAGACTTCAAGGCTCCGACTGCTTGTTCGAACGGATTTCCATCAGCTAACACGCTTAACACGCTGGGAGCCAACGGAATTCTCGGCATCGGTGCTACCGCGCAAGACTGCGGCACCTTTTGCGAGCAGGTGCAGGCCAGCGGTTTCAATCCTTACTATGAATGCAGTTCCTCCACGAGCTGCCAAGCCGTCGGGGAGAGCATTGCGCAGCAAGTTGTCAATCCGGTAGTTCTGTTTGGCTCCGACAATAATGGAGTGATTATTGAGTTGCCCGCGGTTTCAGGATCAACAGCGACGCTGAGTGGGTCATTGGTTTTCGGAATCGGAACGCAGTCGAATAACGCTCTGGGCAGCGCCACGGTTTATACGATGGATTCGACTTTATCGTTCACGACCAGCTACAAAGGCACTCCCTACTCTGGCAGCTTTATCGACAGCGGATCGAATGGTTACTTCTTTCTTGATAGCAGCATCGTTCCGGCATTAGTTGACTGTCCTAACACGTCGAATGCCCCAGGATTCTATTGTCCCGCGAGCGTCCAGAATCTTTCGGCGACCAATCAAGGAATTAATCGCGCCAGCGGCACGGTTAATTTCAGCATTGCGAATGCTCAAACTTTATTCGCGAATACGAACGACACGGTATTCAGCCAACTCGGCGGCCCGTCGATTATTCCGCCAGCTTCCGGCGGCAATTCCATTTCACCCTACTTTGATTGGGGACTTCCCTTCTTCTACGGCCGCAACGTGTACACGGCGATCGAAGGAGCGAGTACGCCGGGCGGCACGGGGCCCTACTGGGCTTACTAAAAATTTCGCTAAAACTGAATCAAGGGCTCAACCGGCGAGTCGCGAGAGCTTCGTCTGATGGATGCTGGAGATGCGGGAAATGGCAGCGACCATCATGCTGGAAAGAAGCTGCATGGTTGCGACGTCGCGTTCATCGAAAGCGCTGGGAGATGACGACAGCACTTCGAACACGCCTAGTGTGCGCCGATAATAGCGAAGCGGAGAAACCAGAATCGATCGAACACCCAGGCGGCGGCAACTGGCGAGGTCGACTCGCGGATTGCGCTCGGCATCGTGACAAAGCATGACTTCGCCGGTGCGAACGGCCTCGGCGGAGATTCCGGCATCGGTCTGCAAGCGAACTCCTAGATCGGGAGCGGTGCGACCGGCGCGCGCGCGACAGACAATCTCATCTCCGGCACGGAGGGCGATGGCGGCTCCGGTGGCTCCGGTAAGATGCTGGGCGCGTTCCGTGATGGCGCTGATGGCGGGCTCCAGATCCAACTCAGAGGCGCGAATTTCGACTTCCTCTCCGACATGCACAGCGCGAAAACCAGAAACTGGGTGGGCGGCATTCGCCACGCGAAGCTGGCTGCGCAAGGCAGCCGACGGCACCCGCGCGTGATAATCGGCGACATCCATGACTTGAGGATCCGGCACGGTACGGAGCAGGTCGCGCACTAGATTATTGAGCTCACAATCGGTGATGACGTGGGCAGTCTGCTGCTGCCGTAGGGATCCACCCAAGACTCGTGAGAGATTGAGCAGCGAGGGACTTCCGCACGCCAGACAGTATGGGCGGCTATTCGTACTGATCAGCTCGCATTGAACGCAAAATGTCGCCGACTGAAGCGGTACAAAATTGACGTCCTGGAAAGTGGTGCCATAAACCGTCTTACTGAACATGAATGCGCGTCCTCGCCATCAATGAAGAGAGGAATAAGGTAAACAGGGATCGGCGCGATTTGGCAGTAGCGGCAGAGGTACGACGTGTGGAAAAGGCAGAGAATTGCGCAGGAAGTCCGTGGGCAAGCAGGTTTGATAGCGTAAGTGTGCAAGAACTTGCAACTGGAGATCGTCTTTTAGATTTTTAAGGGAGTTTTTATGGTTGACCCTATTGCTCTGGGAAAGAGTGCTGGGATAGAATCACTTCACGTTTGAGGCATCAAGCCTTGAACGACTTGGAGAATCAAAATGCAGTGGACCGCGCCTGTTTTTGAAGAAGTTTGCCTGAACTGTGAGATCAACTCTTACGTCAGCGCGAAACTCTAACTCTTAGCCCTCCCTTTTCGCTCCTTCACCCTTGGAATGCGCAGGTGTGTACGTGTGTTTCGGGGGAGGTGCCTTTCTAGCCAGCCTGCGCGGCAATAAATCCTTCATCCTGAGTGGCGTTTGGAATTACCTGGACCGTGTGCTGAAGCGCGCGGTCGAGTGCGTCCGCGAGCACGACGGGGAAAACCGACGTAAGAAGATTGATATCGAGCTGCAGATGGCGCTGCGAATAGAGCCGCTGGACCATCAGAGCGCCGCGACGCCGGTTCGATGAGCTAACCAGGTCAAGCGAGAGAGTCCATATTGCAAGACCTTCGAGAGAAACCGAGCGCGACTTATTCCAGTGAAAAAAAACTTCTCCGCGGCGGGCTGACGCTGATGCGCTGGATTCAACTGCTGCAGCGGGATGAGATTCGCCGGGAAAAAGTTTGAAGCGGACATCGAATCCGTCAAAGTCGTTCGAAGCGAAGGCAGCTTCGAGAATGCGGCGAATCTGGTCATAATCGCGAGCCGATTTCAATTCCTCGGAGGCTCGCCGGATGGCCAGGTTGTTGATGACGATCTGACGCTGTTCGAACGTGCGCTGAGCGACTCTGCCCAGTTCACCCAGCTCGAGATACCCCAGGCGCTGCACACCGATCCAGATTCCGATTCCGAGAACCGCGAGAACCAATCCTAGAGAGCTGCCAGTTGGCCAAAGCAGAAAGAGGCTGAGCAAGGCGAACACGGCCGAAACCGCGTAAAGCACAATCACGACCTGGCGATGTGTGAGGCCATGCTGCAACAATTTGTGGTGAATGTGTTCCCGGTCGGCGGTAAAGACTGGACGGCCACTGATCAAGCGCCGAAGAATGGAGAGCGAAGTTTCCAGTATCGGCAGGCCGAAGGAAACGACCGGAATGGCGACCGCGACAATGGTCGGAGCTTTTTGCGCACCTGCCAGGGCGAGAGCGCTCAGAAGGAATCCGATGAAGAGACTACCGGAATCTCCCAGAAAAATTGTTGCGGGATTGAAGTTGTAGCGAAGAAAGCCGAGAATCGCGCCGGCCAGCGCAATGGTCATCACGGTAACCAGCGAATATCCATTGAGCAGCGTGACTACGAAAGCTACGAGCGTGGAGAACAATGCAGAACCGGCGGCCAGGCCGTCGAGACCATCGATCAAGTTAAAGGCGTTGGTGATGGCCAAAACCCACAAAATCGTGAAGAAAAGTCCGACGAACCATGGCAGTTGATGCTCGCCGAACAATACGGGAATATTGAGAATGCGCAGGCCACCCATGAACAACATGGTGGCGGCAATTCCCTGCACCGCAAACTTAACGTAAGGACCGACCGTGTAGAGATCGTCATAAACGCCAAGCAGGAATACGAGGGTTGCGGGCGCCAGAATGGTGACGAGAGTCTTTAGCGAAAAAGTGGAGTGCAGGCTGGGCAGGTAGCGTGCCATCAGAGCCGCTGCCAACATACTCAACGAGAAGGAAATGAAAATTGCTACGCCACCCAGGCGCGGAAGCGGGCTTGAATGCAGGTGGCGCTCCTGCGAAGGAGTCTCCACCCAGCCACGGCGGGATGCGAAGTCCCGCACATACCGGGTCAGAACAAACGAAAAAAGCAGGGACAGGAAAAAAATCCCGAAAAAAGCTACCGTCAACAATTCCCCCTCGGCCCATGATTTACAAATGTCGAAGCAAGGTTTTGATCGGACAGTAAGTATTGCAGCCGCACGGTAGCGGCTGCCAGTGAGTTAATGGATTCCGTCTGCGTCTGTCTACGTTTAAGGATTACAGGGGAATCTAACAGTCCGTGGGGGGCGTTTCAATTGCCATCAGATCAAAAAAGTGGAAAATCTGTGGAAAACTGGAATGAGAAAGGCAGCGGTGGCAATTCGAGAGATCGGGCCGTGATGCGCTGTGCTAGACTTTCCTGCGATCCTACTTCCAACCGAGGCTTGTAATGCAGTTTGGCAGATTCCCCTGTGTCCTCAGCCTGCTCGTGCTTTCTTTTGGTTTGCTCTGTTCCGAAGTTATGGCTGGGGCGCAGCAATCGCCGCCCCCATCAGCGCCCGCCGAAACTATGGTGCCGGCGCTTCCCGCGGCGCAACCGCTCTCTGAAGCTGCGGTAGGAACGGTCCCCAAAGACACTCAAACTGCGAAGTCTCCGAATGGCGACGCTTCAACAGGTTCGGTTACGCTGGCCACGGAGGATTCATCGCGGCTTAGACTGGGCGCCGGAGATTTACTTGAAGTGGGTGTCTACAATGTGCCCGAACTCTCGACCAAAGCGAGAGTCGGTAATTCAGGTGACATTTATCTGCCGCTGATCGACTACGTCCACGTTGGCGACCTGACGGTGGAGGAAGCTCAAGCCTTGCTTGAGAAGCGCCTCGAAAACGGAGGCTTCGTCCGCAATCCTCACGTAACAATCTTTCTCGACGAATCCGCATCGCAGGGAGTGACCGTCCTAGGCGACGTAGCCAGACCCGGCATCTACCCGGCTCTTGGGGAACGCAGGTTGTACGATCTGATCTCCGCCGCGGGAGGGTTTACGGTTTCTGCGGGACGCAAAGTAAGCATCGTGCGGCAACATAATCCGTCTGCCCCAATCACCGTGAACCTGCCGCGGAATCTAGCTGACGATATGCAGGATAATATTCAGATCCAGCCGGGAGACACGATTACGGTGCCGCGAGCTCCGATCATTTATGTGGTCGGAGATGTTGGACGTCCCACGGGTTTGCTGGTGGATAACGGGAGTTTGACTGTGCTGCAGGCGCTGGCGCTAGCAGGCGGGACAAATCATACCGCGAAGATGAGCGGAACCCGCATCATCCGGAAGGGACCGACCGGAATGACTGAAACGCGAGTGCCGCTGAAGAAGATGCTGGAAGCAAAGGCTCCCGACGTAACCCTGCAGGCCGATGACATCCTTTTCGTGCCGCTCAGTGGAGTCCGGGTTGCGACAGGAAGAGGGCTGGAGGCCGCGATGGGCGCGGCAACTGGGCTGCTAGTCATTGCCGCGCATCCGTAAGGGATAGTTTTTTTCGCAGAGGGCTACGCAGCAATCTCCGTGCTGCGCCGTTCGGGTAGGTTCAGTATCTGCTCCAGTATCTGAATGTATTTTTCCGCGGTGTGGCGGCGGGAAAATTTTCGCACGATGTGTTCCCTACCGCTAAGCCCCATCTGTCGGGCAGTTTCACGGTTCTCAGCCAGAAAAAGAATGGCATTCGTCAAAGCTTCAGAATTTTCGGGTTCGATCACGAGGCCGCCACGGGCCTCCTCCAGAATTTGGCGAGCCTGCCCATCTACGCCGAGGATCACCGGCCGACCGCACGACATGAATTCCAGCATCTTGGTGGGAATGACTGTCTTGAAAAGCTCAGTTTTCTTGAGCAGCACGAGGCAAACATCCGAAGCACCGATGTAGGAAGGGATTTTCTCGCGAGGCTGCTGATCGAGAAATCGCATATTGCTGAGACCGCTGTCGCGCGCCAGCGCAATCATTCGCTGTTTCTCGGCGCCCTCTCCGAGCATAAGAAAAATGATCTTAGGATTGGAATCGCGCAAACGCGCGGCGGCGGCAATGATTGTTTCCAGTCCATGCGCCATTCCCATCGTGCCGATGTAAGACACAACAAACTTGCCCTCGGCTCTCAATTCCCTTCTCTCGTCGGTTCCTGAGCTTGGAGCAAAGAGTTCAGTTTCCACACCGTTCTCGACGACTGAAATCGTTGATCGAGGCACCCGCCAGTGTTTCACCAAGTGTTCTTCAAAAGCCTGAGTGACTACGACCACGCGGTCAGAACGGCGATACAGGAAGCCTGCGATCTTCGCCAGAGAGCGGTGGAGCAGCGAATTGCTATTGCCCATGCCCACTGCCGCCAATGACTCCGGCCACAGATCGCGTACCTCGAAGACGAACGGTACACGCTTCCAGCGGGCCAGCCACCAGCCGGAAAGGCCCACGAGCAACTGCGGGGACGATGCAATTACTACATCTGGCCGGGATAAAAACTGACCTGTGGTTGCCGGCTGCTGGAGTCGATGCCGCCGGAGAGAAAGACTCCCACCGGCACGTCGCTTAGCAGTTGCATCCGCACAACTTCATCGAGCATTTCCGCGATGTGGCGTTCGCATTCAGCACGATTTGCCGGCGTGGCGGCCTCATTGCGGCTTGCATCGGGATCGACCAAATCCCAGTAGTGCTCTAGCTTCACCTGGCCCTGCTGCCAAGTCAGATAACACCCGGGTGGAGGCGAACTGACGCCTTCAATCAACGTGTTGGGATCGCAGACGGATCCAAAATTAAGATAGTTCACAAGTCCCGCGGGATCTATGGCGCGAGGCACGAGACCGGTGCCCAGCAGAGTGCGCACTTCGGACGAAAAAATAAAATACTTTTCGGATGAGAAATAATAGAGCGGCTTGATTCCCATGGGATCGCGGGCCACAAAGAGGCGATGCCGTTGAGCGTCCCAGATCGCGAACGCGAACATCCCGCGAAATTCTTCGAGACACTTTTCGCCCCAGCGCCCGTAGGCCTTGAGAATCACTTCGGTGTCGGAATGACCGCTGAAGTGGATTTTCTCCCGCTCCAACTTTGCGCGAACCTCTGGAAAGTTGTAGACCTCGCCGTTGTAGACGATCCAGTTCCCGGTTGCGGGATCGTTCATGGGCTGGTGCCCGAGCGGAGACAGATCGAGGATTGCGAGCCGGCGATTTCCTAAACCTATTTCAGTATTTTCATTGCCGGCGTCGCGAAGAATCAGCGTTCCGCTGTCATCCGGCCCGCGGTGGGCGAGGGATTTCGTGGCCCGCTCCAGCACGTCGGCGGGCACACGAGCGTTGTGACCGATAATTCCAAAGATTCCACACATCCGAAGAACGCTGCTCCCTTGGGCTTTGCAAATCATACGCGATGCCTTCGCCTTTTCGCGGTCAGCGATTTATGAGGTCGCAAGCCAATTGCAGCAGTTGGTCGACATGCTTGTCCCAACTGAAGTCGCGAGAGCGCGAGGCTCCCATTTCGCGCATGGCCGCGGTTCGATCGGAAGATCGGGACGCTTGAATCACTTGCTCAGCCAAACTCTCGGGAGAGAAACGAGGGAAGTACAGCGCAGACTCTCCGCATATTTCCTTGTGCACAGGTAAATCCGAGGCAATCACCGGAAGGCCGCTCGCCATCGCCTCTACCAGCGGGTGGGCGAACGTCTCGGCGTAGGCGGGAGTCACATAGAGATCGCAGGCACGATAGAGATGATGCAACAATGAATACGGAATTGAATCGAGTTCGACGATCTCCTCTTGAAGCTGGAGTTGCCGAACCAGTTGGGCCGCGGAGTCGGCTCGGTAGTCGCCGGGATTGTCTTTCGAGTTAAGTTTGCATGTCAGCATCAAGCGGACAGTTCGGGGGTGCGCCTTCTTCTTCAAGATTGCGATTGCTCGAATCAATGTTTCAAAATTGCGGTAGTAGTTGTAATGGCTGACGAAAAGCAGCCGAAGAGAACCTTCCGCCGAAGCCAGCTTTGCCTGCGCGCCTGCCGGCAAGGGTGACTGATCGCGAAAGAAAAGTTCGCGATCAAAGCCATGATGGATACAAACGACGCGCTTTCCAGTCCAGTGTTGCAGTTCGGCGGCAAAGGTCGCGCTGGGGGCGACGGTGCAGTCCGCGGCGAGAACTGACCAGCGGGCAAAAGCGGCTTTCACTTCGGTGTCGAGCCACAATCGATACTCACCGCGCTGGCGCAGATCGCGCAGAAAATCTGCCGAGAGGTAGAGCGCGTTTCTGCTGAGAAGTATTTGCGGCACTGGCGACCGGTAAAGCGCGAAGTTTCCCGTGGATAGGAGCACGTTTGCGCCGGATGAAAGTATGATGCGGGGCAGCGAGCGCTGCTCGTACCAGAGGCGATTTGCGGAACTCCGATTACTACTTTCACGCAGAACAGTCATGCTACGTGATGCTGGGATCTCGTCGCCCAAGGCTCCGGCAACTAGCACGGTTGTGCGAACGTCGTCCCGAACCGCCAGACGCGGCACTACATTGCGGATGTAGGTGAGCCCGCCTCCGGCGCTGGCCGCAATCGCGTTTATGAAAAGATGAATCATTCGTCGAGGGACTTTATCGTGGGATTAGTTCTACTGACGGCTACTTCAGATCCCAACCTCAGAGGACCTCAATTTTGTGAAGCGGTGAGACACGCAACTTCCTGCGCAAATGCGTTCGGTGCGCACTCCACCAGGAATCGGCGAGCCCCGAATAGAGAAGGCGGTACTCCGCGGCGGAATATCTCAGTTCGATCTCCCGTCGCCACAGGAGCGCCGGGCTATCGTAGCGGGCATCAATCGCGCCTGGGCACGGCGCAAAACAGAAACGATGATGACGCTGCGCTACTGTCCACGCCTTCGAATCAATTGCATCCCAGCCAAATGTCCAGGCAAAGGCGTCGACGGGCTTTTCTGTCCAGCCACTGAGTTTGCTGGCGCTGTCGCCAATTTCCCGCTCCAAGTTTTCGGGAGAACGTCCCACCAGCCGTTCATGCGTAAGAGTATGGTTACCGATCGCATGACCGCGGGCAGCTAGCTCTGCAATCTGGCCGGGGCTCATTGGCTTCCAGTCTTCCCATTTTTCGTCGCCGGGTTGCGAGTTTGGGTTAATTCGCGAGCGATAGAAAGCGAGTGCATCGGCTGGCGCGCACTCGGCAAAGGCAGGGACGACAAAAAACACTCCGCGCCCGCCAAAAGATTCAAGCAGAGGCGCGGCGACAGTGTAATTGCTCTCCCTGCCATCGTCGAAAGTAAAAAGGATGGGGGGCTTGGCATCTGATTTGGGCAGATGTTCCCAAAGTCGGGCGAAGACTTCGAGGCTTGCAATCGTAAAGTGCCTGGAGACCCATTCCAGTTGCTCCTGAAATTGATTCGCCAGCGAAGCCGGCGTCTCGTGCACGGCGACAACCAGGCCCAGGGACGGCTTTCTGCGATTTTGAAAGTGCAGGGCGACATCGTCCAGGCGAGCCAGGGTAGCGGCTTGAATGAGCAGGGCTCGAGCTTGGCTACGGAGAGTCATTGCAATCTGTATGTATCGTTAAATAAGACCGTCACCATCGGCGGGCACGGGATACCAGTCGTGAGTTGGCAAGAGTTTAGCCTTATCGAGATACCAACCGTTGGGCGCATCAAAGGTGCGCTGCTGAAATCCTCGCGCGCGAAATAGCTTCTGCCTCTCGGCATCCTGGTTCCGCAGAACTATGGCGTCAACGATGTTTCGGTAGCGAGCGATCAGCGCCCCGACAGGTTGTAGCCAGTCGTCTGGCGAAACTTCAGGATAAACATCGAGGACGTTGAGTGTGTTGATTTGACCGCGATATCCCCGGGTTCGCTGATTCACGGTTACAAGAATCTCACGGTCGGGGCGGCGGCTGCGAAAAGCAAACACTGCGACGGTAGCGTCCCTGCCGGAAAAATAGCGCCAACGGATGTACGGTAAATCACGCATCGCGGTCAGCCGCGCGGACGAATCGTGAATTGATAGGTCGTTCGCCTGCTCCGCAGATGTGAGCAGCTGTAGGGAATCGGGATCATTGCACTCGAGCTTTAATGGCCGTACCAGCCCGATGAGACCGGAGATTGAACTGCCTGCCAAATGGGAGAGCAGGCGATTCGGATTTTTTCGATGTGCGAATTCCTCGGCGACCGGAGGCCAACGCAGAACACCGAACAGTTCGCCGTCCGAGCCAGGAATGGGTTTCGCTCCCGCCGCCTTCCATAATGCGGCAGCCTGCGCGTTTGCGGATGTCCCGAACAAAGGCCACTGCATTCCCAGCCGGCAATACTGCAGGAAGATGCGGCCGCCGTGACCGCGATGAAGATCGTCCACGTAGAACGAGCTTGAGCCCATCAAAACAACTTTCTTGCTCTCGGAGAGAAAGGCTTGCGGGCTGCACAAGATGCATCCTACGAGCAGCCCTGCAGAGCGCAGCGCAAAGCCCAGAGGGTGTTTCGGATGGCAGGCGGGATTTTCAAGCAAGAACCAGCGGAGGTTAGACTCAGTTGTTTCGCGGGTTTTTCCGGATTGAACCGCGACGAAGCGCGCAACCTCAGCGATATCATTCTCGGCAATCGGGTCGAGTTCGGCGCGAGATGGGACGTCCCGCGAAATCGAGACTCTGTCCTCAACAAGCTTTCGGGAAGTATCAGGCATTGATTCCCGGCGAAAGCCTTCGGGCGACGATAGTGATCGGAATCGGCATTTTCAGAATCCAGTTTTCCGACGTGGGCTGGAATAAGACATTCTGTTTCACGTTATTCTCCCACAGTCAGAAATTGGGCGTAGCTTCGGAAGGAATAGCGGAGAATCCAACGCGGACGATCGACGGGTGCGAAATCATCGAGGTAGCGCGTCAGAAAAGTTCCTCGCGAGATCCCTCACCCGGCTGAAGTACGCCGGGTTTCGGGATTACGCCATAAATGTGAGCTAGCAAAAGACCGCTACGGGAACTGCAAGAGTGAGTCAGCTTCTCCGGTGTCGGCGATTGCGGGATCGGCAATCTTTCGCAGTTCCGGATACTTTTGGATCAGCGTTGGAGGGGCCAGAATCCGCTTGCCGCTGATCATCGCCTTCAGCTCCAGCGCATTTACTCCCGCCTTGCTCTCAAAGTGGTTGTTGGTGATTACGTAAGTCGTTTGGGCTCGCTCTGCAACGCTCTCAATTCTTTCCCTCCAGCCGTCGAGCTCCTGACGGCTGTAGAGATAGTTGTAACGATCGTTGCGATTATCGGAATCGAACCATTGCTCGTAGTTCCGGCCATGCAGGCGAATGTAACCGATGGTTCCCGTGACGTGTTGGGTGGGCGCCAGCGATCGGCCGAGAACCGGCTGATCGATATTGCAAAAGCCGACATTCTTTTGGGTGAAGGAAGCGAGTGTTTCGGCGTCGTTCCAACTGGAGTGGCGAACCTCTACCACTCGGGGATATTCGATGAACTGCCGCAGCAATCGCTCGAGATATTCTCGGTTCAGCGAAGTATTTTTGAACGAAACGGGAAACTGGATCAGCAGCGCGCCAAGCCGTCCTTCATTGGCAATGGCGTCAAGACCTTCGCGAGTGCGGGTCTCATCTTCGTCGGTGGGGCGGATGCTCGCGGCGGACGTAGGCTCCATGAGCGACATGGGCGAGTGCGTAAAGGCGCGATAGAGTTTCGCCGTAAACACGAAGTTCTTATTCACGGGCTCAACCTTGCGGCACCACAGTTTCGCGAGTTCGGGCTTCAATGGTCCGTAAAACGATGTGTTGATTTCGGTGGTGTCGAAAAAGCGTGCCAGATATTCCAGAGGATGCTGCTTGCGCCGCTGCATGCCCGAAGGGTAGAAAATGCCGTCCCAGTCTTTGTAGGACCAACCCGCCGTACCGATACGCACATTGCGCGCATGAAGCTGAGGGACACGGAGTTGGGCCGAAGATTCCATGCGCGAAACCGCAGACGGTGGGCAGGGCAAGGTTAGCACAGCGAGGACGCCGGGGGAGAACGGGTCGGCAAGCAATCTGATATTCCCGCGGGGCGGTAACTTCCGAGTAGCCGACTATCTAGTAGCGACCAGAAAAGCACTAAAATCTTCGTCGATTCATCTCGACCAGGAATTGCTAATCTTCACGGCAGTGAGCTAAATTTCCTACCCTAGGTGCGAAGTATGGCGAAGCTTGCATCAATCACACTCGCCGAGCCAATTGGCAGTATCCTATTGCTCGCTGAACATATCGAGAGGGACCGCTCCGCGTGGCAACCGGATGGAGTCACATGGCTGCCGTGAACTTGATTGGCTCATACAACTACGCGCTCGTGGCGCTTTCGGTGTTGATCGCCATCTTTGCGTCGTACGCTGCTCTGGATCTCGCAGGTCGCGTAACGGCTGCGAGCGGTTGGACTCGCGCGGTTTGGCTGCTAGGCGGGGCGGGCGCGATGGGGACTGGCATTTGGTCCATGCACTACATCGGAATGCTGGCGTTCGTCCTGCCGATTCCCACGGCTTACCATTGGCCGACTGTTCTGCTGTCACTGTTTACGGCCATTCTCGCATCGGCCATTGCGCTGTACGTGGTGAGCCGACAGAAAATGGGGGCCTTCCGAGCGATTGCCGGAAGTGTCCTGATGGGCACGGGCATTGCGAGTATGCATTACATCGGCATGGCCGCCATGCGTTTACCGGCAGTATGCCAGTTTAATTCCTCACTCGTCGTCATGTCAGTCGTGTTCGCGGTTCTGATTTCTTTCGCCGCGATATGGATTACTTTTCACTTCCGAGATGAAAAAACGGGGATCGGCTGGGAAAAGTTGGCTGGAGCCGTCGTAATGGGTGCCGCGATCCCCGTCATGCATTACACCGGCATGGCCGCCGCCAGTTTCACGCCCTCGGGCACGCCGGTGAACCTGTCTCACGCTGTGAACATCTCCACACTTGGCACCGCGGGAATTGCCGCGGTTACTTTTTTAGTCCTCGGACTGGCCTTGCTGACGTCCTGGATGGACAGGCAATTCGCTGTCCAGATCTTGCAACTGCAGGAAGCGAAGCTGCAGCGCAGCGAGGCCTACCTGGCGGAAGCTCAAAGGCTAACGCACACAGGGAGTTGGGCGTGGCGGGTAGCGGGAAGAGATGCCCTACATCTGTCCGAGGAATGGTACCGCATTTATGGCTTCGATCCGGAAAAGGGCCCACCGGCTTGGGAAGAACGTCTGCGGCGCACTCACGCGGAGGATCGAGCCAGGTGGCAAGGGGTAATCGATAGAGCAATCGCAGAAAAGTCGCATTACGAAGTGGAATTCCGAATCCTTCTTCCCGACGCCACAACCAAATACATCCACACCGTCGGCCATCCCGTTTTGAACGCTTCCGGAGATTTAGTGGAATTTGTAGGTAGCTCGACGGATATCACTGAGCGCAAGCGGGCAGAGCAGGCGACCCGTTTGCTGGCTGCGATCGTGGAATCGTCGCACGATGCGATTGTGAGCAAGAGTCTGAATGGCGTCATTACCAGTTGGAATAAGGGCGCAGAACGGATGTTCGGCTACGCTGCGGAAGAAGCGGTTGGCCAGAACATCACACTGATCATTCCTCCTGAACGTCATTACGAAGAAAGAACGATTGTTGATCAGCTCACGCGAGGCGAGCGGGTCGACCACTTCGAGACAGTTCGCAGGCGCAAGGATGGCAGCCTACTGGACGTTTCCCTGACAATTTCCCCGATGAAAGACGCCTCGGGCCGCGTGGTTGGGGCATCGAAACTGGCGCGGGACATCACCGAACGCAAACGCGCCGAAGAAGCTCTGCGTCAGGCGCAGACGGATCTCGCGCACGCCAGCCGGCTGACCACCATGGGAGAGTTCACCGCCTCTCTGGCGCACGAAGTGAAACAACCGATCGCCGCAGCAGTCACAGACGCCAATACCTGCTTGCGATGGATCACGCGCGACGAACCCGATCTGAAAGAGGCGCGCGAGGCTGCGTGGAGAATTGTAAAAGACGCAAAGCGGGCCACGGAAATCATCGACCGGGTCCGGCTGCTCTTCAAGAAGGGTACTCCGCAACGGGAGTTGGTTGACGTAAACGAAGTTGCTCGAGAGATGCTCGTCCTCCTCGGGGACGAGGCATCGAGGCACTTCATATCGGTCCGAACGGAGCTGGCGGAAAATCTCCCCCAGGTCACTGGAGATCGCGTGCAATTGCAGCAGGTGCTGATGAACCTCATCGTGAATGGCGTCGATGCGATGCACGACGTGGATGGGCCGCGTGAGCTAATCGTCAAGTCGCAGCCAGCCGAAAACAACGAACTGCTGCTGTCGGTCAGCGATACCGGCGTGGGACTGCCGCAGCACCAGGCAGATCAGATATTTAACGCCTTCTTTACCACCAAGACGCACGGCACCGGCATGGGACTTCGCATCAGCCGCTCGATTGTCGAATCGCATGGTGGCCGCTTGTGGGCCGCCGACAACTCTCCGCGGGGCGCAAGTTTTTGTTTCACCCTACCCATCAAAACCGGGGCAGATGAATGACACCGCGTGAGTAGCGCTCATGCAAAAGCGATTGCTAATCATCGTGTGAAGTGGATCAGTCCCGAGCGACGGACAAGCGGAAGTAATCCTAAGGTCAGCGCTAATGAGGGCGTGTCCCCAGACAATCAACTTGCGGCATTGGCAAAATTGTGCGACATAGGAGCCATGCGCATCCTTGCAGCCTGCGTTCTGATGTTTTGCCTTGGGGCAGCTCTGACGATTCCTGTCGCGGCCCAGGAGAAATCCGAGGCCGCCAACATTCGAGCCATGGAATTGAAATGGACCGAATCGTACAAGGAACGGCAGGTGCAAATTCTTGCTTCTTTGCTGGCGGACGATTTCGTTATTACGGTCGAGGACGGCAATACTTACAGCAAAACGGGATACATCAGCCACAGCGCCGAGGCCTCGGTTCACGTGGATGTGGCGGAGATGTCAGATCTCAAAGTCCGCATGCACGGGAACACGGCGGTGGTGACCGGGGCCTATCATGAGCGCGGCAAGTCTGACGGAAAGGCTTACGAGTATCACGACCGCCTGACTGATGTCTGGATGAAAGTCGGCGGAAAGTGGCAGGTCGTGGCGTCGCACTATAGCGTGCCGGTGAAGTAGGAGGTGATGCGGGTCCGGAGTCTTCAAGCCCCCTTCTTCTTCGATTTTATTCCCCACGTCGCAATGAGGTACGACACTCCAACAATCAGTACGGAAATCGCGAGCGCTGCCGGGAACAGAGGAACTCCCTGAAGGCCCAGCGACTGTAGCAGTTGGACGATCTCTTTGCCCGGCGAGTATGCCAAACCGCAAATGCACGCCAGTATCATTGCTGAAGACGTGCGAGCTTTAGTTCGCCGAGTCTTGCACGCACTTCCTCGAGCTCCAGTAATTCTCCGCGTTGCGCGGCGGCGTAGCCTTCATCAATCAGAGCCTTAATCTTTGAGCTTCGGGTCACCATCCAGACTTCAATCTCGGGCTGAAGGCGAGTCGTCATTCCGATATTCTATCCCTCACTCCAGTGCCAACACTACCCAATACGCACCTGTCGGGTATGTTTGCGTGTGGGCGTAACACGTACCGACGGAAAACCCGCGCAGAGTGCGGCTGGTGAGCGTACGCTCGGCGGTGACCGGCAGAGTTTCGGGGTGAAAGCTGGTGTAGGTGAGAACCGTATAGCGCTGCGCAAGCTGATGGATAGGGGAGGTGCCGAGCTTGTCTGCCTGAGCCATGGAGCAGGCCGCGTTATCCGTAGTTGGTAAATCGCGACGGGCAAGTTGAGGCTGCCGGGCGTGATGCCGGGTTTGCGCCACAGTCGCCGCGATCCGCTCTTTCACTTCTGCAGCAGAATAGTTGGGGAGGGCATGTCCGAAATCCTGCACTATGTAGAGCCGGTCGCCGCTACGGATTACGCCTAATCCGATCACATTGTAGGACGCTTTCAGCAGGTTCGCGCGGTGTGGCGGCGACAGCATGAGATGTTTATGTCCGCTCTCAGCATCAAAATCCAGAGCGACGTTTTCGCCTTCCTGATCGAGTAGCGTCTCGCTCGTATCCGCCAGACGTTGGGGCAGCGGAAGTTCGCCGTCAAATTGGTGCGAAAGCTGACGTTTCGCAACCATCGCCTGGGCGTGAGCGCGAGCTGCTCGGCTAAGACCGGCATCAGGCACGAGCGAATGCAATCCGGCCTTCGCTCTGGCTTGATTCGCCAGGTCCAACAACACTTGTTCGGCCTGCGGATCGCAGTCGCTTAAAGGAATATTCGGCGAGGCTATGACGACGGGTTTTAGCGTTGCGCGTTGTCCGGATCCTTCCCCTGCGGACCGTTTTCCATCAGAAGAAGCCATCAACCGGGATGACGGGCGGACTGAAGCGGCACCCATCACCAGCAAAAGCGCCATCGCGACTCTAGAAGCTTTTAGCATCGATTTTGTCTGCTCCACACGACCCTGGAATGATCCAAAACTAAGGCTCGAACTTGCCGCAGGTGCTACGCTAGAGGCTGGAATCCAGCCTGAGAAGTTACCTTCGCTATGGAACCTGTCGTCGTAGGGGTCATTGGCCTGTTGTTTGGCAGCGTGCTTGCATGGCTTGCGCTGCGCTCCCGCACGGCCGGAACGAGTGCCCGTTTGTCTTTGAGGGAAAAGGAATTAGAGGCTGAGAAGGCCAGTCTGGCGCGGCTTCAGCAGGCTCACACCGACCTGGTGGCAGGTAAAGCGAGACTGGAAACCGCTCTTGAGTCGGAACGTAAGACCAGCAACGAAAAGATCGAATTAGTCACCCGCGCCAGCGAAGAACTGCGGAATGCGTTCAAAGCGCTGGCCTCGGACGCGTTGAAGAGCAACAACTCGTCATTCCTGGTCATAGCGGAAGAAACGCTGAAGCGATTTCAGAGCCAGGCCAGAGGCGACCTCGATGCCCGGCAGAAGGCCGTCGCCGACATGGTCGCTCCGGTACGAGATTCGCTGAATAAGGTGGATGCCCAGATTCAGCAGATGGAAGTCGCGCGCGGCGACGCATACGGCGAACTGCGTGCGCAGGTGCAGTCGCTGATCACCACGCAAAAAGAGCTGCAATCGGAGACGGGAAACCTGGTGCGGGCACTACGTACTCCCAACGTGCGCGGACGCTGGGGAGAAATTCAGTTACGGCGCGTAGTGGAAATTGCGGGCATGCTCTCCTATTGTGATTTCGCCGAGCAGGAATCGGTGACTACAGAAACTGGGAGGCTGCGTCCGGATCTGGTCGTAAAACTGCCCGGCGGCAAACACGTGGTGGTCGATGCCAAGACGCCGCTGCAGGCTTTTCTCGATGCCTTTGAGACCACCGATGAAGACAGGCGGCGGGTCTGTCTCGCCAACCATGCCCGGCAGGTCCGCGATCACATGAATACCCTCAGCGGAAAGAAATATTGGGAGCAGTTCGAAGCCACGCCGGAGTTTGTCGTGATGTTTCTTCCGGGCGAAACTTTTTTCAGCGCGGCGCTCGAACAAGATTCCAGTTTGATTGAGCATGGAGTGCTGAACCGGGTAATCCCAGCATCACCGACTACGCTGATCGCGCTGTTGAAGGCGATCAACTATGGCTGGAACCAGGAAAAGCTGGCGCGCAATGCACAGCAGATCAGCGCGTTGGGCAAAGATCTGCACGACCGCCTGCGCCTTCTTGCCGGCCACATCACTTCGGTAGGTACCGGCCTTGATCGTGCCGTCGAATCCTACAACAAGGCGGTTGGATCTCTCGAAAGCCGAGTGCTGGTATCCGCACGAAGGTTTGCGGAACTGGGCGCATCAGTTGCCGAGGATATTCCTGAACTTGCGCCCATCGAAACCACGGCGCGTGCGCTCTCGTTTGACTGGGACGCAGACGATCTGCCACCAGAAACGGCTGAGAATGAACGCAAGACGGGGTGAGTAGGATTGGCGTTCTCTCAGGGGAACGGCTTTAGAGAATGCTTATTCAGAAAATTCTCATTACCCGGCACATCTCTTGCCGTTGTTGATTCCGCTTCGGTTCCATCCGAAGGGGCATAGTCCACAGCAGGTTCCTGCCCGACTTTCGATTCCGCACCGACCGGGCTCAGTCTAAAGATCGTTCTAACCCCGCCGATAAAGTAATTGACGAGGCTGCGCCAGTACGCGGCACCGCAGTGTCTCGCTCATCCCATTCGTAGCCGAATAGAAAAGGAGGAGGCATCGGGCCCGTGAAGCGAGCTACTGCATCTCGCCTTCTCAAAGCAGGGATCGCTATCCCTGCGACCGCGACCATTCTCTGGCTTGGCGCGAAACTTGTGCGCGGTGCGACCGGCAGATCAGCCGATTTCATGCCGCATGGATACTGCTACCTATGGGATCCCTGGATCGTTTGGCTGCATGTGATCTCTGATGGCCTGATCACGCTTTCTTACTACTGCATTCCGCTGGCTCTGATCTATCTGGCTCGCCGCCGCCGGGATTTGCCTTTCAACTGGATCTTCTGGATGTTCGGGCTCTTCATTTTGGGTTGCGGTACGACCCATCTGATGGAGATCTGGACGATCTGGCACGCCTCCTACTTCCTTGCGAGGATCCTCAAGGGAATCACCGCAGCGGTGTCGGTCGTAACCGCGGCAATGCTGATCCCATTAATTCCGAAAGCTATTGCTTTGCCGAGCGCAGAACAGTTGCGTGGGGTGAACTATCAGTTGGAGTTACAGATTGTCGAGCGGGAGAGCGCGGAAAAGAAGTTAAGAGAAACCCTTGCGGCGCGCGATCAAACGCTAGCCGAGTTGGCGAATAACAAGTCGGCGGTTGAAGAACTGCAACAGGCCCAAGGGGCGGTGCGGGATAGCCAGGATCGGCTGAACGCCATTATTCAGTCGGCAATGGACGCCATCCTCACGATCGACGAAGAGCAGCACATTGTGCTGTTCAATGCGGCGGCGGAGAGAATGTTCGACTGTACGGCGGACCAGGCTCTCGGCGGCCCCATCGAACGGTTCATCCCAGAGCGCTTCCATGGCGCTCATGGATCTCATATTCGCCGGTTCAGTGAAACCGGTACAACCAGCCGCGCCATGGGGACGCTGGGTGCGATCTGGGGCCGGCGGGCGAATGGGGAAGAGTTTCCGCTGGAGGCCTCCATCTCGCAAGTCTCCAGCGGCGGAAAGAAACTTTTCACCGTCATTCTGCGCGATATCACCGAGCGCAAGCGAGCCGACGAATCGCTCAAAGTAAGCCTGGCTTCACGCGAGCAGGCGCTCAAAGAGCTGGCCGATCAAAAGTTCGCTCTTGACCAACACGCGATTGTCGCCACTACCGACGTTCAGGGAACGATCACGTATGTAAACGACAAGTTTTGCGCGATCAGCAAATACTCACGCGAGGAACTGCTGGGCCAGAACCACCGCATTCTCAACTCCGGATACCACTCGAAGGAATTTTTCCAGCAGATGTACCGCACCATCGCCAATGGCCAGGTATGGCGCGATGAAATCTGCAACCGCGCCAAAGACGGTTCGATTTACTGGGTGGATACTACAGTTATTCCGTTCCTCGACGCCTACGGCAAACCCCGGCAGTACATGGCGATCCGCGCGGACATTAGCGAGCGCAAGCGCGCGGAGGAAGTGCGGGAACGCCTTGCGGCTGTGGTCGAGTCCTCCGATGACGCGATCATCAGCAAGGCTCTGGATGGGACGATTACAGCGTGGAATCGTGGCGCCGAGAAAGTGTTCGGCTACCGGTCATCGGAAGCCGTGGGCAAATCGATGTCGATGCTGATGCCGAAGGATCGCTCGCATGAGGAGTCCGAAATTTTGGCGCAAATCCGCGGCGGCGAGAGCGTTGAGCACTTCGAAACCGTGCGTCTGCGTAAGGATGGCAGGGCGATTGACATTTCTGCGACGATTTCGCCGATTAAAGACGCCAGCGGCGCGATTGTGGGTATTTCAAAAATTGCACGCGACATCACCGAACGGAAACGGATCGAGCTGGCCATACAAGAAAGCCTCAGCGCAAGCGAAGCTGCCCTCAAAGAACTTGCGGACCAAAAATTTGCGCTCGATCAGCATGCCATCGTCGCCGTAACCGACGTCCAAGGCACCATCACCTACGTCAATGAGAAATTCTGCACCATCAGCAAATATGCCAACGGTGAGTTGATCGGTCAGAATCATCGCATCCTCAATTCCCGCCACCATCCGAAAGAGTTCTTCCGGCAGATGTACGTCACCATCGCGAACGGCAAGGTATGGCATGGGGAAATCAAGAACCGGGCAAAGGACGGATCAATCTATTGGGTGGATACGACCATCGTCCCGACCTTAACCAAGGAAGGCAAACCGCGGCAGTATGTGGCCATACGCGCCGATATCACGGAACGCAAACGAGCAGAACAAGCACTGCGTGAGAGCGAAGAACGTTTTCAAGCCATGGCCAACGGTATCCAGCAGCTGGCCTGGATGGCCGAGGCCGACGGAAATGTCTTTTGGTACAACCAGCGCTGGTACCAATACACCGGCACCACCTTCGAACAGATGCAAGGGTGGGGATGGCAGAGCGTTCACGATCCCGCCGCGCTGCCCCAGGTGCTCGAAGGTTGGAAGGCCTCAATCGCATCGGGGAAGCCGTTTGACACGGAATTCCCCTTGCGGGGCGCCGACGGGCATTTTCGCATATTCCTGACGCGTGTCATGCCGGTAAGGGACGCGGAAAACCGTGTGGTTCGCTGGTTTGGGACGAATACGGACATCAGCGAACACAAGGAGACGGAGGAGCGGCTCGCAGCGCAAGCAGAGAAGCTTTCCCGGCAAGCCGAAGAATTGCTGCGGTCGCAGAAGGCGCTGGAGGCACAGGGGCTGATGCTGAAGCTGGTGTTGGACAGCATGGGAGAGGGATTAATTGCGGCCGATCAGGAAGGTCGCTTTCTTCTCTGGAATGATGCCGCGCAAAATCTGATGGGACGGGAAGCGGCCGAATTGCCCACCGAGCGGTGGACGCCGTATTTCAGGGTCTTCCTGCCTGACGGCATCACCCCTTACCCGCCCGAACAACTTCCGCTGGTACGGGCGCTACGCGGAGAAGCCGCCGAAGTGGAATTGGTCGTCGAGAGACCGGAGCCGGCGAGCAGGGTCGTCCTCGAAGTCGCAACGCGCCCGATGAAGGACACTGAAGGCAAGCTGTGCGGCGGAGTGGCGGTGCTGCGCGACGTAACCGAGCGTAAACGGGCCGAAGCGGTGCTGGCCAGGCAAGCAGAAGAACTGTCGCAGCAAACCGAGAGATTGCTGCTCTCGCAACAGACTCTGGAAATCCAGACACTGATGCTGCAATCTGTGCTCGACAGCATTGATGAGGGACTGGTGGCCGCCGACGAGACGGGGAGATTCCTTCTGTGGAATCCCGCTGCCCGCAGGATCGTGGGATTGGGCGCGGCGAACGTTCGACCTGAGCAGTGGACCGACCACTATGGAACCTTCCTGCCGGACACGGTAACGCCTTTCCCCCCTGAACAAAATCCCCTGGTGCGCGCCATTCGCGGGGAGGCATGCACCACCGAGATGTATGTGCGCAATCAAGAACTGGAGACGGGGGTCTGGATTGAAGCCAGCTCCAATCCGCTGAAGGGAAAGGACGGCGTGGCCCGGGGGGGCGTAGTCGCGTTCCGCGATATTACTCAACGAAAAAAAGATGAGCGGGAGATCCGCAAGCTCAATGAAGAACTCGAAGTGCGGGTTGTGCAACGTACCGCGCAACTGGAGGCCGCCAACCACGAACTGGAGGCTTTCACTTACTCTGTTTCCCATGATCTGCGCGCACCGCTGCGGCACATCGGTGGTTTCTCCAAAATCTTGATTGAGGATTTTGGGCCCGGGATGGTCTCGGAAGCACGGAGCCATCTCGAGCGCATTCAAGACGGCGTCCACCGCATGGGGCTGCTGGTGGATGAATTGCTGAATCTGGCACGGGTTGGCCGCCACGCCCTCCGTCTCCAGACCACGGGGCTGAATTCGATCGTCGACGAGGTGGTAGCCCTGCTGCAACCGGAAGCTGAAGGCAGGGCAGTCAGTTGGAAGATCGCGAACCTTCCATCGGCGGAATGCGATCCCGTCCTGATCAAGCAGGTCTTTCAAAACCTGCTGGCCAACGCCCTAAAGTTTACCCGTCCCCGGGAGCGAGCGATCATCGAGATTTGTTCCCAGGAGAAAAATGGGCAGATGGTCATCCTCGTTCAGGACAACGGCGTCGGTTTCAACATGAAATACAGCGACAAATTGTTCGGAGTGTTCCAACGCCTGCATCGGATCGAGGATTTCGAAGGCACAGGCATTGGGTTGGCCACCGTCCACCGCATCATTCACAAGCACGGAGGCCACGTATGGGCGGAAGCGGAACTGGATAAAGGCGCGACTTTTTGTTTCACCCTGGGAGCAGCCCAACCAACCGAAATTAAACCAACCGAAGTTACGAACAAGACCGCCGCCGCAGGAGCTCAAACATGAACTCACCTGAAGTCGACATTCTTTTGGTTGATGACAGTCAAGAGGACGTCGATCTTACTCTGCATGCACGGCGCTCGGAAAATCTGGCCAACCGCGTCTTTATCGCACGCGACGGCGAGGAAGCCTTGGATTTCCTGTTTTGCCTGGGAGTCCACGGCCAGCGATCTTTTGAACATCCCCCAAAGCTGGTTCTACTCGACCTGAAGTTGCCTAAGGTAGACGGGATGCAGGTCCTCGAGCAGGTCAAAAGCGATCCGCGGACCAAGACCATACCCGTCGTGTTGCTGACGTCTTCGCGGGAAGAGCGGGACATGGCTCACGGCTATGACCTCGGAGTCAACAGCTACCTGCAGAAGCCGGTGGATTTCGACGAGTTCCGGAAGATGGTAAAGCTGCTGGGACTGTACTGGCTGGTTACGAATCAGCCTCCTGTAACCAATGGGACGCTGCGGCTAGCCGGGCAGGTGAAATGAGCAGTACTGGAACTAAACTCGCAGCGGCAAACACAGTCGGGCCAAAACCGAGGCTGCGCGCCTTGCTGGTGGAAGACAACGCGCTGGATGCAGAACTGGTCCTGCGGGCTCTACGTAAGGATAGCTTCGAGGTGAGCGCCGTAATCGTACAGGATGAAGATGGCTTCACCGAAGCGCTGCGCACACACTCGCCCGAAGTAGTGCTGGCTGATTACAACCTGCCGAACTGGAAAGGAATGGAGGCGCTGAACGTGCTCCGTCGACAAAACCTGGACGTTCCAATGATCCTGGTTTCGGGAGCACTGGGGGATGTGACCGCTGTCGAGTGCATCCGGCAAGGCGCTACTGATTATGTTTTAAAAGACGGGCTGGCGCGTCTGCCGGAGGTAATTCGTCGCGCCTTGCAGGAGAAATACGAGCGTAGCTTGCGCCACCAGGCAGAAAGAGATCTGGCAAAGAAGGTTGATGAGCTGGCGCGATCCAACGCCGACCTTGAGCAGTTCGCCTACGTCGCATCGCACGACCTCCAGGAGCCTCTGCGCATGGTCGCCGCCTACACCCAACTGCTCTCCGAACGCTATCGCGGGAAGCTGGACGAGAACGCCGACAAATTTATCGGCTACGCCAGCGAGGGCGCTTTGCGCATGCAGGTACTGATTCAGGATCTGCTGGCGTTTTCGCGGGTAGGCCGCGCCAATGGCACGTATTCGACCGTCGATTGCAACGCGGTGCTGGAAGAAGTCCGTAAGACTCTGGGTGCGACCATTCAGGAAGGCGGGGCGGTGATCACGTATGCAAACTTACCCGGAGTTTGGGCGGATCGCACGCAGATGGCACAACTCTTCCAGAATTTGATCGGGAACGCCATCAAGTTTCGCGGGGAACAGGCGCCGGTGATTTCCATCCAGGCAGAAAAAAAAGAACGGCACTGGCATTTCAGTGTGGCCGATAACGGAATCGGAATTGCGCCCGAGTTTGCCGAAAATATCTTCGTGGTCTTCCAGCGCTTGCATGCCCGCACTGAATATCCGGGCAACGGCATCGGCCTGGCGATATGCAAAAAAATTATCGAGCGCAATGGCGGAAAAATCTGGGTCGAATCGCAGGCCGGTACCGGTTCCACGTTTAAGTTCACCATTCCGCTCGATTCGTCCGATGAGAAAGACGGCAAGCCATGAAATCTCCGCGTCAGCTTCTGATCGTTGATGACAACCCGGCTGATATCGAGCTGGCTTGCGAAGCGCTGAAAGAGTGCGCACCGAGCTGCCAGATCCATAGCGTTGAGGATGGCGTGGAAGCGCTGGCTTTTCTGAACCGTCGAGGGAGCTATGGCAATGCGATGCATCCCGATCTCGTGATCCTGGACTTGAATCTACCCAAGCGAGGTGGCCTGGCCGTCCTGGCCGCGATGAAGGCAGGGCCGGAACTGCGGCGCATCCCCGTCATTATCTTCAGCACGTCACAACTGAGTTAGGACGTCATGCGCAGCTACGAACTGGGTGCGAATTGCTACGTCTGCAAGCCGGGAAATCTCACTGAATTTTTTGCCGCGATGAAATCGATTGAACAATTCTGGTTCGGCATTGCCAGCCTGCCACCACGAGGAGAGCAAACAAAACAATGAATGAACCCACTACGAACGTTTTACTCATCGAAGACAACCCGGGAGACGCAGATTTGGTCCGCCTTCGCCTGGTGGAAGGCCAATCTCCGGTAAAGGTGAATTGCGTTAATCGGTTATCGGATGGCCTCGCGTCCCTCAGCCGGGAGACCCCATCTCTGGTGCTGTTGGACCTGAACCTTCCCGACAGCCATGGAGCAGAGACATTTCGACGCCTGATGGAGCACTCTCCGAACGTGCCGGTCGTGGTGCTCTCCGGGCAGGATGATGAAGTGCTCGCAATGAAAGCAGTCCATCATGGCGTGCAGGATTATTTAGTCAAGGGCAACATCTCCAGCAAGAACCTGGAGCGAGCGATGCGCTACGCCATAGAACGGCAGGCGCTGCTTCGCTCGCTGGAAATCGCTCAGAAACAGCAATTGGAGTTCAAGAATCAGTTCCTCTCCCACGTGTCGCACGAGCTGCGCACGCCTCTGACGTGCATCCACCAGTACGTGACTTTGCTGTTGGACGGGATAGCCGGCCCGATTCCGCCAGACCAAGCCGACCACTTGAAGGTCGTGCTGAAAAGCGTGAATCAGTTGCATGCCATGATTCGCGACCTGCTCGAGGCCACGCGCGCCGAGAGCGGCAAGATGCGAGTTGAGCCGCGTTGCATCGCGCTGAACGAACTGGTGCAACAAGCGGTTGCAATGCTGCGGCCAACCGCGAACGAGAAAAAGGTGGGATTGGAGATCGGACTCGACCAACGGCTCCCCCTGGTGCACGCCGATCCAGACCGCGTCCTCGAAGTATTGATCAACCTGGCGGACAATGCGATCAAGTTCACCCCTCCCGATGGGGCGGTGATGATCCAAGCCAACATGGTGGATGCCGATCCAGGCTCCGTCTACATTTCGGTCAGCGATACTGGACGCGGCATCGGCCCGGAAGCCAAGGCACTGATCTTTGAACGTCTTTATCAGGATCCCGATTCGGTTGACAACAACCGCTCCGGACTGGGACTGGGCCTGTTCATCTCGAGGGAAATCGTCCGCCTGCATCAAGGACGCATCTGGGTGTCAAGCGAACCCGGTCAAGGCAGCACTTTTACTTTCACTTTGCCCGTGTACTCGCTGGCCAAGCTGCTGGCACCGGTGGTGACGTACCAGGGCCATTTGCGCCCGTCATTCGTTCTGCTGCGCATCGAAATCACACCCCTCAGCAATCCGCCGAAAGGAAATTGGAAAGATACACGGCAGCAGTGCCATGAAATTGTGAGCCGCTGTATCTATCTGGACAAAGATCTGGCCCTGCCACCAATGGGAACCTCGGGCACGACTGAGACTTTTTTTGTCGTGGCATCAACGGACGTGCAGCGTGCCGGGATCATGACCACGCGCGTTCGAGAGCAGTTGGACCGCGTACCCGATCTGAAAACCAAATGCACAATAACCATCACCACCGTTCCAGTCGAACTCCTATCTGCCGCCCGGACGGGACCCCTGCCGGAACAGGTTCAATCGCTTGCGGATTGCGTAAGTCAGATGATTTTCAGCAACCGGGAACGACAACAAATCTCCACAGGGAAAACTACAAAAGATTCCAACTAAGAAATTCGTAAGCAAAAGGAGAACACAAATGCGAAGACCAAAAATTCTGGTGGTTGACGACGATCCTGATCTGGTGCGTGCGCTACGCCTGCGGTTACGAGCCAATAATTTCGACGTCACTACTGCAACCGACGGCTACACGGCGATCGCGGCCGCGCAGAAGGACCGCCCGGCCCTGATCATTCTGGATCTTGGGCTGCCTGTCGGTGACGGTTTCGTCGTCCTTGACCGCCTGCAGAACAGTGATGCTCTCGCTGGCGTGCCCGTGATTGTGCTTAGCGCGCGCGATCCTCAGAACAATGAAGAGCGGGCGCTGAAGGCGGGGGCTACGGCATTTCTTCAAAAACCCGCCGACAATGACGAACTCATGAACGTGATCCGCGTAAGCCTGGGACCGGCGAATGCACAGGCCGCGCCCTGGCCGTCCTAGTCAGCTGTTATGTGCCTCAACAGGAAAAATCGGGGGACGCGCTATGGTCGAGAGCGTTCCCCGTGCTTTTCTCGCTTGGCGCCTCTACCGTCAAATAGGCCAGGTCACGTGCCACCCAAGTTTTTAGTGTGCCGGCATCAGGGCCAAATGGCGGCAATTCAAAATCCCCGCCTACTGTCACAGGATTGTGGCGGCCTTATTTCTAATTACCAAATCCCACATCGGTGGTTCATCGAACCATATTGGGACGGAACGCCTTTACTAGCCCCGGTTTTAAGACCCTGATAGGCCGACCGGTCGGCAGGTTTTTGCCTCCAAAGAGCTGCGGTTAACCTTTTCCAATCCTTGCGCGATACAAGATTCCACAGAAACCTCCGGGAAAACGTAGTTAGTTTCCAGAAATCCATCTATAATCTTGGAAGTTGCTTTGGACACGGTAGTTAGCGGGCACCGGGTTGAAGGACAAACATGGCAGCGAAGTTGCTCATTGAGCATCAGTCTAGTGGTAATTCGCGGACCGCTAGCCCACCTGTTGGGGCGCCGCCGAAATCCATGAACCGGGAAAGCCAAATCCGCTCTGTTGCAGTGCTGTTGTTTCTTCTGACAGTTGCTGGCGTGGTATTTGCCGTCTTTAATTTCAAGTCAGAGTGGAAAATTCTGGTCCCGGAGGACGGAGTATGGTGGGTCGAACACGCGGGGCGGCTAACGGCTGACCGCGTAGAACCCAGCGGTCCGGGGGCCAAGAGCGGAATCAAACCGGGCGATCAATTAGTTTCCATCAACGGACAAGAAGTCCAAAACATGTCGGGACTGGAGCGCCAACTCTACCGAAATGGCGTTTGGTCCAAGGCTGCTTATTCGTTGCTGCGACAATCAGTCCCACTGGATTCCAGCGTCATTCTGGTGCCGGCGGAACGGTCACTGAACCACTGGCTGCGAGTGATCGCTCTCATTTATCTAGGGATTGGCATCTACGTATTGCTGCGCCGCTGGACTGCCGTCGGCTCCACGCACTTTTACATTTTTTGCCTGGTCTCTTTCATCGCCTATTCTTTTAAGTACACCGGCAAACTGAACGATTTTGACTGGGTAATTTATTGGGGCAACATCACCGCGGGAGTGCTGCAGCCCGCGCTATTTCTTCACTTCGTTCTCACCTTTCCCGAGAAACGTCAGATTGTGCGCAAGCATCCGTTTTTGCAGGCGCTGGTCTACGTGCCGGGAACGATTTTGTTGGCATGGCACATCATTGCCATGCGCTGGCTTCAGGCCAGTGAACGGCTGCGCTGGAACCTCGACCGCATGGAAATGTCTTACGGGTCGGTGTTCTTTCTGGCTGCCGCCGTTGTGCTCTGGTACAGCTATCGGCGCGCGAGCACCACGATTCTGCGGCAGCAATTGAAGTGGGTGACACGCGGAACCATTCTGGCAATTGTTCCCTACACACTTTTTTACGTTATTCCGTATTTGATGGGCTCGCTGCCGGGCGCGACCATGAAGGTTTCAGCGCTGTCGCTGGCCCTGCTGCCGCTCACCTTCGGTTACGCCATCTTCCGTTATCGCCTGATGGATGTGGACCTGATCTTCAAGCGTGGAGTGGTCTACACGCTGGCAGCGGCCATTGTAGTCGGACTTTATTTTGGGCTAGTCGCAGGCGTGGCGCTTCTGGTGCACAACTGGCAGCCGAGCTCAGGACCGGTCGGCTTGATCCTAGCGGTTGTGGTGACTGCGCTTTTGTTCGATCCGGTTCGCAAGTGGATTCAAGACCGCATCGATCAATTCTTCTACCGCACGCGTTATGACTATCGCCGCACGCTTCTGGAGTTCGGCCGCGAGCTGGGTTCGGAGACGAATCTCAATACCCTGCTCTCTTCGCTGATCGACCGTTTGTCTCGCACGCTTCTGGTCGATCGCATGGCGATTTTCCTGGCCGGGGAAGAGGCCGGACAATTTGTGCTGGCTAAGTCATTTGGCTCGTCTGCCCCGGGTGCGATTGATCTTACGTTCCTGGGCGCGCCCCGTCCTGAGCAAGCTGGACATCTGTTTTTCGAGAACACACACCAGGTGCCACGCGAGACGCCTGCCGCGCAGCAAGCCATTGCGCGACTGGATCTCAACTACTACATTCCGTGCCAGGCGCAGCGGAAGACCATCGCGGTCCTCGGGCTAGGCAAAACAACGCAGGGCGACTTCCTCTCCAGCGAAGACATGGAACTGCTGGAGACCCTGGGCGGTTATCTAGGAATCGCCATTCAGAACTCGCGGCTCTATGCGTCCTTGCAACAGAAGGCGGCTGAATACGAAAGACTAAAGGACTTCAACGAGAACATTGTCGAATCCATCAATGTGGGCGTGATGGCTTTGGACATGGAAGACCGTATAGAGAGCTGGAACGCGCAGATGGAAGTGATGTATGCGGTTCCGCGCTGGCAGACGCTGACCCAGCCCCTGAAGGCAATTTTCCCGGCTGAGTTTGTGGAAGAGTTCAATCGCATGCGTCAGGAACCGGGCATTCGAAACCTGTACAAATTCCGGTTGAAGACTCCCGCCAATGAAGTTCGAACGGTGAACGTCGCACTTGCGCCGCTGGTCACAAAGAAATTCGAAGTCATCGGCCGGCTGATCATTATTGACGACATTACCGAGCGCATTGAGCTTGAGGCGCAGCTCTCCCAAGCCGACAAACTCTCGTCTATCGGCCTGCTGGCTGCCGGTGTGGCTCATGAAGTAAACACACCGCTAGCTGTCATTTCTTCATATACCCAGATGCTCGCGAAGCAACTGCAGAGCGACGCGCAGAAGTCGGGATTGCTGGAGAAAATCACGCGCCAGACTTTTCGCGCGTCCGAGATTGTAAATAACCTGCTAAATTTCTCGCGCACCAGCGGCAGCGAGATCGGCGATGTCGACGTGAACAAAGTGATCTCTGACACGCTGGCGCTGCTCGAACATCAGTTTAAGGTAGCCAAGGTTGAAGTCGACAATGCGCTCTCGCCTCATGTGCCGGCAATTCAGGGCAATGCGGGAAGACTGCAGCAAGTATTCCTGAATCTATTCCTGAACGCGAAGGATGCAATGCCCGGCGGGGGCAGGCTGCGCGTGACAACTCTAAATGGCGACAGCGTCAGCGTGTCGGTATCCGACACCGGATCGGGCATCGCCCCCGAGCACATTCAGCGCATCTACGATCCGTTCTTTACGACGAAGACTTCTCCCCGCGAAGGTCAGGCCCGCGGCACCGGTCTGGGTCTGTCGGTCACTTACGGCATCATTCAGGAACATGCGGGAAAGATTCGCGTAGAGAGCCATCCGGGCGCAGGTACAACCTTCACGCTGGATTTCCCTCTAAGTAAAAAGGCAGTTCATTCCAAGGCCGAATATGTCTGACACCGCAGTCATCTCGCGTTCGCTATTGAACGGAACCCCGGGCCTGGACGGCGCGGTGCTGATTATCGATGACGAAGCTGAGATTCGCGAATCTCTACAGACTTTGTTGGAGATGGAAGGTTTCTCCGTTGAGACTGCCGTCAGCGGTGAAGCGGGCCTGCAGCGGATCGGAGAGCATCCTTTTGATTTGATCCTGCTCGACCTCGCGCTGCCGGGGCGGGATGGTATGGAGATTCTGGCCGAGATTCGCGCCCACGAAACAAGGCTTCCGGTCATCATGATCACGGCCTACGGGACTGTGGAAAACGCGGTTCGCGCCATGCAATCCGGCGCGGCCAACTTCGTACAGAAGCCCTGGGATAATGAAAAGCTTCTGGCCGACGTGCGCGCCGCCGTGGGATGGCGCCGGGCGGAAGAAGAAAATGTTCAACTCAAGCGCGCTCTGAAGCAGCGCTACAATTTCGAAAATATCGTCGGCAAGAGCGAGCCGATGCTCAAAATATTCGATCTCGTAGCACAGGTGGCCAACAGCCGCTCTACCGTGCTGTTACAGGGGGAAAGCGGGACAGGCAAAGAAGTCATTGCCAAGGCGCTGCATCTCAATTCGCCGCGTCATGATCGGCCTTTTGTTCCGGTTAACACCGGATCCATGCCCACCGATCTGCTAGAGTCCACGCTTTTCGGGCACGTCAAGGGCGCATTCACCAGCGCCATTGCTTCGAAGAAGGGCCTGTTCGAGATGGCGGATCGGGGCACGCTGTTTCTCGACGAAATTGCCACGATGGGCCTGGATACGCAGGCCAAGATTCTGCGTGTGCTACAGGACCGTCGCTTTATGCACCTTGGCGGAGTGCAGGAAGTTCAGGTGGACGTGCGCATTATCGCCGCTACCAACGTGGACCTCCGCCACCTGGTTCGGGAAGGGCGATTCCGCGAGGACCTGTTTTACCGACTGAACGTGATCACCATCGAGCTTCCTCCCTTGCGGCAGCGCAAAGAGGACATTCCGCTGCTGGTCGATTTCTTTCTGAAGAGGTATGCCGACGAGAATGAACGCCCGGTGCCGAATATTACGCCAGAAGCGCTGCGACCCTTGATGTCGTATTCCTGGCCGGGCAATGTGCGCGAACTTGAAAATGTAATCGAGCGTGCTGTTGTGCTGTCCTCGGGAATCAATATCGGAGTGGACCTGCTGCCCGACAATCTGCTGGGGCGAGGTTCAGCTTTTTCGTTGCACGATCCGCCGGCTGACTCTTCCCTGTTCGAAATCGTTGAGGACGTGGAGCGGCGAATCATCACCGAGATGCTGGAGAAGTGTAACTGGAACCAAACTGAAGCCGCCGAGCATTTCAAAGTTCCGCTCTCGACGCTCAATCAGAAAATCCGACGACTTAATATCGAGATCAAGAAAAAGACGCGCGGGTAAGCGAGAGACCTAGGGATCATCGTGTAAGAACACGACACCGCTTCCCTTGTCAGATGGTTTCATCCTGCAGGACGAGCCTCACACTTTTACAGAATTTACAGCATAAGATGCAGCCGGCGCATCGGCATCTTAGTCGCGTGACCACTAATCCTGATGACTCTAAGCAACTGAAGCGGACAGATATCGGCCCGCGACCAGTAGTCCCCAAGATTCACGTCCCTGAGCATGGGTCCGAGGCCGATGGAAATGGGCACGGCCTGGAAACCTGGATTTCTTTGTGCGCACAAGCAACGGTCGAACAGGATCCGAAGCGGTTTCTGGAGTTGGTTAGCGAAATCAACCGTCTGCTGGATTCCAGAAGGCAGCGTCTCGCGCACGAAGCCGACCTCAAGAGAAATGAGCACTGAGCATTTCCTCCGCTGACTGTGGACGAATGTAGTCGTCTACCCTTGATAGGAAAGGTCCGAGCCAGGCAAAACGGCAGAATGCGGCCGACCTTCTCTGCTATAGTTTCGGAAAGCAGGGCGTGTACGGCCAGGCTTTTCCGAGCGCATGGAACTCACCTCGCCCACCTATTTCGCAAAACTAAAAATCCAGACAGTTCAGGATTACATCCTGTTTTGCGTGCAAGCGGTGGCAAATCTTTTTCGCAAACCCATTTATTTCACTGACATGGTGCGCCAGGCGGACGCGATCGGCGTGGGATCACTGCCGATTGTTGTGCTCACCGGCTTTTTTACCGGAGCAGTGCTCGCGCTGCAAGCCTCGAACACCCTGGAACGTTTCGGATCGCTCTCACTCGTGGGACAACTGGTTTCGACTTCCATGGTTCGAGAACTTGGTCCAGTTCTCACCAGTTTGATGGTGGCCGGGCGGAATTCTTCCGGCATGGCCAGCGAGTTGGGATCGATGGTGGTGACTGAGCAAATCGACGCCATGCGCGCCCTGGGCACGGACCCAATGAAAAAACTGGTGACCCCGCGCGTGGTCGCCACGGTGTTCATGCTGTTTTTTCTGGCGGTTATTTCCGACCTTGTGGGTTTGACGGGCGGACTGATGGTCGCCAAAGTTCTTCTCCGCCTGGATGCCCGGCAATACTGGGCGAATGCCTGGCAAACGCTGGTGTTTCAGGATGTATTCATGGGATTGGTGAAGCCGGTTCTTTTTGGTTTCATCATCGCAACCATAGGCTGCTTCTACGGTATGAACGCACGGGGCGGAACGCAGGGTGTGGGCCGGGCCACTACGCAGGCGATGGTCGCTTCTTCCGTGCTGATCCTAGTGCTCGACTTTTTCGTGACTCGATTCCTGATGGCTGTGCTTTCGTACCGTTAATCCCATGTCCGCGCCAACTCTGCCTCTCAATTCTTCTGTCACTCTGAGTACCGAAGAAAATTCTTCATTGGTTATTGTGTTTGAGGACGTCGCGCTGGCTTTTGGCGAGAAGGAGGTGCTGCGCGGAATTTCTTTCCGATTGGCGCGGGGCGAAACCAAGGCGCTGTTAGGCGTTGCCGGCTCAGGAAAAAGTCTGATATTGAAACTGGTGATGGGACTGATCCGACCCGACTCCGGACGCATTGTGGTTCTGGGGCACGATCTCTCGCAGATGCGCGAAGAAGACTTGTATGGGTTGCGTGGCAAGATTGGGATGGTCTTCCAGGAAAGCGCGCTGTTCGATTCTCTCACCGTGCGGGAAAACGTAGCCTACCGCTTGATGGAAGAGCACGGCATCTATGATGAGGAGATTGACCGCAGAGTGCGCGAGGCGTTGCGCTTCGTGGAACTGGAACATACGCTCGATCTTGATCCCTCGGAGCTTTCAGGAGGCATGCGGCGGCGCGTAGCCATTGCAAGGGCGGTCATCACGCAACCGGAATTGCTTCTCTATGATTCGCCGACGGGAGGCCTCGATCCGGTAACCTCGAATACCATCATCGAATTGATTGTGAAGCAACGCGATGTGAACAAAACCAGCGCCCTGCTGGTGACGCACCGCCTGCAGGATGCTTTCACCATGGCCACGCATCAGTTCGACATACAAGCGAACCGTATGGTGGCGCTGCCGAGGGGTCAGTACAGCGAAGTCCCGATGAGCTTTCTGATTTTGCGTGACGGCAAGGTGATTTTTGACGGCGACCTTCGAGAACTGACGCAGTCGCAAGATGAGTACATCCGGGAGTATATCTCGTAGCAGTGGTCAGTGGTCAGTGGTCAGTGCGCGTTGGGCAGCGAGACAACTAATGCCCTTGGCTGACGCCTGATCAGCGGGTACTGATCACTGGACACAAATCACTGGCCACTGCTTTTTCACTTTCCTGCCATTAGCTTTTCCACGTCTTCGGCCTTCGATGGCAGCGCCTCGCTTAGCTTGATCAGCTTGCCTTCCTGATCCACGGAGTAGTCGTCTTCGATGCGGACGCCCAGATTTTCTTCAGGAATATATATCCCAGGCTCAATCGTGAAAGTCATGCCAGGGCCGAGAGGCACATTGTAATCGCCGGGATCATGAACATTGAGCCCGATATAGTGACCGAGGCCGTGAATGAAATATTGCCCCAGCGGCTGACCGTGCAGGTCTTTGCCGTGAGTGTTGATGTAGTCGAATGCAACTTTATAGAGCGATTCGGGATCGTCGCGCTTCAGGGTGGACTTGCCGGACTTAAAAGCGGCAGCGGCGGCTTGTTGCGCGCCCAGGACGATGTCATAGATTTCGCGCTGTCGTGCGGAGAAATGACCATTGATTGGCATCGTACGAGTGATGTCAGCGGCATACATTGAATATTCACCAGCCGCATCGATGACGACGACGTCACCGGACTTCATGACATTGTCATCGTCGGAGTAGTGGAGAACCGTAGAATAATATCCCGATCCCACGATGGGCGCGTAGGCCACCCGTTCGCAGCCGCGCTTGCCCCATTCGTATTGCATGAGTGCCGAGATCTCGCGCTCGTTTAGGTTCGGCTTGACTGCCTTAAATGCCGCGAAATGCGCCGCTACCGAGGCATCGACTGCTTTGCGAATCAGCGCAACCTCGCCCGCGTCTTTAGTGGTCCGCAGCGACGTAAGCATCGGCTTCAGGTCCTGAAAGAAAAGATACGCATTGAGCCGTTTCAGAAATACCAACGGCTGCGTCGAGGGAGAATTCTCCCCAACGTCGGTATAGAGCGAGGGCCGGGCCCCTGTTGCGAAGCGGGCCACCTCGTTCGGCAGTTGTCCCATGTCTTCGACGCGATCGAAACCGGTGATTTTCGGCGCTTCGGGATTCTCCGGACCGAGCTTGGGGCCAGTCCACTTTTCTTGCGTTGAATTGCGCGGAGGAAGAAAAAGTATCTCCGTGTAGGCGCGCGCGGGTGAGTCCGGTTTAGCCTCTGTGGCGGCGGCAATCAGCAAGGCTGACCCCGGCTCTCTCAGGCCGGAGAGATAGTAGAAATTATCATCCTGCCGGAAACCGTAAATGTCGTTGGGGCCATCGTTCTCCGTGGCGGCAAACAGAACAATGAGGCCTCCGGCTTTTTTGGCAAGCGCTTCCCGGCGAACGTGATAGTCAGAGTTAGGCTGGCGATCGAATGCGACGCCTGACTCAGTCGCGGCAAGAAGAACAAACAGAACGACAAAACTTGCGAGAAAAAAAGAAAGCTGCGGTCTCCGCATCGTCTAAGTAATCCCTCAGTTCGAGAATTTCTGCACTACTGGCACACCACAAGAAACTGGCGGCGCTGTTGGATAAAGCATGTGGACTATTTTTGTCCGCCGGTCACGCTCTGCTTGGCCTGCAGAAACGAGTCTACATTGCTCTTGTCGATCAGTGCAGACCCAGTATCGACGAACGATGGGATCGGCGCAAAACTGTCCTTCGACCAATCGGTGTCGAGCGACGGCGGCTTGTGGTGATACAAGTTGTCGAGCATGTGCATGCCGACAAAGGCCATGGTGTAGGGCTTTTGGGCGATAGTAGCGGCAATGCCGCCTTTCTTTATCCAATCCAGGGTTTCGGGATCGGTATCCATTGCCATTACAATCTTGCCGGTAACTTTGTAGCTGCTGAGCACGCCGGCCACTTCTTTTCCTGATTGCGCTTCCAAACAGACAAAAGCATCGACCTTATCTTTTTCCTTGCCGATGATTTGGGTGGTGGTATCGAAGGCGATGCGCGGATCGCCCTGGATGTCGACCACGCGAGTGATCTTGATGCCGCTGCGTTCCAGCGCGTCCCGATAACCGCGCAACCGGTCCTGCATATTGTGCTGGTCGGGCATCGTGAATACTACAACGTTGCCTTTGCCCTTTAGTTCCTGGGCCAACCGCTGGCCGCCGCTCTGGCCAACTTGATAGTTATTGGTGCCGATAAAGAAGAGGCGCTTGCTGGCCGGGGCATCGGAATCTATGGTGACTACCGGAATCCCGGCTGCGATTGCTTTGTCGATTCCGTCTTTCAACAGCGCGGGATCGGTCACGGCCAGCAGGATGCCGGTTGCTTTTTGCTGCACGGCTCTGTCAAGCGCCTCCCGTTCAGCTTTGGGATCGTAATTGTTGGGACCGAGGTAGTCGACGCGAATCTTCATTTGCGCCGCGGCCCTCGTGAAACCCGCGCCCGCAGCCTGCCAATAAGGGACCTGGAGGTTCGCCGCGACGAGCACGAAATACTCGTCGGAATCGTGAGCCGAACCACAACTCACCAGCAAGCCGGTCAACAATGCCAAACCGAGAAGAGAGGACAGCCTGGGAAAGCGGAACATCGGGTCCTCCTATGAACCGCGACGTGGCGGAGCCGAAAGTACAACAGCGTGTCGTGCCCGCACGAGAACTTTTAGCGACACGGATTGTACCCGACCGCGCACGCGAAGGAAAGCGCTAGCGCAACGCTTTATCAAGCAGTCCGGAGATTACGCCTTCCTCGACTTCGCCTGAGGAGTTGTAAACCGGAGCGCCAGATGCGTCGAGGACGACGACATGCGGAATGTAGCCCCGGTAATAGGCTTTGCGAAGGTCCTGCTGGGCGGACGGCAGCGGATGATCGAGGTCGACAATCACAAATTGAACTCGTCCTTTGTATTTCTGGTAGAGGCTCACGGTTCGGCGAGCCTGACGCTTGGAGTTGTAGCAGCCCTCTCCGTAGAGGATCACGTAAGCCGGTTTGCCGGCTGCGATGCCATCCGCCATGTGGTCGCCGGTGATGAGAGGACCGTCCTGGCTGTCACTGGTGTAGTCGAGTTTGGAATTGAGCTGTAGATTCTCGCCTGCAACGGCTGGAAGAATGGCAATCAACATGAACGCCGGGATGACGAACAATCTCATAAAATTTCCTCCTGCCTATGGTTCTTATCGCTGGGCTATCGATGGATAAGATTGACGACAAGGCAGAAAGTTACAGCCGCTACGGACAGTCAGGTGAGCGTTATCCAACAGGAGGGTTGGCGACTGAATATCACACGCCCACGGGAAACGGCTTACTGTGAGCCTCGCCGCTGAGAGCGACGCCCGCAAAGCGGCCTTGCAGCAGAGACATCAATCCTGTGCACCAATAGCCCAGTACAAACAGCAAAAGGAATGGAACCGTGACGAAGTTCTCGTTTTCGATGGCGTAAAAAACCGTGAGAGCGAAATAGCTGCCGATGAGTAGTTCGATCCACGGCACCCATCCCAGCCGCTTGCGATATTTGGTGACTCCTATTCTGTCTTTTCTGGATTCGACGTTGTATTTGGGCGTGCGGGCAAAGGCGCTCTCTTTGCCGATGAGCGCTTCAATCACCGCCTTGGTGTTGGTGATCGTCAATCCAATTCCGAGGGCCATGAGCAAGGGAAGATACAGGAGAGCGCGCGGCCATTTCTTCGGAAAAAGTTCGCGCTGGGAGACGAGATAGAAACTGGAGATGGAAAACGTGGAGGCTAGAAAAAGCGGCAGATCGATAAACAGCATCTGAAACCATCCCTGATAGAAGCGGATGATCATGGCCGGCAACATCAGTACCGAGAGCACGATCATCAGAGGATAGCTGAGGTTCGCGGTGAGGTGATACCAGGCTTCAATCTTGGTGTGCAACGGGGCGTCGCTGCGCATCACTCGGGGCAGGATCTTTTTTCCGGTCTGAATTAGTCCTTTGGCCCAGCGCGCCTGCTGGGTCTTGAATGCTGTCATCTCGACGGGTAGCTCGGCGGGACATTCGACATCCTGCAGGTAGATAAACTTCCATCCCTTGAGCTGCGCGCGGTAGGAAAGATCGGTGTCCTCGGTAAGAGTATCGTGCTGCCAGCCGCCGGCTTCATCAATCGCCCGGCGGCGCCAAACTCCGGCCGTGCCGTTGAAGTTAAAGAAAACCCCGCTGCGCGCGCGTCCCGAATGTTCGAGCACGAAGTGGCCATCCAGCAGAATTGCTTCCACCTGCGTGAGAAAAGAATAGTCGCGGTTAATGTGCGTCCAACGCGTTTGCACCATGCCAATTTTCGGATCGGTGAAGTGGTGGACGGTGCGGAGAAGAAAATCTTCCGGCGGCGTAAAGTCGGCGTCGAAGATGATTACGAACTCCCCCTTCGCCGTCTTCAGCCCTTCGGCCAGCGCGCCCGCTTTGTATCCCTCTCGATTAGTGCGGTGATGGTAGGTAATCGGATTTCCCAACGCCGCGTATTGCTCCACCAGATTCCGCGCCACGCTCCGGGTTTCGTCAGTGGAATCGTCAAGCACTTGAATGTCGAGTTCCTCGCGGGGATATTTCAATTTGCAGATCGATTCCAGGAGCCGATGAACCACATACTGCTCGTTGTAAATCGGCAGTTGCACGGTGACGCGCGGCAATTTTTCAAAGTACGCGGAAGGTTCCGTCGTGCGGTTATTTTTGTGCTTGTAATACAGATAAACAAGAATATAGCGGTGCATTCCGTAGCCCGCGAGTAAAAACAGCACAATAAAATACGGGATCAGCAGAGCGCGGTCGAAGGCATCAGTGTGGTAAAGACCCTGGAAAGTTTTGTCCAGGATGTGCTGACGGAGATAGGGACCGATGCCGCGCGGAGCGGTCCATGCGGCCAGCATCGAAGACAAGATGAAATCGGAACGAAGCAAGGGTTTTGTGAAAACCCTTATTCTACCGGATTCGGCGCAGCAACGATTCGAGGCCGAAATTCACGCGGGAATCGGATTTGCCGGGCGCGACTCAGGAAAAAAATCGGTACTACCACGAGGCAGAATTGGACGGACCATTATCTTTATCTTTCCCGTGGCCTACCGAGGCTGAGACGCATTGCTCCGCCTTCTCCAGCAGAATTTCCAACTCCATGGCGAAGTGGCGGCGGACCTGCGCTTGCAATCTCCATTGATCTTGCACGGATGAGCAGACACGTGGAATCAAATCTTCGAAGCGCTCAACTGCGTGTCCGAAGTAATCGATATCTTTTTTAAGCAGTCGAAGGAATTCAGCGTCGCCAATAGCGGACATGAAACACCTCCAAATGCGGCAGCAGGGTTATGAATGCAATTCCCTTGCCAAGCGGAGGGACGCTCTGTGCAAGCACTGAAGTGCTGTAGTTTCAGGGCTCTACCGTGCGCATTGTTTTTCACTGCTGTAGTGAAGGATTACCTGATCGGACACAAACATCCCCGGCACCAGCGACTGCGTGTAAAAATTCGGTACCCCGCTGCCACAGGGTGTGGAAGTACGACAGGCGCAATTCTTTGCAGTTAATTCAGGAAATATTGGCGGTAGAGCGTGTCACGCTGGGCTGGGCGGAAGCCGGCGTCGCGGATGATGCGGCGTAACTCTTCTTCCGTGGTGCAGTTCGTGACGCCTGCGGCTCTCACCACATTTTCTTCTAACATCACCGAGCCGACGTCGTTGCCGCCGAAGCGTAGGCCCATCTGGCAGACTTTCAGTCCTTGCGTGACCCAACTCGATTGCACGTTGAGAAAGTTCGAGAGATAAAGGCGGGAGATAGCAAGAACTTTCAAATATTCGACAGCGGTAGCTTCGTACCAGTGGCGGCCGCCGAGGGCGGTGTTTTGCGGCTGGAAGCTCCACGGGATGAATGCAGTGAAGCCTCCAGTTTCTTCCTGCAGATCATAGAGTTGCTGCAAGTGGTTAATGCGATTTTCGTAATTCTCGCCGACGCCGAACATCATGGTCGCGGTAGTGCGCATGCCGATCTGATGGGCGGTGCGATGAACGTTGATCCAGTCGTTGGTGAGGCATTTGAGGCGGGCGATTTTGTAGCGGACTTCGTCGTCGAGAATTTCCGCGCCGCCGCCGGGAATGGAATCGAGCCCGGCGTCGCGCAAACGGAGAATCGTGTCGCGGATGCTGAGGCTGCTGTATTCGGCAATGGCAATGATCTCGGAAGCCGAATAACAATGAAGATGAACTTGCGGGAAGCGGTCTTTGATCCCGCGCAGCATTCTTTCGTGCCAGTCGATTTTGAGATCGGGATGGAGGCCACCTTGCATCAGCACTCCAGTGCCGCCCAGCTCGACGGTCTCGCGAATCTTGTCGTAGATGGTATCGAACTCGAGGATGTAGCCTTCTTTCGCGGCGGGGCCCTTCAGCGGGCGATAAAAAGCGCAGAAGGTGCAGTACTCGGTGCAGAAATTCGTGTAGTTGATGTTGCGGTCGATGATGTAAGTAACGGTACCTTCGGGATGAAATTTGCGGCGAACAGCGTCGGCTTCCATGCCAATGCCGATCAGGTCATCGGACTCGAACATCTCGAGAGCTTGGTGCTTGGTGAGGGACATGTACAGATTTATTCTAACGGACTCTGGCAGTGAGGCCAAATTTCTCAGTTTGAAGTGGTAGAGGTGCAGCTTGCTACGTCGTGCCGGGGGCCCCTCCCGTCCGGAGAGCAGAGGTGCTTTACGCAGGAGACGTTGCAAGCAACGTCTCTACGATGGGGGTTTTTTCTTCATGCGAAGGTATTGGATTAGCGAGAGCACCGCACCGATGATTGCCAGGCCTACCAATATTGCTACCGCGGGTTTGTAGTATTCGGAGAAGAAACGCAAGATATGGCTACCGTAGAGATAGCCGAGACCGGCGGCGATGGAGTAGCGAACACCCCTGCCTACAGCTAACGCCGACAGAAACTTCTTTGGCGGGTATTGGCCGGCACCTGCTGCGATCAGGAACGGGACGAAGGGGAATGGAGGGGGCAACAGGGCAGGAACGGCGACGGCGAAGAATCCCCAGCGTTCGAAGGCCTGGGAAACCTGGACCGCTCTTTTCTTGGAGAGCTTTCGTTCCATGGCTTCTTTGCCACCCTTGCGGGCCAGAGCATAAGTAATGTAGCCGCCGATCACTGCGCCGATGGTCGCCATCAGAGCGTAGTAGGGCCAGGGCTCGCGATGGCGGGCGGCGAGCCAGATGGTCAGGACGTCCATGCTGCCGGTAAGCGGAATCACGGAATTATCGGCAATGCCGAGCAGCACCAGACCTGGTCCGCCGAGGCGGCGAAGCTTGTGCCAGATAGGGACGGCGAGAAGTGGATCAAAGTGAAGCATTCAGGTTTGAAGGAGTCTACAGGGCTTGTAGCGGTTGTGCTAGACCATGGCGGCATTTGCGGCGCCTAGAAAATTCATCTCCGGCGCTGTTGGTAGGGCTCCGATCTCAGCCGCGTAGCGATAGAAAAGTTGCAAGCCTTCCAGGCAGGCGGCATCCAGGTGGTAATAAATATTCTCGGTGAGGTAGGAGCGGATATTGGCCTCGGTGAGGCCAAGGCGGGGCGCCCATTCGCGGGAGATTTTGTCCAGGCTTCGCGGCTGTAGGCCGTGGTCTCGAGATTGTTGAAACACTGATGCCAGATCTCGAACTGGAGAAGCGTCGCGCAACGCATCCTGACGAACCGCCCAAAAGGCGAAGACAAACGGCTTGCCGGTATAGCGAATCCATTCTTCGGCAAGATCAAGCGTGTGATAACTGGAGCAGTCGATCTGAAGGGCAGGATCTCCGATTAGTAATCCCGCATCATGTGTGGCCAGCATTTTCGAAATATCCGGGGCCATCGAAGTGAATGTCCTGCCGCCTCCCAGCCATTTCTCAAACAGGATCTTTGTCAGCGCTGCTGAAGTGAGGGAGGAAGTATCCAAAGCCACGGTTCGGATCTTTTCAATCGGGAGCTTGCTGACCAACAGGATAGAACGCACTGGCCGGCGCGAAGCGATCGCTACGCCGGGCAACACAGTCAGGCCAGCGAGTTGGGTGTAGGCGGCAGCAGGGATGATTCCGATGCCGGCGGTGCCGGCTTCAAGCGCGCGGGCGCAGGCCGAAGGCAGGGTGTACGAAATGTCGAAGTCGCGACCTGCATCACCGTTTTCGAAATCCCACATGAGGGGGGCGGTGTTGAGGTAGGAAATCGCCGAAATGCGCAGACGTCTCATTCCTGTTTTGATTTTAGCAGAGGCTTTTTTACAGGTCTTTGTGACGGCTTCCCTTGACACGGCTTTCCAGGAATGACTAGAGTCCGCGCAGTCTCACAATTGGAGTGTTAACGTGCCGAACGCTGTAGACGCACCTGCGACTCACATTCTGGAATGGATTGCCATCGCGCTGACCCCGGGTCTTGGTCCGACAAAGGCGAGGAAATTAGTGGAATACTTCGGCAATATCGAAGCGGTATTTCATGCCTCACTGACCGAACTGGAGGCCACAGGAATTCAAGCAGTATCGGCGCAATCGATTGCGACGGGAAAGTCGGCGGAACTGGCGCGGGAAGAGATGGCGCGCGCTGCAGCAGCCGGGGTAACGGTGCTCACGATAGAGGATTCCTGCTATCCCATTCGCCTGAAAGAGATCTACGACCCTCCGCTGGTGCTCCACGTTCGTGGGGACCCGGAGGTACTGCGGCAACCTGGGATCGCGATGGTGGGCACGCGCCATCCTACGCCTTACGGATTAGGGATGGCAGAGAGGTTGGCATGCGATTTGGCGTCGCAAGGTCTGGTCATTATTAGCGGCATGGCGCGCGGAGTGGACACGGCCAGCCATCGGGGCGCGATCTCGGCCAAGGGCAAGACCGTAGCGGTGTTTGGCACAGGAGTTGACGTGATCTATCCGAAAGAAAATTCGCGTTTGTCGGAGCAGATTCTTTCGCTTGGCGGTGCGCTTATTTCCGAGTTCGCGATGGGAACGTTTGCCGCGCCGCAAAACTTTCCAATACGCAATCGAATTTTAAGCGGGATGTCCGTGGGCGTGCTGGTGGTGGAGGCTGCGGAATACTCGGGAACGCGCATCACGGCGCGCTGCGCGCTCGAACAAAATCGCGACGTTTTCGCGGTGCCGGGAAATGTTACGAACAAAAATTCCTGGGGGCCTAACACATTGATTAAGCAGGGCGCAAAGCTGGTCGCTACTTGGGAAGATGTGTGGGAAGATCTCCCGCCGGAGGTGAAACTGGCGCTTACGCCGCCACCCGCGCCTGAATCCGGCGATGCGACTTCCGCATCTCTATTCCCGGACGAAGGGCAGCCTCCGCACGAGAAGCGAGTCCTGAGCCTGCTAAAAGCTGACGAAGCGACGCACATAGACGAACTGGTCGAACGTCTGGAAAAGGAAATGTCATCTTCGGAAATCTTTGCAGCGCTGTTCGAGCTGGAGCTGACCGGCAAAGTCAGGCAGATGCCGGGGAAGAATTTTGTAAAAAGCTTTTAGCTGTTAGCTGTTAGCTTTTAGCTCAACCGGTTCGGTCGGCACTTTCGGAGGCGCCATGCGGAATTACAAGGACCTGCTGGTGTGGGAGAAAGCTCATAGGCTCACTTTGGATGTCTACAAAATTACCTTTGTCTTTCCCAAAGAAGAGAGATACGGGCTAACCAGCCAGATTCGACGCGCGTCTGCATCGATCGCTGCGAACCTGGCCGAGGGCTGCGGCAGACGATCAGACGGAGAGATGGCGCGGTATGTCCAAATCGCAATGGGATCGGGTGCTGAGCTGTCTTACCATTTTCTTCTAGCTAAGGACTTGGGATTGATTAGCGGCACCGAATACGAAACTTTGAACTCGGGCATAGGTGACATTATGCGAATGTTGTCTGCCCTATCGGCGAAGCTCAGGAATGTGAGCGCGACGTGAAGTTTTGAGCTAAAAGCTAAAGGCTAAAAGCTAACAGCTTTCAGTCGGTAACTTGTTGCCGCTGTCCCATTCGTGCTAGCTTCGAGACAATTCCTGAGAACAGAGGGTGTGTTGCTAAAAAGTTTAGTCATTGTCGAATCGCCGGCTAAGGCGAAAACCATCCAGAAATATTTGGGGAAGGGTTTTTCCGTGGAGGCCTCACTGGGCCACGTGAAAGATCTGCCCAAGAGCACGCTGGGCGTAGACACGAACGACGAGTTCGCAACGGACTATGTCGTCATCCCCGGCAAAGAAAAAGTTCTGGCCAAGCTGAAGAAGATGGCGGCGGGGATGGATGCGATCTTTCTGGCGCCTGACCCGGACCGCGAAGGCGAGGCAATTGCGGCTCACCTTGCGTTTGAGCTCGACGGCAACGGCGCGAAGAAGAAGGCAAAAAAGAAAAAAAAGGAAGATGGGGATGCGCCGCCGCGGATTCAGCGCGTCACGTTCAACGAAATCACGAAGCGTGCGGTACAGGCGGCGTTTGAACATCCTCGTGCGATCGACCAGAATCTGGTAGACGCGCAACAGGCGCGGCGCGTGCTTGACCGTTTGGTGGGCTATCAGGTGTCGCCCTTGCTGTGGGATAAAGTACGCCGCGGCCTCTCGGCGGGACGTGTGCAGACGGTCGCGTTGCGGCTAATCGTCGAGCGCGAACGCGAAATCAAAGCGTTCGAGAAAAAAGAATATTGGACCATCGACGCACACCTCACGGCCAGCAAGCCGCCTGCCTTCGATGCTCGCTTCGTGGGCAAGGGCGAAGAGAAGATTGAGGTCACGAATGGCGAGGACGCGGAGAAAATCCGGGCCGCGCTAGAACAAGCCGACTGGATTGTTCGCACGGTGGACAAGAAGGAACGCCGGCGAAATGCAGCGCCTCCTTTTACGACCAGCAAATTGCAGCAGGACTCTTCGCGCAAACTGCGGTTCAGCGTAAAGCGCACGATGATGATCGCGCAGCGGCTGTATGAAGGTGTGGAATTAGGCGAAGAAGGCCTGGTCGGATTGATCACGTACATGCGTACCGATTCGACTCGGGTCGCGCCTGAGGCGATACAAGAAGTGCGCGAATATGTTGGCAAGGAATACGGCCCCGCTTACCTGCCCGAGACTCCCAATACATATAAGGAGAAGAAGGAAGCGCAGGCCGCACACGAGGCTATCCGCCCAACGTCGGCCATGCGGCATCCCGATCAGGTTAAGCAGTATTTAAAAGAGGATGAGTTCAAAGTTTACAAGCTGATCTGGCAGCGCTTTGTGGCCTCGCAGATTATGCCGGCTGTGTTCGACCAGACGACAGTCGACATCGATGCGAAGAGTAAGGCCGAGACGTTCTGGTTCCGCGTCACCGGATCGGTGATGAAGTTCGACGGCTTCCTGCGAGTCTACGAAGAATCGAAGGAAGGCAAGGACGAGGAAGACGAAGAACTCAAACACAAGTTGCCGGCTCTGGAAGCGGGACAGAAGCTGACACTGAAGGAACTGAAGCCGGAGCAGCATTTCACCGAACCTCCGCCCCGCTACAACGAAGCATCGCTGGTGAAAGAACTCGAAGAGCGCGGGATTGGGCGTCCGTCAACCTACTCGGCGATTCTGTCGACGATTCAAGAGCGGCAGTACGTGCAGAAGTTGGGCGGGAAATTCAACCCGACCGAGATTGGTTTGGTGGTCACCGATCTACTGGTGGAAAACTTCCGCGACATTTTCGATGTGGCGTATACCGCACGGCTGGAAGAGGAACTCGACGAAATTGAAGAGGGCAAGGAGAAGTGGACGGACACTCTCGCCGAGTTCTACAAGAAATTCCAGAAGGATCTCAAATATGCCGAAAAGCATATGGAGAACATCAAGCGGATGGAAAAGCCCACGGATGAGAAGTGCGAGAAGTGTGGCGCCCCGCTGGTGATCAAGTGGGGAAGGCATGGATCGTTCTACGCGTGCAGCACATACGATAAAGAAGATCCGAATACTTGTACGTTCACCAAAGAAAATCCGATCAACCTGCCCGACCTCGATTCCGCCGACGTGCAGGAGACGACACAGGAAGAGTACTGCGAAAACTGCGGCCGCGTGATGGTGCTGAAGCGCGGACGCTTCGGGCAGTTTATGGCCTGCACGGGCTACCCGGACTGCAAGACTACGCGGCGGCTTGACCAGGGCAAGAAGGTTCCTGACATCCCGCTGGATGAGCCTTGTCCGAAATGCGGGCGCAATATGATGATCCGCCACGGACGCTTTGGCGAATTTACGGCTTGCAGCGGATATCCCGAGTGCAAGTATGTGAAGCAGAACTATATCGGCGTGAAGTGTCCGGACTGCAAAGACGGCGACTTGGTGGAGAAGCGGGCGCGCAAGGGGAATACGTTCTACGGTTGCGGAAATTATCCGAAGTGCAAATTCACTTCGGCGCACAAACCCATTGCGGAAAAATGCACGAGCTGCGGCAGCGAGTATCTGGTTGAGAAGAACCTGAAATCAGGATCGGTGATCGCCTGCCCCAACAAAGAGTGCGACTACGAGCGGCCCGCGCCGCCCGCGGAAGCGGCAGCGACCACTGCATAATCCATACCATCAATCTGCATTCTGTTCAGTCAGTTAACCCAGCCACAGAAACGTTCGCAAATCAACGGAGGAAGTAATGTCTAAGAAAGCGACTATTGCCGATGCTCAACTGATTCTCCAACTGTACGATCTACGGCGAGAGGCGGAAATGCGCAAGGCGCGGAGCTGGTGGGTCGGGGAATTCTGGCCGCAGAGCGCCGAGGATTTCACGAAAGTTTCAGGGACCATGGGAACGCAAGAAAACAATTGGCTGCGCCAGGTTGCGGGATACTGGAGCATGGCCGCTTCGTTTGTGCTACAGGGAGCGCTGAACGAGGACATGTTCCTGCAGCCGGCAGTGAGCGGAGAAATGTATCTTATCTTCGCGAAGGTTCAACCTTTTTTAAAAGACCTGCGGGAAAAGTTGGGAGACCCGCACATGTTCGAGAACATAGAAAAAGCCATCACGGGCTCCAAGTTTGGACGAGATCGCTTGAAGGTTACGTTGAAGCGAGTGCAAATGATACGCGAGAAGAGGGCTGCGGCGAAGGCAAGCTAGAGGCATTCGACTGGCGGCATCCCACCCAGACTTCCCGCGTCGTTCCTGGATCATCTGTTATCCTAATCGGTTGTGCGGATGATCTGGTGGTTCCTGATACTGGGTGTGAGCACGCTGGTCGTGGTGTGCGTGGCAATCGCCCTGTACATGCGTTTGCGGCGCCATTTGCTGGCCGCCCATGCCGCGCACGAAGGAAATTCCAGCGAGGTAGAACGCGAGCGCCAGTCTGGCCACATTGAGCACTGACGTTCGAGCATTGACGGTGGGTGTCGAGGTGGAGAACCTTCCATGGAAAAAGCAGCAGTACAAACATTGAGTTCTCAGCACACCCGGGGCTTGGAAGCCGCACGGCAAGTTGCCATTGTGGTGGGCGCCAGTTTGTTCGTGGCGTTGTGCGCGCGAATCACGATTCCTCTTCCGTTCACTCCGGTGCCGCTGACGGTGCAGAACTTTGGCGTGCTTCTGGTCGGTTTGCTGTTGGGAAGTAAGCGAGGATTCGCGGCACTCGTCCTTTATCTAGCTGAGGGCGCAATGGGAATGCCGGTGTTCAATCCTACAGGGGTTGGGGGGATGGCGCAGTTGTTCGGGGCTACTGGCGGATTCTTGCTGGCTTATCCATTCGTGGCGTGGCTAGCGGGATTTGTGATGGAACGCGGGAGGAAGAGTTTTGCTCGCGCCGCGATGGGAGGACTTCTCGGCGAAGTTGTACTTTTCGTCGGTGGGTTGGCCTGGTTGAGCGTTCTGACACATTCGGTGACGCAGGCTTTTCGATGGGGTCTTTACTGGTTTGTTTTTGCTGAGGTCATCAAGGTAATGATGGCTGCAGGAATTGCGGCGGGGTGGCAGCGCCGCAGAGGCGATCGAGAGCAGGCGCAACAGTAAGCAGTTTCGGAGTCCAGACTCATGACAGTAATTTCGGAACAAGAACTCAAATCTCCGGCCAATGCATCACCGCAGGTGCGTGAGATCAGCATTGCTCACAGCCCAGACTCCGACGATGCATTCATGTTCTATGCCCTTGCCACCAACAAGGTTCGCGTCGCGGGACTGCGATTTACGCATACGTTGTGCGATATCGAGACCTTAAATCAGAAGGCGCGCGAAGGCGTCTATGATGTGACCGCGATTTCGTTTCACGCCTACCCTTATATTCAGGATCTGTACGCGCTGATGTCCTGCGGCGGCAGCGTGGGCGAAGGTTATGGGCCGATGATCGTCTCGCCGCGAGCTTTTACCGAAAATGAAATCAAGGTAAAACGGATCGCGGTGCCGGGCACGCTCACGACCGCCTATCTTGCCTTGCAATTATTTGCTCCCGGAGTGCAGACGGAAGTTGTGCCCTTTGACCAGAT
>JAOAPI010000063.1 GCA_025462865.1 Candidatus Sulfotelmatobacter sp. | reverse complement strand
CTAACACCCTGTTAAGCTGCAAAATGTCTCAGATGATAATCCACGTGAATCTGCAAGAGCTTGCCCCACTCCTTTGGTGTCATCTTGCCGAACATAGGATGTGGCTTCCAGGCATCGGCAGTTCTCGCGTTCCAATCTGCCTCTAAGATTTTCAGCAGCTGTGCCTTTTCGTATGCGAACTCAAATCTCTGCGAATGCAGGATTTTGAAGCCCGCTGGAAGCCGTAGGCCGACTGGTTGCTCCGGAAACCAATCGACGATAATCCACTTAAAGAACGTCCGCGAAGTCAGGTAACTCTCGTCCGGAACATTGTAGAAACCCAATGAGCCTCCGCACGCTAGGTTAGCCTCCGCACGCTAGGTTGAGGTGGTGAAGCATCTGGTCAACCTCCATGGTCCCCCACTGACGCGGCGACTGAGGCGTCACACTCTCTACACGACGGCGATACTCCTGCCCCTTCTCCTCCGTGAAGAAGAGATTCCCGTCCACCTGCTTCACCCGGAAGGCCCGAGGAATATAGCGGACAATTGCTACTCCTGACATCAAGAGATTCCGGGTAAAGAGGGCGTGCAACAAGTTCATGGACTGTTTCCTATCGAGCTTCCTAGATCGCGGCGCTTAGTGTTGCTGCGCAACATCGGCTTCTAGTACTCGAACCATTGATTAAGCTCCTGTACCTTTTCGGGCGTGTAGGGCGGAAAAAGATGCTCGATGGCCACGTCCGGCGGAGATATCAGGACTGACTTGGCGTGCGTTAGGGAATCGTAACCGTACTTCCCATAGTAATTCCCGATTCCGGACGTTCCCACTCCTCCGTACGGCATGGACTCAATGAACAAGAAAACATTGGTCTGATTTACCGCGCCTCCCCCGAATGAAAGGGATTGCAACACACGATCGATCACCTGCTGATTTCGGCTGAACACGTAGCCGGCAAGCGGTTTGGGGAGCGACTTGACCTTTGCGAGTAATTTTCCAAGTTCGGAGTAAGTGAGGATGGGCAAAAGCGGCCCAAAGATTTCGTCTTCCATGATTTTGTCGGACCACGAAATCGGGTAGAGGATGGTCGGGTCAAGATAACGGGCCGCAGCGTCCGATTTCCCGCCGTAAACGACCTTCTTAGGATCGATCAGGGAAGAGAGTCTTTCGACAGCGGCGGCGCTTATGACACGCGAGTAATCCGAATTCCTCTTGGGATCTCTGCCGTAGAGCTCGACGACAGCTTTTTTGCATTCGGCCACGAACCCTTCTGCCACGGACTCATGAACGACTGCATAGCCAGGCGATGTGCACCACTGTCCTCCCCATGCCATTGCGCCCCAGACAATTTTCTTGGCGGCATCTGGTATGTTCGCTGTCTCATCAACAATAGCCGGGTTCTGCCCGCCCAGCTCAAGCAATACTGGAGTGAGATTCTCAGCAGCCGCTCGCATCACTACCTTGCCCACACCTACGCTTCCTGTGAGAAACATGAAATCAAACGGTAGCTTCAAGAGATTCGTCACTACTTCTCGGCCACCGACCACGGCGCTCAGAGCTTCCGGCTCGAAATACTTGGGAATCAACTCCATTAGCAACTCGTCCGTTGCCAGCAGCGCTTCAGAAAGTTTCAAGATGCAGGGGTTGCCGGCCGACAGGGCGCCAACCGCAGGGCGCAACGACAACAAAAGCGGTCCATTAAATGGACAGATGATTAGCGTAACTCCGTAAGGCTCGCGGTACACCATTCCCTTATGCCCGGATGCAGCGAGGAATTTCGGAAGAGGAGCCTCGACAGGCTTCATCCATTCTTTGAGCTGGGACTTTGCGAATTCGCTGGTTGCGATCGAGGCCGAAACCTCGAAGGCGTTCTCTTGAGATGCCGTCTTGAAGTCCCTGCGCGAGGCATCAGCGAAACGCTCATAGTTGTCCTTGAGCATGTGAGTTAACCGGTTCAGCTGGTCGACTCTCCACTCATAAGTCTTGGTTACATCTGTGGCAAAGTATCCCTTCTGTTTGTCGAACAAATCCTGAACGGAAACCGTTTCGATTACTAAATCGCCCATCGCATTTTCCTTTCCTCTTCGCCGTCGTGGAATGCTATAGCTGACTTCACACAGCACTCACCCCGCGCCGTTTTTCATGACTAAAACCATCCGAAAACGCGCCTTTCCATCCATCATGCGAGCGAAAGCCTCAGGCGCCTTGTCAAGCGGAAGCGTTTCGATCATGGGCCGCACATCCTGCAGGACGCTGAACGCCAGTGTGTCCTGGGTGTCGATGGCGCTGCCCGTCAAGCTGCCATAAATTGAACGCTGGCCGAACACCAGGGACGGGGAGGAGACCTCGATAGCGTCGGGCGCGACTCCAACCACGATCAACTTGCCGCGAACTGCGAGGCCGGGAACAAGTGCGGCAATCGCTTTGCCGCTTGGAGCGGTTGCCAGGATCGCTTTGGCGCCACCCATCCGCTGTAACGCAGCAGCAACATCTTCTGCGGCAGTATCCACATAGGAATGCGCGCCCAACTCCTTGGCCAG
>JAOAPI010000056.1 GCA_025462865.1 Candidatus Sulfotelmatobacter sp. | reverse complement strand
CCACAGGCGGTTCTCAGCGATCTCTATCGCGAGATTGAAAAACTGCCGAAAGTTTCAGGCGACGCCACGCAAGCCGCGCTCTCAAGCGCCGCCAACAAGTTGCTCGAACAGGCCTTCAAAGAGGCCGCGAATTTTAAGGACGAATACGTTTCCACCGAGCACCTGTTGCTCGCCATCACGCACCTCAAGCAGGATGCCGCACAGCAGATCATGGCCCGTCACGGCGCGACCTACGACGCAATTCTAAAAGCTCTGATCGCCGTGCGCGGCTCACAGAAAGTAACCGACCAGAATCCTGAAGCCAAATATCAAGCGCTCGAGCGCTACGCCCGCGACCTGACGGAGCAGGCTCGCCGCGGCAAGCTAGATCCAGTCATCGGGCGGGACGAAGAAATCCGGCGTGTGGTCCAGGTTCTTTCCCGGCGCACGAAAAATAATCCTGTGCTCATCGGTGAACCGGGCGTTGGCAAGACAGCCATCGTCGAAGGCTTGGCTCAGCGAATCATTTCGGGGGACGTGCCTGAGGTTTTAAAAAATAAGCGCGTAGTCGCGCTCGATCTTGGCGCCATGCTGGCCGGAGCAAAATATCGGGGGGAATTTGAAGACCGCCTCAAGGCCGTCCTCAAGGAAATTGAAGACTCCCAGGGTCAGATCGTTCTCTTCATTGATGAGCTGCATACTCTGGTCGGCGCTGGCGCCAGCGAAGGCGCCATCGATGCTTCGAACATGCTCAAACCCGCGCTGGCTCGCGGAGAGTTGCGCGCCATCGGCGCAACGACGCTCAACGAATACCGTAAGTACATCGAGAAAGATGCGGCTCTCGAACGCCGATTCCAAATTGTTTTCGTCGGCGAGCCCAATGTCGAAGACACCATCGCAATCCTTCGCGGCCTGAAAGAACGTTACGAGGTGCATCACGGCGTGCGCATCAAAGATTCCGCGATTGTGGCCGCGGCCACGCTATCGCACCGTTATATTTCGGACCGATTTCTGCCGGATAAGGCCATCGACCTGGTCGACGAAGCGGCCGCTTCCATTCGTATCCAGATCGATTCCCTTCCTACGGACATCGATCAGCTCGAACGGCGCGCCACTCAGCTCGAAATCGAAAAGCAGGCTTTGAAAAAAGAAGATGACCCGAATTCAAAAGAACGCCTCGCCATCATCGACCGGGAACTCGCCGAAATTCGCGAAAAAGCCAATACGCTGAAGGCGAACTGGAAAAAAGAAAAGGAGTTGATCGCGCGCGTTCGCGAGCTGAAAGAAAGAATCGAGAAGCTGAAAATTGAAGAGCAGGCCGAAGAGCGCAAAGGCGACCTGCAACGGGTCGCCGAGATTCGGTACAGCCTCATTCGCCAGGCTGAGGCCGACTTGGCCAAGCTCAGCGCCCAGATGGAGAACCAGGGCGGCACGCGCATGCTGAAGGAAGAAGTCGACGAAGAAGATATCGCCCGCATCGTTTCCAAGTGGACCGGCATTCCGGTCTCGAAGATGCTCGAAGGCGAAGTGAAGAAACTGGTCACCATGGAGGAGCGGCTGCGGCAGCGCGTCGTCGGCCAGGATCCGGCTCTGGAGCGCGTCGCCAACGCTATCCGCCGCTCTCGCGCCGGCCTCAGCGATCCCAAGCGCCCCATCGGTTCGTTCATTTTTCTCGGACCAACCGGCGTCGGTAAAACCGAACTCGCGCGCGCCCTTGCCGAATTTTTGTTCGATGACGAGCGTTCTCTGCTTCGCATCGATATGTCCGAATACATGGAGAAGCATTCGGTCGCCCGCTTGATTGGCGCGCCTCCAGGTTATGTCGGTTACGAAGAAGGTGGCCAGCTCACCGAGCAAGTCCGCCGCCATCCTTATGCCGTGGTGCTCTTCGACGAAATTGAGAAAGCGCATCCCGACGTTTTCAACATTCTTCTGCAGATCATGGACGACGGCCGTCTCACCGACGGTAAAGGCCGGGTCGTCGACTTCAAGAACACAATCCTGATCATGACGTCGAATCTCGGCTCCAGTTACCTGCAAGCCGAGAACCTGCGTACGCCGGAAGATTTCGAAAAGGCCAGCGAACAGGTAATGAACGCGCTGCACGGTCACTTCCGGCCGGAATTTCTGAATCGCGTCGATGACATTATTGTCTTCCGTCCGCTCGGCAAGGAACAGTTGGTGAAGATCATTGAGTTGCGCCTTGAGGATGTGCGCCGGTTGCTCGCCGATCGCAAAATCTCGATCGAGCTTACCGACGCCGCCAAAGAACTGCTGTTCGCGCAAGGTTACGACGCCAACTTCGGAGCTCGTCCTCTGAAGCGCGCCATTCAGAAACTCATTCAGGATCCACTAGCTCTCAAGATTCTGGATGGAGAGATTCTTCACGGCGACCACATCGTGGTCGATGCTGACAAGAAAGCAGGCAAGATGAAATTCGAAGTCAGCAAACGCGTCGGCGAGAAAGAACCGGCAAAAGCAAAGCGGTAAGATATTTGGCCACAGATCAACACGGATTCACACGGATAAATCTAAGAATTGCAAAATCCGTGACGATCCGTGTAAATCCGCAGCCATAAGTTTCTGGTGCTTGTGGCAAACTTACTCCATGCCCAGCCTCACTCTAGGCGACTTTGAACTCAGCATTTTCTCTGACGGAACCTACCAACTCGACGGCGGCGCATTTTTCGGTGTGATCCCCAAGATCATGTGGTCGCGCAAAGCGGCGGCGGATGAAAAGAATTACGTGCAGTCCGGACTGAACTCTCTTCTCATTCGCACCGGGAAGAAAAACGTGCTGGTCGAAACTGGCATGGGCAACAAGCTCTCTGAGCGTATGGTTAAATTCTACGGACAGCCCGCGAGACTTCTCTCCAATCTCTCCGCCGGCGGCGTAGCGCCCGAAGACATCGATATCGTCATCAACACCCATCTCCACTTCGACCATTGCGGATGGAATACGATCCGCGATAAAAATGGCAGGATCGTCCCTACATTTCCGCGCGCGAAATATTACGCCCCGGAAGGCGAATGGCAATACGCGCGCAAGCCCAGTGAGCGCGACTCCATCAGTTACATTTCCGACAATTACGATCCGCTCGTCGAGAGCGGGCAGATGACCTTGCTCAAAGGAGGCGAGGAAATCGTCCCCGGCATCACGGTGAAAACATTCCCCGGCCACACCGCGAACATGCAAGCCGTGATCGTGGACGGTCGGCCGGGGAAAAACACGACCGGGAAGGGTACGGCTCCAGCCGTGCCGCATGACACTGGCTTTGAAAGGGCGCGGCTTCCAGCCGCGCCGTCAGAATCGGAAAAAGGAACTGGGGCTTTAGCCCCCGCGATAGCCTGTTACATCTCCGACCTTATCCCAACCACCGCGCACATCGATCTCACCTGGGGCATGGGCTTCGATCTTTACCCGCTGCAGACGATCGAGAGCAAGAAGCAGTACTATGCGAAGGCGATTGCGGAGAAGTGGTTGACGGTATTTACGCATGATCCGAAAATGCCTTGGGCGTATGTGGAGAAGGATGGGTTGGGGAAAATGGTCGCGAAAGAAGTTTAACGTCCATCCGAGTGTCGTGGCTTAGCCATCGCGGGCGAGGGCGCCCGCGCCACACAATCTTGCTTCGAAGAATTCTTCCACCCGTACCAGAATCTCCACCGAACTTTTCGATTCGTAGATCGCCTTGCGAAGCCCCGCTCCGCCCGGAACGCCATGAGTGAACCACGAGGCGAACTGTTTCATCTTCCCAACGGCATCGGGGAGTTCCTCTTCAATCAGCATCTGGAAGTAGGTGCGGATCATCTGGTAGCGGTCGGCTTCGCTGGGCTCGTCGTAGGACAGCTTCGCCGTTTCTACGTGGCCCCGGACGCATTCGTCCGGGGTGGGCGAAGGCCATGTGGGGCATTCACCGGTGCCTTCAAACCGCGTCGAGCTTTGCTCGACGGGGCGGACGAACGCGTCCGCCCCTGCGTGTGCGCAATACTGCTCAATCTGCCGGAAGATCCACGGGTTCGATGGCGCTGTGCGCCCGATCATCACCGCATCGCAGCCCGTCTGCGTAACCATGGCGCACGCGTCTTCGGGATTGCGGATGTCGCCGTTTCCAATCACCGGAATCTTTACGGCATCCTTTACCGCTGCGATCCACTCCCAACGAGCTTGGCCGCTATACCCTTGCTCGCGCGTCCGGGCGTGAAGCGCGACCGCGGCCAGCCCGCATGATTCGGCCATGCGCGCCAGTTCCACGCAGACAATCTCATCATCACTCCAGCCCGCTCGAAACTTCACAGTAAAAGGAATCTTGACGGCAGCGCGTACCGCTTCGAAAATTCTTCCAATTGCCGGTAGATCGCGCAGCAACCCGGAACCCCCGTTGCACTTCACGACTTTCTTCGCCGGACAACCGAGATTCAAATCCACCAGGTCGAAGCCGAGGCCTTCTACCAGGCGCGCAGCTTCGGCCATCACATTCGGATCGCTGCCAAAAAGCTGCGCCGAGATGGGATGTTCGTCTTCGTAAAAGTGAAGATAGCGCTTGGCCTTCTGGTCTTTCTTGCGGAGCACTCCGTCGGCCGAAGTGAACTCGGTCATGATCAGCCCGCAGCCGCCTAGGTTTCGGATGAAGCGGCGAAAGACCGTATCGGTAACGCCGGCCATCGGCGCCAGCACCGTGGCAGGAGAGATTCGGACACTACCGATGTAAAGGCTCTCGGGCACAGGCTTCCGTGGCGCTGCCTGAAGGACCAGAGTGTCCGCCCCCGACCTTTCTCCGCCCGAATTGTCCCAAAACTTCTTCACAGTCTTATTCTACTTGGCCTTGCAAAATAAAAGCCCCCGCATCCGCGAGGGCTCAATTTTGGTGTATCCGTGTTAATCCGCGCAATCCGTGGCGAAGGGCTTACTTCTTCGCCGGCTCAGGAGCGGGCGCGTTCTTGGCATATTTGCGGCGGAAGCGCTCCACGCGTCCGGCGGTGTCCATAAGCTTCTGCTTGCCGGTAAAGAAAGGATGGCATGCTGAGCAAATTTCAACGCTAATATCGCCTTTATGAGTGGACCGCGTAAGAAATGCATTGCCGCACGCGCAATGCACGCGAATGTCGTTGTAAGCGGGATGAATAGCTGCTTTCATGGTTTGGACCTCGATACGAATCCTTAGATTCTACCGGAAGGCTTGGGGATTCAGCAACGGCAGGCGTCACGGCCTCAGAAGCGGAACTGGTACGACACTTTCACGAAGAATTGACGGCTGTCATTGAGATATCCCCTGGACCTGCGCAGGCCCGCCAGTCCTGCGGGATCTTCAGCCAATGAATGGTCCAGATTCTGCACATCGCTGTTGTAGCCAACATAAACCGCGGTGCCAGGATGGACCAGATACGTCACCAGAAAGTCGGCGTTGAACTGTTTCTGCGTCGGCAGGTAGGTATAAGGATAAAACGTATTGCCCGGCGTGTTTGCCAGAACTGAGTTGTACTGCAGGATCAAGCGCAGGGAAAGTTGAGGCGTGAACTGCCAGTTCCACTTGCTGCGCAGAATGTGGTTGCTGAAGATGCCCTTCCCAATGGGAGCTCCAGGGTTCTGCGCGAGCGACAGAAAGTATTCTCTATCGGTCGCCCGCAATCGTTCGAACAGATAGCTGTTTTCAATTTTCAAGGGCTTCATGGGACGCACCGCCAGCGTCGCAGTGCCCGTATCCAACCGAGATAAAAGGGATTGCGGCAGCGCGTTCTCCGCGGGCACGAAGTTCACCCCATCGCCCCAATAGTAGCTTGCCCCCAGTGTGGCCTTCTTGAAGTAGCCTGTTTGGAACAAAGCTCCGCTGCGGTGTTCGTGATAATCCTGATTCTGATTCACCGCCAGTCCCAGATAAGCGAAATCCTGCGGTCTGAGCCGCTCCCTGAACTCTTCATACGGAAACAAATAGATTACCGTCTGACCGCGCCCTTGAATTGCGAGGTAGGGGTTATAGTCCGTATCCAGGCGATTGCCTTCGTGGTCGAATACATACCGCTGGTTTAGCGACGGCCCCCAATCGACGATCCATCCCTTCTTCGGACGAAAACGGTAGTCGATGATCTGGTAGAGTTCGCGAATGTCGACCCGGTTCACGAATCCGGGCATCGTCACAAATCCTGGACTGATGTCGTCGTAAATTCCTTCGTAGGAAAAGTGCAATCCCTCGCGTTTCAAGTCGAGCTTGTCGGCAGGGCCGGCATAGTAATTGCCTTTCCCCATATTGCCCGAATCAAACGGAAACAGGTTGGTCTCGCAATTGTTGCCGGAGTATGTGGGGGAAAAGAAATTGCCTGCCAAGTTGCTCGAACTTACCACGGCCTGCCCGTCCAGACTCCAGTTGGCATTGAACTTCAGCCGCGTATCCACCCCGCCCACCCGGTTATATTCTCCCGTTGTCGGACATTCCCAATCTGTATAGAGAGCTCCCACGCTCGACTGCTTGAAAATGTCCCGGCTCACTCGCGCAATGGTGAAGTAAGACCGCGTGCTGGAAAGTGGAAAATAGGGTGCGACTGCCTGCCCTGGAGCGCGGTCGTCGGTGGCCATCAGCCCCACCGAATACGGCCCCGTCTTGCCTGTCAGTCGAATTCCTGCCGAAGGGTCTTGAATATTGCGGGTGAAAAATAAATCCAGTGGCGTGCGGAAGTAATCTTCGTTCTCCAGAAAGAACGGGCGCTTCTCGGGGAAATAGACTTCGAAGCGCTGGTTCACCGTAATCTGAGGATCTTCCGACTCGACTTGGCTGAAGTCAGGATTCGCCGTCATGTCCAGCACAAAGTGATCATGAATCACGAACTTTGCATCCATGCCAGGCTGGCCTTGAACGTTCGCATGTTGAAAAAATGGATTGTTTGGATCCCGGCTATCCAGCGCGCGGAAGCCCCGCATCACCCCATACGGAATCAGTTCGATGCTTCGGCCCGGCGAAATCCCCTCCAGCCCACGAAGTGTCGCGGCTTGCCCAAGCCGGCCCGATACTTTGTAGGAAATCTGCGGCCAGAACGTGTCCTCTGTCTTGCGCACGATTCCGCGATACAGAATGATTCCCCACTCCTGCTGCTGTGCCGCCGGAAAGCGCAGACTCTTGAACGGAATGGACATCCAGACCACAAAGCCTGCGCTGGTAACTTTTCCCTTCGAATCCCAGACGGTGTCAAATGACGTATCGAAATTGCCGTTGACTTCTTCGCGCGACGCCTCGTTCCAGATGGCATCCCATTGAACTCCGAGCGGAGTGGTTTGGAAGGCGTAGGCGCGCCGTCTGTCATGAAAAGTATCGAGCATGATCTCGACTTCGTCGTCGTCGTAAATGTCTTCCCGCCGCGACAGCCGAGCCCGCACTTTCTTCGGATCATCGAAGCATACGAACACGACGTACAGGTTTTTCTGGTCATAGCTGAGATAGGCTTCGGTGTCCTCGGAGCTTTTCTCGCCATCGTGCGGATTGCGCTGAACAAAGCCCGTCACCTTCGTCATCTGCTGCGCGATCTCGCCTTCGGGCTTCATCGCTGAAAAGTCGTCCAAGGTAGGCGGTCGGCTCAAGCGCGGAATGGTCAGAGAGGGCGGCGCCACCGCTGGCCTTGGCGCCGGCTTTACTTCCGGATTCTTAATGGCCGGCTCCGGCAACTGGGCCGAGGGTGCCGGATTTTGCGGGGACGGTTCTGGCTTCTGTTCCGGCGGCTTAGGATTCGCTTCGGGAGGTGGAGGTGGATTCTGCGGGGTGGTCTGCGGAATTTGTAGCGTCGAACCCTGCTGCGATGAGCCTGCCCCAGGCACAATAGATATTGCGTCCGTGCCCGGTGCAGCCTGAGGCCAAAAGGCAACGGACGCGTGCCCCCACGCACCGGGCAGCGCCAGAAAAACTAAGACCACCAATTTCACAAAATACTTAAGGACATGACGCCGCAGTAATGCCAAACGCAATACTCCCTCGTCTTCCCCGGCCCCGGCGGGGAAGTGAGCAAGATACACTATTCGCCGCCAGACTACACAGAAAAAGAGTGTTTGTATCGAATTCCGAAGGTCTTGGTATTAATCAGACAGAGCCCTAAAAACTAACCCTAGAAACGTGGCCTCGGGAAATGCAGAATGCCGGCAGGAGAATGACGGGAGCATGAACCATCGAGTACGGCAAATATTACCGTTCTTGTTTCTCGCGGCTGCCGGATCGCTTTGGGGAACCGGCTTCTTATTTGGAAAAATCGCCTTTTACGAAATGACGGTTTCCGAAAACGTCGCCTTCCGTTTCCTTGTTGCCGCCGTTGCCCTTTCACCCGTCCTGCTCTGGCGCCGGCAATCATTCCGCGCAAAGGACTGGCGGCTGCTCTTGTTAGCGGCGTTAATCGGCGTACCCGTACAGTTTCTGCTGCAATTCAAAGGGCTTCAGTTGACCACGGTTTCTCACGCTTCCTTGATAGTGGGGGTCTTGCCCGTGCTGCTGGCGCTGAGTTCGGCCGTGTTTTTGAACGAACGGCTTCACGGCGTCGAGTGGGGAATGCTTGCTCTATCAGCGACGGGCGCAGTGCTCATTGCTTTCTCCAGCCGGAACACAATCAGTGGTCCGCAGCCGACGGCAAAGGGCGATTTTCTCGTTCTGCTTGCCATGTTCGCGGCGGTTGCGATGACTCTTTGTACCAAACGCCTGGTGAATGACTACGATGCTCTGCACGTCACCGCTACGATGATGGTTGCAGGCATGATTATGCTGCTCATTTGGGTTGAATTGACCCATCCGCTACGGTTTCATTTCTCGCCGAAGACCTGGGTCGCAGTGGTGGCACAAGGTTTACTGGCCACAGCCGCCGCATACCTTTTTTGGAATTTGGGACTGTCGCGCATCCCTGCGTCGCGCGCGGGTATTTTCTTAAACCTGGAGCCGGTGGTTGGAACCCTGCTGGGAGTGGCGATTCTGCACGAGAAGCTGGGAAAGATGGCTCTTCTCGGCGGCATCTTAATTGTTGGCGCAGCGGTCTATTTCAGCCGCCGGTCCCAAAGCGCAAGCAAATCCATAACTGCCGAATCTTAAAACAGCGAACTCTGCCTGCGGGTAGGGACGATTTTGAAATAATCGTACGCCAGTTGGGTCGCGACCCGGCCTCGCGGAGTGCGATTCAGAAAACCGATCTGCATCAGGAAAGGCTCGTAGATCTCTTCAATCGCATCCGGCTCTTCCGCCAGCACGGCAGCCAGCGTATTAACGCCCACCGGCCCGCCCTGGTATTTTTCGATGATCGTCAACAGCAGCCGGCGGTCCACTTCATCGAAACCATATTGATCCACTTCCAGCATTTGTAGCGCGGCCTGGGCGGTTGGTAAATCAATTTTGCCCGCGCCCCGCACTTGCGCATAGTCGCGGACGCGCCGCAAAAGGCGGTTGGCAATACGCGGAGTGCCACGAGACCGGCTCGCAATCTCGGTCGCGCCCGCATCGTCGACTTCCACTCCCAGAATCTCCGCTGACCGTTCCACAATCACGCGCAAATCCTCCGGAGTGTAAAACTCCAGCCGCAGCACAATGCCAAACCGCGACCGCAGCGGCGCCGAAATCAGTCCCGCCCGCGTGGTCGCGCCAACAAACGTAAACGGCTTCACTTCCAGTGTGTGCGTGCGCGCCGAAGGCCCCTGGCCGATGATGATGTCGAGCTTGTAGTCTTCCAGGGCCGAATACAGCAGCTCCTCCAAAACCGGCTGCAGGCGGTGAATCTCGTCGATAAACAGGACTTGCTTGTCCTGCATATTGGTGATGATTGCGGTTAAATCTCCCTTGATTTGCAACAGCGGCGCCGCCGTTGGCTGAAAGTGCACGCCAAGTTCGTTCGCAATGATGTTGGCTAACGTTGTCTTGCCCAGTCCCGGAGGGCCGTAGAGCAAGACGTGATCCATGGCCTCGCCGCGCGAGCGGGCGGCCTCAATCGCAATCTTCAGATTTTCTTTGACCTTCGACTGCCCGATGAATTCGTTGAGCCGCTGCGGCCGCAGCTTCAGCTCGAACGACGAATCGTCTTCCACCGCCGCCGCCGACACCAGTCGGTCGGGACTGTAATTCAGGTTAGGATTATTTTTTGCCGCGGCCACTGGCCGGATATTACCACGCTTTATGCAGGCGCAACCGGATCATCGAGGGTGTCCGGATGGACGTGACTGTAGCCTGTTCTGATTCCTTTTTGATCCGTCGCTAGAGCCGCGCGTCACCTAAAAAATAAACGGCCGCCCTTTTCGAGCGGCCGTCACTTTCAAAACATCAACCCACCCTTGTTATCATCGAAGGAAGATCGTCGAAGGATGATCGTCCTATCGCTGATCTTCCCGGTGCGGAGTCGTGCGCTTCGGTCGATCAGAATGAGCGTTAGGAACAGGTTTGTCGTTTGCCGAGCTGAACTGCGGCTCATCGGCTGCAATATCGGCCACGGCGGTAGTATTGGTGAAGGTCTCTTCGTTAAGAGTGGAGCCCGAGGGAGCCTTCGCACTGGCAAATATTCCATGCACTACGCCCCCCTGAATTTCCGCGGTTATGTAATCTCCCGCCATTTGCCCGGAGGTTGTCGAAGCCAGCCAGCTGGGATTGATTCCGTTGGTCAAAGTTCTCCTCCTGCTCCACGTCGCGCCACCGTTGGTGGAGGCAACGTAGCCCACACTCAGGTTGCAAGTCGTGCAGTTGGCTTTCGGAAAGAAGTAAAAGCTCAAGCCGATAGCTGCGGTGCTTCCCGAGCTTCCCGGCTTTACGGTCAAACCTGGCGTGAAGTGATCCACCGTGCTGGTGACAGGGTCAATCGGAATCCGTGCCGGAGCGGTCCATGTCGTTCCATCGTTTGAAGTGCTGATCACAATGTCATTCGACGAGCAGGACGTACGAAAACTGCAGTCCGCCCACACCACATAGACTTTGCCGGCAGCATCGATCTGCGCAGCAATCAATGGGAGGGCCCGCATGTTGCCTGCAACGAAGTGCTCGGAGATGAAAGCAACGGTTACGGGAGCGGTCCAACTGGCACCGCCGTCCGTGGACTTGAACGCCAAAACACTCGACAGAAATGGATCGTCAATCGGCACAATCACCGTTCCGTTCGGTTGAACCAGGGGCAGCCCGCCATTTCCGGATGCTTGACCGGAAGTAGTTTTCTTTGCGCTCCAGGTCTTCCCGCCGTCTGTTGATGTGCTCATCTCGATCAGGTCAAACTGGCTGAAGTCATCCCACTCCACGTAGCAGTTGCCGTAGAACGGGCTCTTCGGGTGATTGTCGCAGCCGATCCAGGGCTTGTCGTAATAGCCTCCGCTTTCGACCTTCGATACGACCGCGGGATTATTCCAGGTGATGCCGTCGGTTGAGCTGCTCACCAGTACGGCCGCCCCGTGCGGACCGCCCGTTGCCGACAATGCCAGCACTTCCGCAAGCCACACTTTGTTCTTAACGTTATAAGTTACGGAAGTATCGCTGGCTCGGTCATACGTGCCCGTACCTTCAATCTTTGTAATACCGGGAAGCGAACCGTGTGTCCAAGTCGTACCACCATTGGTGGACGTAGAGAAGCCAATATCGGACGAGCCTCCATCCGTGAACCGGCCTACCTGAAATACGGACACGATCGTGGATCCGACCGCATAACTGGCGGGCTCCACTTCGGTTTCATGTTGGCTTGAGCTATTTGTGAACGTGTCTGTGCTTATCTGGGTCAGCGGAACCTGGGCGCCTGCAGTGCCTGCGGCAAGGAACAGAGCCAGCAGAATAAACGTCAGCAAGCATGTCGGTCCGAACTTCTTAGTCTGGGTCGCTAGCGTAAGCAATGGATCCTCCTGGGCGGTATAGAACTTTGTTGGACAAATCTCGAAACGGAAAAACTTTTTGGTCAGCAAGAAATGCGCAGATCATCGTGCTAGGGCCGGCTGTATATCGGCGCAAAGCGGCGCTGGTCGGACGCAGGCGGCTACTATAGTACGGTCGTAGGTACCGGTCAACGCGAAAGAATTTGCATACTAAGGTGTTTTCTGGCCTGTCTCGTGCGGCGTTGAAAATGGCTGGTTATTCGAGCGGCCGCAACGCACCCCACACTTGTCCGCAATTCACCCAATCTTAACCAGACTGTCACATCACATTAATGCACTCGCCATAGGTTTTCTAAGGATCAAGTAGCGGTCACCATTCCAGCGAACTCCAACCCATTAAAACAATCCAAGGAGGCAAGAATTCATGAAGACACGAACTTTAACGATTTTCTCGCTACTCGTTGTAGCTGCTGCAGCTTTCGCGCAAGAGGGCCCCGTGCCGAAAGGCGTAAAACCCCTTGACCACGTTTTCCTCATCATGATGGAAAATCACGGATATTCCGAAATTCTCAATAATCCCAACGCCCCATTCATCAACCAGTACGCGCAGCGGGCCAATCTCGCGACGAACTTCTTCGCCGTAGCCCATCCCAGCCTTACGAATTACCTCGAGACCGTAGGAGGCTCGAACTTCGGTGTCCAGAGCGACAATGCGCCTGACTGGCATAACGCGTCCTGCACCACGAACCTTTCCTCAGGAGTAGCCAATACCGACAACCCGCCCAGTCCCGCCGTTTGCCCCATCTCAGGCAGCGGAAGCGACGCCGCGACCCCGGCGCTGGATTGCACGAACGAAGTCTCGGGCCCGCCTTGCGAAATCAACATCGACGGCACGCGCTCTTACGCGGCCGCGTCGAACACCCTGGGCATCACCATCGCCGATCAGCTTGCCGCTGCTGGAAAAAGCTGGAAGACTTATCAGGAAAATCTCCCGATGACCGGTCCGGATCTCGTCAACTACAGCGACGGCAACTTCACCAACAATACGGACTTCGGTTTGATCAATCCGCAACTGATTCCACCGCTCACTACCTCCGACATCGTTCAGCTCTACGCCGCCAAGCACGATCCATTCGTCTACTTCCAGAGCGTGCAGCAAGGTACGAACCCCCTCGCCAGCTACGCGAACATTACGGGCTTTGATGGCATGAGCGGTCTGTGGAGTGATTTGGGTTCGGGCAAAGTGCCAAACTTTTCTTATATCGTGCCCAACCAATGCAATGACCAGCATGGTCGCGGCAACTCCACCGCCTTCTGCAACTTTGATCCGACCAGCAATGGCACCCAGGCTGGCTTAAACCCGGCATTGATTATTTTGGGAGATCAAGCGGTGCAGAAGATCGTGACCGCGATTCACGGCTCCAAAGCATGGAAGGAAGGTCACAACGCCATAGTCGTGGTCTGGGACGAAAACGACTACGCGGTCCAGCCGATCACAAACCAGGTAATTGCCATCGTGGACACCAACTACGGCGTACGTAACCTGCAGAGCAGTACGTTCTACAACCACTTCTCTCTGCTCCGCACGATCGAGGGAGGCCTGAAGTTGCCCTGCCTTAATCATGCCTGCGATGCCACCACCAACACCATGTCGGATCTGTTTGGAGAACGCAAGTAGACTCCGTTTGTAACGTGACAGGTTTATCGGGGAGCCAGTTTTTAAAACTGGCTCCCTTTAATTCGCGAGGACGCGACGTCTATTTCGGATACCAATCAAGCATCCGCACTTCAATACCGCTTCCTTCCAAGCCTTTTTGAAAGATGGCGAGATCAGATCCGCGATAGTGGTAAGGGATCACAATCTTTGGATGGAAAGCCTTTACCGCGTCCGCAGCCTCATCTGGCGGCATGGTGTAAGGCAGATTCATGCAGACGAACGCGACATCGACGTTTTTCAGCGCGCGCATTTCCGGGACGCCTTCGGTATCGCCTGAGAAATAAAATCTCTTGCCGCCGTAAGTCAGAACGTAACCGTTGCCGCGTCCCTTATCATGAAAGAGTTTTCCAGGAGCGGGACCGCGTTTGAGGTTGTAAGCGGGAATCGCTTCAATCGTCCAACCCTGCCAATTTTTGGTTTCTCCATTAGCAATCGGCTTGGCGCTGGTCACCGTCTGGACCACCGCTGGCGGCGCCATAATTTCCGTTCCCGCCTTGCTGACTTCTTTGATCGAATCGGGATCCATGTGGTCGCCATGGATGTCCGTGATCAGAATGAGGTCGGCCTTTGGAAGTCCCGATAATTTGGCAGGCTTGGCAGGATCGAGGTAGATAATTTTCCCGCCTGCCTCGATCAGAGTGCTGGCGTGATACAGCGGAGTAATCTTCACCGCACCCGCGGACGTGGGAAACACTTGCGTGTTGGTGGTATTCGCCGCTAACCAGAACACAGCAAGAAAAGTGATCCATAGCAATTTCATGGTAAGCCTCGCTTAATTGCATTGTGACACATTATGTGTCACAATAATAGCATGCCTTCTGTAAATCTGCGGCAGCTCCGTGATACCCGGCGTCTGAAAGCGTGGCTCCGTGCCGGCAACACCGTGGAACTGCGAGAGCGCGACCGTGTGATTGCACGCATCGTTCCCGAGAAAGAGGAAGGAAAACCGGTCAAATATCCCGATTTCGCCGCTCGTGCCAAGAGAATATTTGGCGATCGAGTTTTAACGGTCGTGGATGACTTGATAAAGGACCGAGGCCGTTTCTGACGGTCTATGCTGATACCAGTTTCCTCGCATCGCTATACGTGCGAGACGCGAATTCGGCGGCCGCGGTAGAGCGAATGAGAGAGAATCCCCGCGTTTGGTTTACTCCTCTTCACTCGGCGGAATGTTTTCATGCCATCGCCAAACAGGTTTTTTATCGCAAGATTTCCCAGGCAGAGGCGGATACGGTCTTCGACACGTTGAAGCGCGACCGCGACGACGGCTTATGGCTTGAGGTGGTCATGCCCGAAAACGCCTTCGAGCTTTGCGCCGATCTGGGCCGCCGCTACGCGCCGAAGCTCGGCATCCGTACGCTCGACACACTGCACGTGGCCTGCGCGCTGGAACTGAAGGCGGAACGATTCTGGACGTTTGACGAGCGCCAGGCAAAGCTGGCGAAGGCGCAGGGGATGAAGACAAACTAGCATTGGCTCTACTTTCGATCGATCAGCTTCCCGTCCCCGAACGAAAGACTCCTCTGTTCACCTGTGGGCAGCGTGATCGACGTTTGCATTACATCGCTCCCCGCTAATCTGTATCGATAACGGTAAATCTCGCCGTTTGCCAGCCATTGCTCCGAAACCCTGCCCCACAAGTAGGTATTTCGCAGGAGAATTCTGCCTCTACCGTCCAGGATCCTCGTCATAAGCCAAGCATCAAATCCAGCATCATTCATAAGCGGGGCATATTCGAATCGGTACAAAGCCCCCGATTCGTCTGACACCGTTTCGAGATGTCCGCTCGAATTATAAGAATAGTGTCGGACGTGGCCTGCGTCATCCTGGGCCTCGACAATTCGGTCGGCAGTATCGTACTTGAAATTTATTGAGTTCCCGCTAGGCGAAATGAGTTGTTCCAGATTGCGAGCCTTGCCTCGCTTCAATTGAACGCGATGACCCCGCGCGTCCTCTATCGCGATTGCCGCTCCTTGCGCATAACTTTTTGCATGGTAGGCCTCGGGGAAATAGAACCTTGTTCCGTCAAGCAGACTCAGTGTCCATCCCTTTCCATTCCACGCAACCTGAGATCCGTAAAACTCCGACGACGTTTCACTGTGCCGGAAAACCGCATCCGCATAGCCGGTGCCTTTCGAGATGCGAGGCATGTGCACTTGATAAAAGTCCTCAAGGTTCAAATCCATATACGTATACGGGTACCTCGTGCCGGTAGGACACACATCATAAGGATGACTTGTTCCCACTCCGAAGGCGCGGCTATGGAAATCCCAGGCGATGTATGTTCGCGTAAGGGACAGGGGCATGGCATCACGAACGAAAAAATCGGTCTGGCGCAGCACGAATCTTCCCGTGTGCAAGTCCACCGCAAACTCATTGGCCGGCGATTCGTGGCGAACCGTTGGCTTCCGCAGAGAGATTGTCGCGCTGAACTTGACGGGATTTGAGCTGCTCACCAGAGAAATCACGAGGTACGGATACGACCCGTCCCACGCCGGGGGAGAATCTGTGAATGGCAGAAGCTCAACTTTGACCGGATGCGCCGCGGGCCTATACAAAAATAAGAAGACCGAAAGTCCAAGGAGAGCCAGCACCACCAGCCACTTCCATGGTGGAGCATTCCAGAGATTTCCTCCGCCTATGATCGAGGTCACGGATCAGGTCGCGCGTAACAAGCGCTTTTTTGATTACAACGCATAAGAGTTGGCCAAAATCGCACAGCTACTCTTCCTCTTCCTTCACATCACCCCGTGCCGCCTTCGCCTTCTCGATAATCTTCTCCTGCAACTGTCCCGGCACGGTGTCGTAGTGGTGCATTTCCATATTGAAGCTGCCGCGGCCTTGGGTCATTGAGGTCAGGTCGACGCCGTAAGTCAGCATCTCTGCCATAGGCACCTCGGCCTTCACAATGGTGTTGCCGCCTTTGTTGTCCATACCCTGAATGCGTCCGCGGCGGCTGTTCAAGTCGCCCATGATCGAGCCGGCAAAATCGTCCGGAATCGTAATTTCGACGTGCATCACCGGTTCCAGGATCGTCGGCTTAGCCTGCTCCATGGCCTTTCTGAAAGCGATGCGGCCGGCCATCTGAAACGACATATCGTTTGAATCGACGTCGTGATACGACCCGTCATACAGGATCACGCGGAAATCGACCACCGGATAGCCCGCCAGATATCCGCGTCCCGCCGCATCCTTGATTCCCTTTTCAATCGCCGGAATATAGTTCTTCGGAATCGCGCCGCCAAAAATATCGTTCACAAATTCGAACTGCCCGCCGCGCGGCATCGGCTCCATCTTGATCTTGCAATCGCCGTATTGCCCGTGTCCGCCAGTCTGTTTTTTATGGCGGCCCTGCACGTCCGCTTTCCCGCGAATGGTCTCGCGATAGGGAACCTTCGGCGCTTTCAAAACCACTTCCGTGTGATAACGCTTCTTCAGCTTGGCCACCACGACTTCAATATGCTGCTGCCCTGTACCAGCGATCAGAAACTCCTGAGTCTGTGCATCGCGGAAGAAGCGCAGCATCGCATCTTCTTCCATCAGTTTATGAATCCCGGGCCCCAGCTTGTCTTCGTCCGCCCGGCTCTTCGGCTCAATAGCAAACGTAATCGCCGGCTCCGAGAGCTTCACCCGCGGATACTGAATCGGCGCTGCTTTGTCACCCAACGTGTCGCCGGTGAGCGTGTCTTTTAATTTCGCCACCGCGCCAATGTCGCCGGCATGCAACTCCGTCACTGGCACCGCAGTCTTCCCCTGCATGATCGAAATATGCGATAGCTTTTCAGTCGATCCCCGCGAGAAATTCTGCATCGTCGACTCATTCTTGAGTACTCCGGAGAACACTTTAAAGTAGGAAATCCTCCCTGCAAACGCGTCCGAAACGGTTTTGAACACGTACAATGACACCGGTTCGGCGTCAGTCTCGTGACGCTTAGGAGCGTCTCCGTTACCCGAAGTTGCCGGCTCTCCCTGCACCCACTCATGCTCGGAAGGCGCTGGCGTGTAGTCCACAATAAAATCCATCACCCGGTCGGCGCCCACATTCCCCAGCCCGGAACTGAAGATGACGGGAAACAGTTTGTCTTCGCGAATCGCATTGTGCAGCGCAGGAATTAAATCTTCTTCCGGAATCGTCCCCTTCTCGAAGAACTCTTCCATCAGTTTGTCGTCACCCTCGGCCACTAGCTCAACCAACTGCTCGTGAGATTCCTGCACCTGGCCCCTCATATTCGCGGGGATTTCCATCTCTTTCCCCTTGCCATTCCCTCCCAGTTCGTAGGAATAAGCCTTCATACGCACCAGGTCGACGACGCCTGTCAGATTTTTCTCGCTTCCGATCGGCAGTTCGATCGGAATCACGTTCCGTCCAAACGCATTGATCAAGGACTCCAGCACCCGCTCGGCATTGGCGCGGTCGCGGTCCATGCGGTTCACGACGATCAGCCGCGGCGTCTTGTACTCCTCGCAATCGTTCCACACACGCTGGGTTACCACTTCCACCCCGGCCACTCCGTCCACCACTACGATGGCCGCGTCTACGACAGGCAGCACCATCTTGGCCTCGTGGACGAACATGTTGAACCCAGGCGTGTCGATCACATTGATCTTGGTTTTGCCCCACTCCACGCAAGCCGCGGACGCGGCGATCGACATCTTGCGCGCAATTTCTTCCTCGTCGTAATCGGTCGTCGTCGAGCCGTCGTCTACGCGCCCCAGCCGGGGCGTCGCGCCGGCAGTGTAGAGCATGGCCGAAAGTAGGGTGGTCTTTCCCGCATGACCATGTCCCACAATCGCCACATTACGAATGTTTTCTCCGGAATAGACTTTCACGAGTAGGCTCCTTTGCAGGCGTGCAAAAAGAGAAGGCCCAGAAGAGGATCGGTGCAGTAGACAGGCCAGCCCAACATCACCCGCCAAAACCTAGGATGCTACCACGCGGCAAGCAGGTGCCTCAACCTCTCTCGTCCCCTATCGCCGGATCGTTTAGCCGGTGTATCATCCTCTCGCCATGCTAGGCGACCGTACGAACGAGCAATGGGTTTCCCAATATGCCGCCAGCCACCAGCATCCCGTGAACCGGCTGTGCCATACTTTGGGCATTCCCACCATCCTTCTATCCGTCCTGCTTTTTCTCGGCAGCATCTTCTTCCATCGCCTGTGGCCCTATGCTCTCGGTTTATTTGTCATTGGATGGATTTTTCAATTCATTGGCCATGCCTTCGAAGGCAAACCTCCTGAGTTTCTCCAGGATTGGCGATTCCTGTTTGTCGGCGTGCGCTGGTGGTGGGCAAAGATTCATGGCAAAGCCTGATTCGCCCGGATCTTAGGATTTCGTATCGTCAGCCGTCCCAAAAAAGTCCGCTTCAGCCGTTGGATATTGTCATCTGACTCTGTCGCAAGGATTTCTCTCCGCGAGGAAAAACCATGTTCCCCGAACTCGCCCGCTTCACCGACCTCGGCCTGCTTCTCCTCCGTCTCATGGTCGGACTGGTCTTCGTTACAAGCGGCTACAGTCACCTCAAAGACCCGGCCACACGCGCCAAAAGCATCGGGATGTCGAAAGCTTTCACGATCGTTCTTGGCGCCGGTGAACTCGCCGGAGGCCTCGGCGTGGCTTTCGGAGTCCTCACGCAGCTCGCCGCTTTCGGTCTCATCGTGATCATGCTCGGCGCGATCTGGAAAAAGATTTCCGCCTGGCACACCGGCTTCTGGGGCGAGAAAGGCTCCGGTTGGCATTACGATCTCATGCTTATCTTGATGAACCTCGTGATCGCCTTTACCAACGGCGGGGCCTATGTGTTACTGAGATAACTCGCCGAATGTCACATCGCTCAGGGCACGAAGTAGCCTTTTTCTTGCTCTCAGCATCTTTAGCTTGGTAAGCTTCGAGCACTTCAAGCTCTGTATGCAACGTTGGATCTCCAGATTTCTGCTGCTGATCACGCTCGTGGGATACGGGAACCCGCTGGCGCGAGCACTGACTGCTGCACCGCATGCATGCTGCGTTCGCAAGGCAGTTCATCCCTGCCACGATTCTCTGAGTTCGGAGACTGAGCAGCTTGTCCTCCGCGATTCGGCTTGCTGTGACAACCGTTGCGGCCGTTCCGCTATCACTGCCCGGTGGGCTCACGCGCAACGTCCGGTAAATTCTCTTTTTGCACTCGGGGTGGAGAATTACCTCAGCCCTAACGATCCGGTTCTCCCACGCACCACAGGATCTCGTTTCCAGCCCACCCGCGCCCCTCCCCATTCTTCCCTCGCCTGAACTACATCGAACCGCACACGACCCGCGTAGGGACAGCCGCCTCAGCCTGCCCTGAGGGAAGCCGAAAGGGCTATCGACCGAAGCGGAGCGAGGTCTTCCCGGCACTGCGGCGTAAAAGCTGTGTCGAGTAAAGGCTCGTTGCGGGCCGCTTTATCCACGCAACCAAATCCGAGGACACATGCAATGCGTTTCATTCGTATCCTTCTAATAACAGCGGTCCTGCTGCACACCCTCGCCGCCTTTGCCTCCATCTTCGGATCAGTTCGCGGAATCGTTCACGATCCCCAGCATCGTCCCGTGGAAAATGCCACGGTCACGTTGCGTTCGAAGACCTCAGATTGGTCCGCCAGCGCTCACACCGACGCCGCTGGCGAATTTATCTTCAACGGCGTCACTCTCGGCGAATATACCGTGACGGTGGCGGCCCCCACTTTCAATCAGGCTTCGCAAAATGTCGTGGTAAATTCCGGCTCGCAACCGATCCTGCATTTTTCTCTCAGCGTATCTACCAATAAAGAGACGGTTAACGTCTCGGGAGCACCCGAAGCTGCCCCCACGGACTCGGCTACTCCCGTCACCCTAGTCAACCGCCTCGATATTCAGGACACCCCCGGCGCGGACCGAACGAACAGCCTAGCCATGATTACCGACTACGTTCCCGGGGCCTATTTCACACACGACCAGCTTCACATTCGTGGCGGCCATCAAATCAGCTGGCTCATCGATGGTGTTCCCGTGCCCAATACCAACATCGCCTCCAACCTTGGCCCGCAGTTCGACCCCAAAGACATCGACTATCTCGAGGTCAATCGCGGAAGCTACGGCGCTGAGTTCGGCGACCGCACATACGGAGTCTTCAACGTCGCCCCCCGCACCGGCTTCGAGCGCAACAATCAAGCCGAGCTCGTCCTCAGCGCCGGCAATTTCTACCAGACCAACGACGCTTTCAGCTTCGGCAGCCATACCGAGCGCTTCGCCTACTACGCCAGCGTCAATGCCAATCGCAGCAATCTCGGCATCCAGACCCCCGTCCCGCAGGTGGTTCATGACGCCGAAAGTGGTTACGGAGGCTTCGGCTCTCTGATCTTTAACGTCGATCCTTCCAACCAACTGCGCCTAGTGACTTCGTTGCGCAAGGACTACTATCAGATTCCCTACGATCCTTTCCCTAACGACATCGAGAACGCGCCCATCGCGGCAAATGGATTCGCGGCCCAATATCCCAGCCTCAACCTTCGCGACGCCAACCACGAGTCTGACGCCATCGTGAATTTTTCCTGGGTACATACCTTCAATACGAAGCTTCTACTGACGGTCTCGCCTTTTTTTCACCGCAATGCCGCAGATTACGCGGGCTCACCGAACGACTTTCCTGTCGTCACCGCCCAGAACGGCAGCTCAACCTACGGCGGCGGCCAGGTTAGCTTTGCCGCCAACACGGCGAAGAATAATCTGCAGGTCGGTGTATACAGCTTCTACCAGCGGGACAATGAGACCTTCGGCGCGATCTTCAACGACGGCAGCAGTCAGCCGTTCACCGATGTTGAACATCCCACGGGCAGCCTGGCGGCCTTCTTCGTCGACGACAAATTCAAGCCATTCTCCTGGCTTACACTGACCGCTGGAATGCGGCCCACACACTTCTCTGGCGGAGTCTCCGAGAATGCGATCAGCCCGCGATTCGGCATCGCACTCAACGTCCCTCATCTCAACTGGACCTTCCGCGCTTTCTACGGCCATTACTATCAGGCCCCGCCGCTGATCACCGCCTCTGGTCCGCTGCTCCAATTTGCTAATGCCAATAGTGTGGGATTCATCAAGCTCAACGGCGAGCGCGATGAAGAACATCAGTTCGGGGTCACCATCCCGTTCCATGGCTGGATTCTCGACGCCGACAACTTTCGCACCAACGCCGTCAATTTTTTCGATCACAATAATATCGGCGAATCCAATCTCTTCTTTCCACTCACCATCGCCCACGCTGTGATCCGCGGATGGGAAGCCACGCTGCGCTCCCCGAAGATTGCGCACCGCGCGCAGATCCATCTTGCCTATTCCAATCAAGTGGCCAAAGCCGTCGGAGCGATCACTGGCGGCCTCACCGATTTTTCCCTGCCAGCCGGTCTCTCTCCGCTCGATCACGATCAGCGCAACACTCTCAATGTCGGCGGAGACGTCATTCTCCCCTGGCGCGCGTACGCTTCCACCAACGTCTACTACGGCTCCGGCTTCACCAACGCTTTCCCCGGGCAGCCATATCCCGGCGCCTATCTGCCGCAACACACCACGTTCGATGTTTCTCTCGGCAAGGATTTCCGCGAGCGCTTCTCCGCCTCACTGAATGCCATCAACGTCGCGAATCGCCGCGTTGAACTCGATAACAGCGTCACCTTCGGCGGCTTCCACTGGAACAACCCGCGTGAAATTTACGTGGAACTGCGCTATCGCTTCCATTACTAGGTTGGGGGCAGTTTCGGACATTATTTCAATGGCGTCATCCCGAAGCCCCGCGTTTTCTCCAGCGGGGCGAGGGATCTCGCGCGTACCCATTCAAACTGACCCCACTACTGACAAGCGTTGGTGCAGATAGTAGGATTCGTATGGGATGCGAACGGGATTCGCATAGGATTGATATCAAGGTATGCCTTCAGGCATGCCGTAGCATCGAATAGCTAAACTGCGCCTTCAGGCGCTGCACTTCGAAAAACTAACATGCCCAACAAATACATCTCGTTTATTGCGCTTATTCTCCTCACTTTTTCCGTCGCCTGCAATCGCGGAGCCGCGCCGCCAGCCGCTCAAACCCAAGCCGGAACAAAGCACTATTCCCTCAAAGGCAAAGTGATTTCCGTGGAGAAGCAAGCCGGCACTGCCAGCATCTATAACGATCCCATCGCCGGATTCATGGACCCGATGGCGATGCCCTACACCATCAAGCCTCCCTCTGCACTCGACCAGCTGCAGCCCGGCGATTCCATCACCGCCGATGTCGTGGTCGAGCCCGACAAGTATTGGCTGGAAGACGTGAAAGTCATCGGCCAGTCGCAGGCTCCCACGGACAAGCCCGCGGCACAGAAAAGCGGAAAAAATAAATGAAGTACGTTCTTGTGTTGCTGGCGACTTTGGGTATCATCGTTTCCGCCCTCGCTCTTCGCGAGCACTACCGCACCGAAGGCGACTCCCCTTGCAGCATCAACGAACGCTGGGACTGTGGCATCGTCAATCACAGCCCCTACGCCATGCTGGTCGGTGTTCCCGTCGCGGCTCTCGGCATCCTCGGATATCTCTTTATGGCCGCTCTGGCTTGGCGCCGCGCCTATCGCCCGCTGCTCGCAGTCGCAGTCGCAGGCCTCGCCTTCTCTCTGTACCTTGCCCACATCGAGGCGCACATTCTCGGAGTCTGGTGCATCTACTGCGCGATATCGCTCGGGAATATTTCTCTCATCACCTTGCTGGTTCTCGCAATTACGATTGCCTCGCTCTTCCGCAAGCCAGAGCTCACCGCCAATATTTGACGCATTGATCGCCTTCGGCGTGCCCGGCGTGATCCAAACCTTGCATTGACGAACCTGCGCTCTCGCCCTAAGATTATTCGGCCTTTCGTTTCCTCCGCAGGCTACCACCTACTCATCCATGATCGGTCAGACCATCTCCCATTACCGGATCACCGAACTGCTTGGCGGCGGTGGGATGGGCGTGGTCTATAAAGCGGAGGACACTCAACTCGGCCGCTTCGTCGCACTGAAATTTCTTCCCGACGATGCATCGCAGGATCCCCAGGCTCTTGAGCGCTTCCGCCGCGAAGCACGCGCCGCCTCTTCGCTGAATCATTCCAACATCTGCACGGTCCATGAGATTGGGCAGCACGACGGCCATCTCTTCATCGTGATGGAATGCATGGCCGGCGAAACTCTGAAGCACCTGATTCAGGGCCGCCCCATGGAACTCGATCGTCTGCTCACTTTGTCGATCGAGGTCGCCGATGCCCTCGAAGCCGCCCACAGCAAGGGAATTGTCCACCGCGACATCAAGCCCGCGAATATCTTTATCACGGACCGAGGCCACGCCAAGATTCTCGATTTCGGTCTCGCAAAAGTTGCACGCGCCGCCAGACCATCCAGCGGCGACTCGCAGACCATGGCCGACCCCGCCGGTCTCGATCTCACCAGTCCGGGCACCGCGGTCGGCACCATGGCCTACATGTCGCCCGAACAATTGCGCGGCAAGGAACTCGATGGCCGCACCGACCTCTTCTCCTTCGGCGTCGTGCTCTACGAGATGGCCACCGGCATTCTGCCTTTTCGTGGAGAAACAAGCGCGGTCATCACCGACGCTATTCTCAATCGTCAACCCACAGCCGCGAATCGCGTGGTTCCCGAGGTTCCTCCCAAACTCGAGGAAATCATCAGCAAGGCTCTCGAAAAAGATCGCGACATGCGCTGCCAGACCGCAGCCGAACTTCGTGCCGACCTCAAGCGCCTCAAACGTTCCATCGATTCGTCGCGCACTTCGGTCGTTGCAGCAGAAGACCAGCCTTCCGTATCCTCCAGCGCCGCCATTTCCGCACCTGTTCCAATACAGCGCAAGAAGTTTCCTGCCGCGCTGGTTTTCGCCATCGGCCTGCTGCTGGCCGCTGGCTTGGGACTCTATACAGGCAAGCGGTTCTTCGCCTCCGCACCTCTAGATCCCCCGGTCTACCGTCAACTCACTTTTCGCCGCGGCAGCATTCGCGCTGCCCGTTTCGCTCCGGACGGCCAAACCATCCTCTATAGTGCCGCGTGGCAGGGCAATCCCGTTGACGTCTTCACCGCGCGTCCCGAAGCGCCCGAGTCGCGCTCCATGGGACTCAGTCGCACTCAGCTCATGTCGATTTCCGCGACCTCCGAGATGGCAGTGTTGCTGAACAGCAAAGCCATCGGCGCCTGGGTGAGTATGGGCACTCTGGCCCGCGCCCCGCTCTCCGGAGGCGCTCCCCGCGAAGTGCTGGAGCAAGTTCAGTGGGCCGATTGGGCCCCGGACGGTACCAGCCTCGCCGTGGTCCGCGACATGGGCGGCCGCAACCGCCTCGAACTTCCCGTGGGCAAGCCGCTCTACCAGACTGGCGGCTGGATCGGCCACGCACGCGTTTCTCCCAAGGGAGACTACATCGCCTTCGCCGATCATCCTCAGCAAGGCGATGATGGCGGTTCACTCGCCGTCGTCGATCTCGCCGGCAACAAGAAGATGCTCTCCACCCAGTGGTTCACGATTCAAGGACTGGCGTGGTCTCCCGACGGCAAAGAGATCTGGTTCACCGCCAGCAAGTCCGGCACCGACCGCACTCTCTACGCCACCACCCTCGATGGAAAGCAGCGTGTCGTCGCCCGACTGCCCGGCGCTCTCATGCTGCTCGACATCGCCAAAGACGGACGCGTACTCCTGGTGCGCGCCACCTGGCGCCGCGAATTGCTCGGTCTCGTCGATGGTGAATCCAAACAGCGCGAGCTTTCCTGGCTTGACTACACTTATCCTTCCGACCTCTCCGCCGACGGCAAGACTTTATTGTTTGACGAAGAAGGCGGCGGCGGCGCACTGGCGTACTCCAAATCCGGTGGCCTGACCTACGCGGTCTACATTCGCAAAACCGATGGCTCGCCCGCAGTCCTGCTCGGCGAAGGGGGCGCGGTGGCATTATCCCCGGACGGGAAATGGGCAATCGCTCAAACTCAGGAATCGCCCTCCCAATTCAAACTTCTGCCCACCGGCGCCGGTGAACCAAAAGATCTGACCAAAGACAACATCAATCACAGTTGGGCTCACTGGTTCCCCGACGGCAAGCGCATTTTGTTTTCCGCCGACGAACCAGGAAAAGGCGTTCGCTTCTACGTCTACGAATTGGCCTCGGGCAAAAGCCAGGTCATCTCGCAGGAAGGCGTGAACGGCACCGCATTCGCCATCTCCCGGGACTCGCAACAAGTCGCCGCCATCGGCCCCGATCAAAAGGGATATCTCTATCCCATCGCCGGCGGCGATCCCAAACTCATCGCCGGCATCAATCCCGGCGAGCAACCCATCACCTGGAGCGCCGACGGCAGCACCCTCTACATCTACCAGCCCGGCGAACTGCCCGCCCGCGTCTATCGCCTCGACATCAAAACCGGCCAACGCACCCTCTGGAAAGAACTCATGCCCTCCGATCCCGCCGGAGTCGAAAACATCGGCCCCATCTACATGACCCCGGACGCCAAGACCTGCGTCTTCGGCTACCACCGCATGCTCGCGGATTTATACCTGGTCGAAGGCCTGAAATAATACGCTTGCAGCACCGTGAATGAGCAGCCCTTTTCAGCGGCCTGAGAACCGACTCAATTCAGTGACGTGGAAGAGCGGCGCTTCAGCGCCGCGTGAGGCTTCCAAAATCGAGACGGGCTTCAGCCCCGGTGGCCGCATCTTCCGTCCGTCAACCCGATTCTCGGCAATCCACTCTTGCCGCCAGTCATCAGATCGGGAAGGGCACGACTTTGGTCGTGCCGTAAAGTCCAGCAATTGAACTTCGGCTTTAGCCACTGGGGTACTCCTCTGGCCTCAACGGCTACGCTCCAAACCAAAGGGGCGGTTAATCCCACAATCTTACCGCCCATACCTCATCAACTCCCGCCGGCTCTTGTTCAACATCCTCCAAGCCTCCCGATAACACTCATACCGGAAACTATTCTTCCTCACCGGCAGTTCCAGCGGATACAGCATCGTCCCCTTCCTCCTCCGCTTGCCCAACATCACGGAAGCCGGAATCAGGTACCACACATTCACCGGAATCACATACGCGGCAAACAGGTCGATCTGCTTCACACTGTAATCTTCCTTCTTGTTGTAATGCGGAACGAATCCGCACCAGTAGCCCCGGCCCATCTGGCACGTCGCCGACTTCACCTGGATCCGCAGAAAGTTCGGCCCATGCTCGACTCCCACGTCGTAAGCCGCACTATCTCCCCAGCGCCGGCACACCGCAAACCGACGCCGCGCCGCCTCCGCCATAAACTGCAACTCCACCCACTCCCCGCGTTCCTTCAAACTCCTGAACTTCTCCCAATATTTCATCGTCTCCCCAAATGTGGATCGCCGTCGAAGCCTTGATAGGAAATGGCTCTAGCCATAAATCCGTATTCCGGTCGAAGTTTCTTGAAAGGCTATGGCTTTAGCCATAACTCGTATCGCCACCCCAGGTTTTGAAACGCCATGGCTTCGATCGCGCTCGAAGTTTTGAAGGGGCATGGCTTTAGCCATGCCGTTCAAGCCAGAAAAGATGTGGGCTCTAGTCCCCGCGTATGTTCAGCCGCGAGCGGCGGAAGAACGCAGCCCACGGCGCAAGCCGTGGGTAAAGTCGTGAAGCAATAACCAGCCCCGAAGGGGCGAAAGACACCTACGGACTGCCTCATTCGCCCAAAACAAAAAGGCGCGACCCGCAGGCCGCGCCCTTCTCTCCAAATTTTTTACCCTATACTTCTAGAATACCAAGTTGAACAGGGCGATTGGGACACAACTCCCGCATTTATATTCCCCTTGTTTCCCTTGCTATAGATCGGATCGCGTAACTTCTACCTATTGACAAGATTTTCTTCGGATCAGTTCACAAGATTTTGATTCGAATGAAGCCATCGCTTCAGGCATGCCAAAACTGCTGCAAGAGTGAGCGCCGGCTTTACCAATGAGATTGTGCAGGCTCCCAGTCGCGATTGAATCGGAACGTCGGAGTCCAGCCCCCTTCCTTCTGACATAGCTAAGGTGTTCGGACGGGGCTGGGGGCGATTCTCTGAATGGGTGCATTGAACTCTTGCTTCCGGGGCCTTTTTTCCGCATATCGGGTAACAAGCCAAGTAATGTGCTCCTTCTCTTCGGGCAGCAGCAATTGCCACATCTCCTCAATTTGCTGTAATTCTGGATTTCTGCCGGCAAGTCGCGCTGGCACGCGTCCATACTTGCGTTTCATCTGTTCTGTAATCAGCATTTCGGTCATCGACTCAAGGTTAAGTTTGAGGACCCGACTGATGTCGCGCAACAAGCGCTTACCGGGCGGTTCGTCTCCGGTCACCGCCGTCCTCGCTCTCTCATACCCGACGGCGGTTGCATCGGCCAGCTGATGAATAGAGACGCCTCTCTCTTTCATTCGCGTATGGATCGCGAGCGACAGCGGCGTCTTCGGCTTTGCCTGAGGAGGCATAAAAATACATTGTAGACATACAAGTAAATTTGTTGTATACAACCAAATGTAGTGGTTGTGAACAGCACACCAAAATAGGTTGTGTACCAAAGGCAATTGCGCTGGTATAGAGTAAGTTCTTCCGCTTGGTAGCCCTCTCAACCACCGCGAGGCGATTATGCACTCAGAATACCGTTTTTCAGATCTTGCCGAATCCCTTAAGAATGGTTTTCTAGCCGATGAGATTGTTCTTACGCTCGCACGGGCGGAAAGAGGGGATCTGCCGGGCGTACACGAACGGAAGCTGCTCGCACAGGCAGTAACACTTTTGAGGGCCGCTGAGGAAGGCTCCAAATGGCTTGACAACCCAAAACTTACGAGCGACAGCAAGACCGCAGCGATGTTTTTTGGGCGCGCCGTAAAAGCACTGCCCAATGTCTATACCTCTGAAGTCTTCATTCAGAGAATTACGGAACTAAAGGAGACTGCGTCTCAGCTTTCGGAGGGACAGGGTCTTCCGCCCGTCGAACGAATCCGGTTTCTGCGAACCTTCTTCTTCAATGCAGCTCGGTCTGAATTGGATCGGACAGAGGAACTCCTGGATGGAGAGAGCAGCATTGATGCTCTGAAATGGACAGTTTCCAACAAATAGCGCTTCTGAAAATAGAGTCGGCTCAAGACCGCACCCATGCCGTCTCCCAAGAAGTCTCTCGTGCGCTCAACAAGGTTTACGCATCCCCCGGTTCCGAGAAGATTTTGTTGTTCGTTGGCCAGGCGGCATCCGCAGTCCGGGACGCACTGGAAACACAGAAGCAGTACTGCAGCGGTGATCTCTTGAGCGCCCCTGAGCTTGAGATCCGACTGCACCGAATAACCAAGATAATCCCTACCCTTCATTTGCTAATCGGCTTTATCCAAGGCTCAGACATCCCGCAGTGCCCCGCTCAGCTGATTCAGCCCTTAAGGCGCTACACGCAATCGGTCCTTCCAAATTCTGAAGTCATAGTCAGCGCAAAGTCAGAATTGAACTACTCGATTCAGGAAATCGCAGACTCACTAAGGGGCCTCGTCTCCGGTGCAGGTAACCCTTTCATCGGTACATCTCTCGAGGTGGCCTGTTCCCAACTGCCGGAATTACTCTTCGTCATGAATATCCCCGCAGTAGAGTCGGAGCAGATTCTGATACACGGAATCCTTTCACACGAGCTTGGCCATCCCCTTTATAGAAAACACGGTTTGGCCGAGAGCCTGCTACCGAAGATCAGCATTCGAGATGATCTTATCCAGAGTCTTGTCCAGTCGGTGTCAGAACAGGGTAAAAAAGACCTAGAGCCCGGCGCAGAATTGTGGTTTCGGGAACGAGCGACCGCCCAAATCAACGAACGGATAACGCAATGGGTCATGGAACTTTCCTCGGATGCGATCGGCATTCGACTCTTCGGGCCTGCATTATTCTTCGCATCAACCCACTTGTTGACATCATTCAGCCATATCGATCACTGCAGCAAAACACATCCGCCTTCTCGGTTGCGACTGAAATTGATGTGCAAGATGTTGAAGGCTCTGTATCCTGTCGAAGAGTGGGATACCCCGTTGAAGGAATTCCTTCATGCGTGGGAGGAGGTTTCGAGTGGTCCCATAGCCGTTCGACAGAAATTCGACCAAATAGCTATCGAGTCTATCGATACAGACGCAGCGCTAACACTATTTCAGAAGCAAGCGCCGGCATCCTTTCCGAGAAGAAGTGTTACAACTCCGAGCGTTTCATCGCTGACATTAACGGGTTGTCACCTTTCCTTGTCAAGCTCATACCTCCCGGCGAAGGGGGGCCCTTGGGCCATGAAGTGCCGGTCGACCTCGTGTCAATTATCAATGCGGGATGGTATGTCTATCTGTGCAGATTCAAAGCGTTTCAGGGTAGCTCACATGAAAGCTGCTCGCTGACTCGCTTTGCAACAACAAGCAGGCTCCACGAACTAGTGCTTAAAGCACTGGAAATCTCCGACATCAGAACATCTTGGGAGGAGGCTCGGCGTGATATTGAGCACGGAGCGGATTAGACAACTCCTAGAGAGTCCCCCAAGCGACCCTGCGAGTCGGCTTGTGATCAGCCCGCTTCTGAACGCTGACAAACAACTCAAGCCGGGTCAAGCCTCCGTGGATGTCAGGCTAGGCCAACGCTTTTACGTGCCGTTGCGAACAAAGCTATCGAAGCTAGATCGGCTGTCCCCAGATCACCAAAAGGACCTCCAACGCTACAAAGACGAAACTTTCGTCCCGCTTGGAAGCCATTTTGTCATACACCCAGGGCAGTTCGTTTTGGGTGAGACCTTAGAGTGGATACATCTGCCTGCAAATCTAACCGCTTACGTAGTTGGGAAATCAACTTGGGGAAGAGACGGCCTGATAATTGCCACTGCAATTGGGGTCCACCCAAATTTCTCGGGCATCCTCACTCTGGAGATCTCAAATGTAGGTGAAATACCGATCTACCTTTACCCAGGTTTCTCGATTGCGCAACTATTCCTTTCCTATGTTGAGTTGAGCGATTCAGCCGAAGCACCGGTGCCCTCCGCCTTCCAGATGCAAACAGGCCCGCGCGGCAGGAATATCGATGTCGAAGATCGAGATATCATTGAAGCGTTCTCGAAGAGAGCTGACAAGCGAACGAAGCAGGACGTCTCGGAAGTTCCCTAGATATCCAAATTCTTCACATCCAGCGCATTCTCTTCAATAAACTTCCGACGAGCCTCGACATCCTCACCCATCAAAGTAGTGAAGATGGTCTCGCACTCGGCAATATCTTCCAGCTTCACCGAGAGCAGAGTCCGCCGCTCCGGATCCATAGTCGTCTCCCACAACTGCGGAGCCGTCATCTCCCCCAGGCCTTTGTAGCGCTGCACATCGTAACCGCGGCTGCCTTCTTTTTTCACATACTCAAACAACTCGCGCGCCGTCGCCTTTTCCACCGGCTCGATCACAGCCCGGGACTTCGATGCAGTCGCAACCTTCGCCGTTTTCTTAGCGGACTTGCCGTCTGATTCCGCCGCCTCACCGTCCGCACTCTCATCTTCCGCAACCTCGTCACCATTGCTGCTCGCCGCGCCCGCCTTGGTGATGGCTTCCACGACGAATGGCGGCTCCAGATAAGGCTCAATCTGCTTGAACTTCGAGAGCAACTGCCGGTACTCGGGGCTGGACGCAAGTTCCCAGTTGATGACGTGCTCCGATCCCTGCGAATTCACGACCTTCACTTCCCACAGGTTGTGCTCTTCGTCGAAGACCGACTCCACGCTCTTGAACTTCCGGTCTTTCTGCAGCCGCTTCAATTCTTTTTCCAGCTTCTCGATCTTTTTCGACGGAGTCTTTTTGTCGCCCTCGAAATCCGCATGCTTCGAGAAATCCATCTTAGGCAGCAATTCGGTGACGCTCTCATCGCGGAGCCGCTTGTTCACCTTGTCGAAGAAGTTTAAATACTCCTTCAGCACGCTCATGAAGCGCGTAAGGTTCGCGCCCTCCAGCTTGGCCGCGCCTTCGCCGTAACGGACGATCAGGCCATCCGCCGCGCGTTTCAGCATTACTTTGTCGAAGGCATCGTCGTCCTTGATGTACTGCATCGACTTGCCCTTCTTGATCGAATACAGCGGCGGCTGCGCGATAAAGACGTTGCCGCGCTTGATCAATTCCTGCATGTGCCGGAAGAAAAACGTCAGCAGCAGCGTACGGATATGCGATCCGTCCACGTCAGCATCGGTCATCAGAATGATTTTTCCGTACCGCACTTTCGTCGGATCGAAATCGTCTTTCGCAATGCCGGTGCCGAGCGCCGTGATCATGGCGCGAATTTCCTCGTGCGCCAGCATCTTGTCGTAGCGGGCTTTTTCGACGTTGAGAATTTTGCCCTTCAACGGCAGAATCGCCTGGAAGCGTCGATCGCGCCCCTGCTTCGCTGTCCCGCCGGCCGACTCGCCCTCAACCAAAAACAATTCGCACCGATTCGGATCGCGCTCCGAACAATCTGCCAGCTTGCCTGGCAGGCCGCCAGAATCGAGCGCCCCCTTGCGACGAGTTAAATCGCGCGCCTTTCGCGCCGCTTCACGCGCCCGCGCCGCGTCCACAGCCTTATTGATAATTTTTCGCGCCACAGTCGCGTTCTGTTCAAAGAATGCGCCGAGCCTCTCATTGATGAACGCCTGCACCACGCCGGCAATATCGGAATTCAGCTTGCCCTTGGTCTGCCCTTCGAACTGCGGCTGCGACAGCTTCACGCTGATCACCGCCACCAAACCTTCGCGGACATCGTCGCCGGTCAGATTTTCTTTGACGTCCTTAAACAAACCCATCTGCTGCCCGGCGTAATTAATCGTGCGGGTCAGCGCCATGCGGAAGCCTGACAGATGCGTGCCGCCGTCGACCGTATTGATATTGTTTGCGAAGCTGAACACCGACTCGGAATATCCGTCGTTGTATTGCAGCCCAATCTCCATAGCGACGCCGCTGCGCTCCGCTTCCATGTAGATCGGCTTGTCGTGCAGCACCTGCTTACCGCGGTTCAGGTGTTTGATAAATTCAGCAATGCCGCCGTTGTACTTAAACTCTGAGTGCTTCGCCTCACCAGTTTTCGCATCCGTCGTGCGTTCATCGGTCAATGTGATCGACAAACCTTTATTGAGGAACGCGAGTTCACGCAGTCGCTGCGCCAGCGTGTCGTAGTTGTATTCAGTCGCGGTGAAAATACTGCGATCCGGCAGAAAGTGGACCTTCGTTCCCCGCCGCTTCGCCGCCCCCACCTTCTTCATCTTGCTGGTGGGGTCGCCTTTCGAATACGTCTGCTCCCAGGTAGCGCCATCGCGCCAGATTTCCAGCTCCAACTCTTCGCTCAGCGCATTCACGCACGAAACACCCACCCCATGCAGCCCGCCCGAAACTTTGTACGTGGACGAATCAAACTTCCCGCCCGCATGCAGCGTCGTCATCACCACCTGCGCCGCCGAAACTTTCTCCCCGTCAATGTCCATATCATCAACCGGAATCCCCCGCCCATCATCCGTAACGGTGATGCTGTTGTCGATGTGGATGGTGACTTCGATTTTGGTGGCGAAACCGGCGAGGGCTTCGTCTACCGAATTGTCGACTACTTCGTAGACGAGGTGATGTAAGCCGAGATCGCCGGTGGAGCCGATGTACATAGCGGGACGCTTGCGCACGGCTTCCATGCCGCCGAGGACTTTGATGGAGTCGGCAGTGTAGTCGCTCTTGCCTCCACCATTATTTCCGGTGATCGGCGTCACGTTTCCGTTTTTTATTTTAGTTTCGACGATGGGAGTATTGATCTCTTTGGTGGCCATTCCGCTCCGTGGGAGAATGCCCCGCTTTCTCTCAGAACTGGGCCAGTTGCGCCCTGGTAAAATGTCTTCGCAAAACTCGCCGCCGCCGAGGTTGAATGCGACCGGCGAAGTGACCTCAAGTTATTGAAATGTCTTATACTTAGGTTCGTTTTACGACTAGTGAAATTATACCATGAGCGGCCCGTTTTTTCGACCCTTCGAAAAGCCGGAACCGCACTTATAAATGGCAGATTTCCAGCTGAAAAGCGGCACGTTACTTTCCAGCACCCCGAACCCGTTTCACCGCATCGAAACACGTGGTCCTGCTAAAATAAAGCCACAGGAGTCACCAAACCATAATGGCTGTTCCCGTTTCACAGATGTGGACTGTGGCGAGCTACGTTCTTCGCCAGAAGCTCGCCGGCCGCAAGCAGTATCCACTGGTGCTCATGCTCGAGCCTTTGTTTCGCTGCAACCTGGCCTGCGCGGGATGCGGGAAGATTCAATACCCCGCACACATTCTAAAAAAAGATCTGACTCCTGAAGAATGTTTTCGCGCGGCCGATGAGTGCGGCGCGCCCATGGTTTCGATTCCTGGCGGTGAGCCACTCATGCATCCGCAGATTGGCGAGATCATCGAGGGTCTGGTCGCGCGGAAGAAATATATTTATCTCTGCACCAACGCTCTGCTTCTGAAAGAGAAAATCGATCTCTTCAAGCCGAGTAAGTATTTGACGTTCAGCGTGCATCTCGATGGGCAGCGCGAGGAACACGATCTTGCCGTGTGCCGCGAAGGCGGTTACGACATCGCCCTGGACGCAATCAAAGAAGCCCTCAGCCGCGGCTTCCGCGTCACAACTAATACGACGCTGTTCGATGGCGCCGATCCCAAATCTGTCCGCGCCTTCTTCGATGACATGATGGAGCTTGGCCTCGAAGGCATGATGCTCTCGCCGGGTTACTCCTACGACAAAGCGCCTGACCAGAAGCATTTCCTGGGTCGCGCCCGCACCCGCCGAATGTTCCGCGCCATCCTCTCGAACCGCAAGAAGAACTGGCGTTTCAATCTGTCACCGCTCTTCCTGGAATTCCTGATGGGCAAAAAGACGTATCCCTGCACGCCCTGGGGCATGCCCACTTACAACATTTTCGGATGGCAGAAGCCCTGCTATCTTCTCCAGGATGGCTACGCTGAAACTTTTGCCGAGCTCCTCGCAACCACTGAGTGGAGCAACTACGGCACCGAGTCGGGGAATCCCGCCTGCGCGAATTGCATGGTTCATAGTGGATATGAGGCATCAGCCGTGAATGCCACGTTCAGTTCGCTCAGCGGATTCCTGGCCACGGTGAAAGGGACGCTGTTCACGACTTATCGTGACGAGGAAGCGCTCCGTTTGTTGGACGAGCCGCAAACCCCAGTGAACCCGCTAGTCCAGATCGCGCCGACCAGCGACTCTCTGCAGGAAACTCGCGCCTGATGTTCCAATAAAAGATCATGACGGGAAAAGCATCCGGCCACATCGATCACGAAGCCGCGCAGGCCGTGCCGCACGTTAATCCTGACGCGCTCGAAGTTGCTCCTGGGACGGCACACGAACGGCTCGAAGGCTGGATACCTCAACTCGCCAGCGACGAAGAGATTCGCGTCGCTCTTGAAAAGGCTTTCGACTACCGCGGCGACGTGACCATCACCCACAAAGACGGATCGAAGATCGAAGGCTATCTCTTTGACCGCCGCACTGCCTCTACCCTGAAAGATTCTCTTGTGCGGCTGTACCCGAAGAATTCAAGCGAAAAACTTTCGGTCTCCTACGCCGACATCGCCGCCTTAGCTTTCACCGGACGCGACACCGCTGCCGGGAAAAGCTGGGAAGCCTGGATGAAGAAATACGCTGCGAAAAAAGCCGCCGGCGAAACCAACATCGCGCTTGAGCCCGAACCGCTGGACTGACCTGAAGGCTTTGCCGCTGCCAGCGAGAAACAGGTTCCTCGGCTTGCCGTCGCATTCGCTCCGGACAGCGCTCGGAATGACAAGATTTATTGGTTCGGAGGCTTTAGAGGGACTCGACTTATTTTGCCGATTTCGCACTCACCCCAAAACTCAGCCCTTGCACTAACTCTTCGACGTCGTCATCGGTCCCGCCAATAAACGTAAACGACAAGGCATAGCCGCGGACTAGCATCACGAGAGTTGATTGACGTAGCATTCGCGTGCCGACGTCCTTGTGAAAATCGCCGCGCGCCACGGTCTTGGTTCCGATCACGAACGCATACGGCTCTCCATCCGTTTCGAATCCCTGGGCCTTGGTGATTTCCGTCAGCGGCCCGAAATACTGCGCCGCGTCCGTCAGTCCCGGATACGACGCCGCACTTTCCGCGGCAATCAGAATCGACGAATTCACATCTTCTGCCCGAACTTCCGGAGGCCGCGAAAACGCCGCCAGCAACACTCGCCCACCCTTACCAGGATCGGCAGCGGTCTGGCCGTTCTCCGCTTTCGCGCCTTCGTCGCTCCGCGCATTCATTTCCTCGGTCCGCAGGACCCATCCCGCCGGAATTGTGCAGGTGAATCCAAACGAGGAATTCCGATACTTTCCAGCGCTAACCGACCCAGCATCGATGAATGGATCTGTCGAACGCGCCCTTTGGGAAACGTGTGTTTTGTTTTTGCTGGACGAGGAATCTTGCGTGAGAGAGTCCGGCGGTAAGGTGCATACACCTAGTGCGAGGCCGGCACTGAACACTGGGAAAAGGAATCGAGAACGACGACAAACCATACATCTATGTTACCCGAGAGGCGAAGGCGAAAGTCGTGGGTCTGATAGCCTCACGCTACCCTTCCCATCACCGGCTGCGTGCAGTGCGAGCACCTTCGCGCCTCAATCGGAATCTCGCTCAGACACTCGGGACATTTCTTGGTCGTCGGATCGGGAGGCTTCTCACCGCGATTCATGCGTGCCATCAGCGCATTCACCGGCGTCACTACGAAGAAATAAATCGCCGCGGCGATCAGCAGAAAGGATACGCAGGCGTTGATGAAATCGCCGACGGGAAACGGCGTGCCACGGATCGAGAATCCCAGATAAGAAAAATCCGGCTTGCCCACCAGAGCCGCGATCAAAGGAGTCAACAGATCCTTGGTGAATGCAGTGACCACCCCGCCAAAGGCTGCGCCAATCACCACGCCGACCGCCATATCCACAACATTTCCGCGCAGGATGAACTTCTTGAAGCCGTCGAGCATAGGCGCCTCCGACAAGATTGGGGCTAAATGTATGACAGGAGAACGGGAAGGTCAAGTAAGACGCGCGGCAGGACAAGAGCTCAAAACCACCAAGGACACGAAGTCGCACGAAGGGTACTTCAAGGTGCCTCCCCGCTCAGATCCGCATCGGCATCACGATGTACCGGTACTTGTAATCATCACCCTCAGCCGGCCGCAACTGTCCCGCGGATTGCGAATCTTTCAACTCCAGGCGCACTTCGTCGGTGCCAGCGGCTTTCAGAAAATCGACCAAGTATTGCGCATTGAAGCCAATGGTAAGGACCTCACCGTCGTAAGGCGCTTCAATCGAATCCTCGGACTCGCCCGCTTCTGTAGATGATGCCGAAATTTTTACTTCGCCTTTTTCCAGCTTCATCCGGACGGCCCGCGAGCGCTCATCGGCAAACTGCGCCACACGAAGAATCGCCGAATTCAGGTCTGAGCTGTTCAGCGTGATGCTCTTCGCGTTGTCTTTAGGCAGAACCGCCTCGAAGTTCGGGAACTGTCCGGTAAGCTGCCGCGAGGTCAGCAGCCGTGATCCAATGCGGAAGAATAAAGTCGACTCATCTTTTGCAAACTCAACCGTCTCGGCGTCCGTAGAATCCAGTAGCGACTTCAGTTCATCCATCGCCTTCTTCGGAACCAGAGTCTTCATCTCGCCCGACACGCCTTCAAACTTTTCGCCACTCCGCTCGCAGTGCGCAAGCCGGTGGCCGTCGGTCGCGACCATTGTGATCGATTCCGGCTTAAGCAGCATCAACGCGCCGTTCAGCGTGTAGCGCGACTCTTCGCTTGAGATCGCGAAACAGGTTCGGGCAATCAACCCTCGCAGCACCTGCCCTGGAATCTTGATCACTCCCGCGGTTGGAAACACGGGCAGGCTGGGGAAGTTAGACTTCGCCATCCCCACCATCTTTGTGTTTGACCGCCCGCAGCGAATGCTGACCCAGTGATTTTCCAGCAGCTTGATGGTGATATCTGCGTCCGGCAAGAGTTTCACGTAATCGTGCAGCTTGCGCGCCGGAATCGTACAGGAGCCGTCCTTCTTCACTTTGGCATTGCACGAGGTGCGCAGGCTCAGATCAAGGTCTGTCGCGGTGAGTGACAGCTTGCCGTCGGCTGCCTCGAATAAATAATTGGAAAGAATTGGGATGGTGGTCTTGCGCTCGACCACACCTTGGGTGGCGGTCAATTCCCGCAGCAACTCACCCTTGCTGACCGTGATCTCCATCGTGCCTACAGCTACCGCCGCTTCCACCGGCATAGACTTTATCTCCCCTGCCGCGTGCTACTTTTATTACTTCCCTTATATCAAATATAAAACCTATTAAACCAGCAGTAACAGTAGGCGGTTCGCAGAAGTGGAAAACTTTGGCAAATTCCCTGTTCTCACCGGGTTGAACCCGATACCTTCGTGTGAGAAATCCGGCCCTAACATCGCGGAACTACCGGAAGAAGATTTCCACTTTTACCAATTCCACTGGTCCTTGCACAGCTTCCACATCTGATTCACAGCGATGCAAAAGGAAGATCGCGCTTCACGGTGCAAAAACCCAAACGCCAGCGTATTATCCGCCCAATTGCTCAGTTAATTTATTGAGCAGCCTGTTCAAATCTTTATCGTTCTTGCGAACCTGTTCAATCTTTTCTACTGAGTGCAGAACGGTGGTGTGGTGTTTTCCGCCAAACTGGCGTCCAATTTCCGGCAGGGAAGCATCGGTCATTTGCTTTGCGAGATACATCGCAATCTGTCGCGGATAAACAATCGCCCTCGAATTATCCTTGGCTTTGATTTCCACCAGCCGCAGCCCAAACTGTTCGGCAACCATCTTTTGGATCGACTCAATCGTGACTTTTCGCGCCTGCGAATCGATGAAATTCTTCAGCACCTGTTGAGCGTAGGGCAGAGTGATCTCTGCGCCGATCAGAGATGAATGCGCCACCAGGCGGATCAGCGCTCCTTCCAACTCGCGTACGTTCGACCGGATATTCTGCGCCACGAACAGCGCCACATCGGTGGGAAGCGTGACTTTTTCCTGCTCCGCTTTCTTTTGCAGGATCGCGACTTTCGTTTCCAGATCGGGCGGCTGGATATCCGCAATGAGCCCCCACTCGAAGCGACTGCGCAAACGGTCTTCAATCTCCGCCAACTCCTTCGGCGACCGGTCGCTTGCAATCACAATCTGCTTCATCGTGTCGTGCAGCGCGTTGAAGGTATGGAAAAATTCTTCCTGCGTCCGCTCCTTGCCCGCGAGGAACTGGATGTCGTCAATCAGCAGCACGTCGACGCCGCGGAATTTGTCGCGGAAGGTGGTCATCTTGTCGTAGCGCAGCGAGTTGATCATGTCATTGGTGAATTTCTCGCTGGAGACGTAGCAGATTGCAGCCTGCGGCTGGCGCCGCTTCACTTCGTGTCCGATGGCCTGCATGAGATGGGTCTTGCCCATGCCAACGCCGCCATACAGAAACAGCGGATTATAAGCCTTCGAAGGACGCTCGGCCACCGCCTGGCAGGCGGCATGCGCAAACTGGTTTCCGGAGCCGATTACGAATGCGTCGAAAGTGTAGCGGGGATTCAGTTGCGCGGCGCCATCCCAATCGAACCGCGCCTGCGACGGACCTGAACTCGCTGGAGCAGCAGACAGTCCGCCATTGTGGCGCACGGTGGTTGCCGCCGGATCATCTTCCGGCGTAACGAACTTTACGTCGTTGAATTCCAGTCCTAAATTATCGATCGCTTCCTGAATCAGGTCCGCGTATTTATCGCCCGCGTGCCGGAACTCCGCGGTGGGAACGCGAACAAATAAAATTCCGCCGCTGGCGTGACTGTAGCGGGTCGGTTTTAACCAGGTGTCGTACGAGTGCCGGTTGATCTTTTTTTCCAGCGCATCGAGAATGCGCGTCCACGGATTGGGGGAAAGGATTGTGCCTTGAGCTGACATAATTAGAAATACCCGCCGTGGCGTCCGGGCGGCTGGCTTGAGGGCGCCTGTTTCAAAAATTGCTGTTTAACTACTCGTTGATGGAGCTACTAGTGTACTTCGGAATGCGCCCTTTGTGTCGCACGCGGTTGCAATTGTTGAATGAGATTCTCAAAGCTGACCGAGCGGCATAGTAGCACAGAATTTTTTCGCTGTGCGGAAATCTTCGCACGAAATTTTGCGCGATGGTTATTCAGAACCCGGAGCCCACCTCCTGTCAAGTGTCGAAGATGTAACTGCAACGCGAATGATGCAATGGTCCGTGAGGCAGCGTAAACGAAGTGCAAGAAATGCAGCGAAAAAATCGCGCGGGTCACTCGGAAGCCCGAGTTCGCGGCGCGTCAACAGAAGTGGTAGAGACCGTAGGAAATGTGGACTAAAGTTAAAGTTGATTCGACGGAGCAAGCGAGGGGATCAGTTTATTGCGGTTCGATCGAATCCCAGCGCTGCCTCTCACTTTTTTACATAATCCGGACGGGATTCAATCTCCAGCGGTTGCATGTGTGGAAAGTGGGACCGCCCTTTGCTCTGATCGCGTCCCGTCATTTATACTTACCGTTTGCCCTAACACTGTCGACGGAATCAGGAGCAGCTATCTTTCATGCCCAAGCGTACATTCCAACCTAACCGGCGCAAGCGAAGCAAGAAGCATGGTTTTCGCACGCGCATGAAGACCCAGGGTGGCAAGAAGGTGATTTCACGCCGCCGCGCCAAAGGGCGGAAGCGGGTCTCCGTGAAGCCCGGCTTCCGCGAGTAGCGTTTTTTAGTGCCGGTCACTTCCACAGTCGAGACGCCAAACCACTTGCCACAGCACGAGGGCATGATGGCTGGTGCCGCGCTGAGAACCCGGCGTGATTCCGCGATGCCGCAAAAGAAAGCAGCACGATTTCCACGAACCGCACGTCTTCTCCGTCATGCGGATTTCGAACGTGTTTACAAGCAGGGACGCCGGCATTTTTCGGCATCATTGACTGTTTTCTACTGGCCGCGTGCGGAAGCGAACCAGAGTGCGGATGAGTCTTCGACTGTGGTTCAGGGGAGGTCCGTGCCGCGAGGTTTGCGGGTAGGCTTCACCGTGGGGCGTGCTCTGGGCGGTGCGGTGCAGCGGAACCGGATGAAGCGGCGCTTGCGCGAAGCGGTTCGCATGTCGCTTCCTCTGGGAGAGATTGCCGCCGATGTCGTTATCAATCCGAAGAAGTCGTTGCTGGCCACCGACTTCTCGGCTGTGCTGAACGAAGTCAGTCGTGCCTTCGCCGTAATCGAGCAAAAGCTGGCGCAGAATATCGCAGGGAAGGCGTCATCTGAAGCGGCGCCGAGAAGAATTTCAGAAAGCCGGAAGAGAGAAGTCCGTAGCCGATCTTGAACCAGTACGCCAAATTCGTCACACTGCAATTGCTGCGGACCTACAAGTGGGCGATCTCGCCGCTGTTGCCTGCGGCGTGCCGCTACGTGCCCACGTGTTCCGAATATGCGATGGAGGCGGTGGAGCGCTACGGCGCTTTGCGCGGCGGATGGATGGCTATTGGCCGCATCCTGCGCTGTCATCCTTTTGCGGGCAGCGGTTACGATCCGGTAGTTCGAGCGGCGGCGGAAAAAGAATCCTTCCACAAGCGCGGCACGGTGTGCGCGCCAAGAATTTGAGACGGTAACAAAACTTTGCCTGACTTTAAAAATCCTCAACAGGAACCCGGCGCTGAACGACGGCTACTTCTTGTCTTCGTTCTTACGTTCGTCGTTCTCCTGATTTTCCAGCCGCTGCTGAAGAAATACCTGCCGGGGTCGCCTGCGGCCCCTCCGCAAAATCAGGCCGCGCCCGCGCAAGCCGCGCCCGCTTCGACCGCTCCCGTGGCCTCGGCGCCGGCCGCACCGCCCGTGGTTCGGACCAGTACCGTCACCAAGCAGGCTGCGGCCGAAACCGAAACCGTCATCGAGAACGATCTCTATCGCATCACTTTCACCAATCGCGGCGCGCAGGTCAAATCCTGGATCCTGAAAAAGTTCGATAACGAAGCGCAGAACGGCCTGCTTGATCTGGTCAACCCGATCGCCGCCCAAAAATACGGCTACCCGCTTTCTCTCTGGACCTACGACGAAGCCCTGCGCAACCGTCTGAACTCGGTTCTCTACGTAACTTCGAACGAAGGCCATCTCTCGGCCCCGGCCAGCGTCACGTTTGAGTATTCCGACCCTGAGGTCGTGGTCCGGAAGACGTTCCGCTTCGATCACACTTACGTCTTGAACGTGGAGACTTCCGTCGTCTACAAAGGAGGTGATGTTTTCGCCGCGCCCGCTTGGCCTTCGGGATTCGGCGACGAGGTCACTCCCGCTTCTTATGCCGCCGCTCGCATCGATTACCACAACGATGCTTCCACTGAGCGCAGTACCTTGATTTTCCCAAGCTATATTTCTCGCCTGCCCGTTAAGAGCGTCAGCAGTGGTAACACCATTCATGGACCTTTCGAGTGGGCCGGCACTGGAGATCAATACTTCACTGCGATCTTCATCCCGGACGATCCAAGAGCCGCTACACTGGTGACACTGCGCAATTCGCTGGAAGTACCGCAGAAACCGGGCGCCAATGAGACCACCAAAGTCGACGTGCTCGGCGCAGCGGTAGGCAATCTTCACGGCCCGACGACCGAACGGATGTACGTCGGTCCGAAAGAGCTCGCAGTTCTCGAGGCAGTCCAGGTTCCTACCATCAAGAACGACAATCCGGATCTGCGCGGCATCGTCGATTTCGGCCGGCTAGAAATTATCGCGCGCCCGCTTTTCCTCTGGCTCAAGTGGACTTACACCCACATCGTTCATAACTGGGGATGGGCGATTGTGCTTCAGACTCTCATCATTGCGATTGCGCTGCTCCCGCTCCGCATTACGCAAATGAAGTCGATGCTAAAGATGCAGCGCGTCGCCCCTCAGATAAAAGCAGTTCAGGAGAAATACAAGAAGTACAGCCTGCGTGATCCGCGCAAGGCCGCCATGAATGAAGAAGTGAGCGCCATCTATAAGAAGGAGGGCGTGAATCCGGCGGGCGGCTGTTTGCCCTTGCTCATCCAGATGCCGTTTCTGTTCGCTTATTACAGCATGTTGCGCGACGCGCTCGATCTTCGCCACGCTCACTGGCTTTGGGTTCACGATCTCTCGGCTCGCGATCCTTATTTCGTGCTGCCTATTTTAATGGTCGTCAGCATGGTTGCCATGCAGCGCATGACGCCGCAAGCCGGCATGGACCCCTCCCAGCAGAGAATGATGATGTGGATGATGCCGCTGATGATGGGCTTCATTTTCTTCAACCTGGCCGCGGGATTGAATCTTTACTACGCGGAAACAAATTTGATTCAGATGGCACAGCAGTCCATCATGAATCGCACCAGCCTGGGACGCGAGATGCGCGAGATGCTGGAAAAGCGTGCGCGGAAGAAAGAGAAGTGAGAGGGCTTTTAGCTATTAGCCTTTAGCTCTTAGCTCGACCCCGCGCGTGTTGCGATAAAATTTGCTTTCAACAAAAGATATGTACGCTCTGTGGTTAAGGGTTCAAGATTCACGCTAAAAGCCAAGAGCTAACAGCTAAGAGCTTTCTTCTATGGACAAACTTGCCGCCGCCAATCGAATCAACGAATTTCTGCAAGCTGTCGTCACACACGGCGGTCTTCACCTCAAGTACCGCATCGTGGTTGATCCTCCGCCGCAAAGCGAGTGGGAGAAGCCCGAAATTTTCGTTGATCTCTCGGGCCCTGACTCCGCGCTACTGCTTGATCGTGGCGGAGAATTGTTGCGAGCGCTGGAACTGCTCGCGCTCGAGATCGTGCGTCTGCCTTCGGGGGAGCACGAGAAGATTTCTTTCGACTGCAAGAACCAGCGGTCCATGCGCTTTCAGGAACTGCGCATGGCGGCAGGGGTTGCCGCCGAGAAGGTTCGCCAGACCGGAACACCTTTTCAGTTCGCTCCCATGTCCTCACGCGAGCGTCGCATTGTCCACCTGGCGTTGCGCGACCAGACTGATCTGCGTACCGAAAGCGACGGCGAGGGTTTCAACCGCTGCGTCGTTCTTTATCCTGCGGACTACAAATCCGCCACCAGCAGACCTGCCCGCCGAACTCTGCCCTAGCAGGCGCAGTAATACTTTTCGTCGTCATACTCGATAAAAGTAGCGTGCTCCGCGGGCTTGCGAGGATTTACGAAGTCAACTTTCTTGATTATTGCGTCCAGTCACAGGCAAAATAGATCGCTCCATCGCTCCATCGATCCATCGCTCACTCCGAGAGGCCGCCATGCATCTTGTCCGCCATGTCACAGTTGTGTGCTCAATCTTCTTTTTCCTGCTGACGGTATTCTCTACTGCTCAAACATCATCCTCGGCGCTGGCCTATCCCGAAGCGAAGCGCGGCGATCAAGTTGATGACTACCACGGAGTCAAAGTGGCGGATCCCTACCGGTCCCTGGAAGATACCGATTCCGCCGAGACTCACGCCTGGGTGGAGGCCGAGAACAAGCTCACCTTCGGCTACCTGGAGAAAATTTCCTACCGCCAGTCGATTCATGACCGGCTGACCAAGCTCTGGAATTACGAGCGCTTCAGCGCCCCGGAACAGGAAGGAGGCCGCTACTTCTTCGAGCACAATAACGGACTGCAGAATCAGAACGTTCTTCTCGTCTCAGAGTCTATTAACGCCGAGCCCCGCCCATTGCTCGATCCCAATAACCTTTCTTCCGATGGCACCGTCGCCCTCTCCGCTACCGCTGTCTCAGATGACGGGAAGCTCATAGCGTACGGCCTTGCCACTTCGGGCTCGGACTGGAATGAGTGGCACGTGCGCAATATCGACACGGGAAAAGATCTTTCTGACGATCTCAAGTGGGTAAAGTTTTCCGGCGCTTCATGGTCGAAAGACGGCAAAGGTTTTTACTACAGTCGCTATGACGAGCCCACCGGCGCAACCCTGCGCGACACCAACTATTTTCAGAAGCTCTGCTATCACCGCCTGGGGACCGCGCAATCCGAGGACAAACTCATCTATGAGCGCCCGGACAACAAGGAGATGTTGTTTGGCGGCGGCGTCACCGATGATGGCCACTATCTGGTGATCCACGTCTCGCAAGGCACTTCGCCCAATACTCGCGTGTATTACAAAGACCTCACTCAGCCGGATTCGCAGGTGGTGAAGCTCCTCGACGATTTCGATGCGCGATATTCGTTCATCGACAATGATGGTCCCGTCTTCTGGTTTGAGACCAATCAGGATGCTCCGCGCGGGCGCGTGCTTGCCATTGACACTCGCCATCCGGAACGCTCGCAATGGAAGACTCTTGTAGCGCAGGGCCCTGACAAGCTGCAATTTGCCAGCGTGGTGAACAATTCATTTATTTTGGGATACCTGAAGGACGCTCGCACCGAAGTTCGCGTGCACGACCTCAACGGCGCCTTCCTGCGCAACGTCGACTTGCCGGGAATCGGCACCGCAGATGGTTTTTCCGGCAAGCGTAAAGACAAAGAAACCTTTTATTCGTTCACCAGCTTTATCTCTCCAACCACCATCTATCGCTACGATCCCGTGGCCGGCAAGAGCTCCATTTCCCGCCAGCCCAAAGTAGACTTCGACTCGAGCCGTTACGAAACCAAACAGATTTTCTATAACAGCAAAGACGGCACCCGGGTTCCGATGTTTCTGACCTATAAAAAGGGAATCAAGCTCGACGGACAAAATCCAACTTTGCTCTACGCTTACGGCGGATTCGATATCTCGATGACTCCGGCTTTTTCCGTGCCCAACGTAGTGTGGCTCGAGATGGGAGGGGTCTACGCCCAGCCCAATCTGCGCGGCGGCGGCGAGTACGGGGAAGAGTGGCACCAGGCGGGAACGAAACTCAGAAAGCAGAATGTCTTCGACGACTTTATCGCCGCCGCCGAATGGCTTATCGCCAACAAGTACACGTCAACTCCGAAGCTGGCCGTTCGCGGCCGCAGCAACGGCGGCCTGCTGATTGGTGCCTGCGTCACGCAGCGTCCCGATCTCTTCGGCGTCACGCTGCCGGAAGTCGGTGTTATGGATATGCTGCGCTTCCACAAATTCACCATCGGGTGGGCGTGGACGTCCGACTATGGCTCCTCCGACGATCCCGCCGAGTTCAAAGCGATCTACGCCTATTCGCCGCTGCACAACCTGAAGCCGGGAACAAAATATCCGCCCACGTTGATTGCAACGTCGGATCATGACGATCGAGTAGTGCCAGGCCACAGCTTCAAATTCGCCGCCACCATGCAAGCCGATCAGGGCGGACCAGCGCCAGTTTTAATCCGCATAGAAACGAAGGCGGGGCATGGCGCGGGAAAATCGATCACCAAGCTGATCGACGAAACTGCCGACACGTGGGCGTTCGTGGCGCATAATTTGGATATGAAGGTGGGGCTGCAGTAGCGTCTTCGACATTTTCGGTCCACTCGCGCCCTGGAGCTTTAGGGAAAACAGCTGATCTTGCTCGGAGAATAGTTCAAAAGCAGGCGCAATGGCCCACTATTACCACCTTGGTGCGCGATTGAATAGGCGCGATAGCCAAACCCGCAATTCCACTTTCATCAAATTCAAACGGTCCGCAGGCCGGGTCAGGCCTCGATCAACAAAGATTATCCCACCCAGTAACAATCCAGACTCATATCAATTCAGATTCTCCCGGTGTTCTCTGTGTTCAAGCATTTCCTCCACGCAAAAAAAGAGCGGCCGCAAAGCCGCTCTTCAAAACGGAGAACTGAAAACTGTTTATCTTCCCGCCGCCGCTCCCGCAGCCATCGGCTTCGTACCAGCAATCTTCATCGTCTCGATCCGCGCCAAAACATTTTCCACGCTAGCGCCAGTATCGGTGCACGCATCCACGTAGGGATGCCGGCTTCCATCCGCGTGCATCACCAGCACGCTGACCGCTGACTGAACCTTTTTCACCGCGTACGGCAGATGATGCCGGTCGTTCCGGCTCAGCGTTGGACCCAGAACCACCAGGTCGAAGGCTCCCTTGCTGAATGCTGCTTCCAGTGCCTTTCGACCCAAGGCCTTCTCAACCGTGTGCCCGGCATTCTCAAAAGCTGCGGCGGTCACCGCCTGCGCCTCAGCATTGCTTTCGCCATAGAGAATCTTCAGCTTCGCTGCCTTACCCATGAGTGTGCGTCCTCGCTCGGTACCGGTGTTTACCCGCCCCAGTACTCGCCACTCACGGTAGCAACCGACCCGCGCCCTGAGTACATCACCGAAGACCAGCGACGAACGATGCTCAGTTACTGCTCGTGTGGGGACGGGCGCATTCGCCCGTTCCCGGCCAGGGCGAAGCCCAAGGGGAGGCCAGGCATCATGGCCTCAGATTCTCCGTACCCAAAAATGCGCACGCAAATTCCCCTTCCCCTCCACCCGTTTCAGCGCTACACTTTTGCCCCAGTAGGGGGTCTCCCATGTTCCGCGCTCGCTTCGTCATCTCCGTTCTTCTTCTGGCCTCGGGTGCTGCCGCGTGTTTCGCACAGCAATCCGAGCCATCGTCAACCGCAAGCTGTAATCTCGACGATGGCCGTCAGGTCTATATTCGTTACAACCCAGTCACCACCAAGACCGACAAAGCTTCCAACGGCAAGCCTTGGACTCCCGGAGGCGCTCCCATGACCCTGTTCACCGAAGCCCAGCTGAGCTTCGGCGGGGCCACGATTCCTATTGGTGCTTACACTGTGTATCCGATCCCAGCAAAAGACCGGTGGACTCTGGTGGTAAACAAGAACGTTACTCCGCACTCCGGCTACGACGAAAAACAGGACATCGCGCGCGCCGCCGTTGAGACCGATCAGATCAGCCAACCGTCAGATTCGCTTGAAGTGGCATTCGCCCATACCGGTGACAAATGCACGCTCCGGATCTACTTCGGCAAGGCGGCGTGCTTCGCCCCCTTCATCGCGAAATAAGCTGATTTTGTCTTAAGGTGGAAGCGCGGCGTGGAAGGGCCGCAACGTAGACCAACTAGAAGCCAGGAGCTGCCTTCGCCTCCCGCGTGCCAAGCCCAATTACCATCGCCATATCTTTCGGATACACCACGTCCCGCCCTCGCGCCAGAAAATGAGAATATACCGACATCGCCGCGCCGTAGGATCCAAACCCGAGCGAGACCATACGTGATTGCGCCGCTATTCCGACGATCATTCCCACGAAGCGGAAACCCGATGCTCCATTCGCTGCGCCGCGGCCCGCTTCTCCCACGCTTAAACTGCCCTGACCGGCATCGCGATCTGGAGACACCTGCGATGCCGCCAGCATCACCGCAATTCCCGTCGTCAAATACCTCGTGCGTGGAGTCGTTACCTGCGCTCCACCTTCGGCATCCAGCTTTAAGTGCTCGCCTTTAGCCACGGCGACGCCTTCCAGGCTGGTCTCGACTTTTTGTTCGATCCCATTCGGCGGAGCAACCTGATGAAACAAAATTCGTAACTGGCCGTTCCGTCCCATTCTCCGCGCGGGCAGCGCCTGCAACACCGAACCCTTGATTATGCTGCCCTCCGGCAGGATCAGGTGATCCGACACGACGAGTGGTTCGGTGATCAGCGCTTCGACCGGATCACCTTTCTTGGCAGTCGATGAGTTCAGCGGGGTGACCAGCCGCGCATGCACTACGCTACCGGTGGGCGGCGGCGCTCCAATATTGGTGAGCGCCTCCGGTTTTACTGCTTCGGTGCCAAAATCCAGCGGTTGCTGCAAATCCGCGTTGAAGTTCGTTCCCGCCTCAATGTATTGCGGATGCACCGGAAGCTGCGCCACCGCGATTCGTTTTAGCTTGTGCATCTTGCCGGGCTCATGAATCTGCTTCTGTAATTCGCTCCACTGGCGCCGGATTTCCTGCCGCGTGGCGCTCACTTTTTTTGCCGCCGCATCTTCCACTTTATTTTTTGACTCGGTTTTCTCGTTCGCTGAAACAAAGCTCAGCACTCCATCCGGAGCTGGGGAGGCAACGGTCTGCAACCCCACATGCCGGCCATCGCCCATTACCAGTTCGTCAAACTGCACATGCACATTGCGCCGCGGAGAAAAATTTCCATCTGTGGCGTCGAGCGTTCGCACCTTCTTCGGCACTGCATCGATCGCCGAGACTTTTCCGTTCACGACCGTTCCGACCGGAATCAGCAGCTTGTCGAAGGCGTACACGGGCTCGGTGGTCTTACCATGAATCGTCTGCCCTACCTCGCGCACGCGTACCTCGGAATCCAGCGCGACCTTGATTGGAGTGCCCGCCGCTACGCTCATCGGCACCATCACAGGCGCGGCTGTGGCGTTCTCTGCCGCAGTCTTCTCTGAATTGCGCGGTGATTCGCTCTTGCTTTCCGTACCGGCCGCTGGCCTTGGCTTTAAAGTTTGCCCTGCACTCCACGCGCTGCAGAAACAAACCGTTAAAACAGTTGCGGCGTTCCTAAAAACAATTCTTCGCATTCGGAAACTCCTCGCACCGAAATCATTTCTGTAGTTTCTGAGTTTCTGTAATCCAGATACCCAGACTCTGTCATCCTGGACAGAGTGAGGGGTCTTGGTTTCCCTGGTTGCCATCAATTTCGCCCGCAGTTGGGACGGTAGATCGTAAAAATAACAAGACGTGGTCGTTCTTACTATGAACTGGCGAAACTGAGAATGGTTGCACAGGTCCAAGGTTGCGGGCCTGTAATCTTGCCTCTAATTCTATCCTCGTCTCAGCCGCAAACCAATGCCTTGTCAAAAACTTTCTGAACTGAACCCGGCGACGGGTGCCGTTTCCGGACTGGCCTTCTGCCTTTATGTTGAGTGTTCTCCCGAAAATTATCAGCTTCCAACGCTCCCGACTTCTGAGACAATTCCCCCATGCGAACCCTGTTGATCCTCCTCGCAGCCACCACCGCTCTAGCTCAAACAGCCCCGCAGACTCGCATCTCCCGCATAACGGAAAACCTCCGCGGGGTAAGTGCCGTTTCGCAAAAAGTCGCATGGGCTTCCGGGACACACGGCAGCTACCTCCGCACCACGGATGGCCGCATCTGGATTCCCGACCAGGTGCCTGGCGCCGAAACTCTGGACTTTCGCGGCGTCGTGGCATTCTCCGCCGAAGAAGCGTTTCTCATGTCGTCCGGCCCCGGCGACCACTCCCGCATCTATCACACTGCCGACGCCGGCCGACACTGGCAACTCCAATTCACCAACACGAATGGAAAGGGATTTTTTGACTCCATGGTTTTTTGGGACCGAACCCACGGCATCGTTCTCGGCGATCCGATTCCCGACACAGCCGGCATCCCAAAATTCGAATTATTGATGACCGACGACGGCCAAACCTGGACCGCAATACCGCCGGCGCAGCTGCCGGCCGCCCTCGAAGGCGAAGCAGCTTTCGCTGCAAGCAACTCGTGCCTGGCCATCCTCAAAGCGCCTGTCACGCCGAGCGTGCCTGAGGAAACTAACCCCAATATCTGGTTCGCCAGCGGTGGCAAAGCAGCTCGTGTCTTCCACTCACCAGACCGGGGTAAGACCTGGGAAGTCTTCGACACCCCGATCACTCACGGCACTGATTCCGCGGGAATCTTTTCTATCGCCTTCCGCGACGCAACTCAAGGCGTAATCGCCGGTGGAGATTACAAACTGCCCGAGCAAGACGGCCCCAACCTTGCCTTCACCGATGATGGCGGCAAGACCTGGACTCTTTCCAAAATCTTCCCTCAGTCTTATTACTCGGCGGCCGTGTACGATCACAAAAGTAAGCCTGGCAATAGTAACGAGGAGGCCCGAGACCGCATCTTCCTGGTCGGTCCAAAGTTCATTTATGATTTCCGTCCGCCCAAAAACCCCACCCGTATCAGCGCGAAGAAAAAATCCGACTCCGAATTCAACGCCGTCAGCGCCTACCCTCAAGGCGGGGCCCTAGTCGTAGGCCCCAAAGGCGTCATAATTAACGTGCCCTAAGGAGAAAACACGCAGCGAAGCCGCCTCGGCTGTCCGGCCGGGGGAAGCCCGGCCGCCGCTGACCTCTCTCAGTGACCAAAGTACCATCGCCACATAGTCCTTTCCTGTCCTTGTTTTGGTCCCCCGCCCCCGTGAAAATGACCATGAGCATTAAGCGGTCCTAATCCCCCAGATTGAGAATCCATTGAAAAACCTATCTTTGGCCATTGTTCTTTGTGTCGCCACTGTGTCCGCACAAACCGCTCCGATCGCGCAGTCTGCGCCTAGCGCGTCCACGACAGCGGTTACCCGCACCACCCAGGCTGTCCACTACCGCCTGCAGGGCGGGACGACCAAGGTCGATTTCCAAGGCACCGACTTACTGCAGCGCGCCACCGGCGAAGCCAAGGTCGAAGGCAAGAAGACCAACTTCCAGATCGAAGTGAAATTTCAAGGTCTTGAAGACGCAACCAAGTTCGGGCTCGAATACCTGACCTACGTCCTCTGGGCTGTGTCGCCGCAGGGACGGCCAGTGAATCTCGGCGAAGTCACCCTCGAACACGGAAACGCGCACCTGAAGGCTTTCACTGATCTGCAAACGTTTGGCATGATCGTCACCGCCGAACCTTATTTCGCCGTGACTGCGCCCGGCAACATGGTGGTCATGGAAAGCGCTCCGCTAAACGGCGCTGGCACACAAAACATCGAGGCCAAATACGATCTAGTGAGCCGCGGCACCTACTCTTCCACGAACACTCATATTCAGGACGCAATTTTCGGCATCGACAGCAAGACTCCTCTCGAACTTTTTGAAGCCCGCAATGCAATGCGTATCGCTCGCATCGCGGCCGCTGACAAATACGCTTCGTTCATTATTTCGAAAGCCGGCCAGCAATTGATGCATGCCGAGGAGATCTATCGCCAGAAGCAAAACAAAGCTGCGATTGAAGCCGCCGCGAAGGAAGCCACCGAAACTGCCGAAGAAGCCCGTCTGATGGCGGTAAAACAAAAGGCTGAGGACGAAGCGCAGGCCGCTGCCGCCGCCCGCGAAGCCAAAGCCCGGGCCGATGCGGACGCCGAAGCAAGGCGCCGCGCCGACGCAGAGAAGGCCACCGCCCAAGCCCAGGCCGCGCGCGCTGAAGCCGAACAAGCCAAAGCCGAAGCTCTAAAAATGAAGCAGGAAGCCGAGGCGGCCGCGCAAGAAGCGGCGCGCCAGAAAGCTGCCGCGGAAAAAGCCACTGCCGAAGCTGTGGCGCAGCAACAACTGCTGGCCGCTGAGACTGATAAAGCCCGACAGGCCGCCGCCCAATCAGACACGCTTCGCCAGCAAGCTGAAACCGCAAAACAGCAGGCAGAAAAAGCAACGCAACAAGCCGAGAAAGAAAAGCAGCAGGCGGAATACGATAAGCAGGAACTTCGCGCCCGCCTTCTGCAGCAACTCAACAGCATCCTTGCGACCCGCGATTCCGCCCGCGGCCTGGTCGCGAATATGTCCGACGTCTTATTCCGCAGCGGCAGCTTCGAACTTCTTCCCGGAGCCCGCGAGCGCCTCGCCAAAGTTTCCGGCATTGTCTTGGCTTATCCCACGCTGCATGTTGCCATTGAAGGTCACACCGATAGCGTTGGCTCTGAAGACTACAATCAGCAACTCTCTGAGCACCGTGCGCAAGCCGTCCGCGATTACTTTGTGCAGCAAGGCATCGACTCGACCGCAGTGGAAGCTCGCGGATACGGCAAGACCGAGCCTATCGCCAGCAACGACACCCCTGAAGGCCGGCAGCAGAACCGCCGTGTAGAGTTAATCCTCTCCGGGGACGCTATCGGCGCCGAAGCCAACCAAACCGCCGCCCAGCGCCAGTAATCGACACGACGACGTAGCGACAGCCGCCCGGCCGGAGTCCCGGCGGCCAGTTGCCTTACCTCCCGTGTGTCCTATGTGTTAAAAGGTCTTGGATGTCCCCCCCCGAAGCCCCACTCCCAACGTTTTAGGGAACTTCCAAACAACCCTTGCCCGCTCACCGGAAACCCATTACCCTAATCCCAGTCCGGTCATGTTCACCCCGCACGCAAATCTCGCCAACGAAGTTAACCACGCGATTATCCAGTCCGAAGTTGAAGGCGGAGTCTTTCTTCATGACCTTCCGCCCTCTACGGTTCTTCACATCCAAACGATGCATCACTGTTACACGGCCGTTCTGCTCGGAGGCAGCGATGCTCTCCTCTCCGGGCATCCTGAATTTTGTCCGGATCCCGTTCATGTCGCGATCGCCGGTTCGACCTGGGGCGGCTCCATGCTGAAACTCCAATACGTCGGACGCGGCATGCACCTGGAATTTCACCATCCTCAATACTCCACCCCGATCATCACAAGTCCTATCCAGGAAATTCGAGACCATCCGCCCGTTCCCGCCGCCATCTAAACGAAGTCGTGGTACTTCTTAACTCCCAGGCGCCACGAGTACCTCGCGAGGCCTTCCTTCTGCTGTTCCAGTTAAGCATTTCAGCCGTGGTACATTCCGCCCTTCCGCGATACAATCAGCCGACCCACATGAATATCGTTACCCGGGAAGTCAGCCACATCACCATCGTCGACATCAACGGCCGAATCACGCTCGGCGACGAAACCGGACGGCTTCGGGAGACCATCCACCAGCTCATTGCGGCCGGCAAGAAAAAAATTATCCTTAATCTTGCGCGCGTCGATTACATCGACTCCTCCGGCGTGGGCGAACTGGTGAGCAGCTTCACCACGGTCCGCAATGCAGGAGGCGAGCTCAAACTCCTGAGCCTTGCGAAGAAAGTTCAGGACATTCTCCACGTCACCAAGCTTTACACCGTCTTCGACATCAAAGAGGACGAATTCACCGCCGTGAAATCCTTCGACTACTTCTTCGCCAAATAAAATTTCACGATGCTGACGTAGAGACAGCCGCGTCGGCTGTCCGACCAGGGCGAAGGCCTTGTGAGATTATGCGCACCAGCTGGCTTAATGAAGGCGAGGATTTTGAGGTTTAATGCGGGGAGGGATGCGCCTAGCTCTCGGACTTCTTCCCGTACTCCTGCACTTTCCCATCAACCGCGACGGCGACATACTTATGGCTCTCAACGTCGCGAAACTGCACCACCTGATGTTTCTCGAGCGCTAGCTTTCCCCACCGGCTCGGCTTGGCGCGGTTCTGCTCGATCGCCTCAAACAAGCGTCCGTTCAACTTGAACTGAACCATCCGCAGCCGCCCGCTTCCTACCCGCTTCACCCGGATCTTCTGATCTTCCAGCAGCACTTGCTCACCATTCATGAGCTGCGCCGCCACGGAACTCAACGCCTTTCCCACTTCAGTCAAAAAGGATCTCCCACCTTCGGCGAGAATCCGCAATTTCCGGAAACCCATTCCACTATTACTATCTCGATTTGTTGACGAGTCTGATTCTGGGGATGCTTCGGCGTGTCGAAAGTGTATGGCGAAACCGCCATGATTTGTCGCCTTCCAGCCAAGTGAAAAGGCGGCCAGCAGGCCGCCCTCATATTTCACACGCAGTTCCCTGACTATGCTTTCGCCCGCAACATCTCCACGACGCGCTCATAGTCGTCGACCGTGGCGTACTCGATCACAATTCTGCCCTTGCCGTTCCGATCTTTAATTCTCACGCGCATGCCGAGGGTGCGTTCCATCTCGGTTTGCGCGGCCCGCACATTCGGATCGACCCACCGCGCACCTCGCCCTGTGGCATTTTTCTGCTCGGCTGTCTGTGCCGGCAACGGAGGCAAAGATCCGTTCCGCCGCGCCACCCGATCTTCGATTTCGTCCCACTTCAAATGCTGCGTTACCACTTCTTCGGCGACTTCTTCGATCAGATTCTCATTTTCCAACGCCAGCAGCAGGCGCGCGTCGCTGAAACTAAGCCGGTCCTCCAGCATGTAGCCCATCACTTTTTTGGGAAGACGTAGCAACCGCATGTAATTCGATACCGTCTCCCGCGATACACCAACGCGCTCCGCAATCTGCGCCTGCGTCAGCTGAAACTCTTTGCTCAGCACGCGGAACGCCTCCGCCTGTTCGAGAGGGTTCAAATCCTCGCGCACGACATTCTCGAGCACCGTCATCTCCGCCGCCTGCTGCGGCGAAACCTTCCGCACCAGCGCCGGGATCACATCCTTCCCCGCTAACTTCGAGGCGCGCAACCTCCGCTCGCCTAAGACGAGGATGTAGCGCCCTTCCTCCGGCGCCGGACGGACCACCACCGGCTGTACTACTCCGTGCTCCTTGATCGAGTCCGCCAGTTCGGCCAGCGCTTCCTCATCAAAGACATACCGTGTTTGATAAGGATTCTTGTCGATCACTCCAATGTCCAGGCTCACCACCAGGTTCCCTGGGGTCGCCTGCGGCTGAATCGCAATCACGTCGACCGCAACACTCTTGTCCTGAGCACGGTTGTCATCGCGAGCGAAGCGAGGGACCTTCGTTTCCTCTGCGTCAGTGCCACTCGGTACAGGTACAGGCGTCACAGCTCGCGGGCCCGGCAACAGCGACTCAAGCCCCCGGCCCAAAGCTCGCCGCTTCTCGACTCTCTCGTCTTTTTTCTCTGCCGCTACAGTCATGAGATTTCCTCGGTGAAACTTCTTGCCTCGTATCGAAGACGTCGGCGCAATCGTATATCGACGGACGTCGATGCATATATCGATAAATGTCAATGTAACAATAGATCGATCTACGTCAATATACTCAGGCGCTGATCGCGGATTCGGGAGTACTCGCCGCCGCAGCCAGATGCCTGCCCATCAATTCCTTGGCCAGGCGTATATAACTCTCCGCCCCCTTCGACCTCGGGTCGTACACCAATGCTGCCTTCCCGTGGCTGGGCGCTTCCGCCAACCGTATGTTCCGGGGGATGCTTGCGGCGCACAGCTTTTCGCCGAAATATTTCTTGAGTTCGGCCATCACTTGTTGCGCCAGATTGGTGCGTTCGTCCAACATGGTCAGGACCACGCCCTCAATTTCCAAGCCTGGATTCAGCGCCACCCGGATGCGCTCGACGGTATCCAGCAGCTCGCTGATGCCTTCCAGCGCAAAGTATTCCGCCTGCATGGGAATCAAAACCGAATCAGCCGCCACCAGCGCATTCAGGGTGAGCAGATCGAGCGCGGGGGGGCAATCGAGAACGATGTAGGTGAAGCGATCACGCAGAGACGCGATGGCGTCCCGCAGGCGATATTCGCGCCGCTCTGCCTCGACAAGTTCTATGTTCGCCCCGATCAGATTCTTATGGGCAGGAATGATCCAGAGTTGCTCAAGTTCGGTGGTCGCAAGCGCTTGTTCACTCGAAGCCTCGCTGAGCAACAGATGATAGGTCGAAACACGCTCCGGATCTTTAACGAGTCCGAGCCCGCTCGAGGCATTCGACTGCGGATCGCAGTCAATGAGGAGGGTGTTCACTTCGGCCGCCGCGAAGGACGCGGCCAGGTTAATGGCGGTCGTAGTCTTGCCCACGCCGCCCTTCTGATTGGCAACAGCGATGACGCGTCCCATAGATTGTCCAGGAGCCAGAGCTGTTCGCAGCATAATGCGACTCGTATTTCGATTGCAACGTCGAATGCTGTGCACAAGTCGAATTTGTGTGCAAAACAGGTTCCGCTGTTCCCACGGGAACAGTTAACCATGATTACTGGACGGCCAAGGAGAAGAGGACATGCCGAGGTGGCCGACGATGTTCCCATGGGAACACTCAGAAGCCAGCACGCTACGTATCCGCGCGGCCGCTGGAGGGGCCTCGCCGAGAACGGAGGCAAATAGCGGAGGCTTAATGTTCCGGCGGGAACAGAGGGATCGGACTTGCGGCGCTAAACTGAAACCTGGCCGCTAAACTCGGCAAGGCAAGAGTTAAGCTTGGAGTGAATAAATGTCCCACAAGTGTAGTATTTATGTACGGGAACTTGGCATAAAACCAGTGGAACATGATTGTTTTACCACTCTTACTGACTTGGTTCCTAGGTTTCATATGGTCCAGACGGCAAACGCTTCGCTGCCGACTGCTCGGATGTTCCCATGGGAACATCCGTTAGTCCCGAGTTCCTGAAGGGCTTCCTGCCGATCAGTAAAACACGTGATTCGGACGCGGGAACCGGAATCGGGTCATCAAACTCGAAGGAAGGAATCGTCCGGTGTACCGCGTTGAGTTGAGAAGAAGAGATCAGTAGCGCCAAGCGGCCAGCGGGAACTAGAACCGCGACGGCTGTGGCCAGGACGTCGACAAGACGTTCCACAGCGCGCAGGGTTACCACGTCGAAACTGGAGAGTGGAAGAGTTTCAGCACGGGCGTGTGTTATATCGACGTCCGTCAATGTAAGGGTGCGGGTGACCTCGCGAAGGAAGGTGGCCTTCTTGTGGTTGGATTCGACCAGCGTAAGGGCTATGTGAGGAGCCCAGAGTTTAATCGGAATCCCGGGGAATCCAGCGCCAGAACCCAGGTCAGCTACGCGGGCATTGGACATCAACGGTTGACACTTTGAGCCTGCGGGACTGGTCTTCTCCGCAGAGGCCGCGCCGGGAAATAGATGGCGGGCGGCAAAAAGGGATTCGCCGAAGTGTCGGGTGACTATTTCTTCCGGATCGCGTACGGCGGTGAGGTTGATGCGGGCGTTCCAATGAAGGAGTATATCGATGTACGTCGATATATGATGGTAAAGGGCGTCGTGCGCAAAAGGTTGTTGTTCCCCGGCGTCCCGCAGAAATGGCTGGAGCAGTTTGGCTATGAGTGCGGGTTCCATGGACCCTCGATTGTAGATGATGGGACATCTGGCTCAACTGGGCTGCTCGAGTTTGGGGCCGAGTTAGCCAAGTCGAGTTATTTATCGCCTGCTGGCTAACTTTGCGGCGATGTGGCAAGCTGAGAGCATGAAGAAACAAGGGTCGGACCAGGCGTTTCACGATCGACGGCATCAGGAGCGGAAGCGGGCTGAGGCGGCGCGGAGGCCTGCTAAGAAAAAGGTGGACTCCGAGAAGTCAGAGATTAGCGGTGAGAAGCAGAGTGGCGAGGGCGTAGCTTCGCCGAAGTAACCCGTCGACTCTAGCTTGCAAGGAAAGGTTACGGAGATATAACCTCGGCGCGACAGCAACAGTGAAGTGAATACTGGTTTCGGCAATTCCTAAGTGAGGCGTCCGCGCCACGCAGAAAGAAAAAGGGCACCGCATGCGGTGCCCTTTGTGTTTCCCGTCTTAGGGTTTTAGCTACTGACCGCAGTTTAGCGGCTGAACAGCTGAGAGCGAAGTGAGAAGAGTCTCATCCGGATAGCTGTAAGCATTGTCGATGGCGGTGGAGTTTTTCTGAAACTCGAACCACGGCAACAGAGCCTCGTTTTGCGGGTGATAAGTGAAACCTCCAATGGTGACGGGATACGTGGGATTGTTGAGATCCTCAATCACGTCGCCGTCTTCGAGTAGATCCTGGCACTGACCAGCCGGGTTCTGCCAGAAGGGAACGACGTTGTGGATTCCGTCGAAACCGACAAAGGGATCGTTAAAGGTCTCGGCGATCTCGTGGCTGTGAGCGGTAACGTCCTGGAATCCGCCGCCGAACAGGCCGGGGCTGATCCAACTGGAGTAGTTCATGACATAGAATCTTAGTTGGTTCCCGTTAGAGGAGTCTCCAGCCTCGAAGTCGAAAGAGTGAAAACCCAGAACGCAGCACTGGTTGGGATCGTTGTTCTCGTAGAGATAGGTGTTGGGGAACATGAAGGTGGAGATATCTTTGGTGGTGATGTCGCCGGCCACTTCCGCGGCGCCGATGACTGTGGAGTTATCCGGCGTGGAGGAAGGGAACAATTGAGCGCTGAATGCCGGATCGCTGGCCAACACGAAAAGACAGCAGCCGCCATCGTCGTTGAACGCAAAAAAGAAATTGTCCGCGGTCAGGACCATGGTTCGCGTGGTCTTTATGGTGGGAGCGAGCATCGTGTGCCAGTCAGAACGAGCTTTCTTGCCGAACTCTGCGCGCTGGACCGCGTCAGTGAACTGGGTTGGAACGGGGCTGCTGGTGTAACTGGATACGCCGAACACCGGGCCGTTCATGAAAGATTGAATGAAAGGGTCGGGAAGCGAGATGAGCCGGATCGTTTGGCCGAACTGGTTGACCGCGAAAGCTGGAGATCCGTCGTTATTGTGCATGTCGATAATCACGGGGACTACAGGCGCGTTGACGGTGGTGGTTCCCCCTTGGGCTGGCTTGTTGCCGACCATGCTGTATTCCCAGGTATGGTGAGCGCTGCCGTCAAAGTAAACTCCCTGGGATTCGAAGTGATCAGTAAAATTGACCAGAGTATCCACGCCGACGGGAAATCCGTGAGGTGTAGGGATGTTGCCTTTGCCGTGAACTCCTCCAGCCTTGTTAGCATGAATCGAGTGTTTGCTCGTTAGGAAATTTTTGGGAAGTTCATTTTTGTTTTGTGCCGCAAAAGCTGTGAGGGTGAAAATCGCCAGGGATAGGATGCAGACTGCGAACTTCTTCATACGAATTGATTCTCCTGAGTATTTTTGGTTATCTGGGGGGAACCGCTCAAACGGGCTGAAAGCAGGGCGGGAAGCCAGTCCGGAGGGAACGGGTCAAATTCTGTGCGTCCAATCCTATCAATATTTCAAGAATTACGGGCGGAGTATTTCTGTATTGTTTTGTAAAGTGCGCGCGCAAAAAGTTATCACTTTTCTGCAATGGATGAGCAGGAAGACGCGTAGGCGGTTGACGGGAGAGCTGGGCATTCTGTAGATTCTGTTTGAACTGAAAGTACTGATATGGCGAATCTCACGGTGGTGCAGAAACAATACATCCTGCACTGGGGCGAAATGGGCACGCGATGGGGCATCAACCGCACAGTCGCGCAAATCCATGCGCTGCTGTATTTGTCGCCGCGGGCGCTGCCAGCGGAGCAGATCGCAGAGACATTGAGCGTCGCCCGCTCGAATGTCAGCACATCGATCCGGGAGCTCGAGGGCTGGGGCATTGTGCGCGCAGTGCATGTACTGGGGGATCGGCGGGAACATTACGAGTCGATGAAAGATGTGTGGGAGATGTTCCGACTGGTGATTGAGCAGAGGAAGCGGAGGGAGATTGATCCGACGCGCGAAATGCTGCGACGGAGTTTGGAGGAGTTGGATCCGCAAGAAACAGGTGCGGAGTTTACGCGGGAGCGTCTGGCGGCGATGGCGGGATTTTTTGAGGCGGTGACGGAGTTGCATGATCAAATGAAGCGGCTGCCGACAGGCACGGTAAGGAAATTGTTGCGGATGGGGGCTAAGGTGAGGAGGAAGAAGTAGTTGAGCTGGCGAGGCAGATCAAAGTCTTTACTACAGGGGACACAGAGGAACACAGGGTAATACGTGCGAACTATGGCTTCGGGCGTGGAGACTCCATCTCACTTCGCTCAGTGTGACAAAATGAGTTTCAGTCTTATCAAAGGGTGGGTTACGCGATGACGCAGGCGGGGGAACAGAAAAAGATTTGGGTTACGACGACGGGGTTGCCGTTGACGATTGAACTGGAGTGGCCGTTTCACCGGTCGACGTCGGGAGCGGACTTTTGGGTGTTGCATGGAGAGATCCGGCTGGAAAATTCGGATGGGCTGCACGCACCCGTGGCGGTAAATTTGTCGGCGACGGTCAAAGAGGTGTTGGCTTCTTTGGAACCGAAGGATGCAGAGGCGCCGGTAATCAATGCTCTGCGCAAAGAAGTAGACCGAACGCAGATTGAATTTGTGAAGTCAGGGAAGCTAAAGCCAGTGGCTTTTTCCAGCCGGCATTATGATTTCAAGCGGCAGAAGTGGGTATTTGGGAAAGCGACCGACGAGGTGATTGCCACGTTTCTGGAGCGGAAGGTTTATTGGTCGACGAAATTGGGCGGAGAGAAGCGAGTCTGGGTTGGCGATCCAACGGACGCGCAATATTTAGAAACAACTCCTGGGCATCTGGTGGAAATTGCGGGCCGGCTGGTCGCGGGAGACGGATGGGTGCGGATGGAAGGCGATTGGGCTGAAGCAACTGCAGGGTTGATGGGGCAGGCGGAAACGTTTGAGAACTCGATGCGGAGTGCGGTGGATGAGGTAGAGAAGAAGCACGCGTTCGAGAGAGGGTAGTGCCGGTATCAAGTGCTGAGCAGTGAGCATTAGCGGTAGAGACGGAAGTCAACTTCCACATACATTTGAAACGGCATAGGGTCTCCATTGCACGTACCAGGCTTGAAGCGCCATCCGCGGACGGCACTGAGAGCTGACTCGTCGTAATTTTTCCGTCTTGGTCCCACCACTCTGACATCTTGCGGTTTTCCTTTTGTGTCAACGACCAGCGACAATGTGACCTTCGCCGCGTTATCACGGGATCCAAACGGGGGGTTGGGAATACGAGTAAGTTCAGCCACCGGGGGACGCATAACTTCTGTACACGCGCCCAATTCGACGGCCCCAGGGGGTGGAGCGAACAGCGCGGGATCGGGCGTGGACTCGACGGAAAGATCCTCCACTTTGGCTTCCATCTTCTTGTGTCTATCCTCGAAGCATGCCATCTCGCGGGGAAACCAGAAATCGCCGAACTTGTTAAATTTGCCATAGTCGCAGGAATAGTCGAATACACTACCGCCCCGCAATTCGGGTAAGACCCTTTCAAGCAGAGCGCCGCTCTTCTTTTCGAAACAGAATGCAGATCTTTCGTGCTGCGCTCCGGGCTTTGAGATGGCACAGGCCATGGGGGGACTCAACTCGCCGCGGTCAGCGATAGATTCGAAGTCGAGTTTCTTGGAGTTGCCAGGAAAGATTTGCATCAAGCGGACGATTTGCTTCGCCTTCTCGGGGAAGCTCTCAGTCTTCTCAAGGGTCCAAATCCTGTTTGGACTACCTACTTCAACGTGCAATAGGGCGCCGACCGCAATCTCGCGACGCCATTGCCCCTTCGAAAGCCATATTTCTGTGAAGGTTCCCTGGACAGTTTCGAGGTCGTTTCCAACAAATGAAAAAGTTGCCTTCAGACGAAATGCGGGGGCATTCGGAGAGCGGATGTCGGAGAGCTGGCGCGCGTGCTCCATCAGTGCGTCGGCACGTTCTTGAATCTGCGCGTGTGTCTCTTGTTTGTGAAGATCTTGTGCGAAGGATTTGGAAACCAGTGCAAAGCATGCCGCGATGAGCAGGATACGACGATTCATCTGATTCGTGATGGGGATATATTACTCCGCCCGATTCAAGAGTGGTTCCAGGGGAAGTGCATGCACAGGAAGCGTACTATCGGACACTTGTGACGGTAAGATGGCCAAGGCTTCACCAGAACATAAACGATGGAAAAAAGCTGTGAGGTTTGATCGGAGTATTCTTGGACGATGCGAGGGGAAAGTTCATACATGTTTAAACTGCCAGGTAGAGTTGCTGCGACGACGTGTTTGCTAGTAGCGATGGCACACGGACTGGGCTGGGCGCAGGGGAGTCAAGGGCAACAGAATCCGGCCTCGACTTCCGGCCAAGCTCAGGGGCAAACACAGGGGAAAGAGCTTCCGGATGCGCCGGGAGAAACTAAGAAAGAAAGTTCGGGTCCGGTGCAGCAGATCGAAGGACGATCGATACAAGCAGCTGAGCTGACGGAGCGCGCTGCGGCGGCTGGATTGATCAGAGCGAGGAATTGGGAATCGACGTGGATTGAGGGAGTTTATGTCCGCAAGGATCAGCCGCTGATTACGTTGACGAGAAAACAGCGGGAAGTGATTTATCTGCGACAGACGCTGACGACCCCGGGCGCATATTTGAAGCGAATGTTTGGCGCGGGGATCGATCAGGCGTCGGGGACGCCACGGCAATGGGACGATGGCTGGGGAGGCTATGCGGAGCGGTTTGCATCGCGGGAAGGGCAGTTTATTGCGACGAACACTCTAGCGGCGCTGGGGAACGCGAAACTGGGATACGAAGTTCGATACGACAAATGCAAATGCGATGGGCTGTGGCCGCGAACAAGGCATGCGGTCATCCGGAATCTGATGACATACGATCGCAGTGAGGAGCGTTTGCGTCCGCAGTGGGCGCTGTATGGAGGAGCATTTGGCGGAGGAGTCATCTTGGCGACCTGGAAGGCGGGTTCCCCCAATGCGGCTGCTGAGGGCGGAAGAGCGATGTTGGGACAGTTGGGTTGGGGAACGCTGCTGAATTTCGTTACGGAATTTTCCAAGGAAATTAATAGGAAGCAGGGAGTGAGGTAGGCTTGCGCTAGAGAGGATAGTTAACCAGAAATGTCTTGGGTAAACTCCGAGGTCGCAAGCTTCCAGTGGTATTGGATTCTGAATCGACTAGCACTCCCTGGGCTTCATCGATAGAAACGTCCCTCAGGGGCTGAAGCCCGATCCCGTACCAAGACATGCTGCCAAGAAGCGGGCGAGGGCGCCCGCTCTACTCAAACCGAAATCTACTGCAGCAGACCGCCGTTGGTGGGCGGCTCTTCTTCTGGCGCCAGCACAACAGCTGCGGCCACGCGGTCGCCGGGCTCCATGTGTAGCAGGCGCACTCCTTGCGCGTTGCGGCCGGACTCTCGAATGGTTTTCGAATCCATGCGAATGATTTTGCCGTACTGGCTGATCAGCATGACTTGAGAGTTTTCGTCGACAAGGGCGATGGCGACAACTTTGCCTACGCGCTCCGTTGTCTTGACGTTGATGACGCCCTTGCCGGCGCGATTTGTGAGGCGGTATTCGTCGGCGGGAGTGCGCTTGCCGTATCCATTTTCGGTTACGGAAAGAATCAGGTTGCCCTTCTGCGTTAGATCCACCGCTTCGGGAGTTGCGGATGTGCCGGGAGCTGTGGCGACCGCAACGGCTTTATCCACCGGATCTTCACCGGGGACAGGCACGCCCACGGGAGCTGCGCCGGGCTTGGGAGTTACCGTCATGCCGACGACGTGATCGCCTTCTTCAAGGTTAATGCCGTTGACGCCGTAAGCGGCGCGGCCCATGGGACGAACGTGATTTTCGTCAAAGCGCACGGCCATGCCTTCGTGCGAAGCAATGAAAACGATCTGATTGCCGTTAGTGATGCGGGCGGCGACCAGTTCGTCTCCTTCTTCAATGCTGATGGCGTTGATGCCGTTGGAGCGTACGTGCATGAACTCACGCAGCTCAGACTTCTTTACCAGGCCGTTGCGCGTGGCGAAGAAAATGTATTTGCTTTCTTCTTCGAGATTGCGCACCGCGAGCATGGTGCGGACGGTTTCGCCGGGTTGCAGGCCGATCAGGTTGCCGATGTGCTTGCCTCTGCCGGCGGCGCTCACGTCGGGAATCTCGTACACCTTCAGCCAATAGACGCGGCCTTTGTTGGTGAAGATCAGGATGTAAGCGTGAGTGGAAGCGATGAAGAGATGCTCCACGAAATCCTCATCGCGAGTCTTCATGCCGGTGCGGCCCGTCCCACCGCGGCGCTGCATGCGGTAGGTGGAAATCGGCGTGCGCTTCATGTAACCCGAGTGGCTGAAGGTGACGGCGACCTGCTCGTCGGCGATGAGATCTTCGAGAACGATTTCGGCGGCTTCGTCTTCGATCCGCGTGCGGCGTTCGTCCCCGTAGAGTTCTTTGACTTCTTCGAGTTCCTTGATGATGACGGCGCGAAGTTTTTTCTCCGAGGCGAGGATCGATTCGTAGTCCTCGATTCTCTCGCGGACTTCTTTCAACTCGTTCGAAATTTCGTCGATTGAAAGCTTAGTGAGGCGGTGCAGTTGCAGTTCGAGAATGGCTTCGGCCTGACGAATGGTGAACGGCTTTTCAGCATTTACCTTGGGAGCGCGGCCGGTTGTGTTGATATCGATTTTTTTGCCGCCGAAATACGCAACCAAATTTTCGTGGGCGTCGGCGCGGTTCGAGCTGGCGCGGATGATGGTAATTACGTTGTCGAGATGATCCAGCGCTGTGAGGTATCCCTCGAGAATATGCTCGCGGTCTTTTGCTTTCTGTAAAAGAAACGCGGTGCGGCGGCGCACGACTTCGACACGATGGTTGATGAAGTGCTTGATGGCCGGAATCAGTCCCATTTCGCGGGGCTGTCCATTGACCACCGCCAGCAGGATCATCGAAAAACCTTCCTGCATCGAGGTGTGTTTGTAGAGCTGGTTCAGAACGATCTGGGGCTCGGCGCCCCGTTTGAGTTCGATCACGATGCGCATGCCGTCGCGATCACTTTCGTCGCGAACGTCAGAAATATCTTCAATGTCCTTGTCGTTGACGAGCTGGGCAATGCGCTTGATGAGGACGGATTTATTCACCTGATACGGAATTTCGGTGACGATGATGGCCTGGCGATCTTTGGTCGCGTTCTCGATGGCGGCTTTGGCGCGCATCATGAAGCGGCCACGGCCCGTACGATACGCCTCGAAAACTCCGGCACGCCCGTGGATAATGCCGGCGGTGGGAAAGTCCGGGCCTTGAACGAATTTCAAAATCTCCGCAAGCTGAGCGTTGGGATTGTTGACCAAGGTAATGGTGGCGTCAACGATTTCGGTTAAGTTGTGCGGCGGAATTTTTGTCGCCATCCCAACGGCGATGCCGTCGGAACCGTTAATAAGAAGATTAGGAATGCGCGCGGGAAGAACGTCGGGCTCGACTTCGCTGCCATCGTAGTTCGGGCGGAAGTCGACAGTCTCTTTGTCGAGGTCTTCCAGCAGTGCGGTTGCGACTTGCGCGAGCTTGGCTTCGGTATAGCGATCGGCCGCGGGAGGGTCGCCGTCAACCGAGCCGAAATTTCCCTGACCAAAAATTAGCGGATAGCGCAGACTCCAGGTTTGCGCGAGGCGGACGAGGGCATCGTACACAGCAAGATTGCCATGAGGATGGTACTTGCCCATGACGTCGCCGACGATTCTGGCGCACTTACGCGTGGCGCGATTCGGCTGCAGGCCCATCTGTTGCATGGTGTAGAGAATGCGGCGATGCACGGGCTTGAGTCCGTCGCGGACGTCGGGCAGAGCGCGGCCGATGATGACCGACATGGAGTAGTCGAGATACGACTTCTTCATCTCGTCTTCAATGTTGACGGGCTGAATGTGCAGGGCGCCGGGACTGCCGTCGCCGGGAGGCGGCGGAGTCAGGGGAAGTTCGGGATTTTGATCGTCAGGCATGGTTGTCGTGAGCCGCTAGATTCTGTCTTGTTTCTAAATATTTAGGACGCCGAAGGGGGCCTGTTGCCTGCCCGCCTTGATCGTCCTGAAAGTAGTGCTAAACGATTGCATCTACAAGCGGTTAGTCTTATTCGATTAGCTAATATTGTACCACGGCGAGGGCTGTAGATGAGGGTGTTAAAGGGGTTCGGCCTGGGAGTTTTACCACCAACTGCTGAAGGGCGCGGCCTCATATGAGTCTTCGTTTTGGAGCGCCTACGGGCGAATGATTACTTCGTTGGGAGAAGAGGGAAGAATGAACTTTACGTTGCGCGTGGAGTTAGCTTGCATCGTTTGCTTCAGGTCGAGAGTGGAGAGATTAATTTTCTTGTTCCAGAATCCGTCGGTGTAAAAATCGCCGCGGGCATAGAGAAATCCGTCGGCAATCGTGTAGTCGTGGACTTCTTCGCTGTGTCCGTCGCTAAAAACGAGAATCGCTGCAGGCAGGTCGCGTACTGGAGACGCGGCCGCGATCAGAGGCCCGGGCGCGGGGTTCGGCATCGGTGCTTTTGTGGCGTGAGTCCGCGCCGATTTCGACGATTGAGTATTGTTGGCATGAATGTTCGCGGATGCGAGAGGGAGCGGCAGAGCTTCGCCATCGATCGCGGCAGGGCTAATGCGGACGTAGCGGTCGCCCTGGAGTTCGATCATCAGAGGTTGCGAAGACGAAGGGGCGTGATTGGTGTCAGGTTGTCCCGCAAAAACTTCAGGGCCAGAAATAGCGCGTGCGGCTTGCAACAGAAATGCGGGAGGCTGAGAGGCAGGGTCTCCAGTTGGCGAAAGGTCATCGGGACTAAAGGAATCGTCGAAGAAGGGGAGAAGTAGTGAATTAGAAGGAGATGGCCGGTGGAGTCTGGACGATGAACGCAAACTCCGCGAGGTAGCAAAATTTCTAGCCGCCGAGTTGAAGTGCGGGGGCGTTGGTCTCCCCGGAGAGCTAACCGGCAAACTTCTCTGCGCTACGGCGCAGGGCACCAGAGTTGCGATCAGGGCTAGAGCTAGTACCGGGCGAGGCAAGTTACCTGCGAAGGCTGATCTTCTGCCCTTATTTTGCCAGAACCAGACGAAGTGCATTGCCGAGCGCATTTTATTCGCCTGCGAGGACGGCGGCAATTGGAAGTGGACGCCACGGTCGTCGTTCTGCTTTTGAGTTGCGGAAAGATCCAGATCCGCCAGAGCGATCTTTCGCGGATGGCCGGGGCTCAAATCAAAAAGCGTTTGACTGACAATGGCGTAGTTGCCAACTTCCACTTGATGACCGTCTTTGAAAACCAGGACGGTGGAGGGCTGCGGTGGTTCAGGAGTGGGAGCAGACTCGGGAGGGTCCGTTGCCACAGGATCGCTCGGTGCAGCCGCGCGAGCGTGCGCTGGTCCCGGGTAAGACGGTGGAATGTAGGAGTCACGTCCGGAACCGCGACGGTCAAAGACCGTCGGGCCTCCCTGATAATTGGACTCATCATCATCGTCTCCCTGATCGCCCTCGTTGACATCGACTGAGTAGGGAACGGGCACAGCGTAAACATACGGGTAATAGGCGTTGCCATTTACGCTGTGGTGGTGATGATGCTGCTGCATACCGCCGCCGTGCGAAACTTGAGTGTGAAAATTGACTCCGGCATTGGGCGGCGCGAATCCGTTACGCCCGAGTGACGTGACGCTGGGCGGCGTTCCGTTAATCGCGCGACCACCGAACCCCGTAGAAGTCACGGAGGGAGGTGTGCCATTGATCTGTGCGGAACTGGAAGAAAGAAGAACAAGCGGGAGCAAGAGCATCCCGAAAAGCGCCAGCGAAGCCGGAATCGAGCGCTGCACAGCTCTATGATACTCCAACGTAAAACTCATGGCGCACCTCGATTTCTACAGTTTTAGATCGAAGTAGGACACGGGGGATGCGGCAGAATTGTAGAGAATTGTCAGCCGAACTCCGGTGTCGCCGTATGTGAATCATCCGCGAGGGACTTGGGCTAGCGCTAGAACGCTCCACAGCATGTAGGCTCCCACCAACCCCCAGACGCAGGCCGTAATCAGAAGACGTAGGGGAGTTTCCATCAGATCGGCGAGCACACCAGAGACAAAGATCAAAAGGAAAGGCAGAGAAGCAAGCAGAAATCCTGCGCCAGCTACATGAGGATGCGCCATTGCCATCCCGATGAAGATCAGGGCAACGATTCCCGGAGAGCTGTTGCCAAAGTAGCGGGTGCGGGGCCAGAGAATGTAGGTTGCGATTGCAACCGGCAGGAGAACAGCGAAAGCTGGACAGGACCGGAGGACTTGCAATCCGACTTCGCGGTATACGCCAGGCACGGTGAAACCGCGCCATGTGGCTCCCCAAAAGGAAGCGTGGTGCATCGCTTCTGACCATGCGTGGGGATGAAAGAAGTAGGTAGCGAATGATAATAGGATCGCCACCAAAGAGGCCGCCAACCAGATGGTGAGGGCCGCGCCACGGCGGATGGGCGCCAGATAGAGCAGGAAGGCCAGGGCAATAGGTACGAGGATAATCAAGGAGAATTGAGAACCCACGGCAATCGCCAGTGAAACCCCAAGCAAGACAATGCGGCGCCAGTTCCAAAGGACAACTTCGCGCGGCGCATAGAGCGTATGAGCGACCGCCATGGCGGTGAAGACGGCGCCAAAGGCTCCCCAGGCGGCGAGGATTTCGGGTTCGGTGTGCCAGACGGCGCTGGCCTGAATCATCGACGGGGAAAAGCAATAGAGGGTGAGAGCCAGGAAGCCACCGGCGTTCCCACAGAGACGGCGCGCGACGTACCACAAGGATGCGCCGAGGAAGACTCCGCAAGCGAGAAATGGAATGCGCGGAAGCCAGCGCCAGTAAGAGGACGATTCGGAATCGAGAAGTCGATGGGGCCATGCGAGCAGAGGCGCGGCCGTCACCAGCGAAAGTAATGGAGAGTGCTCGGTATCGAAGCCGTCGTTGTCTTGCGATATCTCGGAGGGCAGCGCTCCGGGGGGATCTGGGTAAGGAGCGCCGGCAATGCTTCCGCCGTGAAATTGCCGCCAACCTGAGGCAATGCGTACTTGCTCCGTGGCGCCGGGACCGGCTACCTTCGGATCGGAATTGTGCAACTCGCATCGGACGAGCCAGGCGGCCTGTGCTAAGAAGATCAGGAGCAATACACCGGCGAGAAATTGCGGACGGCCGAACCGTTCGCGCGTGAAAAATCGGGACATAGGGTGAGCCGAAGTGTTTTACCATGACGCAGGCAGTTTGGGGAAACTTCTGCAAATGCAAATGAACGATGGGATGGATACATCGACCGGGCCGAAAGAATACTCACCGGTGACAGAGCCGGCACCGGATTTTTCGGCAGGAGTGCAGCCGTCGTATGTCCGCATGGTGTTTTTCGGTCCGGATGGATTGAGGGCGGGATGGGGTCTCGCATTCTATCTGCTGCTTTTTTATCCGCTCCAGTTTGTTGCGACCCGCTGGTTCGGTGCGCTGGAGCTGGGAGGGAACGGCCTTTGGTCGATGATGTCGGAGGAGTTTGGAGTCATGCTCGCAGCCGTTCTGCCGGCGGTGGTTCTGGCGAGAGTGGAGCACCGGCCGTGGGGCGCGTACGGATTACCAGGGCGAAGAGCGTTCGGGAAATTGTTTTGGGTGGGTGCATTGTGGGGATTTGCCAGCATCACGCTCTTGCTGGCTGTGATGTATGGGCTGCGAGTGTTTGATTTGGGGCACCTGGCGATACACGGCTTCCGCATTGTGAAGTTTGCTGCATTCTGGGCGCTGTACTTTGTGCTGGTAGGACTCTTCGAAGAATTTCTGCTGCGTGGATATTCCCAGTTCACTTTGACGCGTGCAATTGGTTTCTGGCCGTCGGCTTTGGTTTTGTCCTGCATGTTTGGGCTGATTCATCTGCAGAATCCAGGCGAGCAATGGCGCGGTTTGCTGGCGGCGGCGGCGATTGGTTTCTTCTTCTGCCTGACCCTGCGGCGAACCGGAACCCTGTGGTTTGCGGTGGGATTTCACATGGCATGGGACTGGGGTGAGACTTTTTTTTACTCCGTCCCAGATAGCGGGACGATTTTCCCCGGACATCTGCTGAAGTCTTCGTTTCACGGGCCGCGGTGGCTTACGGGAGGAATAGTCGGGCCGGAGGGCAGCGTGTTGTGCTTTCTAGTGATTGCGGCGGTGTGGGTGGTGTTTGCGAAGAGATACCCGCAAGTAAAGTATGGCGCGGTGTAAAAGACTTATTCCGAGAAGACAGGGTGCAGCCCGCGCCCGAGTTCCGGTTTGGAAAGTCTCAGCAAAATTTATGCAATGGGCTTTCTCCAGATGTTCGCCTCAGCCTATACTCTTAACTCATGAGTGCGGAAATGGATCTGCTGACGCCGCTGAAGCGGTACTGGGGTTACAGCATGTTCCGTCCGCTGCAGGAGCGAATCGTGCGCAGCCTCCTTGCCGGCCATGATACGTGCGTGGTCATGCCGACAGGCGGGGGCAAGTCCCTCTGCTACCAGTTGCCGGCCGTCGCTTCGGAGGGGACGGCGGTGGTGATTTCCCCCCTGATCGCGCTGATGCAGGATCAAGCCACGCAATTGGCGCAGATGGGAATTCCGGCGGCAGTCCTGAACAGCACGCTCAGCGAAGCGGAGCAGACGAAAGTGATGACCCAGGCGCGCGCGGGCGCTTACCGACTGCTCTATGTATCGCCGGAACGCGTGGCGCGTGGCGACACCATGGGATGGCTGCAGCAAGTGCCCATCGCATTTTTCGCGATCGATGAGGCGCATTGCATCTCCGAATGGGGACATGAATTCCGTCCCGAATACCGGCAGTTGAGCAAATTGCGCTCGAAGTTTCCCGATCGTCCTATTGCTGCGTTTACTGCGAGCGCCACCCGCCACGTGCGGCATGACATTCTGGCGCAACTGCAACTTCGCAATCCCGACAAGTATATTGCCAGCTTTTATCGACCCAACCTGCGCTACCTGGTGCGAGAGTGCCAGGCAATCGAGCAGATGGAATTGCTGGTCAAGGCTCTGCAGAGCTACTCGGGAAGCAATGTAATTGTTTACTCTCCGACGATCACCCGCGTCGAGGAGACCGTTGATTTTCTTGAAGATCGCGACATTGCCGCAGTGGGGTATCACGGCAAGATGGGATCGGCAGAACGGCGCCGCAATCAGGAGCGCTGGATGTCGGACGAAGTGCGCGTGCTGGTCGGCACCATTGCTTTTGGTTTAGGCATCAACAAGGCCGCTGTGCGGGCGGTGATTCACTTGTCATTGCCCAAGTCGATTGAGCAGTACTACCAGGAGGCGGGACGCGCGGGGCGCGATGGCGAGAGCGCGGATTGCGTTTTGCTCTGGCAAAAGCGAGATGCCGGACTGCTGGGCTTCTTCGCCAACCAGATCACAGATAGCGCGGAGCGCGAGCGGGCGTGGGAGCGCTATCGGATCATCCGTGAGTTCGTGGAGTCGAGACGCTGCCGCCATCGTCAGATCTGCGCACACTTCGGAGAAGCTCCTAAGTGGGAGAAGTGCGACGCTTGCGATGTTTGCGGAAGCGCCGCGGAGTGGATGGTGAAGCCTTCTCCGGTGTTTGCGGGAAAGGGGTCTGGCAGAAAGCGTCTGCCAGCCCAGCCTGCCGCAGCTGCCGGAGCGGAGGCCGAAGAACTGCGCGAATATCTGCAGGGGTGGCGTCGCGCCATGGCCAAAGAGAAGAACGTTCCTGCGTACATTGTCCTCCACGATTCTTCGCTCGAAGAAATTTGCCGACGCCAACCCAAGTTTTACGCCGAACTTCTTGAAATCCCTGGAATCGGCGAGCGCAAGGCTGAAATCTATGGACAGCCGATTCTGGATGCGCTGGAGAAATTTCGCCACGGGAATCGCGCTGCCGGTTCCGCTGAGCGGAAGTCCAAGCCAGCGGATGAAACCCTTCGCTTGCTCGGCGAAGGCAAGACGCTGGAAGAGATTGCGCAGCTTCGAGGCCGGCAAGTTTCAACCATCGTAAGCGCCGTCGCAAATCTACTGGAGACCGGGCAGGTTGAATTTCAAAACCAGTGGGTCAGCCAGGATAAGCAGGCGGTGATTGGCGCAGCGTGCGGGCGTGTAGGATTCGAGCGCCTCAAGCCCTTGAAGGATATTCTGCCGCCGGAAGTGACCTATGACGAGATCCGGCTGGTCGTAGGGCGGCTGCGTCGCGAGCAAGGGCAGAAGCCCGCCGCGATTCCCGCCTAACCGCTTGTTGAATCGAGGTTTCAAGTCGCGCAACGCCTCGTCGTCATGGCACGCAACAGACGAAGAGGATGGTCTTGAGGAATATGCTGTTCGGGGCGCATATAACCGAAAACTTCCAACAGCTGCTAGTCGTCTCCGAGATGGCTACTTCTTACCAGCTTTTGCTGTGGTAATGAGAATGATTCCTGGAAATGGATAATGTTCCCGAAATAGAATCCTATTCGCCATGGAGACGACGGTAAAAACGGTGGTCACGTTCAAGAGCTCAACCTTTAACATGTCCGAGCCGAGAGAATATTTCGTTAATCCCAGTTGCTTCGGGGATGACTTGGCGAAGTGGTTGGCAGAGCAGTTGCGTAGTAAGGGGTATCAAGCATCGGAAGTGCCTGGCCAAGAAGACTTCGGCTGGTACTTCACATTTGTCGAATCTGGCGTCGAACACTGTTTTGTAATCGGGCATCGAGCCGGAGACGATGACACTGAATACCTGTGGATAGGTTGGCTGGAACGGAGCCGAGGCTTCGTTGCATCTGTGCTGGGAGGTCGCCAGCGGGATGTCCAACCGGATGCAGCAGGCGCTATCCATGAAATTCTTTCGAGCTCACCGCAAATTCAGAATGTCCGCTGGCACCTTCGGCGCGATTTTGATAGCGGTCGCCAGAAAACTGGGACTCCTACCCCCTTCTCGGACTAGCAACCGAGCTTTTCAGCATCCTGCTGAAGAAGATCAGTCCAAGACACCCCTCTTATGTATTCCGGAAACGCCGCCCTGCACCTTGCCCTGTGTTTAAATCAGACCATGTTTGCGCGAAAGATCCGCGTTGAATACGAAGATCAGGGCAAGCGCCTTCCCTGCCCGCTGAAGTGGCTGGATAGTTTTTCTATGCGAAACTTCACCAATGCCAGCGTGTTTGACGATACAGTACCTGTGTCCGATGGCCGAATGGAGATCGGTACGAATGTCCCTTTGGACCAGCTGTGCGAAGCGATGGAAGACTGGTTCCGGCGTAAGAGCTATCTCGCCCCGGACTCGAAGTTGTTACTGGAAGAGCTGGGACGATAGGTGGAAACTTATCGGCAACAGGGCTGGGATGATAGGCATACGCGGAATCAGGCAAGATTCACTGTAGAAACGGATGATTGTTAGTGTACGAGGGGGCGCGTTAAGCAACCTCCTCGAAGACCGAAACGTCTACTCTCACGAGATTGCATTAGTGAAGTTTTAGCCTTTTGCAGCTTAATCATTGACGCGAGGTGCGGATATCATGAGCTACAAGTCACGGCTCTTCCCCCTGTCCGGCACTGGAGAAACCAACTGGCAATTGTCGATCCAAGGTAGTTGGGGATCGGTGTCCGCGGATTCGAAGGACGTACAATTCCTGCGGTCGTGGCTGGTCTACGACTCCGACATTCTGACTAACATTGCAGACGAACCCCCTAGCTGGAACAAGTTAGTAGGACTAGGGCTGTCATTTGTCGTGAGCGCGGGAATCTGGCTGGGTATCGGTATGACGGTGATGCGCCTGTTGAAGTAACGTTCCAGCTACACGGCTATTTGTCGTAGTGCAGCAGCGACATTACGTCGTAACCCTTGAGCTTATTCCGTCCGTTCAGGAAATCTAATTCCACAACAAAGCCGAGCCCCGCGATATCTGCGCCGAGTAACGTTGCCAGATTGGCCGTAGCCTCGGCTGTGCCTCCGGTTGCGAGCAGATCGTCCACGATAAGGACGCGCTGACCCTTCTGGATCGCATCCCTGTGCATCTCGAGCGAGTTGGTGCCGTATTCAAGGGCGTAATCGAACTTCACGGTTTCGGCCGGAAGCTTGCCAACCTTACGCACAGGAACAAATCCGGCATTTAAACGGTAAGCAAGAGCGGGAGCGAAGATGAAGCCACGAGCCTCCATGCCTAAGACAAGATCAATCTTCTGATCGACATAGTGCTCGGAAAGCCGGTCAACGAGCGTGGCAAAACCAACTTTGTCTTTCAATAGCGTGGTGATGTCGTAAAAGAGGATGCCCTTCTTGGGGAAGTCCGGTACTTCACGGATGAGCTTCTTCAGTTGGTTCGAGTCCAGAGGTGCGTGCGAGGGCAATCTACCATGCTCCTTCAATGCGAAATGAACTAAGCCCTTCTTTGGGTTGAGCTTCGGATTCTTCGACCGCATCCACCCGGGCTGCGCGTGGTCCCTCGCGCAATCGCCCGCGCAATCCGGAAAGTTGATCGCGAGTGCCTTGAGCAAGGACTTCCACGCTGCCGTCGTGATTGTTGCGTACCCAGCCGCTGATGCCGAGAATATGAGCCTCCCGCTCCACGAACCAGCGGAAGCCGACGCCCTGCACGCGCCCGCGAACCACAAAGCGGCGGGCGTCTATGCCTTTTTCAGTGGAAGTCATTCTTGTAGAGATGCCGCTTGCAACAGCTGGCGGTGCGAACGCGCTCACCATCCTACTAAAAACATGAGACGCAGCAAGCTGCGTCTCCAGAAAACTGCCAAAAAATTTCTACGCCCGCGACAAATACACGCCCTCGGCCGTATCCACCTTAATCTTCTCGCCTTCGTTGATGAAAGGCGGAACCTGGACGACCAGCCCAGTCTCAGTCTTTGCAGCTTTTGTCACGCTCGATGCGGTCGCACTCTTCAAGCCCGGCTCCGTCTCTACCACGGTGAGTTCGACTGTCTGCGGCAACTCGATGCCCACGGCCTTTCCGTCGAAGAATTCCACCTTGATCTCGAGGTTGGCGATCAGGTAATCGACCGCGTCGCCCAGGACCTCCCTCGTCAGATGGGTCTGTTCGTAATTCGATGTATCCATGAAGTAGTAGCTGTCGCCGTCGGCGTAGAGGAACTGCATGTCGACCTCGTCCACGGTGATCTTGTCGATCGGATCGGGCGAGCGGAAACGGTGTTCGAACATGGCGCCAGTACGGAGATTCCGCAGCTTCGCCTGGATGAAGGCTCGCAGGTTGCCGGGAGTCCGGTGTTCCACGCTGAACACGGAGTGCAGATCATTGTTGTGCTTGATGATCATGCCAGGACGCATTTGGGTGGCAGGGATCGACATTGCTTGGAAAAATCTCCTTCGAATAAGCGCGGTTTGCTGAACCGGCGGAAGGCGGGGCAGGCCACATTTTCCGCCGCAAGGGACTAAAAACTTATTTTACACTCAGGCTTCAGGAAAGGAAACCTTCCCAAACCGGCGCTCATCGTAAAGGGACCACATTCGTTGGCGATAAGCAGGCTGTCCCGCCCAGTTAGGCAGGGCTAGAATTGTTGTAGCTTAGATAACAAGCCGCGCGGAAACCTTGCCGGCAAAATTTTGCACTCCATGAAACGAGGTCAAATCATGAGTACTGGACGTTATGAATCTTCCGAAGGCAACAGCATAGGAACCGCCATTACATTTCTTTTGATTGGACTCGGGGCGGGGGCTCTGGTGGCGCTCGCGTTGGCTCCGAAGACTGGCAAGCAGTTCCGTCGTGACTTGAAACGCGGCTACAACGATGCGAGGGAAACCCTGGAAGATTGGACAGAGGAAGCCAAAGACCGCGTCCGCGACGTGAAGGAGCGTGCCCGCGACGCAGCCGAGCGCGGCGCCAGTCTGGCAGACGATCTGCGTGAGAGAGTGGAACCACTACGACGGGTGATCAATCGCAGCTGAAGGATGCCCACTGGCCATTTTCCAGCAAGAGTTATTAGCGGAAAATTGCGGCGAAAAATTTCTTGATTCGTCGGCCCAGACCATTGTGTTCAGCCTTCGCTTCCAGAGTGGTCTCTGGAGGCGCTTGCACTTGTATGTCCGGCGGGGCCGGTCTGGCGGATGATTCCATCACCGGCGGCGTCGCCGCCTCTTCTGTAGGAGCATTCGCCGGGGCAGTGTGATTCTTACCGTGGAAAACAAAGGGCGCATCGACGGTTACGTGAATATCGTCAGGCTGTGAGGCAGGCAGCGGTCGAGTCTCAGGGCCATTGGAAAGCGTCTGCGTCGCATCGCCCTTCCGTGAATCGCCTTCCGGCTTTTGCGATCCTGCGTCTTTTTGTGACAGGGTTAGTTTTGCGGCCAAGTCCGGGATAACTTGCGCCGGCGCGGTACTTGCGCGCAGCGCGGGAACAGGCGTCGGACAGCCACATTCGAGCGGAACCTGTGAATCCACTCGATCAATGCGACCCGTGTGAAATACCGCCTGCTCAGTCGCCTGAACCTGATATGCCCTATCCCCAATTAGCTCCGAGACGGTAGCTGGCGAAGTGTTTCCGTTAAGTCCACGTACACAAGTATTGCCGTGGGAGTCTGAACTGACGGCGTAATGGAATTCTCCCGGGCCGGCAAAAACAATTCGGAAGTCCGGCGTCAGCACGGTGTCTGCTGAAGCAGCCAGGGAGTAATGTGTTTCAAGCGCGCCGGTGCTCATGCCCAGCATCAGGTCTTTCGTATTTTTTGAGGGCGTCACTGAAAGCGTGGTTCCAGGACAAACGCGAACCTCGCCTCCCCGCGCCAAACGTAACGTTGCAGTTTCGCTCCCAGCGGTAAGGGACGAGCCTGCCGCGAACCGGCTTCCCGCCAAGATCACTTCTCCCACGCCGCTGGTGACGGGCACAAACGCTGGCGTCGGGGACGGTGTCGTCGACAGCACTTGCGGCGGTCGAAATGGCGTATTCTTTCCGGCATCCGGATCTCCCGGCGGCTTCAACCGGACCATCAGCCGGTTTCCAGCGGCGTCCCATGTATAGGCATAGGGAACAAGAAGATCCAAAACAATTCTCATTACCGGAGGGTTTTTCTGATATTGCTCGTTTCTGATGGTCAGGATATTTTCCTGCAAAACCGCAATGCGTTTCTGCAGCAGGCCAACGCGAGCATTGGATAGATCGATGACCAGGCGCGGAGGAGAATCGAGCGGCTGGATCGTTGGAATTACAGGATGGGTAGAAACAACTTCGAGCGCGGGAATTCCTCGCTCGTGCACCACGCGCACACTGGTCACCACCGCTGCTTCGGCCTTGGCGACGGCCTTATCAGGCGTGCTCGCGTTCTGCGAAAGGGCCGCCGTGACTAGCAGCGCCGCCAGCGGCACCACAAAACTAAATTGGACGCGCCAACGCCGCAAAGGAATCCCCTGAGAAAAGTGCACCCTCTGCAAGGAACCTTATCACTTGTAGGGAAGGGAAAGAAACGTTGAGGAGCCGATAAATTGCGAGGGACTCTATCCCGTCAGCTCTCAGGAAGAAATTCGTACTCTTCAATCACCGCGGCCACTGCCAATTTCGCATCCGCGGTACCATTCTCCACCCGCACTACTCGGCCTTTGCACTGCACGCGGATGCTTTCAGTAAGTGTGATTTCAGGTGGCAAGGTCAGCGTGAAACCGATGGGCGACCCCTGCTCGATGGGCGAGTCGAGATAAAAACAAATGCCACGCGCGCTGACGTCGCGGATTTGAGCGGATTCGCTGTGATTCGAAGACTCTCCGCGACTGACGGCGACCGGAATCCGAAGCGCGAAGCGCCGCGCAGTCCTCTTCTCTCGCTGGGCTTCTGCCATACGTTACTCCAAGCTAATGATGTGAGGTTGAACTATGCTCAAGCATGACTTTGAAGGCATTTCGCGTCAATACCACCGTTGGGCCGGGGAATGGCCCATTCCGGCGGGGAGCCGCGACTCGCTATATCAAAAAGCGCCTGTTCGCCGGTGTAAGCTAAGAGTAGGGCCCGGCCGCAAATGGTCTTCATTCTCGACAATTACGATTCTTTTACCTACAACCTTGTTCAGTATTTCGGAGAACTTGGAGCGACGGTCGAGGTTCGCCGCAACGATCAGATCACGATTGCTGAACTCGAAGATATGCAACCGGAGCGCATCGTAATCTCTCCCGGACCATGCACGCCGCAAGACGCTGGCATCAGCATTGACTTGATCCGGCATTTCGCCGGCAAAGTGCCCATTCTCGGGGTTTGCCTCGGACATCAGGCCATCGGAGCGGCTTTTGGCGGTCGAGTGGTTCGGGCTCCCCACTTGATGCACGGCAAGACGAGCGCAGTGACGCACGATAACAAGAGCATCTTTAGTGGTCTTCCAACTCCGATGATGGCCACTCGCTACCACTCGCTCATCGTCGAAGAAAAAGACCTGCCAGCCGAGCTTGAAGTGAGTGCCTGGACCACAGAGAAAGATGGAAGTCGCACCATCATGGGATTGCGCCACAGAACGTTGGCTGTCGAAGGAGTGCAATTCCATCCCGAGAGCGTGCTGACGGATGCGGGGAAGAAGCTGGTGCAGAATTTCTTGGCAGTGACTAGTGGTCAGTGATCAGTGGCCAGTCATAGCTTCCCTTCCTTAAAAATCCAGGAAGGCGGTAATTCGCAAAGGCGAGTGTTTCGTTCCGACCCGCGGCCGACGCTATTTTGGGAAATCCACAGAAGGTTGTGATCACCATCACATCGCGACAGCCTGCCTAAGCGCATGGTAAGTCGATGCAATGCTCAGTGAGGCCGATCGTCCAGTCCTATCGCGACCTGATCGTTTGGAAAAAATCGATGGCGCTAGTTCTAGACGTCTACCGTTGTACGCAAGCGTTCCCCAAAACGGAGACCTACGGACTGACGTCCCAATTGCGACGAGCCGCCGTGTCTATCCCAAGTAATATCGCGGAGGGACAAGCTAGACTTTCTACGGGGGAGTTTAAGCAATTCCTCGGGAACGCACGCGGTTCTTTGATGGAAGTGGAGACCCAGATTCTTCTGGCACGGGATCTAGGATATCTGGAGCATAACGCGAGTGAAAATCTTCTTGGCGCCGCCGCCGAAGTTGGCCGCATTCTCAACGGACTTCTAACTTCTCTGCCAACCCGCAGATAGTCATAACTGGCCACTAGCCACTAGTCACTGACCACTGCCTCTTGCCATCTGCACCGCTCGCAGAAGCGCCTGCGCCTTGTTCATCGATTCCTCGAATTCTCGCGCGGGATCGGAATCCGCCACGATACCTGCTCCTGCCTGCAAATACGCATGTTTGCCTTGCATGAGCATGGTGCGAATGCCGATGCACGAATCCAGGTTCCCGGCAAAGTCGGCATAGAACACCGATCCCCCGTAGATGCCGCGCCGCACCGGTTCCAGTTCTTCGATGATTTGCATTGCGCGTACTTTGGGTGCGCCGCTTAACGTGCCTGCGGGAAAACATGCAGCGAAGGCGTCGAGCGCTCCGAGATCTTTGCGCAGCGTTCCTTCCAGCGCCGACACCAGGTGCATCACGTGGGAGTAACGTTCTACATACATCAGATCTTTCACCTTGACTGAGCCATACTCGCTCACACGTCCCAGATCGTTGCGGCCCAGGTCGACCAGCATGACGTGTTCGGCGCGTTCTTTTTCGTCGTTGCGCATTTGCTGCTCTAAGCGCAAATCTTCAGCCTCGTCGCGGCCCCGCGGATGCGTGCCTGCGATCGGGCGATATTCCAGCTTGCGCCCAGTAACGCGCACTAGCATCTCCGGCGAAGATCCGAGGATTTGTGTTTCTCCCATCCGCAAAAAGTACAGATACGGGGAAGGATTCACCTGCCGCAGAGCACGGTAAAGATCGAAGGGTTCGATTCCAGGAATGAAGTCGAGCCGCTGCGATAGCACGACCTGGAAAATATCGCCCGCGGCAATGTATTCCTTGCAACGCTCGGCGCTGCGCAGAAACTTCGCGCGCGCAGTTCCCGCGTGGATCTTTAGCTTTCCGAGCTTCGCTTTCTTAGGCTTACGCCACATTGCCGGGCTTAATCCTGCGGCAAGTTTTCTTTCCAGCGCCGAAATATCGCGCACTGCCCGGTCATAAGCGTTTCGAGGACTCTCCCGGGAAACATCCGCCGCAGCCATGATGTGAATCTGATGGCGCAAATGATCAAAGGCGAGCAGCCTGTCGAAAAACATCAGTTCGCAATCGGGCAGCGATAAGTCATCCTTTGCGCTTGTACCGATTTTTTCCAGTTGGCGCACTACGTCGTAGGAAAAATAGCCAACGGCTCCAGCGGTGAATGGCGGCAAACCGGGAATAGTGGCCGGCTGGTGCTCGCTCAGCAGAAGCTTCACAAACTCGAATACACTGCCTTCGTGGCGTTCCGTGCGTCGTCCGCGTTCAATCTCGATCGCAGAGCCCCGGGCCCGCAGCCGCATGTAAGGACGCACTCCCAGGAACGTATAGCGCCCGATCTGCTCTCCCCGCTCGGCTGATTCCAGCAGAAACGCGTGCGGCTCTTTTTCCGCGATGGCCAGGAAAGCGGAGACCGGGGTCAGCAAATCGGCGCTCACCGATTTCACCACCGGCACCAACGTCGCCGACCGCGCCAGGCGCGAGAATTCTTTGAATTCGGGATTAATCATTTGAAAAAGGCTGGCCAACACCACCGCCTCGCGGTTCATTATAGGGGAGTCATCGTAGGGCAATGTCGAGGCCATGCAAAATCAAAGTCAGTAAATTATTAGTCCTAAGCTTCGACAGTCTCCGAAATAGTAATCCGCGAACCACTCCGGCAATTGACGAATGCTCCCCATCGTCCGAAGATAGATGGGATCATCCCAAGGAATCAGGCCCAGATACAGTAGCAAGCCTATGCGGATTAAGTTCTGGGGCGTGCGCGGCTCCACGCCAACCCCACAACCCGAAAACATGCGCTATGGAGGTAATACCTCCTGTGTCGAAGTTCGCCTCGGCGACCGCATTTACATTTTCGATTGCGGTACCGGATTCCGCGTACTCGGCCAGCAACTCCAAAGCGAGTTTGGCGAGAAGCCGTTCTCCGCTCACGTTTTTGTTTCACACTTTCATTGGGACCACATTCAGGGCATGCCGTTTTTCCGTCCTCTGTATGAGAATGCGGAAAACCGCTTCCTCTTCCAGTGTTCCACCAGAACGCGCAGTCTCAAACAGGTTCTGTCCGATCAGATGGCCGCGCCATATTTTCCCGTGGAGATCGGCCAGATGAAAGCTCGCCGTGACTTCTATGACATCGAGAGTGGCCGCATCACGATCGAAGACGGCGTCCAACTGCAAACCGCATGGCTCAACCATCCTCAGGGATGCATGGGCTTCCGCCTCGAAACCAAAGATGGAATTCTCGTCTACGCCACTGACAACGAACCCGGTGACGCCGCCTTCGACAAAGCCGTGCGCAAGCTGGCCGAAGGAGCGGACGTACTCATTTACGACGCGCAGTATCTTCCCGAGGAATATGAAGCACGCCGGCGTGGCTGGGGACACAGCCACTGGCGAGAAGCCGTCAATGTAGTAATGGAGAGTGGAGCAAAAGAGCTCGTGCTGTTTCATCACGATCCCGAGCATACTGACGCAGTGATCGACAAAGTAGTGCACGAAGCGCGCAACTACTACCCCAAAGTGCGGGCGGCCGCTGAGGGAATGGAGATCAGCTTGAACGCCCGGACCCAATCAGGCCGTCCCTGATGCCCCGCGCGGAACATCTGTATGGGCAAAGTCTGCGCCCTTGGATAGCAATTCCTCTCCCAGCTGCGATTGCCGGCTTAATATTTCATGGAGTTGCTCCAACTGTTTCATTATGGGATTCCATCGCGGCCCTCCGCCTTGCTTCGCTGCCATCCCGCCTCATATACTCGAAACGTTTGCCCATTCACTCCGGGAATTCGTTCCGGTGTCGGCCAACATCTTGAACCGCAATCATCCCGGAGATCACATCTATGACTACCATGACCACGCCGCCGCAGGTCGATAAAGAAAGCAATCCATGGGAATCGCAGCGGGCGCGATTTGACCTGGCTGCGCAGAAGCTCAATCTCGATGACGGCCTGTGGCGCGTTCTGCGATATCCCAACCGTGAACTTACTGTGTACATCCCGGTCCAGATGGATGACGGCCATCTGGAGGTCTTCACCGGATTTCGCGTTCAGCACTCGATTGCGCGGGGTCCGGGCAAGGGCGGCATCCGCTATGCACCTGATGTCACTCTCGATGAAGTTCGTGCGCTAGCCAGTTGGATGACCTGGAAGTGCGCCGTAGTCAACATTCCTTTCGGCGGCGCCAAGGGCGGCGTGATCTGCGATCCGCATAAGATGTCGATGGGCGAAATCGAGCGCATGACGCGGCGCTACACCTCGGAACTGATCGAATTCATCGGTCCCGAAAAAGACGTGCCTGCTCCGGACGTTAACACCAACGAACAGATCATGGCGTGGATGATGGACACCTACTCCATGCACATGCGCCAGACCGTGACGGCGTGCGTCACTGGGAAACCAATCAACATCGGTGGCTCCCGAGGACGCCGGGAAGCGACTGGCCGCGGCGTGATGGTGGTCTGCGACGAGGCCATCAAGAAGCTTGGCCTGTCGCGCGAAAGCAGTCGCGTCATCGTGCAAGGCTTCGGCAATGTGGGCTCGAACGCCGCCCAACTCATGTATCAGGGCGGATACAAAGTTGTGGGAATCGCCGAAGTGGGTGGCGGCCTTTATAACAAGAATGGAATCGACCTGAACAAGCTGGTCGAATTCCGCCAGAAAAACGGAACGGTGCATGGCTTCCCCGACGCGGAGAAGTATGACCCAGCCGAACTGCTTACGACAGAGTGCGAAATCCTCATCCCTGCGGCGACCGAGAACGTCATCACCTCGCGCAACGTCGATCGCGTAAAGTGCCGCATTCTGGCTGAGGGCGCAAACGGCCCCACTACGTCAGCTGCCGATGATGTTCTGACAGACAAAGGAGTATTCGTTATCCCTGACATTCTGGCCAACGCCGGTGGCGTGACGACTTCGTACTTCGAGTGGGTGCAGGACCGCCAGGGCTATTTCTGGAAAGAATCGGTGGTCAACGAGCAGTTGGAAGAAATCATGATCTCATCCTTCGGCGATGTGGTCCGCTACGCCGAGACTCATAAGGTCAACAACCGTATCGCTGCTTACATGCTGGCCATTGACCGCGTTGCCTACACAATTCGCCAGCGCGGAATTTATGCCTAGTCAGGACGACTTATGAATTCTAAATACAGAAAGTTGATGTTACGCATTCTCTCTCTACTGCTCGCATTCTCCTTCCTGCAGGCGGCTATTCCCATCCAATCTTTTGCAGCGGCCGCGCCTCAAGCCTCCGCCGCCGACAAACTCGATCTCAACACTGCCACCAAAGACCAGCTCAAGGCCTTGCCCGGCATCGGAGACGTTTACGCGCAGAAAATTATCGACGGACGCCCGTATCGCACAAAACTAGATCTCGTTCACAAGAAGATTATTCCCCAATCTACCTACGAGAAGATTAAGGACCAGGTCATCGCTAAGCAGCCGAAGCCCACCGCCATGACCCCGGCCCAGCCGAAGCCCACCGCCATGACCCCGGCCCAGCCGAAGTAGTGGAGCTCCACTGAAATGTTGTTTTCCGATGTCTCGCTCTCACGCCGCTTAGAGCGTGCCGAAGGCCATGCGTGCCTTCAGTTCGCCGAAGCACGGCGCCGGGTATTTCCCAACAGCGGCTCGGAATGGATTGAGTGCGCAGGCGCGTACGCCGTCTTCGATGGGATCGACTCTCCAACCACCCAAAGTTTTGGACTCGGCCTCTTCGAGGAATTGACCGCGTCCACGCTCGACACGATTGAACGCTTCTTTCTCGATCGCGGGGCGTCGGTGCTGCATGAAGTGAGTCCGCTGGTGGGCATCCCTGCCTTGAGTTTGCTTTGCGCCCGTGGCTACAGACCGGTCGAGATCAGCAACGTTCTCTACCGCGGTGTTGAAACTAACGCTTCGGAGCGTGCCGACAACACCAACGTATGCGTTGTCGCGCCGGAAGAGGCGCAGCTCTGGAACAATATAAGCATGAGGGGTTGGTCGCACGATCATCCCGAGCTTAAGGATTTTCTGCTGCAATTCGGCGACATCTCCTCCGCTCGGGAAAACAGTGTGTGCTTCCTGGCTGAAGTTGATGGTCAACCCGGCGCAGCGGGAGTGCTCTCCATGCATGAAGGAGTAGCTCTATTCGGGGGCGCGGCTACGGTCCCGGAGCTGCGCCGTCGAGGCCTGCAGGCCGCGCTCCTGGCCGAACGCTTGCGCTACGCCCGGGATCACGGTTGCGACCTGGCAATGATGGTTGCCGAGGCAGCCAGCAACTCCCAACGAAATGCCGAGCGTAAAGGCTTCCGGATCGCTTACACGCGCACTAAGTGGCGTCTGGAAGGTGTTTTATAAGCATTCTTGTAAAATTTTTGAGAAGGCACGGCTGCATCTCTCGCCGGAACTGCACATGATTGCGTTCCCTCTCCTCGTGGAGGATAATCAGATTATCTTCCGGTCGCCTTCCGGAACCTTGCTGAGCCGCGGTGAACCTGCCGAATTCCATCACGCTGATCCGCATCTGCAGCATTCCTCTGCTGATCTGGATTCTGTCTACCAATCACTTCAGCAGCGAGCACGGTGCTAAAGAATTACTCGCCTCAATAATTTTCATCGCTGCCTCCATGACGGACGGGATTGATGGTTACCTGGCGCGCAAGCGTGGCCAGATTACGACCATGGGCATTCTGCTCGATCCCATGGCCGACAAACTTCTGATCGCCGCCGCCTTCGTTACTCTGGTGCAGTTCAATCCCAGCCTCGTGCCCGCATGGATCGCAGTAATTGTTATCGGCCGTGAATTTCTAGTAAGCGGTTTGCGCTCTATCGCTGCTTCGGGCGGCTTCACGATTGAAGCCAGCGAGCTCGGCAAGTTCAAGATGGTGGTACAGATTGTTTCCGTGGTCGCGGTAATTCTCGACCATCGATGGAAAGAGTGGCCGATTTATGGACACTTTATCTTTCCCGTGCACTGGATCGCCTACACCGCAATCTGGTTTGTAGTCTGCGTTTCGCTGATCTCGGCCATCGATTACTTTGCCGCGTTCTGGTCGAAGATTGACCGGCGCGTTTCCAAGCGCCGCCGCCGCGCTTTCGTCCTAAGCCGCCGCCAAAAGCCGCAGTCCGCTTCGCGGGCGGCAGATGCCGATGTGGCGCCTACAACATAATTCGTCGTCAAAAGAAGTTTCCTCAGAACTTCGCGGAGCTGAAGGCGACAAACCGGTGGCCTGTGCATCTTCCGGCCAGAAAATATCCGTTCAAGAATTTTCACCCGAGGAACGCCGACTGTTGCTTCGGCTGGCGCACGATTCCATTTCTGCGGCGCTCGAGAACCGCGAAATTTCTCTGGATATCCCCACTTCTCATTTTGCGGACCCACGCGGAGCGTTCACTTCTCTCTATTTGCGCGGAGAATTGCGCGGCTGCGTCGGGTACGTCTTGCCCAAGTCTCCCGTGTATCGGGCCGTAGCCGAAACGGCGCGGGCCGCCGCTTTCGACGACAACCGCTTCCCTCCGGTCACTCGGGAAGAGGGTCATCAACTCCAGATTGAGCTAAGTATTCTTTCGCCTCCGCAACCGATCAAGGTCGAGGAGATTGAGGTTGGGCGTCACGGACTTCTCATCACCTGGCAGGGTCGCCGTGGCCTGCTGCTTCCACAAGTGCCGGTGGAGCACGACTGGGACCGTACAACATTTCTGGAACAAACCTGCCGCAAAGCCGGATTGCCGCTCGACGCCTGGCAGAAAGGCGCGACTGTTGAAGCCTTTACCGCAGAAGTTTTCGGCGACGAGAGTGAGGAGCAGTGGCCAGTGACCAGTGATTAGTGATCAGAACTTGCACCCGGACGCTAACTGCTGCGGCTGACTGGAATCTCTCGGCGCAATATCCCTGACACATCTGGAGGCGTAACCGCCAATCACTGACCACCGAACATTGCCCCAACAAATTGGGGACGGTTTCCCGTCCCCAGCTTCCCTGTCTATTGTCTATGCACTTGCGAAACTTAGCAGCCGTGTCTTGCTGGCCACTAACCACTAATCACTGACCACTGCCTTTACTGTGCCTGATCATCCAATTCCACGCCATCGCCGGCGTGCACATCCTCCATGGCAAATACGATCATCCCAGTTGACGTGGTAGGAGTGGTCCCGATGACAATGAGTTCTCCGACCGCGCGGCGTGGCAGATCCCGGACGTGAATCACCGGGCCGTTGGACTTCGTGAACATGTGCGGATCCACTGACGGTTCCTTCTTCTGCGTGTCTTCACTGACCGCAGCTTTGAAAGAAAGCGAATCTACGGGATCGTTCAGGTCGGCTTCATAGCTTCGTACCGCGCGGAAATAATCGCCCACCTTCACGCCCTGGTTCGATCCCAAATTGAGGTAAACTTTGTGCCCGGTTCCCAGGTACGAGTCGAAATCCTTGGCCATGACAATCCGTCCAGAAACCTTGCTACCAGTTGGCATGAACCGGTCGAACCGAAGCGGTGCGTGAAAGGACAGCATCTGTTTCTCGGCGAAGGGAATCGCCGTGTCCCCAGGATTAATCGGATCACAAGAGTATTCGACCAACGCAACCGCTGACTTGCTGCGGATATCGATTACGCGCACACGGCCGACTTCCTCGTAGGGTTGTCCCGTAGCCTTGAGCATCTTCCGCTGCCCCGGAAACATCTCGTACTCATTAATATCCCGCAGGGCGCGCACAATCTCGTATTGCGCCCCCAGGTTGTAGCCTGACCCTCTTAGGTAGACAACATCGCCATTTACGAACTTCGTGGCTTGCGGCGTCTGCAACCCGCCAGCGACGAAGTTAGCGTCGGGCAGGGTCTGCCGGCTAATGAAACCAGCGCAGTATACGTCCGCGTAGGTGGGCGTCAGCACGCGCTGAATGGGAAAGCCAACGGACGAGGAAGCTGTGCCCTCCGGGGTGTTTGAGGAAGCCGCACTCCCATCTCCGGTTGATTGGGCCCCGGCTACGGTCGCTGCCAATAACAATAACAATCCTATTTTCTTCATGTTACCTCCGAGAAGAGACACCACGCCTCCTCTCCAGCAATACGCCATGGAAGCAGGCTTCAATTGCGACGGTAACAAGGGGGTAAGAGGGGGTCAAGGTTACGAGGGTGTCAGAGGCTCTGGGAAATAGGGTTTTTCGGGCAATTTACGAATCCCTGTTGCATCTGCAATTAACCCCCTGTAAGATTCGCGCCGAACCTATCGATGATTTCTGCCGCCACCAGCTATACGCCTCGCTTACTCCCCCTGCGTCTTCCGAGGGTATGTGTTGCGATTACCGCGACTGACCCCTCCGAACTAATCAGCAAAGCGGACTCTCTAATTCGCGACAACCCCTTCCTGGAGTTCAGGTTGGACCACATTTCAAAGTCCGGGCTGGCGATCCCAAAGATCAAACAGTTCTTCGAAACTCACCCTGGAACAACCGTCATCGCCACCTGCCGCCGCGCCGCCAGTGGAGGCAAGTTTCGGGGTTCCATCGCTTCTCAGCTCGATATCCTGGCCAAAGCCTCAGCCGCAGGCTGCCAACTGGTCGACGTCGAACTCCAATCCGCAGTCAAATGCAAGCCGGCGCAGTTGCAGAAGCTGCGTACCCGTTCGGCGCTTATTCTTTCTTTTCATGACTTTCGGGGCACGAAAAAGCTCGATGAAACTCTGGAAAAGATGCGCGCCTTCCCTGCCGACTTCTACAAGATCGTCAGCACTGCCGTCACTCTTTCCGATAACGTTTCCATGATCGAGTTTCTGGGACGCGAAGCCGACAAACAGCCCCTGGTCGGCCTGTGCATGGGTGAACAGGGCATCATCAGCCGAGTACTCGGAGTACGCGCAGGCAGCGCCTTCACCTTCGCCTCAACCGGACCTGGCGAGGAAACCGCCCCGGGCCAGGTCACCGCGCAGGAGTTGCGCAGCGTCTATCGTATCGAATCCGTCGATGCCGCCACCCGCGTCTATGGAGTTGCCGGAGATCCCGTAGCCCACTCGCTCTCTCCCGCGATCATGAACGCGGCATTCCGCCGCGAGAACGTTAATGCCGTCTACCTGGCACTGCATGCCAAAACGCTTAAGGACCTGCTCAACTGCGTGCGCGAGATTCCCATCCACGGTCTCAGCATCACGATGCCGTATAAGGAAGCTATCCTTCCGCACCTCGACAATACCGACTCGCACACCACAAAGATCGGCGCGTGCAACACCGTGGTCCGCGCCCAGGACGGCAAACTGTATGGCTTCAACACGGATACTTCCGGAGTTGTCCGCCCTCTCGAGCGCCGCCTGAGCACTTTGCAGGATGCAAAGATCCTGGTGCTTGGCGCTGGAGGCGCAGCCCGTGCCGCAGTCTTCGGCCTCAAAGAACGCGGAGCCGAGGTTTACATTCTCAACCGCAGCCTCGCACCGGCGCAGAAGCTTGCCCGGCGGGCCCATGCGCGCGCGATAAAACGAGCTGACCTTAAGAAGTATGCCTTCGATGTGATCATCAACGCCACGCCGGTAGGAATGGGCAACACGCGGGAGACGCCGCTGCAGGAAAAGGAAATCAACGCGCGCTACGTCTTCGATATGATTTACGATCCACCCGAAACGCGCCTGCTGCAACTGGCCAAAGAGCGCGGCGCGCAAATCATTCCCGGAATTGAAATGTTCGTCCACCAGGCCGCCCGCCAGTTCGAAATCTGGACCGGTAAGCCCGCCCCGCAGGACGACATGCTGCAAGTAGTGACCTTAGCCTTGCAGGAACGCGCCGCAAGAGCCGCCGCAGCTGCGAAGAAAAAGTGAGAAGCGGCGACTCGGCTCACCAGCGCTAACTTAAGCATGCTGGGATAGAGTGTGACCGTCGAGGCCTCCAGCTTCTTAAGTTTATTTCCCTCCCAAAACTTCTTTTTGTGCTTTTCATGGTTCTCAGTTCCGGGTTCTATAATCGGCAGTACTTATGCCAGTAGCAGTCGGAACACGTTTCGGGGACTGCGAAGTTCTTGGTCCTCTCGGGGCTGGAGGCATGGGCGAAGTGTATCGGGCTCGTGACCACAGCCTGGGTCGGGACGTAGCGGTCAAAGTGCTACCGGAAGAACTTGTCTCCGACTCTGAAAGATTGCGCCGCTTCGAACAAGAGGCGAGAGCTGCGGCTGCGTTGAACCATCCTAATATTCTCATTGTTTACCGGTTCGGAACCACGGAGGCGGGAGTTCCTTACCTTATTACCGAGCTCTTGCAGGGGCAAACTTTGCGCGAGCGGCTACTGCAAGGCTCAATTGCGGTGCGGAAAACCGTGGATTATGCCTTGCAAATAGCCCGCGGTTTGGCGGCGGCGCATGATCGCGGTATCGTCCATCGCGATCTCAAGCCGGAAAACCTGTTCGTCAATCGCGACGGACTAGTGAAAATACTCGACTTCGGATTGGCCAAGTTGACCCGGCCGGATCCGGATGGAAGCACAGTCGACGGCTTCAAGTCCTCTGAGAGCGGCATGGTGCTCGGCACAGTGGGATACATGTCCCCCGAGCAGGTGCGCGGGCTCACCGCGGATGCTCGCTCCGACATTTTCTCCTTGGGCGCGACTTGCTACGAAATGATTTCTGGAAAACGTGCCTTCCGGGGAGCAACGGTTGCCGACACCATGAGCGCGATCCTCAAAGAGGAGCCTGCGGATCTGTCTACCAGTGTTCGCAATCTGGCGCCGGTGTTGGGACTGATCGTCCACCGTTGCCTTGAAAAAGATCCGTGCGACAGATTTCAGTCAGCTCGCGACTTGGCATTCAACCTGGGAATCGCTTCGCGTGATGAGAGCACTCCTGAAGCTCCTATACCGGTGAGCAGAGCAGCCCGAAAGTTGTGGCCGCTAGCGGTCGCGGTTGCGGTTGTGCTGGCAACGGCGTTGGGATTTTTCGCAGCTCGAATTACAGTACGCAAGCAGAGTCGTTTGCCGGTTGAATTGAAAAGACTGACCGACTTTGTGGGTACAGAGGAATTTCCAGCGCTTTCGCCGGACGGCAAATCGGTGGCCTTCACCTCCGACCTTGGTGGCCGGCGGCAAGTCTGGATACGGCTCCTCTCCGCGGGAGCGCCGCTGCAAGTCACGCATGATGATGCCGACCATCAGTCTCCACGTTGGTCAGTCGATTCCAGTTCCCTGACTTATTTCTCGCCATCTCGGGAAGCCAATGGACTAGGGCAGGTTTGGGAGATCCCTGCGCTGGGAGGCACCGCCCGCCCGATTGTCAGTAGCCTCATTCCCGCCGATCTGAGCCATCGTGGCAAACAAATCGCGTACTTGCTGGCGAATCAAGGACAAGTTGAATTAACAATCGCAAATGGGGATGGGTCGAATGCTCACGTAATCACACGACTTCCTGGAGATTATATTTATTCCAACTTACGCTGGTCTCCCGACGACAATATGCTCGGGTACCAGAGTGGTCGAACATTTGACTATGACATCTTTTACGTGCCGATCAGCGGCGGCGAGCCGCATCGCATCACTCAGGACGGAAATCCGGAGTCAGGTTTTTCCTGGCTACCGGACAGCTCGGGCGTGATTTTCAGCTCTTCGCGCGGCGATACCGTGCTGTATATGCGAACCATGAACCTGTGGCTAGCCCACTTGAAAGACAAAACGCCGCAGCAGCTCACCTTTGGGGAAACATCTTACATATCGCCGGACGTGGATCGCGAGGGCAATGTGGTCGCCAGCCGTGTTCGGGTGCAGATCGACATCTGGAAGTATCCCGTGGACGGATCGCCGCAGGACAATGTGCGGCGCGGCGTCCAGGTTACGCACCAGACTGGAGCTGCACAAACACCTTCGGTTGCGCCGGGTGATGGCGAGATTGTCTATCTCAGTGATAGTGGGGGCCACGGAAATCTTTGGATCTTGCAGCCATCAACAGGGAAAATCCGGCAGCTCACGTTCGAGCAAGATCCCCGCGTGGCTTTGGGAGTTCCGGTATGGTCGCCTGACGGGCAGCACATTGCGTATGTCAATCGTGGCAGCTCGGCATGGAATGTGGACCAGTGGGTAGTGAACGTCGACGGCAACAACGCACACAAAGTCTCGGATGGCGGGGGATGGGCCTGCTGGTCGCCCGATGGAAAGTGGCTGTACGTATCACCCCCGACGGCGAAAGGTTTCCGCATCGATAAGGTTCGTCCGGATGGGACCGACCTCCGGACAGTCCAGCCGAATGGACGCGGACCGGCGATCGCGACAGACGGAACGCTCTACTACGTGGTAACTCTGGCCGGCGTGAACGGTTTTTCGGATATGGAAATCCACGCGGCCAAGCCTGATAACGGTCCAAACAAAGTATTGACCCGGCTTCCGGGCTCGCGTCTGACGTCATCCCTGCTCATGCAACCGGTGCTCTCTCCGGATGGAAAGTTTCTCGCGGTGCTGCTGCTGGACGGACCGACAACGAACATGTGGACGGTGGCAACTGACAACGGCAGTCTGAAACCGGTAACCGATTTCGGTCATCAAGCTACGTTCATTGCGCGGCGAGTCTCGTGGTCGTCGGACGGAAAATTTATCTACGCGGCAGTTGGCAAGGGCGAAGCAGACATCGTGCTGCTGAGCCACCTAAGGCCATGAAGGGGCTCCAGTGTCGGTTAGCGCCCGATACGACCAGCCATCCAATAATTTATTGCCGTCCCACTCCAGGCGACCGACTCAGGCAAACCGGGCGTTCCCAAGGCAGCCTTTACGAAACACTGCCCCTTCCTCTTCTCACTGATACGAGAACGTCAAGTTATCCAGATAAACGTTGTATGAATCCTGCTTCTGGTTCCCGTCCATCTGATAGTTGATTGTGACGCCATACCACCCGGGCGCGGAGCCGTGCCCGAACGTCCAGTTGAGGTTGCTGGTCTGCCCGTTCAGCGTGATCGATTGATACACCAGATGATTGTCCGACGTCCGCTGCACTTTGAGAATGAGGTGGTTCCAGGCGTTGTTGTTGGGATGGCACGGAACTCCTGTGTGCTTCCAGTAGCCATTCTGGTTGTCCCAAACGTCCCATTCACCGCCGCTCACAATGCGGCACTCGTGCCCCCAGATGAATCCCATGCCTCCGAAGAACTGGTTGATATCAAACTCGAGCGCCTGCGATGCTCCGAAGTTGTCTCCGTAGAAGTACACGTCGTAGGTGAAGTCGTGCAGCCCGGGAACAATTGACTGATTGTCATCAGCCATGCCTTGCGACGAGGCGGGGCCGATCAAGTGGTTATTCCACAAGCCGTCAGCGAAAGGAGCAGTTCCCCCAACATTGAATTCGGTGGCTTGGCCGCTCATCGAAGGAGAACTCACGCCCTGCTTCATGGAAAAAGAAATGCCATTGCACGGGGAAGGAGAGCAGTCCACATAGTTCGGGCCTTTCTGCCCGAACTGGCCCCAGCCGCCGGCACGTTGTATGTTCGAAAACGATGGGCCGCTGCTCGCCGCCGCCGGCGCTACCGTAGGATTCGCAACTGCCAACTGGAGCGGTTGCTGTTGTGACAGTCCGCCGGAATCCGCAACCGATAGAGTAAAACTGAAATTTCCGTTGTTGGTGGGCGTCCCCGAAATCGTTCCGGTAGTGCTGCCGAGACCCAGGCCCTGCGGGAGTTCCCCAGATGCAACCGAAAAAGCATATGGCGCCTTGCCGCCGGTCACCTTCACGGTTGTGCTGTAGCTGGAGGCTTCCGTTGCCGCTGGAAGCGTTGAGGAAATCGTCAGGCCCGTAGTGGAATTGCCCGTCGGACTGGTACTACTGCTGCCCGAAGTGCTCGTTGGAGAGCCGCTCGCCGCGGGAGTCGCACCGGGAGCGGAGCCCCCTGAACATCCATTGAACAAAAGACTGCCGCATAGAAGGCCAGCCAGGGTCGCACTCTGAACCAGAACGGTTCGCTTCAACATGTAACTACCTCTCGAATGGGGGTTCAAAAGGAAACTCGGTGGGAGATCCTTAAGCTGGTTCTGCCGAGCGTGTGACGGGGCCGACAGAAACCAATGGCCAGAGAAGGATGCTGAGACCTTCAAGCATCCCTTATCCACAGGCGTTCCAAATCAGCGCGGATTTGAACGCATAGCACAGCTACCGGCAGACGCACATCGGGTATCACAACCGAGCACTACTGGGAGTAAATCCGGCAACTACAGTAAAAACAGTATACCCTCAAAAAGCCGTTTTCAACCCGAAATCCGCGTTTTCTTCGAATATTTTTAGAGGTGGGTTTTGGCGTCAAGCCCCTTAGTGGGTGCGCAATCTGCATCATGGGCGCATCAACGAAACAGAAGCACCGGAGCAGTTTCAGCGGCGGGACCTTTTCCAAAAATTCAGGCTCCAAACGCCACAAAGCCGGGCTGGTTGGCCCGGCTTTCTTCGCGTGGAACTGGTGCGTTCAATCTTGTTTCGACGAACGGACCAGAATGTCAAAATCTAGCTTCTTGTGTCACCCAATCCTTACTCCATCGCCGCAGGTTCACCGGCCTGCGGGATCCTATTACATCACCAGCGCGAGATTCTCCAATTCATGTTGTAGGACTGGCAAGGCGCAGCCCGCCATCTCAACACGACCGGCTGCATCCAAGGCAGCTTTGGGCGAAACCCCGTAGCCCCGGCCCATGAGGAAAACCTGCAGCAGTTCGGCGGCCTCGTAAGAATCGATCATGCCGCCCTGTAGCAAGTCGCTGCGTAGGGCCGCAAGCTCGGTCGCCGTGAATCTATCTTTATCGTTGTGCACCGTATCATTCATTGACATTGCGTTTTCAAACATGGCCGTCATCACCTCCGACTCCGACCTTCTCTGTGCCTATTAGACTCATCGGCAGCACTACAAGTTGCATGCAATTCAATTGCCGCTCCCGCCTTCCCGTTTCCTGTGTGAAAATGGAACGCGTCTCTATGCATAAACCCCTGTGGATATCGTAAGTTGCAGGCAACCTGGGTAAGCCAACCTGCGTCACGCACCCCTTCTCGTGACATCCCGGGGACTTCAGTGTCCCAAAAGATGACACGGAGTGTCGCTTTGGGACACTAAGGGATCCGACCTGTCTCAGCGAGAGAACATGCTGTGCAATGTCAAGGTTTGTAAATGGACCCAGCGCTTACAAAAAGAAGCTGCAGGAGAGAGAAGAAGGAGATCGATACTGGGTATCGACTTATGGAAAAGGACTAGGGAAGACGACTTAGGGAAGACGGGTTCAGGCTTCGAGCGTTGCCTCATCCACCAGCATGATGGGAATGTCGTCTTTCACCGCATAGACCCGATGGCACTGAGTGCACTTCAGGCTCTCGGGATTCTGCCGATATTCGAGCGCCTGTTTGCAGGCGGGGCAGACAAGAATCTCAAGCAAATCTTTAGCGATCATAGGAGGCATTGTACGACAGAGGCATTGTACGAATAAACTATTCCGTTTCTGGATAGTGAATAATTTCCCCGGAGGACTCGGCGGTGTAAGATTTTTCTAGCCGAGCTTTTAAGCCAAAGACCTGAATCCAAATGCCCGCCAAAATTCTAGATGGCACAAAGATCGCGATCGAAATCCGCAGCGAAGTAGCCGCGGAAGTAAAGACCATGACGGCGGCCGGAGTGCGCCCCGGCCTGGCCGTCGTTCTTGTAGGCCATAATCCGGCGTCGGAAGTCTATGTGCGCGGCAAAGTCAAAGCCAGCAATGAAGTTGGCCTGTACAGCGAGCAGCATACTCCGCCCGAAACCGCGACCACTGCGGAACTTCTGGCTTTGGTCGAAGACCTCAATCGGCGCGACGAGATTGATGGCATCCTGGTGCAATTGCCGCTGCCCGCTCAAGTGGATTCCAAAAAAATATTGATGGCAGTCGATCCCGCCAAGGATGTCGACGGCTTCCATCCGGTCAACGTTGGCTTCCTTTCTACCCAGCGTCCCGGCCTGGTCCCGTGTACTCCTGCCGGAGTGATTGAGATCCTAAAACGCTACCAGATTCCGATCGGAGGGCAGGAGGCCATCATCGTTGGGCGCAGCGATATTGTCGGCAAGCCGGTTGCCATGCTACTGCTCAACGCCAACGCCACGGTCACGGTGTGCCATTCAAAAACTCGCGACCTGCCCGAAGTCTGCCGCCGTGCCGACCTTCTTATCGCCGCAATCGGGCGCGCCGGGATGATCACGAGCGATTTCGTGAAGCCCGGCGCGACTGTGATCGATGTCGGCATGAACAAAGTCACTGATCCCGCGGTATTCCAACGGCTGTTCGGCGGCAGGTTGTATCAAAACGCAAAGCGCGAAGAAGCTTTCCGCGCCAAAGGCTCCACGCTGGTTGGCGACGTGCATCCTGAAGTCGCCGAGGTGGCAGGAGCACTCACGCCCGTCCCTGGCGGAGTCGGTCCTCTCACTATCGCGATGTTGATGTACAACACCGTGAAAGCCGCGAAGATGCGGAGAGGGCAGCGGGCAGTGGCCAGTGATCAGCGGCCAGTGGGAACAGTAGCCGGCAGAGAGTGATCAGGGGCAGAAACCAATAGCCGGTAATCAGCGGTCCGCTCGGCGGTCATGAGTCTCGGCCCGACACAGACCGGAACTTAAGAGCGACCAGATCTTGCAATGAAGAGGCGCTTATTACTAGCCACTGGCCACTGAACACTAGCCACTGAATCTATGCTGAAAGTGGGACTCACCGGCGGCATTGCATCAGGCAAAACGGTTGTCGGCGAAATGTTTGTTGAGCTTGGCGCGCATCTCATCCAGGCGGACAGTATTTCCCACGAACTGATGCAGCCAGGGCAAAGCGTCTATTACGAAGTGGTCGCGCATTTTGGGCGCGAGATTCTCAACTCCGACGGCACCGTGAACCGCGCGAAACTCGCCGAAGCGGCCTTCGGCAAAGCGCCATCCACCTCTGCTTCCCGCATTGAAGAACTGAACCGCATCGTGCACCCTTTTGTCATCCGACGTCAGGAGGACTGGATGGAAGAAGTGGGGCGGCAAGATTCCCAGGCGATCGCCATTGTCGAAGCCGCGCTCATTCTCGAAGCGCATGCAACAAAAAGTTTCGACCGGTTGATCGTGGTAACGTGCGGCGACGAGCAACGCATCGCCCGCTTCGCTGCGCGTCACAAGTTAGACCTCGACGCTGCCCGCAAAGAAGTCGCCCGCCGCATGGCCGCGCAACTTCCCGAAGCAGAAAAGATCAAAGCCGCGGATTACGTGATCGACAACTCCGGCTCCCTCGATCACACGCGAGAGCAAGTTCAGCAGGTGTGGGGAAAGCTGCGGCCTTCCAGGTAAGCCAGTTAAGCGCAAAGCGCTGTCACTGAAACAGCCCTGCCCGCGGCTTCGTTTCTAGTGGCCAGTTGCGTTGATGGCGAGCGTCCTCCCAAACTCGTTGCCGACAATCCAAAGATCGCCGGTGGGAATGACCGTTCCGCCGAACAATATGTCGCTGCGGAAGCTGCTGTTTCTCGGATCAGGGCTGGGGACCAGGACCCAAGCCGTTCCGTTCCAGTGCAGCACCAGGGTTGACTGCTGCCCAGAGCCATCGGCGGCAAAGAATGATCCAAATGCCCAGACATTGCCAGCCGAAGCGGTGATTCCCCACAACTGGTTCGACTGATACACGCTCTTGGGCCCGACGTTCGGGCTCGGCACAATTTTCCAACTCGTTCCATCCCAGTGCTCGATGAGCGTTTTTGTCGGTCGCGTAGAATTCGGCTGCTCGGTAAAGTAGCCCGCGGCCCACACATCGTTCGGAGCCAGCGCCGCCACTCCGAACAGTATGTTCCATCCAGAGCCCGCGTTCGGACTGGGCACCACGCTCCACGTGCTGCCATCGTAATGCTCGATAAAAGTTGAGGACTCGGCCACGCTTCCCACCGCCCACACATCATTGGTCGCATCGGCGGAGACGCCAAAAATTGTGCCGTTGCCGAAGGCTGTTTCAAATGCCGTCCACGAAGTTCCATCGTAATGTTCGAACAGAGGGAACAAGGACTGGGCGTTGTCCGTCAAAATGAAGCCTGCGGCCCACATGTCGTTGGGCGAAAGCGCCGTCACCGATTCCAGCGAGGGCTGGTCGCTGGGCTGAAATTTCGGTCCCGGAGAAAGACTCCACTTGGTGCCATCAAAATGTTCGATGACCTGATTCGTGGCGCCAAGGCCGATGCCGACGATCCCCACCGTCCAGACATTGTTGGGAGCGAAGTCCATCACGCCGCCCAGCCGGCTGGTATTGTCGCCCTTAATGCCGGGGACGGAAAAAGCAGTCCACTGGCTGCCGTCAAAATGAATCGCCGTCTGGCCCACTGCCCAGATGTCCGACTTCGACGACGCGGAGACAGAATGCAAATCATTCTGGAACGGTTTGGGATGTCCACTCGGCGTCGGTACGACCGTGAAAAATGACGCAGGAGCCGCCAAATCCGCGGAACTCTGCGCGTGAACAGTTGGCGCGGCCACGCCCATAATTAGACAGAAAGCTATCAGGATGCAAATCGTCTTCATCTTCGCCCCCAAGCGATTGAATTTGCAGAAACCAAATCACCCGGGGAATATGAGGCGTTAGCGACTTGCAGTTGTCACAGAGATGTCAACGAACGCTAATTTTGTTTAGGGGAAAAGTACGAGAGCCGAGTCGCTCCGGCTAATCTGGGGTTTGCGGGGACCTTTAACGGAACACTGGTCGACCTATGGATTTTTTACTTTTCATACTTGGCGGCTTTTGGCGTTAGCCTGCGCAGGACGAATTCCTGCATCAAGTTAGACGCCGCCCGCTGTCCGGTTCCGATCAGGAAATTCCCCAAGAACAGCCCGACGCCGCGATTTGACTCCGGATAGTAGGCGTTCGAGATCGCAGCGGAGGCCAGATCGCCTCCGATTGTGGAATAGTTCGGCTGCGGCCTCCCGTTGTCTCCCCTGCAGACGAACGGGCTGGCGAGTGCGTGCAGAGCACGAGACTTATTTGTTCCCTTACCCTGGTAGAAATAGCGCGGGTCCTGGTGCAGAAGCGATGGCAGAATGGCGCCACCGATCATGATGTCGGTAAAGCCGTTCGCATAAGCAGCGCCATAGCGCTCCCCGTAACCCTTCCAACCCTGAGGATAGTTGGGGTGGTCGCCTGCCTGTCCGGCGGCGGCCACAATAGCTACTCCCATGAAGGTGACAGGATCGAATGCAACCTTGGATGCGAGCTGGAACTTCAGCTTCGTCGTGAGCGGTGCGGCATTTGCCTCATAGGACACATAGAAATTTGGGACGAGGCCGAAAATGCGCTGGTGCTCCTCGATCTTCACCTGCTCGGTGGCGATTTCCTCGGCGGAATAACCCACCGTCACCGTAGTCACCGCCTGCGCGATGCGGAGCTTGCTGACCGTCAGAATGATGTACTGACCCGGCTGCAGCGTGACATCGGGTGAAGTCCAGCTGGCAAATCCCTGGGCGTTGATATTGACGTGATAGGTTTCAGGATCGAGATCGCTGAATTCAAAGAATCCGTTGCTATTCGAAACGACTGTGCGAGGACTCTTTAGACCAGAACCTTCAAGGACGACGGCGGCCCCTGGAACTGCGTCATCGTTAACGTCGACTACGGTTCCGACAATAATGCCCGGCTGCGGCTTGGGCGCGTCAGGCAACGCAGCCGGCTGCTCTTGCGCCTGAGAAATCGTCGATCCACAAAGGCACAGCAGAACTGAAAACAAAAAAATAGATCCACGCCACTTCATTCCGCGCGTTCTCCTATGAATGAAAATATGATTGACGAATGGACGACAGAAATCTTCAACCTCAATCACGAAAACCAAATAGGTAAAGGCAATTAACCGACCAAGCAGTGCTCTAAAGACACGTCTCGTAAGTTGCTGACTCTAATGAAAAATAGAAGGTGAGGCGGGATGGGTGTCGACAAATGTCGAAAAATCCTCCGACATTTGTCAGTGATTGGTCACGTGGGTAGGCCTATTTTCTGCGAGTGTCGTTCGCCCGAAAGTACGCCAACCCCCAAGGAAGTCACCGCCCACAGGGAATTAGAGAATGGCAGCTAACTCGCCCGAGCGGCTCACGACGGTGTGACGTCATCCTGTATATTTTCAAGAACCTATGACACACAAAGTTTCCAGAAAAGTTCGTCTCGGCGAACTGACCGCCGTTGAGGTGCGTGAAATCCTGAGCAAAAATCCAGTAATTCTGCTTCCGCTGGGCAGCCACGAGGATCAAGGCCCTCATGCGCCCATGGGCGACTATCTCTTAGCAGAACAGGTTGCGACTCAAATTGCCGAAAGTGCTTGTGCCTCAGGCGTGGAAACTTTGGTTGCTCCGGTAATTCCATTCGGGGGCGCGAACTATTTCGGCAGCACCCCCGGAGGCCTTGCGATTTCCCAAACTACTCTGCGTGCGGTATTGATGGACGTCATCGGCTGCCTCCTGCGGCATAATCTTTCCCATCTGATCATCCTGAACGGCCACGACGGAAACGTGCAATGCATTCAGGAAGTGACGTCAGAGATCTACCGTTCCAACGGTTGCCTGATTCCGAACATTTACCTTTGGCGGGTAGCGCAAAGTCTGTTGGTGGATGTTGTCGGCGAGGAAAAGGCTAAGAAGATGTCAGGACATGGAGCCGATGTGCTGACCAGCCTCGCCATGCACTTCTTTCCCGAACGAGTTCGCGAGGATTTAATCCCCGGCCCCAGTAAACTTCCCAACGTAATGGGCCTGCCCATCACGGGTCTGGCAACCGTGGGCTTCGAAGGCGTCAATATATCAGTGCCACTCGAGATTGCGGAACTAGCTCCAAATGGAGTCGCCGCCGGTGATCCGCGCCTTTGCTCGCCCGAAACCGGCGCTGCATTGGCAGAAAAGCTTGTCGAGCTCGGAGCGGGATTCGTTCGTCATTATGCGAATCAAACCACGACCAAGCCCTGAGCTGAAGCGTAGATATGAAACGTCGATCTGAGGTCGGCGCAGCGCTGACGCCGGAATACCGACGATGGGGATAACGTGAAAGAGCGGCGCTTCAGCGCCGCGTAAAGCGCACAAATGACTCCGGGCTACGCGCGCGCAGAGTCAAAGTTCGTGGGACCGACTTCGAAAATCGCGAATCGATTGGCAGCCTTGACCCTGCCCTACGCGAGCGTCTACGCTAGTTAGTAATGCGTTTGGCTGGCTCAATTTTGCGGACCGTACTTGCAGTCGGTCTCGCGGCGTATGCATTCGACTGCAGTGCTACCACGACGCAGCAGGAAGCGATGCAGTGCTGCAATTCAATGCATTGCTCATCGCATGGCCACCACGGTCAGGATTGCTGCAAGACCATGCCCTCAACTCACGGCCCTTTTGTGCAGCCCTCCTCGGGGCATAGCACGTCAGTAGCTGCGGTCATGTTTGCAGTTGCTCCAGAGTCAGGCCACCGCTTCGGCCTGGAATTTCCGGCCCGAAGCCTCCCGGCGCAATGTCACGCCCCTCCTGGCTTTCAGTCCTGGGCTTCGCAGCCTCTTCGCATCTGATCTGACCTCCAGTCGGTTCCCGGCTTCACGATATTCGTGTGCCTGAAGTGTTTGTCTTTGCTGGAGGAGAAAACTTGTGAGATTTCGAAAGGCTACTAAGTACGGCGGCTGCGCCTGGCTGATGTTTGTCCTGTTGTTCTGTTCTTCGGCTGCCAAGGCGCAAGGGCCAGCTCCTGAAACGGCTCCGCCATTATTTCCGGGTGGAGGTCTCATTTCCTATAACTCCATCTTCACCACTCGCGGCACAATGCCGGGAACGTCGAGAGGCATTCCTGCCACTGCCCGGCCAACGTTTTCGCACGAAGGCGATTTCAACTTCACGTGGGGCTTCCGCCACGATTTCGATCTCACTGTGCTCGTTCCGGTCATCACAAATCACTTCGAGACGCCGGGGATACCAACGGCGGCTGGAACAGGCCTGGGCGACACGATGGTGCTCGTGAAGTATCGTTTCTACAGACGGGATTCACCCCGAGGAACTACGCAGGCATCGTTCACGCTCGGTCCGAAGATTCCAACCGGGCGCACAAATCTGAACGATGAAACTGGCGCTCGGCTGCCCGCAAGTCTGCAGCCAGGTTCCGGTTCGACCGATCTGTTTCTGGCCGCGAATTGGACTTACACCGGACTTTTCAACCTACGACGCCTGGTCGCCGATGAGGAATTCCATTCCCTTCTACGTTCCCAAGGGACGCAGCAAACCCGGCTTGGCGATGATTTCGAATTGCGCTTCTGGCTCTCGTACCGGCCTTATGAATCAAAGAACGTGACTCGCGAATGGTTCATCGGCCCCACACTAACCTGGCTGCGTTCTCAAGATGACCGCATTGCGCGAGTCACTCAGAACGGGAGCGGCGGTGACGTTCTGCTAGCGGGAATCACGACGTACGTTGGCGTGCGTCCCGGAATGCACCTGTGGCTGGCAACGGACTGGGACGTTGCCCATTCCAGCGGAGCTTCATTCATGCCAATCCGCCGCCATATCAGTTTCGGAATTACACAGCAATTCAGGCTGCACTTTTGAGAAAGGAGGAGAATGAATACAACGATGAATCGCAGAGGGATGAACAGGAAGACAGTCGCGTTCCTGCTGCTGCTCGGTTCCATGGTGGTTGTGCCCATGGCTGAAGCGCAAATCAAACACATTGAAATGCGCGTCGAAGGCATGACTTGAAATTTTTGAGCATACGGTGTGAAACAGCACCTGGGACGCCAGGCTGGCGTTCAAAACGTAGAAGTTAGTTTGATCGATGGAAAAGTTGATGTCACTCCCAAGGAGGATGGACAAATTGATCCTGTCCAGCTTCTGAAGGCGACATACGACAGCGGTGTGACCGCGGCGGAAATGGATATGAACGCGCGCGGAAAAATCGTGAAGGACGCTTCGGGCAACCTCGCCTTACAGGTCGAACCGAATCGGTCATTCGCGCTCGCGCCGAATGAATTGTCGAAAGAGCTGGAACCGCTTGCGGGTACGCCAACGGTGGTCACAGTTCGTGGTCAGTTGTATAAAAAGCCTGCGGGAAAAAAGAAGAAGGCTGACCTTTCGACGCCACTGAAACTAGTGATTCTGGAAGTGCAGAACAAAGAGGTGCAGAACAGAGAAGTGCAGAACAAAGATGAGAAGAAGGAATAGATGCTGAGAATACGTTTGTTACTTCTGGGCCTCGCTGCGGCCAGCCTCGTCGGATGTAGTCAACATCCGGCGAGCCAGCCTCGGCCCAAACCAGATTCTATCGCTGCAGGTGAGATTGGTTCACGGTTGCCACATTTCTCCGTGAAAGATTTGCAAGGGCGCGAGATTTCCTCGGCCGACCTTCGCGGCAAAGTCGTGCTCATCGATTTTTGGGCGACCTGGTGCCAGCCCTGCAAGAAAGAGATGCCCGGCTATCAGAAACTGCTCGACCGCCACGGTTCTCGCGGCCTTGCGGTAATCGGATTCAAATTCGACACCATGAGGGATATCGAAGACCCGGTGCTATTTGCGAAAAGAATGGGAGTCCGCTGTCCCCTGGCGGTCGCCACCGATGACCTGAAACAGAAGTTTGGCGGCATCGAAGGCTTGCCCACCACGCTGCTCTACGACCGCCAAGGCGTGCTTCGCGAGAAGGTCATTGGGTTTGAATACACTGATACTATCGAGTCGCAGGTAAAGCCGCTTCTCTAGGCCGCGCGACTGCTCAATCGCTTATGTCTGTAGAGAAGAAGACTATCGCACCGGAAGTCTTGCAGCGGGTTATTAGGATCCAGAACCTGACAGTTATCTGGATGAGCTTCGAAGCTGCTGTGGCATTGGGAGCGGCCTGGATGGCCCGCAGTCCCGCGCTTCTTGCCTTTGGCGGTGACAGCGCGATTGAACTTATCTCGGCGTTAGCGGTGCGACGACGGTTTCAGGTTCCCGCAGGTCACGATCAGGCGGAGTCGCGCGCGGCTCGCATCGCAGGGTTCTTGCTTCTTGCGTTGGCCGCGTGTGTGGTTGTCGAGTCCGCCGTGTCACTGCTTGGTCACGCAGAACCCAGGCAAAGCTATCTGGGGATTGCAGTGTTGATCGTGGCCGCAGTCTTCATGCCGTGGCTTGCGAAAGAGAAACGGCGGCTCTCAACGATGACGGGCAGTGCAGCTCTAAGGGCAGATGCGGCTGAGTCGGCGCTCTGTGGGTATCTTTCGGTGATCGCCTTGATGGGATTGGCGGTCAATGCTATCTGGCACGTGGCGTGGGCCGATCCCGTTGCAGCGCTTTGCCTGGTTCCATTCATTGTGCGGGAAGGCTGGGAGGCTCTGCAGGGCGAAGCGGACGGATGTTGCTCATAACGACCTCCACAGGCCCTTGCGAGATCCAGGAGGAATTTCCTGTCAATGCGACGATTCCCAGGGGAATGAGTATCCGTCAATCTGCGGCTGGGGATTGTTCCAATATGTCTGAGTATTTCTTCGCCAGAAAGGCCATTCTCATGCGGATTTCTTCCTGATCTTCTCTAACCACCGCTTGCAAAAGGGTAATGAGTTGTTCGACCTTAACGGAGTCTTTCTCCGCGATAATGTCCGCGCATAGCTGGCGTACCACAGCGACGTTGTACAAAGATCCCCTCCGCCCCAATAAGGCAGTTTCTTATACAACGTTTGTCCGATGGAATACAGTGAACTATGTATGGTAGTAGACAGAGGTTGTAGCCTGAAAGTGCCAGTTTCGGGGGACCCCGGCTCTAGGCAATAGACATTGGGTCGGCAGATGGCTCTGCCTACAGGGCAATTCGCGATTCCCGGTTTTCATGTGACATCTAACCTTGCCTCCGCAATTCGAATCGGCGATGATGATCGACGCCGTGATGCTCGCCTCCGACCAAGCGTAGGTCTCTAAGTCGTTGGTTTCAGATATTTTGATATCTAAGTTCTTTAGACATTCGGATCTGGGAGGAATTTCCTGCTAAAGCGATGATTCCAAGGGACCGTGGGGGAGGGGGCACTCCTTGGAAGTATCCTCAAAGGGCGAAACCCAACTCACCCACGCACTCCAATGGCTGCGCCAACAGAAATATTCCCTGCAGAAATCCACAGTCCAAGTGCCACTACGTGCCTTGCGAGGGAACATTGTTTAAAATCCAACGTAGAATCCAATGTGGGCCTTCTTCGCGGTTCAGCTTGGCGGCCCTGAAGGTTTGCACTTATGAAATTTCTACGTCCTGCAGTCTTGGCGCTGTTGTTGGCTGGCGCATTCTTCTACTTCACCACCTGGCGTTCGAATGGCAGACATGCCGGTTCCGATCCGGCGAACTGGTTCAGCCATCCCGCGCAAGTCGAGATCACGGAAGCTTCCGGCGGCGAAGGACTCGACGGCGAAGAGCAGAACAACATCGGCGTCTATCGCCGGAACATTCCTTCGGTGGTGAACGTCACATCGCGCGCCATGTCTTTTGACTTCTTCTACGGAATGGTTCCGCAGGAAGGCCAAGGCTCCGGCTTCGTGATCGACAAGGAAGGTCACATCCTCACCAACTATCACGTCGTCGCCGAAGCGCGCCAGGTCGAAGTGACCATGCACAATCGCAAGAAGTATAAGGCGACAATCGTGGGCACCGATC
>JAOAPI010000048.1 GCA_025462865.1 Candidatus Sulfotelmatobacter sp. | reverse complement strand
TTCCCGCACTTCGCCCTGCAGGCCCCATTCGTTCGCGAGCTTGCCGTGCCACTCGCCACGTATATGGTCTCCCTCGGAGTAGTAGTTCTCCTGGGCGTTCGCGAATTCCTCTTTATGATAGGTTTGCGCCTGGCCGGCACTCAGCGGTTTGGAAATGGTCAGCATGACTTACTCAAAGTAGGGTTCTTGTCCGGCGGCGATGCCTTCGGAGTTCTGCGACTCGCGCGGACTGATCTCCTGCGCCGCCACAGTGCTCGGCTGAGGCGGGCGCTCCCCGATTTCGATCACACGCGGCGTGATCTCTCGTGGAATGAAACCGGGTTCGGTTTTTACGGGAGCGAGATATGGAAAGCTGAAAGGCACTACTAGATTGTCGACTTTAAGCAATGCGTGCAAGCGCTGTAGTCCGCTGATTTCCGATGGTAGCACCAGCGGCTCCGTTCGCCTTTCAGTGTGATAGCTCCTGGACTTGGTAATTTTGAGAGGATGCGTGTTCACCGTCTCCTTAACGCGTTCCATTTCCACTTCGCCAATCGTGTCCGAGATCCACTTCGCTGCACGAGGCTCACTGGTATGCAAAAAGATTTTGGTGGCCGGCTGCGACAGCATTGCTTCAGCTTCGTGCCCGTAGCGTACTTCAAGTTGGCTCCGGCCTTGGAAACCGATCACGACGGGATTTCCAGATTTGCGATTCTCGGTCAGCGCAGTGTGCAATTGCGGCAGTCGCTGCAGACTAGCGAGCTCATCAAGCACAAACCATGCGTGACGCATCGCAGGATCACCCTGGTTCATCAATCGCAGCACTAACGTGTCTAGCCATAAGCTCATGAGGGGCAACAGCCTCTCGCGGAATCGAGGAGTCGAGGTCAGGAATATCCAGCCACTGCGTTGTTGTGCCCATTCTTCGGTTGTCCATCGCTGCTTCGTCTCACTCTCCTTCGGCAAGAGCTTCAAACTGTCAGCAACCATGTTGAGCGCACCCAAAACACCACCACGCTGTGGGCCAGCGCCGCGATATATGAATGCCGTCAGTTCGGTGCCTTTAAAGAGGCGATCCAGTTCTTCCTCGTGGCTCATCCATCTGACTAGCTCCTCAGGCGTCGGTTTCAACGTGAGTAAGTGCGCGAAGATTTTTCGCGGACCTTCGACGAAGAATGTGTTTTCGTGCGGCTTGTCGGGGAACAGCGATGTTGCCAGGGTCAGTGCTTCCGCCTCATGCATTACTTCGTCGGACGGCGACCAATAAGGGCAGCGTACGTCAAGGGGATTCAGGATAAGATCGCCGCGGGCAGGATTGAAAAATTGCGGTGTGTGTTCGAGTGCAGGATCGTAAACGATCGCCGTTTCGCCCCGCTCGGCGATCTGCATTAGCACCCGCCGCTGTAAAACACTTTTTCCGGCGCCCGTGTCTCCCATCATCATCATGTGGCTGCTCTCTAATGAGCGCGGAATTGAGAGCGATTGTTTCGACTCGGTGGTCAGAAAGCTGATACCATCCGCACCGCTCTGTCGATTGAACTCTCCAACCGTAACCATCTCTGGCCCTTTGAGCCTTCGTTCTTTGTCTTTCTTACCGCGTCGGGCTCTGTCCCGTGGGATGGCGAAAACAAGCCCTAGCACGAGGAACCCTAGCGCACCGACCCAGGCAGGGCGTATCAGATCGTCGGGTGACTGGCCGGCGAAAATCTGTCCAGCCAGAATTTGCTTCATCTGCGCGTTGCTGTAAGGGACGGAATTAAGAAACAGCTGAACGGCACCTCGCTGCCGCGCCTGTTGGGAGAGTTCGAACGGAATCCCATGCTGTCCGCTAGGGTCTGGAACGAGGTCGGTATCACCTGCAAGGCTGTGATGCCCGTTCCGGTCAGATTTACTTATCAGCCAGTAGTTGCCACGTGCGCTTGGGAATGTTTGCGTGGCCAAGTACTCATACCAGTACCAACGTTGCAGCGGTGTCCAAGCCCAGTACTCATAGACGAAGATCCCAAATCCCAGCACGCCGGCAATCAGAACCACACCGGTGCTCCGTATCGGCCATTTCCTTCGCCAAGGTTGGTAGCCGGTACCCTCTGAAGTCTTAATCACGGCTCACCCCACTCCCAACCGAACCCATTTCGGCTAGCTTTGTTTCGAATGTGTTGCTTGGTCCAGACGCTCACGTGCCTTCTGGACCTTGTCCGAGTCGGCACGGTCAATCAGCCGCTGCATCTCCTCGGGTGTCAGCCGTTCCCCGTTCGCCTGCTTGAACAAGACGTTAAGCAGGATGGCCCGGAGCGCAACCACCTCGGCCATGACCGCGTTGGCCTCGGGTCCTGTTCCGTTCAGTTTCGCCGGCTGGCCGTTCGCATTGGCCAGCATTACCTCGCGACACCACTCGCCTAGCGTCTTAGCTGACTTTTGGGCGGCTCGCTCCAATTGGGCGTACTCGTCATCACTTACCTTCGTCCCGATGGACTTGGTGCGGAGATTCGGCTTCACCATAGACCGTTCCTCTGGCCAAGCTGGGTATCCCAGCAAAATGAACAGGTTCGCCGGCGCTAACCTGTATCGTGCTGTCTCCTACCAAGACTTAGCCTATGAGGCCTTTTTTCAATAAGTTCGCGTGCGGTAACCAAAAGTTAGCCTGCAGGACCCATCCTGGGGTGACGTGTCATTCTTCAGCCGCTGCGAAGCAGCGTTTCTCAAAACCCAAACCAAACCTGACCCCTATGGGCGTCCCCCAACAACAATCAGGCACATGTTCAATCGGGACCTGACTATCGAGGAACTGGCGAACTCTATTAGGAGCTCCCCAGTGCGGATTCGCTCAAGGGCGGAATATAGAAAAACTGTGACAGCATCGGGAACGCCGCAGAGAAGTAGCTTGAACATTTTACATTGGATTGTTTCCTTTGCAAGCAGGGAAAAAGCGGGGAGTTCCGCCTTTCCCTTGGGGCCTGGCTCGCCTCGTGAGCTTACGATTCCGCCGTAAGATACCTCTGCTCAAAAGAAAGGCGGAGGGATGAACCTCTTCGACGAAATATCGTCATGGCCAAGTCTGCACGCTCGACACGGAGCCGCTCCGTTGCTTCGAGAGCGGGAGCAATACCTCGCAACGATGCTCAAACGGGGCGTCAGCCGAATCGTTGTACGGTCTACCGCGGCGTACCTGATTCACATAGTTCGCCTTCTAAAAATGAGTTCGCTCCGCAAAGTCGACCTGAACGAGATCGAAGCGGCAGGGCGGGGATGGGCAGCTTATGAGGGCCCGCTGCGAAAGAAACTGAAACGGCCAGGATCGCCTTTCATGTTCGTTCGCATTGCTCAAAGTTGGTTACGATTTCATGGCCAGCTGCCTGCTTTGCCTCCAAGTCCTTTTCAGCCCCAAATTGAAGAGTTTGCTGAGGCGATGCGGATTCGAGGACTGTCCACTGCCACCGTTGAGGCTCGCTGCTATAGGCTACTCACATTCGTGAGGTGGTTTGGCGATCAACATCAGAGTCTCGACTCGATTTCGTTGCGCCACATTGATGAATACTTCGCGATTAAGGGGCGTGAGGGGTGGTCAGTCGGTACTATTGCGACGAACTCCCAGGCATTACGCAGTTTCTTCAGCTATGCCTCCCTTCGAGGGTGGTGCGCTCCGGGGATAGCACTGGGCATCCAGAGTCCGAAAAGTCGTAGATCTGACAATCGGCCAAAAGGGCCAAAGTGGACGGAGGTCAGAAGACTGATAGCATCCGCCAGCGGATCTTCTCCTAGTGACCTCCGCGCCAAAGCCGTTCTTCTTCTATTTGCGATTTACGGTCTGCGAAGCAGTGAGGTAGCGCAGCTCCGATTTAGTGATTTCGACTGGTGCGGTGAGACGATCACCGTGCATCGCGCAAAGCGCGGTGGAATTCAGCAGTTCCCAATCCAGTACGAAGTCGGAGAAGCGATCATCCGTTACCTACAACACGGTCGACCGCGCTCGGCAACCGATTATGTTTTCGTTGCCGCGCAACTCCCGCATGGACTAATTCGCCCA
>JAOAPI010000030.1 GCA_025462865.1 Candidatus Sulfotelmatobacter sp. | reverse complement strand
GTGGTAAGCTTTTGAAAACGCACGCCGGAGAGGTGGCCGAGTGGCTGAAGGCGGCGGTTTGCTAAACCGTTGTACGGTCAAAAGCTGTACCGGGGGTTCGAATCCCCCCCTCTCCGCCAGATTCAATCTTTACAAGCACTTACTTAAAGCTGCTCGGGTGTTCATCCTTGGCGCAATCTGATCTTACTGTCCCAACAGTGTCCTGAACAGTTTGATTGGGGATTCGGCCGGTAATACATACGTCAATGCGTATGCTCCAACCTGCACTGAATCTGATGAACAGCAGGGGTGAGTTATCCTTTTGGATTCACCGCGATCGATCCCATCACCGTTTCTGCAAGAGCCTCTTTAAATGAAGTTGAATCCAATCCACCATTATGACGAATGTCCTGTTTATTCTGCCCTCCTGAATTTTTTTCTTCGTATAGATCAGTCGAGCGATCCGCATTGCTTCTTCCAAAGCACGACGTGCGCCGAGAGGCTCCTAAGCCGCGCTCGCGCCAAAGACGAAATTTTGATTTTCGTATGTTTTAAGTCCAGCGCGTGCCTGATGGGACATAAATGCGTTATGCTCTCTGTTCCCCCATAGGAGCAATTGGAAAAATAAGCATGGCTCTCAAGAAATCCGATCTCTACTCGTCACTCTGGGCTTCGTGCGATGAACTGCGCGGTGGCATGGATGCCAGCCAATACAAGGACTACGTCCTGTTCATGCTCTTCATCAAGTACATCTCCGACAAATACGGAGACTCTGACGATTTCGCCCCGCCAGTCACGATTCCGAAAGGGGCCAGTTTCAAGGACATGGTCGCCCTCAAGGGTGACAGCGACATCGGCAACAAGATCAATACGCAAGTGATCCAGCCGCTCATCGACGCCAATTCTCGCCTCGCCCGCAGTGACTTTCCGGACTTCAACGACCCGAACAAACTCGGCGAGGGTTCGGCCAAGGTGGAGCGCCTTTCCAACCTGATCGCGATCTTCCAGAAGCCGGAACTGGATTTCTCGAAGAACCGTGCCGACCACGACGACATCCTCGGCGACGCCTATGAATACCTCATGCGGCACTTCGCCAGTGAGAGCGGCAAGAGCAAGGGACAGTTCTACACGCCCTCCGAGGTCAGCCGCATCATGGCCAAGGTCATCGGCATCTCCCCGGCGAACAGCATAGCCGCCACCACCGCCTACGACCCCACCTGTGGCTCCGGCTCCCTGCTATTGAAGGTTGCCGCGCAAGCGGGGAAACACATCACCCTGGAAGGGCAGGAGAAGGATGTGACCACGGCTGGTCTTGCGCGCATGAACATGATCCTGCATGACTTCCCGACGGCCAACATCCTCTCCGGAAACACGCTGTTCGATCCTAAGTTCAAGGATGGCGCACAGCTTCGTACTTACGACTACATCGTGGCCAATCCGCCGTTTTCCGACAAGACCTGGTCCACCGGTCTCACGCCCGCGAAGGACACTTCCAACGCTTCACCTGGGGTGAGCCGCCCAAGAAACAGGGCGATTACGCCTACCTCCTTCACATCATTCGCTCCATGAAGAGCACAGGCAAAGCCGCGTGCATTCTCCCGCACGGTGTTCTCTTCCGGGGAAATATCGAGGCCGTGATTCGCCGGCAACTCGTCCGTTCCGGCTACCTGAAGGCCGTCATTGGACTGCCCGCGAATCTCTTTTATGGCACAGGCATCCCGGCGTGCATCCTGGTGCTCGACAAGGCGAACGCGACCGTCCGCAAAGGCGTTTTCATGATCGACGCCTCGAAGGGTTTTATGAAGGATGGCCCGAAAAACCGCCTCTGCGAGCAGGACATCCACCGCGTCGTGGATGCCTTTACCCGGCAGGATGAAAGCGACCTGCGCTACGCGCGCATGGTGCCGGTTGAGGAAATCGCCGACCCGAAGAATGACTTCAACCTCAACCTCCCGCGCTACATAGACAGCACCGAACCGGAGGACTTGCAGGACATTGACGGTCATCTCCGCGGCGGCATCCCGGTCCGCGATATTGATGACCCGGTAAGGTTGAATCCCTATTGGAAAGTTCTTCCCACCGTCCGCGCCGCACTGTTCAAGAATGGCGACCGCCCCGGCTACTGCGAGTTGCGGCTCCCGATCGCCGAGGTGAAGCCCGCCATCTTCGGCCACGCGGAGTTCACCGCCTTCCACGACTCTGCGACCAAGCTCTTCGTCGAGTGGAAGAAAGCCACCACTCCGCTGCTTAAGGGCTTCGATAAAGACGGCCATCCCAAGCAACTAATTGAATCCATCGCCGAGGATCTGCTCGCCACATTTAAGGCCGCACCGCTTCTCGATGCCTATGACATCTATCAGCACCTCATGGACTATTGGGCCAAAACCATGCAGGACGATTGCTATCTCATCTCCGCCGAAGGCTGGAAGCTAGGTGCGCAGCCTCGCGAGATTCGCCAGGTGAAGAACAAGGAGAACAAACTCGTCTGGCCAGAAACGCACGACTACACGAACGGGAAGCGGCGCTTCAAGTCCGACCTCATCCCGGCGTCACTCCTCATTGACCGCTACTTTGCCACGGAACGCGATGCCATCGCCGCCATCGAAACCAAACTCGCCGCCATCCAACAACAGCTCGATGAAAAGCGTGAGGAGCAAAGCGGGGAGGAAGGGCTGCTCGCGGAAGTGATCGAGGGCGAGGGCGACAAGCAGAAGATCACCGCTAAAGCGGTGAAGGCACGCCTCAAAGCAATCGGCTCAGACCCGGACTTCGCCGATGAGCGCCAAGCGCTTGAAGACTACTCCGCCATGCTCGACAAACTGACGGATGCCAAAGCCCAGCTCAAGGCTGCGGAAGAGGACTGGGAGGCGAAGCTCGATGCCAAGTACCCCGCGCTTACAGAGTACGAAATAAAGACGCTCGTGGTGGACGACAAATGGCTTGCGGTCCTTGCTGCCGCTGTACAGGGCGAACTCGACCGCGTCTCGCAGACACTCACAGGTCGCATTCGCCAACTCGCCGAACGCTACGCTACCCCGCTGCCGCAGCTCACGGACGCACTGGCCACGCTCGCGCACTGCGTAGACGAACATCTGACGAGCATCGGCGCGGTATGGAAGTGAGGCCCGGCTATAAGCAAACGGAGGCGGGCGTCATTCCCGAGGAGTGGGAGGCGAAGCAAATTGGCGAAATAGCCTCAATCAAGACTGGCCCGTTCGGCACACTCCTAAAAGCTTCCGAGTATTCCAAAGACGGTGTCCCATTACTATCTGTCGGGGAGATTCGTGAAGGGTTTCTGAGAATCACGGATGATACTCCGCGTGTTTCAAAGGGGATAACCCGAAGGCTGCCTCAATACGTCCTCCGAACCGGAGACATCGTATTCGGGAGAAAGGGCGGAGTGGAGCGCTCTGCACTGATTCGACAAGAACAGGACGGCTGGTTCCTCGGATCGGACGGTATCGCTGTTCGTCCAGCCAAGGAAGCCAAGAGCGAGTATTTGGCTGCTCAGTTCCAGAGTGCGCGAATTCGAGGGTGGCTGTTGCAGAACGCAATCGGTACGACAATGCCATCGCTTAACCAAGCTATTCTTCACCGCGTTTCTGTTCCGATTCCTCCCACCGAAGCCGAGCAGGATGCCATCGCGCAGGCATTGAGTGACGTGGGTACCCTACTGGGCGCGCTGGACCGGCTCATTGCGAAGAAGCGCGACCTCAAACAGGCCGCAATGCAGCAGCTCCTCACTGGACGGACCCGGCTCCCTGGGTTCCACGAAGAGTGGGTGGAGAAGCGCTTGGGTGATATTGCCGAAATCAAAGACGGAACTCATCAAACACCCAAATATGTAGAGAGCGGCGTTCCGTTTTTCAGCGTTGAGAATGTAACGAGCGGCGACTTCACCAACACCAAGTTCATTTCGCAGGCGGAACACCGTTTACTGACTAGGTCTTTCAAGGTAGAAAAGGGCGACATATTGATGACCAGGATAGGATCGATTGGGGACTGCAAGCTCATCGATTGGAATGTCGATGCCAGCTTCTACGTTAGTCTCGCGCTGCTAAAGATACGAAGGGGCTACTCCGCTGCATTTATCTGCCACTCCTCCGAGTCGAAACTCTTTAAGGTCAGTATCCCACCGGAGAAGTATTAACCAATGGAGGAATCGCGGGCTCGAGCACGACTAGTTCGAGCTACATACAGTCGGCGACATTTGATAGCAAAGGCAACTACTGGGTGTGCCAAGGGACGGGCGAAGTCGACGTCGTCAATCCCAACACAGGCTTACCAATTCAAGTGATCCCCCCGAGTACCGAGCTAAGTTATCTCGGACTAGCTGTCGATCTGACCCGGAATCGCATTTATCGGTCCGCCTTTTCTACAAGCGTCATCGACGTTTTCACAACGAGCGGCACCTACCTCAACACCATCTTTTAATCCAAAGAGGCCACATCGGTTCATTGATGTGGCTATTTTGGCCCTTCTACGAGTGACGCAAATCCCTGTAATGGGGGCGTTTTGAGTACATATCGTCGGTGCGACCCCGCCTAGGTCCACCGAAAAGTCAACCAGTTCTTTTCTATAGTCTGCTTACTACGGCAAATCTTCATCCAATGTTTTTACGCATTAACCATTTTCATCATCCCCGGCGCCTAGCGCTCGCCTGCTACTGAATTTTGGCTAATAATATAGTTGACTGACTCTAGCCTAAGCATTCGCCCCGATACTCAGTAGGGCACGAAACGTGACAGGTGAGCTGTATTGCTCAGACCCGTTTTGGAATCCAGAGTAGCTTGGGGAATGCTTAGAAATAGAGAAAGGAGTGTC
>JAOAPI010000005.1 GCA_025462865.1 Candidatus Sulfotelmatobacter sp. | reverse complement strand
ATGCTGAATTTAGGCAATGGTCTGGTCAAGGCTGGCCAGGTAGACATTGCCCGGATTGTTTACGCGAACGCGAGGTACGCCAGGAACTACACGGCTTGGCCATACCGTCAGGTGTTGGAAACGATCGCGGCGTCGGATCTGAACGCACGCGCGGCCCTATACGCAGACGCCGACCCGTTTAACGATCCCCCGCCAGGGGTGCCGAACCGCGGCTGTGTCTACTGTCACGCAACCGTCTCAGAACCTGGCCCCAACCACTGAGCAGGTTCGAAATGCCTCGGAGCAGTTGAGGCCAGCGACAACGCCGGGCGTGGTCGATGCCCACTTCCACGCCAGTCCCCTACGGTCCTAGTCGCTATCAGCGTGTTCTTTTTGCCGCATTGGTGATGACGATACCGGCTCTGTCAGGGGAACTGATGTCGCCGGGGCAGCAAAACGCCTTAGTGCAGAAGTACTGCGCCGTATGCCATACCGACCCGGCGAAGAACGGCGGGTTGTCGGTTGAACATTATGATGCGGCACATGCAAACCCGCCGTTGGCGGCGATGTTGCTCAGCAAGTTGCAAGGCGGCGCCATGGGCGCAGCGGGATTAGGAATTCCCGACGAGGCCACGCACGATGCATGGGTCGCGGCCACGACCGCGCAAGCCGAGCGAGCGAAGGATTGGACCGTGATCCGCACCGAAGCTCCCGAGTCGAAAGCGCCCCTTCTTGTCGCCAGCATCGTGCGTGATGTGGCGTCGCGGAAACCGGCACTGTACCGATTGATTCTTGCCTGCAATATTGCCAGCCGCCAGGGGGAAATCCAACTGGCTTGGTCGCCTCAGCCGCAAACGAACCGAACCTTCTCTGTGTCAGCGGGTGGAAACCCTGGAATTCCGGACAAGTTGGAAGGAAGAGAGGAAAAGATGGGCAATGGCTCCGCGGGAACGACGGGCCTTGCGGCGGCAACGCTGAACGTGCCGCTCCCGGAGAAAACATTTACTATCACCGATCTGTTTCCGGATGCCACCCTGAGCCGTGGCGCGATATTGCTGTTGGTTTGTGGAATGGCTGACGGAAGCCACTGGCGATAAAGTTTGCGGGCATCTCTTGCTGGGACCCGCACATCAGCGCGGATGATGGCGGAAGCAATTACCTCAAGTGCCACCTCCGCGGGTATTCTTTCGAATTGACCGGAAGAGTTTGGTTGGAAATCACTGAGAGCTGTGAGCAGGTCTGGATATAGAGCCTCAAAATGGTATAGACTACCGCGCTGAGCAACTTAACGAAGACCCATGCTCCACGATTCATTCGACCTCCGGAAGTGGGGCGGACAGGTGACCTTCGTGTTCCATGACATGATCCCATTGTCTTTGCATTGCAACGAGAGGGTAGGTTTGTCTATCTCAGCGACCCTAGGCCTTTACGACCGCCCGCCAAAAGGAGCTGGATCGTCTGGGGATAAGCCTTCAAAGGGCAGTCTCATAACGGGCAGCAACGTATTTGGAGGGCTGACGCTGGTCAGCGGCGCGGGAGATCCCGAATGTCGAAAGCTCGCGCCCATCTGCGACCGGGATCGCTAGGACCAGAACGCCCAAAGCCTGGCGCGAGAACCAACTGCACCATCCAATGGGAAACTGAACAGGTGGGCAAGAGCGCCAGAGCCGAGACGGTGTGCTGTCCCGAATGGACGGTTTCCGGAACGAAGGTACTCCCTCCCACCGTCAACTAATATAGACTCCGGCCTGTTTCACGGGCGAGAGGACGGGCTGTTATAAGTTGCACGCCCGTGGGTCGCGGTTTCGTTAGTTGCTAGTTTTCAGGCTGTTCGAAGACAACAAATCCAAATTCGTTCTCCGGCGAGTTCAAATATCCTTGCCCATGCACCATTTCAGTCATTTTTAGCGCTGCAATGCTTAGCACTATTGCTCCAGCAGAACTATCTTCCCGGACATCACTCCGTGTTCCTGGCGGAATCGTCTCACCATGAAATGTCACAAGGATTCCACGCTCTGATACTCCGCCTAGCAACCCACGCACGGCGGCGTCCTTCATTATCCATCCAGCTGATTTGAAAGCGTCGTACCAATCTTGTGCAAACTGAAATGCTTCTGCATTGTTTGCAATCGCCGACACACTGATTGTCGCGGGATGTCGAGCTAAGATCGCCACCATTTCAGTGCGCTTTTCTGGGGGTATTCGCCGTGACGGAGGACGTTGATTGATATTGACTGTATTGGGACTATTTGGCCCTTCGCTGTGTTGCTGGATCTGGAGAGTTGGCTTATCTAGTTCTTTCTGAATGACCGCCAGTTGTTTAGAGATGCTCTCTATGACTTTTTCGTTGTGCCATGTGCCGTTTAGAATCGCTCTCACTTGTTCAGCTAGCTTGGGGTCCAAGCCATAGCAGATCAGCGAGGCCATCGTATTGTTATTGCCGATGATATTTACAGAGCAGTCGCCAGCCTTTTGTCTTACGGGATCCTTTGGCTGTGCGAACGCTAAAAACGTGCAGGTGCCGAACATCACGAGGATTTTCATTTTGTTTTTGCCGCGGCTGCACAATTTACATCAGACTTATTGTGGTCACCGACGATGTTCGATCCGCATGGACCAGTCTGCTGTGTTATCGAACCTTGCTGCACATGGTTACGGCTGGCATTCTCGGAGGCGCGAAATACAAGCGCGAAACCGAGAATGATGAAGATGATCGACACCAATAACCCGTACTTAAGAATCAGGCGGATAACGGTTGAGGATTGTCCTTGAGAAAGTGGGGCGAGAAGTCCAGCTTTCAGTAGCGCCCGATGTATGCCGAAGAACAGAAAAAGGCAGAATCCAAGCAGTACCACAGGATTGACCAGATACGGCGCGACCCTTGAAAATTGGACTATTCCCGTATAATTACCTCTCCCAATCAGCATATCAGCCGTGGTTTATGAACCAACAGCGCCCAATAGATTGCGCGGGCGGCCGACTCGGGTGCGCGCGTCGGGGTGAACGGGACAGTGCGGCCGGACTCGCTGGCGGGGACATGCACGAATGGCTAAGCGCTGAGAGATGACATGCCTGCCGGACATGCCGGCGCGCAAACACGCCCTTCCTTACGCTCCTCGTTTAACGCGCGACGCGCGTGTACGACGGGCAAGGATTGAACGCGTCCCACGCATACCCACCGCTTCCCTTCGCGTCTGGTAGGTTGAGCGTGGTACGTCGCGCAGCGTGCCATGGTCGCGAACCTGTTACCACGCCGTGCCGCGTCGAAGTAGCACCGCGATTACCTGAACCGCTAGCGCCCAGAAGTTTGGGCGGTTTCAGTCGTAGCTTGTTGCACGATCAGCCATCTTTCTGTTTGGCGCCTTAGAACCGACAAATAGCTGCCGCGATGCTCGCTCTGACTGCCACCACCGCTAACCACAATACCGGAAGCCACAATGCCGGACATGACTGTGCCACCGCCGGCTTGCGTAATGGTCTCTTCATAGCGGCCACTATCAAAACCAAGTTCGCCAGAACTATCGGTCTTGTCACTATCCAGCTTAATGCGAAGACCTGAAGCCGAGTCGAAAATCTGCTTGAAATATGCGGTGATTTTGTCTTTCCCGACTATCCGTTCTCCGGACGGCAGTAGGAGGGCTGCATCATCGCTATATAGAGCCACAAGATCGGTGATACTTTTCGCGATGAAATTTTTGACCCACTCCGAGCGGACATCGGCGATAGTGCCCGCTGTACTGTTTTGCGTGGTCCTCTGTGAGAAGGCTGGTACCGAGGTGATTAAGAGCAAGCAGCCACAAAATAAGAAAGATCTCCGCATGTTGATAATTGTATTCTTGCCAGGGACGGGTTTAAGATATTTTTTTCTTGATGCGCAGCTTTCTTTTCGCCTCATGCCCGACGCAGCGGCCCGACCACCTTCGAGAGCTCGCAACGCCATCCCCATTTATCGGGGGAATCGCGGTCAGGATCGCAGTAGGGACTTCAATACGTAATCGAAGTTGCCCTTCGGCGCTAAACCCCTAAAGAGTTTCAGCCCCTCCAGTCGTTCTCAACTGTCTGAATCGTAAATTTGAGGGAACTTTCCAACGTGAATTGAGTTCCAATCGATCGTGTCCTCACTACATCGACGCTCCTTCGCAATCGGGCTCGCGGCATCTTTGGCAGCGTGCAGAGAATGGGGGAGTCAACCGCACAGCATCGATAAGATATTTTCCGGGTTCCAGTTCGTAGGCGAGTTTCCGGCGAGAGATGTTGACCTCAAGAGCCGTCCCCATGAAAATGCAGGATTGCCTCGGACTTGGGTGTCAGGGCCACAATACATATTCCATTTAGAAGAGGAACGCGACTTTGAAGAGATCCCAACCCGATTGCTTCCAAACCGGCTTCGTTCAATTGGCGCAACGGTTATTCACGCGCCAAACAGTTGGCGCGACATGGCAATCCCCAACACAGGCAATCCGGGTTGGGATATCGACTTTTCGCAGGGCCGGTACAGGGGCAATATCAGGAACCGTCTCGATTGGAAACGTCTTGAACGGTTTGGTTCACAATCTTCAAAGATGCGCCTTAACCTCCCCGATCCCCGAATTGATGATTACGTCTTCACGCTTGGCACCTGAAGCGTCCCTCCTTTGCGCGCCGAAACGCGGGAAATCTCGCCCGGATAGCGCGACATAGCGTCCTTTTGTCGCGTCAAGTTTCAGGGACCGCTTAGTTGAGGCCAGCGACAGCCCCGGGGAGGGCGGGGCCGATGCCACTTCCACTCCAGTTCTCCTACGGTCCCGCGCCTCCAACTTCTTTTCGCCCTTATTTCCAAGTCACTTACCCGCCTGCGCCCCCAAACTCCTCACCCGCATAGTGCAGAATGAAATCGCAATCCAGCATGCAAACCGACAAACAAATCGCCGCCTCCGTCACCGCGCTTTCAACGCGACTGGAATGCGTCACGCCCCCCAGTTCCACTCCAACCTCAGTCGCTCCAGCCAACTCCGGGGCCGCCAAATTTCGCCAGAAACTCACTTCGAACCCACCAATCGCTGAAAACAATCCACTTACCAAAAATATACAACCCACCAATACCCACGTTTCCGCCCAATTTACCCACGCATCCCCCGAAATTACCCGATTTTCACGGTTCCGAACCCAAGCTCCTCCCGGACCCGCCGGCGCCGACGTTTCCAGCCCCTTCCACCAGTTCCCCATCCGCCCGTCGTTTACAATCAAACGATGTCCCTAGTCGTTGTCGGCTCCGTCGCATATGACGGAGTGGAAACTCCCCATGGCAAGGTGGACCGCATCCTCGGCGGCGCCTGCACCTATATCGCTCTTTCCGCGAGCTACTTCACTTGCACGCGCATCGTCGGCGTCGTCGGCGATGACTTCGAGGAGGGCGATATCCAATTCCTGCAAGGCCGCGGAATCGATCTGGAGGGTCTGGAGCGCGTACCGGGCAAGACTTTCTTCTGGGCCGGAGTCTACTCCGCCGATATGAACGAACGCACCACCCTCACGACGGATCTGAACGTCTTCGCGGATTTCAATCCAAAGCTGCCGGAGACGTACCGCGACCAGCCGTATCTGCTGCTCGGGAACATTCAGCCGGAGTTGCAACAATCGGTGCTGAAACAGATGCGCTCACCTAAACTCGTGGGCGGCGACACAATGAACTACTGGATCGCGGACTTCCGCGAACAGCTGCTCGCAACCATCCGCGATTGGGATTTCCTATTGATCAACGATGGGGAGGCGCGCATGCTTTCGGGCGAGAACAACCTGCGCAAGGCCGCCGCGAAGATCCTCGACATGGGACCGCATACACTGGTAATCAAGCGCGGCGAATACGGTGCGATCCTCTTCCGGCGCGAAGGGCACTTCATGGTGCCCGGATACTTGCTGGAGGATGTCTTCGATCCGACCGGCGCAGGCGATTGCTTTGCCGGCGGATTTATCGGGTATCTCGCAAGCCAGGGCGTCGAGCCTTCACGCGGCGACATCGATCAAACGGATCTGCGCCGCGCCGTGATCTATGGCTCCGTCATGGGCAGTTTCTGTTGCGAGAAGTTCGGACCGGACCGCTTCCGGACATTGACGCGCGCGGAGATCGATGAGCGGTACCAAGAATTCAAAACGTGTACGGACTTCTAAGAA
>JAOAPI010000189.1 GCA_025462865.1 Candidatus Sulfotelmatobacter sp. | reverse complement strand
ACTGACTTGATCAGTCTCCATTCTTCGCGCCGTTGCCATCAACCCTCCCAGGCTCAATCCTGCTGCCTCCTCAAGGATGATGTCTCTGAACTATGTACGGGAAGACGGTACTTACCGGCCGCTTACGGGGTTCACCCCAATCCTGGACTGAACCCCGAAACTGAGACACTCGAAATTGGCACACTTTGCAGGGAAAGGGACTGCGAGTGGCAAAGAAGCGAGTGGGCCGATACCCAAAGGCCTTCCGGAAGGTGGCGGTGGAGCGGCTGAAGAGCTGCGAGAACATCGTCGCGCTTTCGGCGGAACTCGGGGTACATCGAAGGCTACTGTACAAGTGGCGCGATCAGATCGAACCGATTGACGACGGCGAAGCGCCGCCGGAGAACGGCAAGGAACGTGAACTCCGGCTACAGATCGCGCAGCTGAAGCGACTGGTGGCAGACAAAACACTGGAAGCCGATTTTTTCAAAGGTGCCTTGCAAAAAGTCGAGGCTCGACGCCAGAGCAGCACACAAGCTGGCGAGACGGCATCTACGACCAGATCCGGGAGTTGATGTCGATGCAAGGCAGCCTGAGTATCGAGCGCATGTGTCAGTTGGCGGGCGTGAGCCGCGCCGGATTCTACCGGTCGCTGCGAGTGTTGGATCCAGTCGAAGAGGACATGGAAGTTCGTTCGGCGATTCAAAACATCTTCGCGGAACACAAGCGACGCTACGGCTATCGCCGCGTGAGCAAAGAACTGCGACGGCGCGGAATGCTGGTGAACCACAAGCGCGTCTCGCGTCTGATGCGCGAAGACAACCTGCTGGGCGTGCAGCCGCGGGCATTCGTGGTGACCACCGATTCCGATCACGAGCTGGAAGTGCATCTGAACCTGGCCAGCCGGATGAAGCTGACGGGTGTCGACCAGCTTTGGGTGGCCGACATCACCTACATCCGCCTGCATCGCGAGTTTGTATTCCTGGCGGTGATCCTCGACGTGTTCTCGCGCAAGGTAGTCGGATGGGAACTGGACCGAACTTTGGCGGCGCGACTGCCAATATCGGCACTCAAAAAAGCGCTGACAGAACGAACACCGGCACCAGGCGTCGTTCATCACTCCGATCGCGGCGTCCAGTACGCAGCCGGCGATTACGTCGGCGTCCTGCGGAGGTACGGCATGATTCCGAGCATGAGCAGGCCGGCGAACCCGTACGATAACGCCAGTTGCGAGAGCTTCATGAAAACTCTCAAGCGAGAGGAAATTTACGCCAACGAATACCGCGATCTGGATCATCTGCGCGCAAATATCGCGGAGTTCATCGACAGCTATTACAACCGCGTGCGGCTTCACTCCGCGCTGGGCTACAAACCGCCGGAGGAGTTCGAGCAGACCGCCGCCCCCACGACGAAATCACGGGGAGCGACCATGAGTTTTTTCAGGCATGAGGAGATCTATCGATCCGATATAGGATCGATAGTTGAAGGGGAACCGGCCGAAACCGGCTCCCCCGACCATCGTCTCGATGAGTCTCCGGCTGGTTATTCCTTGGCGGGTTGCTCTCCAGCAGAGCCCGCCTCCGCTTCGCCAGCCGAGACCATTTTGAAGGAGAAGAGGCTGTTTGAGTAGGGAAAAACGCTAAACGGCGAGTGTGCCAATAGCAGTTTGTCTCAACAGAGGGGTTCACCCCAATCCGCTGTGCCCAAATTGTGCCCATGGCCTGCGTTTTTGCCTTGTTTGACTTGTTTGGCACAACGCAAAATCAATAACTTACGCGTTCTCAACAGGGTGTCGAAGAACAAGTCCCCCTCTCCGCACCAAACACAAAGTTTACAGCCTGCCGTCCGGTGCCCAAGTGCTGATTTTGGGCCCGTCAGAGGCGCTGACACCGAGCTGTCTCTGGATGCGCCTCGTGGAGTGAAAAGGAGTGCGGCGCATATAAGCCATTAATTTCAGAGGGCATGCGGAACCTGAATGCCAGCCGATTAAGCTGGTATTCACTTGATATTTGTCACGCTGGTGCCCGCAGCCTCCGAGACAAACACGACTAACTCATCGGGACGCCGCAAAGATTCGGAGAGCGTGCGTAGCAATGTAGAATGGGCAAAATACACGCAAGCTTAAAACGCGCGTAAAGGGTCAGGAGCAGATAAGTGTTCACAACGGAGGGCCAGAATCATGCTTGAAGAGCGCCGTACATCGCAAAGTCGACAAAGTCTGCTTGTCGGAGTCAGTCTCCTGCTTGCCGCAATGGCCGCCCTGGCGGTCTATTCAAAGACGCCCGCGCCTTGGCTACAGTTGACAAGCCCCGTGGTAATCACGCTGTCCGTACTTTGGTGGCTGCGGCTCCTCTATTTCTCGCAGCGTAAGGCGTCGTTCGAACGCCGCGAGAGACGCAGGAAGCAATACCCCGCAGCAAGGCTGGACATCCCAGCTGGGGTAAGAAAGTTCGAGCAATACGATGGCGGACAGACGCTGCATGAAGCGCAGTGGACCTATATCTGGCGTGCTGTCGAAGCGCAGGGTAACTACTTCGCAAGTGGCCTGCTAGCGGCTATCCTACCCCCATTGGCGCTCTTCCTACTCTCGTCCCAGCTACTCGCGCTGCCGACAGGCGGAAGTTGGGCTATTGGCTTGATCCTCAGCGAAATCTCTTGCCTAGTGATTCTCGTTTTTCTCGCTCTGACCAGCCGTGAGCCGACCGCAGAGTGGATCGAGAACCGAGTTCGAGCAGAACTATTCCGTAGGGAGCAATACCTGTTATTGGCTGGAGTTGGGCCCTACCTTTTCCAAAACTCCTCCGAAGCCGCCGAAGAAGCAATGAGGCGCAGAGGCCAGATTGAAGGCGCCGATGCTCATGCTTTGGTTGAGCTGGTACCCATGCAGGAGCGCTCGGGGCTGACTTGGCTGGAGGCGTTGCACCAGAGAGGATCGGCCAAACTTGTGCACAGCTCCGATTTCGTCGAACGGATGGAGTCCTATCTGTACTACCGGATCGGAAAGCAACTCGTGTGGTTTGCGAACGAGATCCGCGACATTCAGGAAAATGAACAGATTTGGTCCCGCCTTCTGTCTGGAGCGCTTCTGGCAGCGATCGCGATCGCCGCAATACATGCCTTTCATCTTCGTGGGGTTGATGCTGCGGGCGAAGCGGACGATCGTTTGGCGTACTGGAAAATCGCGATCGGGACGCTGGCGATAGTGTTGCCACCGCTAGGGACGGCTTGCCTCAGCATAAGGGCCATGTACGATTTTCGCGGCCGCAGCCGTATTTACCAGCATGAGAAGGGCCTTCTACATACCCACAGAGGAGCCCTGCAGGCACTCATCGCGGAGGCAATGCAGTTGCCGGTTGGGTCGATGGGTCGAGATGTCGATAAGATCGACTTCAAGTTTCGCGCAATTGTTTTGCGTACCGAGCAATCGCTTTCTGTCGAATCGGCGCAATGGGTGCTCCTGATGGAGAGACGCGAGCATGAGGTGTCACCGTAGTTGGCTAGAAGAGGAACAGGAAGGATGAGGCTGCCTGGCATTAACTATGGCCGATTGGGACAAGAACTCGGCGAGCGCCTGCAGAAATCACTTCTCTTCCTGGCTGTCTTTCGTCAAACGCATTCGCCCACTCTTACTGGCGGCGGGAAGCAGAGATTCGTTCGGCACGATGTCATTCTGCTCAGTCTCTGCAGTCTCTGCAATGGGGGGCGGTAACCAATATATTTGGTAGAATTGCTCGCCGTGAGAATTTTCGCAAATCGAAGGGGCATTTACCGAATGGACCCGACTGCCGGAGGAAACAAGGATCACCTTCCGCTGACCGTTTCATCGCGCTCCACTGTTTGAAATGTTGTAAAATCCGAGCTTGCAAGTGGAGTAATTTTGTGGCCGTCGAACAGGTTGCTGCTACTGCCATAGCATCCAAGCCGGTGTTTATTTCATACGCGCGACGCAGCAGCCGCGCTTCAGCCCGCGCCCTGCATGCTGCCCTCGGGGAAGCGGCAGGTCTCGCCTTCCTCGACACTGAAGACCTCTCACCGGGTGATAAGTTTCCAGCTAAAGTTGCGCAAGCAATTTTCGGCGCAAAGGTTTTTGTAGCGTTTCTTGACGACGTTTATTTCACTCGGTGGCTTTGCCTCCGCGAACTTCGAATGGCGCTCGGTGCTTTCGACGCAATTTCGCAGCAGGCGGGTTGCTCCGCCGAAGATTTGGAAGCTTCACTTGACCACATAATCATAGCGTTGCCCGACGCCGGTACTGTTCGAGTGCTTGACAACGTACCGCCGAAGCTTCGCGCTTTCGGTTGGCCCAAAGTATCAGATACCGACGGCTTGGCAGCTCTCATTCGAACGTGCCTCGATCGAATGGGGCCCACGATTGGAGAGCGTCTCAAAGGAGCAGGCGGGCACTCCATTTACGAGCTACTGCTGGCCGAAACCGCACTTCCACCATCACAGCCTCTCGTTCAGCCTCATTTTCCCCAAACCTTGCCGCCCTCGTTGAACGAGCGTTTCGTAGGGCGCGCCGACGATCTGTTTCGAATTCACTTCGCCTTGTCTACGCTAAGGGGCGAGCCTACTCGTACAGCCGCGTTAACAGGCGCCATTGAAGCAGGGGGCGGGTTTGGGAAGACTCGGCTCGCGCTTGAGTATCTTTGGCGTTTCGGCTCCGCCTATTACCCAGGTGGTCTCTTTTGGCTCGTTGCCGATCGGGACGAATCGGGACTTGAAGGGCAGTTTTACGGCATGCTTAAAGCGATTCGGCCGGACGTGGAGGACTTCCATTTATTCCTACAGAACGGCCATGATGCACGCGATGAGCTTGGAAAAGTTCTGCAAGAGATCGCCGCTAAGCAACCTGTCCTTTTTGTCATCGATAATGTGCCGCCGCCCATCTCCGGCTCGCCAGTGAGAGAGCTGGCTCATTATTGCCCAGCCGTTGGCTTTGTCACGGTGCTAGCAACTTCCCGCAGTCACTCGGGTGAGGAGTATGTCCACTCCCTACCGATTGACGTGCTTCCGCGTTCGGCGTCGGTGTCTCTTCTCACGGAGCGAACAGGCTCGCGAGCGATTCTTGCCGAAAACGAGTGGGGAGAAGTTGCCGAATGGGTGGGGGACCTGCCTCTCGCTCTGGAGGTGCTCAACAAGGCTCTTCTGTTTGGGTCACTTTCTGCTCAGGAACTCCTGGCCAAGGCACGCTCCACAAGTGTTACGAAAGAAGTCGATCGCCAATCGAGGGTGCTTCTCGGGCAGGTACCCCCCGGCAGCCTTCGTGGCATAACCGAGGCACTCGCGATCTCGTACGACAGCCTGCCGCTACAAGCCAAACGCGCCGCCCGCCTCCTGGCCTGGTTTGCCGCCGAGCCGATTCCTCTGGAGCTTTTCCACGCGCTTGTGGAAGACGTTGATCTGCCAGACGTTCGTGCTGAACTGGTCGGGCGATCGATACTTAGCTCGTCTGGGACTGTGGTGCATGGAACCGCTCTATTAGGCACTATGCACCGAGTCATGGCCGACTATATTCGCAGTCGGGTTACGTTCCCAAAGCGAGATCTCCAACGAGTTTGCTACGCGATCAATTCTGTGATGACTAACGAACGGTGCGCAGACCCTAAATACTGGGCACTAATGAATCTATGCCTGCCGCACGCCGATGGCGCGTTCTGGCGCGCGGTTCGTGAGCTTGCCCCTGTCCCGTCATCGGTAGGAGGACCGCTTGTAAGCCTGTTTGCCCGCGCTCTAGCTGGAATGGGAGTAAAGGAGAGGCGTCTACCGGAAGCGATTGTGGCCCTCGGGTTCAGCGCTAGAAATCTTTTGTACGCGGAAGGCTTGTATGTCGATGCGCAGCGATACGCAGATGCGAGTAGCCGCCTCGCCGACGACCTTCTGAGTCATGAGAACGAGTTGGCCCTCGTCGCGCGTCTTAGTTTGGCAGATTGTCTACGGATGGGAGACAAGGTACCGGACTTTCAGGCCAATTTGGATCGTGCGCGAGAGCTGGAGGAAAAGGTTCTTGCAGTGTTCCAACGCGTTCAGGGTGAGCAGTCTGAGAATGCCATGCTCGCGATGAACAACCTCGCTAACACTCTGGGCCTTCAAGGGCGCTGGCGCGAAGCAAGGCAAATGCTCACGAAAGTCCTCGGATTTCAACAACGGCGTCTGGGAGAACGCGACAGATCAACCATAACCACGATGCACAATTTGGCTCGTGCTATCCGTGAATGTGGCGATCGAGATGCAGCCCGTGATCTTGAGCAAAAGGCTTGGCAGCTTTATCGGGACGTAATGGGAGAGAACCACCCGGATACCCTGCGATCGTTCGTAGCATTGGCAAGCATAGAACAGGACTTGAAGAGCCAGGTCGAGATGTACGAGTCGGTAGTAGCTATGTACCGAGAGGGATGTGGGCCAGGCCATGAAACGACGCTTTTGACGATGCAGAACCTGGCAACCTCGCTCGCAGAAGCTGGCGATCGTGCTAAGGCCCGTAAGCTTTGGGAACAAATCGTCTCAGTGCAGGAAACTAAGGCTGATGCGTCCGCCATCTTGGAAGCCTACAATCATCAGCTTGCCCTCGCATTTTGGCTCGAAGGGGATACCACCTCTGCTCGCAGAATTCTGGAACAGAATGCACTTTCCCGGCAGGTGTCGCAGCATAGCCATCGAAACATCGAATGGCGGGTCTATGATCCGCGGATGGGATTGGCAAAACTGCTCGATCTCGAAAGTGCATGCAGCTTTGTCCAAGATGTTATCCAGGCTCGCCGTGCCGTTCTCGGAGGGGATCACCCGTACACACTAGATGCCTGCCACGAGCTTGCGGAGATCCTTCGCGAAGCAGGAAGGCTTAAGGAGGCGCGCGAAATACACGAACAGGGACTAGCGGCTCGCACGCGCGTGCTGGGCTCCGAAAATCATGCCACGCTCAGATCCAAGCACAGTCTCGCCTTGGTCTCGTGGGCCGAGGGTAACCTCAGCGAGACTCGTAGGCTTCAAGAAGACGTTCTAAAATCCCGGCGCACAGTGCTGTCTGCCGACGATCCGGTCCTGCTGGTTTCAATCGAAAACCTTGCGACGACCGCGGCGCGGCAAGGCGATCTTGGAACGGCGGAGGCGCTTCGCGAAGAGATCGTGCAGATGAGTCTCGCTGCCTTGGGTGCGGATCATCCGAATACTCTAAGTGCAAAACACGATCTTGCTGAAATTCTTAGAAAAACAGGGAAACTGCGTGAGTGCCGCCTATTGTACGAAGCGGCGGTAGCGGGCCGTTCGCGTGTGCTGGGCGATGAGGATCCTGCTACGTTGACCTCCAAACATCACCTTGTCTTGGTTACTTGGTCTCAAGGAGACCTAGTACGGACCCGTCAGCTACAGGAAGAGGTTTTGGAAGTGCGGCGAAGGATGCTACCTGCGGGCGATCCAAATCTGATAATCTCGATCGGCAACCTCGCGGTCACTGCGGCCGAACAGGGCGATTTCAAGAGGGCGAGGACGCTTCGCGAAGAGATCGTAGAAGCGCAACGGGCCAAGTTGGGACCCGATCATCCAGACACGGTGAGCGCGATGTATGAGCTCGCCGAGGTTCTCAAGCGAAGCGGACAACTGGCGGAGGCATCGGAATTACATGAACGAGTGCTTGCCCTTCGAGCGCAGCTCTTCGGTGGGGAACACCGCGACACGCTGAGTTCAAAACACGACTTAGCTTTGGTTTATTGG
>JAOAPI010000150.1 GCA_025462865.1 Candidatus Sulfotelmatobacter sp. | reverse complement strand
GGTTGGGAACCGCAGCGCCCGCACCGGTGCTTTCAACCGAGGCAAAGCTGTAACCGCTCTTACCAGAGGCGGCCGGAGTACCGTTGTTGGCCAGGTTGCTGTCGATAAGGCAAGCTGTGGTCGTGCTGGGAGCGCAAGCCGCGCCAATCGCGCCGCCTAAAGCTAGCAAGCCAGTGTAGCCAATCGTGGGGAATGCCGCGAAATATCCCACTTCGGCGGTGACGATGGAGCGCTCGGAAGCGGCCGCGGAAGAATCGTTGGCTGCCATCTTGGCGCGCATCAAGTTCGGGATTGCAATCGCTGCGATGATCAGAATAATAGCCACTACGATCAGCAGCTCAATTAGCGAGAAACCTTTCTGCTTGCGCATCTCTATTTTTTATCCTCCCGGAATTTTCCACTCGATAGAGCACGCACCCGTTGACTAAAAGGTTCGCACTTGATGTGCCCCAAGGCTAGTTACTTTAGTAGTCGTCATGGCATGACTGTTGAACACAGCGATTACACTCATGAGATTTCTTCTGGTTCTAGTACGCGGCCAATGCAAATCCTCCGGGAAAGTCTTATTCGAATCGGATGATTCCAAGCCGTACGAGATCCGACGCCCGAAGGGACTGTCAGTCCACGCGCCTATTATGAGATTTCAGAAGGGGAAGCCGCGGTATCGGCGTTGCAAAGACTTGCTTGTGATGATGCCGAAGGCTAGCCGGTCCCGGCGTTTTTCAAATTTTCCATAGGTGGATACGGTCAAGGCGGCTATGTTACGCTGCGAATATGCAGGAAACCCTATACAAGATCGAAAATCCTGAGGATGTTCCCGCTGAGCAAGCAGAGTATTACGAGCTAGTTTTAGACTAGAAACAGGACGCGAGCGGCTTGGTCTACTTCGTTCGGGAATTGCACGGGTGGTGGAGCGAGGAGCGGAAGGAGCCGATTCACAGCTTGGAAACTCTTTCGCCTGAAGAAGGCTATACAAAACTGGAGGATGCTCACGCGAGGTACGACCAACAACGTACGTTCCGGGCAAAAGGCGGATTCGTCCATTCGTTCTCTGTCAACTTCTTCGGCAAGAAACACAATTACAACTTAATTGCGTTCTAACACGACGCGCTCTATCTGCGCTCTGTTAGCGCGTCTATGACTGCTTTTCACGACCTTAGGTGCCATCCGCCGGTCTGCATCTCGTTGAAACTACGTTTAAGTGTTGATTCGAATCCTACCTGAGGAGCCAATTTTTTCTGCTGTTTACTGCGCTGGAGTTCCCATTGAAATGCGGAGAGCGAACCGTTCTCGTTCATAGCCGGCACGGGCGTGCCGGCTATTTGTGATTTTTTTCTATGACTATTGCGGCGCAAAGCCCTGATGGTAGCTCAGGCTGACTACGTCTTGAAACATGGGCGTTCCTGGTGGAAGGTTTGCGGGATTCAAGAACAATGTGTCGAAGGAATAGTTTCGTACGGGCGCGCCGTACACCACGTTACAGCACTTGAAAGTTCCGGTGGCGTACTGCGAGTAATACATGCTGATCATCGAGCCGGTATAGTTTACGGTCGCTCCGTTCGCCCCTCGATTCTCGAGGTAGCGAAGGAAGTTGTGCATGCCGCCGTCGGTTCCGAAATCCTGACCACCCCATGCGGGCTGCGGAAACGGAATGCTTTTCCCGGCTGCGATGGCAAGCCTGTAGTAGCTGTTGTTTCCTTTTCTCGTGCTCGCGCCGCTCGTCACATCCCCGGGGAAGTTAAAGCTACCGGCATCGGTCCAGCCCTGATTGGCGATCGGAAGCGTCGAGGGAGATGGTGGGTTCGAGAGCAGTGTGACTGCGTCGGCGATGATGGCGGCCGCGGAGTGCTGTGTGTTGTTGTTGCCACCGCCCCAGAGCGGGTCGGCAGGACCACTGTTGTAATTTCCTAAAACATAGACCGGTTCCTCCGAGACTACGGTGAAGCCGATCGAGTTGGCCTGATTCAGGTTGGTGCCGGGGACATAACTCACCGCTCCCGCGCTCATTCCCCCGTCTACGAGGCGAATGACGTGCCTTGGGCCGGTGACCATGTTCACCGCCGCAGTGGTCGGGCAGTCGATGCCCGCAGTTACACCATTAATGTAGTAGGGCTGTGTGACTCGCGCTACGCTAACTCCGAAGCCGGTACCCAGGTGCTGAGCTCCTTGCTGGTTTAAGGTGCCGCTGTTATCGACATCTTCCGGAGAAAACGTATAGTAGGTTTTATTTTCCGGCAAGCCATCGGGCGTGCCCGCGGCCGAACTGCTATTGATCACATCTTCTAGAAGAGACGATCCCGCCATGGCGCCAAGATATGGAGCATCGGGATCTGCAATCATTCCGCGATGATCTGCAAAATATAAAATGTAGCCTTTGTCTTTGGTTGAGTTAACCTGAGGGCCGCTGCCGCCCGCGTAAGGAGCAGCGCCCTGCAGCCACAGCCCAAGGTTTCCTACATCCAGTTCGACCGCATTCATCACTCCGATCGGACTGCAGAGGGTGCCAGCTCGCGTGCCCGAATCCCGCGGCTCGCCTTCGCGAGCATCGTAGAAGTTGATCGGAATCCAGTTGTTCTGTGTATTGGCAGAACCCGTAGCGCCGCCTACGCCAACACCATTTTGCAATTGCTGCAAGATGAGGATGGCTGGGTCAACAACGTTCGCACCAGCGCCGCCGAAAGGCGTTGCAGGTGGCGCATCGTAGAGTCGACCGAAGCCCTGTCCCAGCCACTCTGTTGTGATTCCGACCCACGCGCCGGCGTTATTGAGGTACTCCACCCGCAGCCAAGTGGGGCTGGTGCAGTTGCCCTGAGTCACCTGTCCCAACAGTGACCAACTCGCAGGATTCCCGCAGCCCGTGGGCGCTACCCAGCCCAGAGCGGGATTTGCTGCCGGATTCGCCACCGCGTAATACATTCTTCCGGTGGGCGTGTTTACCGAGCTACCTGCCGTCAAGGCCACATCCTGGCCATCGTTAATAGCACCGCGCTCGGCATGCAGGTCCGACTGCTGGTCAGCCAACAGAACGCGGATTTCCGCTCTGTTATAAAGGCGCGAATTGGCCATGAGTGTAGTGTCTGTTGGCCGAGGCTTGCGAGTAATCTCGATTGCGCCCACGCCTGTCTGCACGAATGGCAACTGAAGCTTGGTGGCGCCGGTAAGGCCATTGACGATAAATCCGTTGAAAGTGGACTTTGAGATTCCGTTCCACGCGGGATTAGCGGCTCCGTTTGGCGGAAATCCTCCTGTCCAGCTTCCGGAGCCGAGGGCGAGGCAATTTGCTGCCGGACCGAAGCCCGGAGCGGCGGGGCAGCCTCCGCTGGCGCTCGGAGCATATACGGTTCCGCCGTATCCGGCAGTAGTCGCATGGCCATTTTCCAATTGATCAAGAATGACCTGGCCGACTGCTGCGATCTTATCTGTAAAGGTCAGCTTGGAACCGCCAGACGCCAGAAACAAATTTCCATTGGTGTGGACTCGACCGCCAAAATTGAAGTTGGGGCCGGCAAAATAATCGCAGTCTCCATCGCAAAATACACCGAATTCAAAAGCCGGGATCAGCGCCACTTCCACAGTCCGCGTCATATTGACAGCTGCACCGGTTGAGGCGAGCGAGTTCATGCCCACCTGTCCTGCGCCTGCCTGCCGCTGGGCGTTGACTTGCAGGTTGAAAGGAATGATGGTGGCAACCAAACCCTGGTCTGCGCCAGACCCGATCACGTTCCATGTGCCGCAGGGATTCGCGCAAGGATTTCCGTTTCCATCGGTCGGGGGCCAGGTGATGGATTCGTTGTACTTCATGGCCGTAATGTTCGAACCTGAGATCCCGGTCGGATAGATCGCCGAGTTGGGATTGGTCAAAGCATTAATGTCGGCCGCCACCGGCGACTGCGAGGTCTGGTAAAGCTGCGACAACTGGGCTGTCAGATTTTCCATGCCGGCTTCGGCGCCGTAATAAGCTTGATTGTCTTCAATGTCGTTTCCACCCATGCGGAGTTCGTCGCTGACTGTGAACAACAATCCGACGGCCAATGCCGATAGGAGAAGGGTCACCATGAGCGCCGCTATCAGAGTGAAACCTCGCGAACCCTGTTTGCCAGTCATCCTGCTCCTCCTGCCTCAAATCGAAACGACGCCGCCTATTGGCAAGCGGTGGTGGTGCTGCTGTATGAATTGCAGAAGCTCATATTTCTCGCACTGACCGAAGACGCCAGATACATACTTTGAGTTTTATTTTGCGTATTCAAGAAACTTTCTCCGATAATCCAGAGGTTCACCTTTTGAATCAGGCTGGGTGACAATCCCGCGCCCACGGGATCGCGTTGGTTGGCGCTGATTCTGCCCTGCGTGGAATCGATGACGTCATATGTAATCTGCAGGTTGAGAATGTTGTCGGCTACCGGAATGGCATCCAGGCCGTTCACCTGGCGCATTAAGCGTGGCATTTGCGAAGTTCCCCCGGCGGGTGGAACCTGCAGGAAGTAAGTGACCGCGTAGAGGCGGCACACCGACAAGTTGGCGCCCGCCGCCGCAGCTACAGACGCCATGTTATTGGTGACGTTTGAGCCAGTCTGGTTAAAATTCAAAGGGTCGCTGGAAGCGAATTCGATAGTTGTGTTGTTGGGCAGAGCGGTGATTTCGCCGACGACGGCCGCAGTCTGTATCGAACTTGTGCCCTGAGATCCGGTCCCATCCCCGGGACTGCTGGCTACGAAAAGTAAAAGGTCCCCAGCTACCAAACCCCCGGGCGCCAAGATGGAAGGCGGCGATGGAAGTGGAGGATTGGGCACCGTCACTGTCGCCTGCGTCCCTCCGTTCGCCGCCGGCACCGTGATCTTGAACGCGTCCAGAGGAAAGTTGTAATCGCAGTAAATCGAAGTAATGCTGCTGTTCACCTGGCCCGGTGCGTTTGGAATCACGTCGTTGTTCTGTACTCCGTTATTAAAGCCGGGGAGAATGCCGTACATGTAATTGCCACCGCCGCTGCTGTTGTTGGGATAAGTATGGGCGGGAACGTAACAAGTGCCAGTCTGATTACAGGCGTATTGAGAAAGCGGCCCGCCTTGCGGGGAAGTTGGCAATTGCAGGCCGCCAGTAGGCAAGCCGGCTCCTGCCAAGCTTATGTCCTTGGTCATCAACTCCATCGCGGCGCGCATGTTCTGCTGCGTTTCGGCGCGTTGGGTCACGGTAAATACCGAGTCCATTCCGAGCTTGAACATGCTGGTCATGGCGGCTATCAAGACCAGCCCGATGGCGGAGGCCACTGTCAACTCCACCAGGGTGAAGCCGCGCTGCGATTGTTCGCTCATGTGTGTAATCCTCATGGGTCAGTGATAGCTGGAGATCAGAGCATTGGTGGTGTAGCTGCGTGCGGGCCATCCTGTTTTCTGGAAACTTACGGTGACCGATATCGCGATCAAGTTTTGGTTGATTTGACCGTTCGGTTGCAGCACCTGGTTGATGGCGATGGTTCGAGTAAAGTTCGAAAGGCTTCGGGTTTCATCGTCGGCTGTACCAAGAATTCCATCCAGCCCTGGCAGCACATAGCATTCCACCCCACCATTCGGGCAGGCGGTTCCTTGCGGTGTGGTGCAGGGGGCATCGTCAATTGTGCCCACCAGACCATCGGCTCCGGCGCAAAGCAGCGGCTGAGGTCCGCTTAAGAAACTGCCCCCGTTGACGATATTGTTGATGGCTGCAAATGGAATTTGCTGACTGTTGCGCGCGGTGTAGATGCTTTCCATAGCGTCGAGAGCTTTATGACGCGCAATCAGATTTTCCTGGGCAGTCTCAGTGGCGGCGATGGCAGTGGCGAAGGTCGCAATTACGCCCAGCACTCCGATGGTCGTGACGGCCATGGCTATCATCACTTCGATTAACGAAAATCCCGACTGTGCCCGAGGTTTGTTTGGGTCATTGATCGTCATTCCTGCTCCCATCTTGGAACGCCCGCATTCTGCCCGAGCCGCCATCCGCGTATCCGACCTGTGGCTCCCCATACCGTGATCGCCCGCGAGTCGTAAATTGAGTTAGCAGGACGAGTGACGTAGACGATTCCGCTGTTGTAATTGCCGATTGCATCGCGCGAGGAACCGTCAGGCATGAACACGACATAATTCAAGTTGCCCGCGCCCAAACCCTGGCCGAAGTCAATCGGAACTACGCCGGCTCCAAAGCTGTCTGGCGCCGCCGGAGGAAAACCGGGCTGCACGCCAAACGTCATATCCGCAGGAATCGAGTAGGTATTGACTTGCTGAAGTGGGGGCAGAATCCCTGCAACCGACGGCGGTTGGTATTGCACCAGCATGGTCCCTGCTGCAAATCCGGGAGGATTAAAGACGACGTAATATTCGTGGCTCTGTGAAATGGCAAGGTTACGAGTCGCACGCAAAGTCATCAGGGTGGTGGAGTATGCCGACTCCAAATGCGCTCTCTCCAGAATGGGACTCATCACAACGTAGGTAACGCCTGAGAGAACCATCGAGATACTGATGGCGATCAGCAACTCCAGCAGAGAGAAACCGCCTTGTTTCGTCCTTGCCATAACTTCTAATTCCTCGAGGTCTCACTCATCGGTAACTATCCCGCTCACCCAAGCAATGAGTCCGAATGGCTTGCTGGTAACGCTATTCAGGCTCTCGGCACGCAATATGCCCTTAGCAATCTGATCGTAGGTTCGGGGGAACGCCTAGTCAAAGCACGGTGGACCAATCGGCGGGTTCATTGGGCTTTTGTAACAAAAAGGTGACTTTGGTCACGCGCTGAACTTCAGTCACCAGACTTCAGTCACTGCGCGGAGGGCGGTTTGACCCTGCGATGGGTCGTGCGGAAAGGCGATCCGATCCAGGTGGCGGAAAATCAGTGTCGGAAATCAGTATTGGAAATCGGTGTGGGAAATCAATCAATCCAAAAGATTGACGTTGGTTTGTGGATATCCTCATAAAATATTTCTCTGACTCAATCGTCTACAGGGGTAGATGGACGCGGCGCTGAGAGAACGATGGATGATGGTGGAGCAAAACCAGGAAATCTCCGAAGCGATCGAGCGGGAGAAGCCCCGGCTTCGCAACTTCATCCGTAGACGGGTAGCCGACCAGAGCGACGCGGAAGACATCCTGCAGGAGGTCTTTTACGAACTTGTGGAGGCCTACCGCTTAATGAAGCCGGTGGAGCAGGTTACCGCGTGGCTTTTCCGGGTGGCCCGTAACCGAATTACAGATCTCTTCCGCAGCAAGAATCGGCAGGCGGTAAGCGACAAATCGTTGCCGGCTGCGGACGCCGAACCGGATATTCGTTGGGAGGATTTGCTTCCCTCGCGCGATGCTGGACCGGAGTCAGCCTACGCGCGAAGTGTTCTGTTGGAGGAAGTAGATGCGGCCTTAGACGAGCTACCCGAAGAGCAGCGTGAGGTATTCATTGCTCATGAGCTGATGGGTTACAGCTTCAAAGAAATTGCTGCTCAAACTGGCGTGGGCGTGTACACACTGCTCTCGCGCAAGCACTATGCAGTCGTGCATCTTCGCGAACGTCTGCGGGCTATTTACGATGATTTTAGAAAAGTATGAGGCAACAAACATCATGAAGAGAAATCGGGTTGTGCGGGTATTGAAGTTCATTCTGTTGGGCGCGCTGTTTGTCACGGTGATTGGCTTTGTAGTTATGAGGCTCTGGAATTGGCTGATGCCGGCCCTCTTTGGCTGGCATTTGATCAATTTCTGGCAGGCCGTGGGCCTTTTGATCCTAAGCAAGATCCTGTTAACAGGATTCCATGGGCGGCCGGGCAAACATATTTACTGGCGGCGTCGGATGATGGAGCGGTGGGAACAGATGACTCCCGAGGAACGCGAGAAGTTTCGCCAAGGTATGCGGGGGCGCTGCGGCTCATTTGGTTCGTCAGCAGGAGCGCCAAAGGCTGGTGGCGACGTGGAAGTCTCGAGATGAAATGGATTCGTTCTTCGCTGGTGAACCTTCCTGTTGATATTTATTTTTCCGCTGGTATTGATGCGGCTGGAATTTTTGGAGAAGGGAAATTATGCTCTCGGTAATTGCTGAAGACGTCGGTGACGTTACGATTTTGCATTGCCTGGGCAGAATTGTGTTTAGCGATGAAACCGCTATTTTGTGCGCGGCTGCGCGGCAGAAGGGACGAAATATCGTTCTCGACTTAGCGGAGGTTGATGCGATCGATGCTGCGGGAGTGGGGGCTTTGGTTGCGCTGCAGGCGGCGGGAATTTATCTCAAGCTGATGAACCCCACTCAGCAAGTGCGGGAAATATTGAGTGTCACTCAGTTGGACTCCATCTTTGAGATCTGCGAATCTCGATCGGCTGAACATACAATCGAATCAGTGCGAGCAGCTGAGAGTCAGGCTGAGAGATTCCACTTACCTCTAATTTGAGTCCGCGGCGGGAACAGAACTCAGGCCACGTGGCTCATGCGCTGCGGCGACTCGGAACCAATCGCCGAGTCAGTCATTGGTCTTGGGTCTTGGAGCGGTGAAATACCGAATCGCAAACGCGGTTCGTAAGCTCGATTGTGGCATCCACTTGTGATAAAGCGCCGGTGATCAGGGCTGCCAGGGGAAGCGACAACGCTTTGCGTGTCTCAGGCTCCAGAAGTGAACGCACTACTTTCAAAGAGTGCTCGTACGTCTGCATTGTGATACTCCTCAAGAAATTCGTGAGAACTGCCTCACATATTGGATATTGCCGCAGGAGGAGGGGTCGCCTCAATACCCTTAACTCCTAATTACCAAAGGACAGTGTCCTGTTGGAAATAGTCGTTCCGTGGTAACAGCGAGAACGAATGTGAACTGCTATGAGTGAGTGAGGAAGGAATCCGCCCTTGGATTGTTAAGAATAGGGAAGTGGCGAAACACTCAATTGCGGGGCAGAGAACGGGCCTGGAACGGCTGACCAACGAGTGAACCGCCGGATTGGACCGCGAGCCGGATCAGGCTGCGATACGTCCTGCCTTACATCCTGCTGATCTTGAGGTAGCGGCCCATGTCTGGAATCGCGTGGATGAATACATATCCCGCGAAAAGCAAGGTTGCTATCCCAACACCGCTGGTGAGTTTTAGGAATGTCCTCATGAGATCTCCTTGGCAATGAATTTACCGTAAGATGCCCTCCTCGCGCAAAGAGCAGCTCTGAAAAACGATGGGAAACTGAAGAAAGGTGTCGCCGGTGGTCGTGGTCCAACGGGAGACGGATTTCCGACTGTTGCCACGGCGCACGAGCACGCCTCCAAAGCATGGATGAGAGCGAATCCGCTAGAATATGCCCGTTAGCTTCTACGAGCGGCCGCAGTTTGCGGAGGTTGTGTAGGGACGCGTGCCCGCCTACACGTTCTGAGGAGTAGAAATGGTTTCGTTTTCGTGGCCGAATCAAAGCGACGGTGTGGCTGCGGGCCATCCCTCGGACGATCGGTCTCCTGGGAAGTACTCTCATGGGGAGCACTCTTCTGGGGTGGCGGGGGCGAACCTAAATCCCACACAAGCTGAAGAAATTCTTCAGGGCCTCGCCGAAGTATTCAGTCAGCACCAAAATCCCGCAGTTGCAAGACACGTCGTATATCCACCGGAACGGCCGGACCAAGGGTGGTCCAAAGATGAGGATGCGCCGCTGCCAAATCTTGAGGCCAGATATCGCGCACTGGTCGAGCAGATTCCCGCCGTGGTGTTCATGGCGTATCTCGATCGCGGGAACGGCGAGGCTTATGTCAGCCCTCAGATTGAGGCTGCGCTAGGCTTTTCCCAGGAAGAATGGCTGGAAGATCCTATTCGCTGGTACAGCCACATCCATCCCGAAGACAAGGATCGCTGGAGCACGGAAGCGGCGGAAATGTTTCTTACCGGCAATCCGCTGCGATCGGCATATCGTGTTATTTCACGCGACGGCCGGGTGATCTGGTTTCATTGCGAAGCCAAGATGATCCGCAAGGAAAATGGTGAGCCCTGGTTCATTCACGGCGTGGGATTTGACATTACCGATCTGAAGCAGACTGAAAAGGCACTGCAGGATGAGCGTAATGTTGTCTCCGCCATTCTCGACACCGTGGGCGCCTTGGTCGTGGTGCTGAACCCGGAAGGGCGCATCATGCGCTTTAATCGCGCCTGTGAATTGATGACGGGATACTCCTTCGCGGAGGTTCATGGAAAATTTGTCTGGGATTTGTTTCTGGTCCCCGAAGAGGTGGAGGCGTTCAAGGATTCGTTCCACAAGACTCGCGCGGATGAGGGTTCGCACGAATACGAAAGCAGCTGGGTGCGCCGCGACGGGAAACAAAGAATAATTGCATGGTCTGCCACTGCCTTGCCCGCGAGCAGCGAAGCTGCCTCTTATGTCATCGCCTCGGGAATTGATATTACCGAGCGCAAACATCTGGAAAAAACCATTCTGGAAGTCAGTGCCCGCGAACAGCGCCGTATTGGACAGGATTTGCATGACGGTCTGGGCCAGCATCTGACCGGCATTGCCTTCATGAGCAAGGTGCAGGAACAAAAGCTGATGGAAAAGGGCCTGTGTGAAGCCGGCGACGCCACGAAGATTGTGAAGCTGGTAAATGAGGCCATCCACAAGACCCGCGAGTTGGCGCGCGGACTACTTCCGGTCGTGTCTGACGCGCAAGGGCTGATGTCTGCCCTGAAGCAGTGGGCCGGCGAAGTGGAGGATTTGTTCGCGGTGAGCTGCCAGTTTCGGTGTTTGACCCCGGTGTTGATTCACGACGATACGGTAGCCACGCATTTGTATCACATCGCTCGCGAAGCAGTGAACAATGCCATCAAGCACGGTCACCCGAGTCATATCTTTATTCGTCTGGCCGCCGATCAACATCAGGGAACACTTTCGATTGAGGACGACGGTTGCGGCATCGGTGCAATTGCCCGAGATAATAAAGGAATGGGGCTTCATCTGATGAGCTATCGGGCTCGCATCGTCGGAGGATCGCTCGACGTGAAATCGGTGGCGACGGGCGGGACGATTGTCACGTGTTTGTTTCCGGTCGATCGAGACAGAGTGAAGGGAGCATGAACCCCTCCCACAAAGTACAAGTTCAAGACCGGGTGAAGAGAAGGATTCTGGTGGTCGACGACCATCCTATCGTTCGCCAAGGTTTGGCGATGATGGTGAACCGTGAGGCCGACCTGGTGGTGAGCGGGGAAGCGGAGGACGCAACCGGGGCGATGCTCGTGCTGGCGTCCTCAAGGCCTGATGTTCTGATTGTGGACATCTCACTGAATGGCCCCGATGGCCTCGATCTGCTGAAGAACATTCGCGCCACTCATCCCACTCTGCCCGTGCTGATCCTCTCCATGCACGATGAGTCGATCTACGCGGAACGCGCGTTACGCGCCGGCGCCAACGGGTACATCATGAAACAGGAAGCGACGGAAAAAGTGCTTGTCGCCGTGCGCCGTATTCTGAACGGCGAAATTTATGTGAGCGACCGCATCGCCAACAAGATGCTTAAGCACTACATCGCTGGCTCAGGCGCTACGAAAAACTCTTTCATTGCCGACCTGAGTGACCGCGAACTGGAAGTGTTTCGTTTGATTGGAGAAGGTCACGGAACCCGGCAGATCGCCGAGGAACTTCACCTCAGCATTAAGACTGTCGAGTCCTACCAGGCGCACATCAAAGAAAAACTTTCGCTTCGAAGCGCTCGCGAACTAATGCAGCACGCGATTCAGTGGAACATGAATGAGAAAACAGGCTGAGCTCCTCGCTTGCTCGGCGTCCTGCAACCGATGGGTCAGTTTGCTTGTTAGGGCAATTAACCTAAGGAACGCACCCTAGGGAAATCCCCGACGAAATCCCTAGGATTTTCCTCCGTTGGAAAAAGTGGTGCTCCCGCTTGTGAGCCGCCCCCGTAACGTTGATCCTTAACCCCGTGCACCCGTCTTGAGCGAGACGCGAGGTCACTCTTTCGGATGTTTAGTTCCACAATTTGCGATTCCTTTTCACGCATGAAGGAACCGTCGGCTCCCACTCCTAATTAAGTTTTCTATGGGAAAGGAGAACCCCATGGCAGCGCAAGCGGTTCCGTACGGTCGAGTCACGCAAAGACCATCCCCCGTCGCCGAAGTTCATATTCTCTGGATCACCGCAGGTTTGGGCTGTGACGGAGATTCGGTTTCCATCACGGCAGCAACTCAACCCAGCATCGAGGATGTTCTGTTAGGAGCGATTCCCGGACTCCCCAAGGTTCACTTGCACAATCCTGTGCTCGCATATGAAGTTGGCGACGACTTCATGAAGTATTGGTACCAGGCGGAAGAAGGGAAACTCGAACCGTTTGTCCTGGTGGTGGAAGGATCGATTCCCAACGAAAAGATTAAGAAGGAAGGCTATTGGGCAGGGCTTGGTACCAACCCCAATACGAAACAGCCCATCACCACCAACGAATGGATTGATCGCCTTGTTCCCAAAGCATTGGCGGTCGTAGCCTGCGGTACGTGCGCGACCTATGGCGGGATTCACGCCATGGAAGGCAATCCGACGGGCTGCATGGGACTCGCGGATTACCTGGGGTGGGACTGGAAGTCGAAAGCCGGTCTACCGATCGTGAATGTTCCCGGGTGTCCGGTTCAGCCCGACAACTTCATGGAGACGCTGCTTTACCTGCTTTATCAGGTGGCTGGACTTGCGCCCATGATTCCGCTGGACGATCAGCTGCGTCCCACATGGCTGTTCGGCAAAACGGTGCACGAAGGCTGCGATCGAGCTGGTTACTACGAGCAGGGCGATTTCGCCGAAGTGTACGGATCACCAAAGTGCATTGTGAAATTGGGATGCTGGGGGCCGGTGGTGAACTGCAACGTTCCCAAACGGGGATGGATGGCGGGAATCGGAGGCTGTCCGAATGTGGGCGGTATTTGCATCGGCTGCACGATGCCCGGCTTCCCCGACAAGTTCATGCCTTTTATGGATGAGCCACCCGGTGGAAAAGTCTCCAGCGCCGCCGTCGGCGCTTATGGCCGTGCGATTCGTGCCCTGCGCTCAATCACTCAACATACTGTCAACAAAGAACCCAAATGGCGTCACCCTCGCGCTGAACTGACCACCGGATACCATCCACGATCTTACTGACACGGCATAAGGAGCGACTCGAATGAGCACTATTACCGCACCGACTAAGGACGTCCCCAGCAAAAAAAGAAATCTCGTGGAAATGAATTGGGACCCGATCACTCGGATCGTGGGCAGCCTGGGTATTTTCACCAAAATCGATTTTGAGAACCGCCATGTGGTCGAGTGTCACAGCACCTCGTCCATTTTTCGCGGGTACAGCATTTTCATGAAAGGCAAGGATCCGCGCGATGCTCATTTCATCACCAGCCGCATCTGCGGGATCTGCGGCGACAATCACGCGACCTGTGCCACCTACGCACAAAACATGGCGTTCGGAGTTCGACCTCCGAATATTGCGGAGTGCATTGTGAATCTAGGCGAAGCCGCCGAATACATGTTCGATCACAATATCTTTCAGGATAATTTGGTCGGCGTGGATTTTTGCGAGCAGATGGTCAAAGAGACGAATCCAAAGGTCTGGACCAAGGCGCAGTCCACGGCGGCGCCACACTCCAACCAGCACGGCTATCGAACCATCGCAGATATCATGACGGCGCTCAATCCCTTTACGGGAGCCTTCTATCTTGAGGCTCTGCAGATGAGCCGCATGACCCGCGAGATGTTTTGCCTGATGGAAGGACGCCACGTGCATCCCTCGACGCTGTATCCGGGCGGAGTAGGAACTGTGCCGACGATTCAACTTTTCACTGATTACATCGTGCGGCTGATCAAATATGTGGAGTTCATGAAGAAGGTCCTGCCGCTGCACGATGATTTGTTCGACTTCTTCTATGACGCGCTGCCGGGATACGAAGAGGTGGGGCGTAGAAGAATACTGCTGGGTTGCTGGGGATCATTCCAAAATCCCGACGTTTGCGATTACAAATACGAACACATGACCGAATGGGGTCGAGCGATGTACGTAACCCCGGGCGTTGTCGTGGACGGAAAACTCGTAACCACAGATTTGGTTGACATCAACCTGAACATCCGGATTCTGTTAGGCAGTTCGTACTACGACGATTGGAAAAACTCTGAGACGTTCGTTAAGACTGATCCACTGGGCAATCCAGTGGATAAGAATCATCCCTGGAACCAGACCACGATTCCTCGTCCGCAAAAGCGCGACTTTGATGGAAAGTACACGTGGGTCATGTCGCCTCGATGGTTCGACAAGCGAACGGGCGATCACCTTGCGCTGGATACTGGCGGTGGTCCGATTGCCCGCTTGTGGGCGACGGCGCTCGCTGGACTCGTGGACATTGGCTACATCAAGTCCACGGGCCAGAGCGTGAAGATTTATCTGCCCAAGACTGCTTCCAAACCAGAAGTGGAGTTCGAGTGGAAGATTCCGAAGTGGAGCAATGCCATTGAACGCGACCGGGCTCGCACTTATTTCCAGGCTTACTCGGCGGCTGCGGCGCTTTATTTTGCCGAGCAGGCGCTGGCTGAACTCCATGCCGGCAGGACCAGAACGTGGACTGATTTCAAAGTGCCTGAGGAAGCCATTGGCTGCGGCTTCCACGAAGCAGTTCGCGGAGTGCTGTCGCACCATGTGGTAATCCGCAAAGGCAAAATCGCGAACTACCACCCGTATCCGCCGACGCCCTGGAATGCTAATCCTCGGGACATTTACGGAACTCCGGGGCCTTATGAGGATGCAGTGCAGAATACGCCGATCTTCGAAGAGAACGGCCCGGACAAATTTAAGGGGATAGACATCATGCGGGCGGTGAGAAGCTTCGATCCGTGCCTACCTTGTGGGGTTCACATGTATTTGGGGAACGGAAAAGTGTTGAAGACGCACCATTCCCCAATGTTTGGTCTTCAACCGTAGCTCGTCGCTAAGCGAGCTTGATGATCGTAGAGACGCAGCTGGCTAAGGTTCTACAGGCAGCATCGATGAAAGCGTAGTTTGAGGTGCTGTTGGCAGAGACGTTGCAAGCAACGTCTCTACGATTGGGTTTTATTGCGTGTCACATTAATTCATCATTTATTAAGGAGCCCTGTGGCTGACGGGAGAGATTTTCGAGAGGACATGCAACGGATCGGCGGGCTGGTCCAGGAGATGGAATCGATCGCCGATCCCTCGGTAAGAGCGGCCACCAAGGGCCTGGTGCAATCGCTCATGGATTTGCACGGCGCGGCGCTGGAGAAAGCGCTCGACATTGTGGCCGAAGCCGGAGACCCGGGAATGAACATCATTGACCGGTTGGGCCGTGATCCGCTGGTGAGCAGCGTTCTGATTCTGTACGGCCTGCACCCTGAGGACGTTGAGGCACGAGTGGTAAAGGCAGTAGAAAAGGTGAGGCCGCAGTTGCGGAAACAGGGTTGCGAACTCGAACTGCTCGGCGTGAACGAGGGTGAAATCCGCCTGCGAGTTGAAACTGGTTCGCATGCCTGCGGCTCAACAGCAAAAACCGTGCATGCGACTCTCGAGGGGGCAATGTACGACGCCGCGCCCGATCTGACTTCTCTGGTGATTGAGGGTCTGGAAGAGAAGAGCGCTTCCGGATTTGTAGCTTTAGATAAGTTAATGAGCGGGGTGGCAATCATGCAGCAGCCCGTCGCTCTGGAACCCAACGGCGGAGATTAAGAGACGCAGGAAGATTCTGAAATCATGAGCGCGGGGCAATTTACGGGATCGGCTGATGGCTTTGGAGCGTTGCGACAGTTTGCGCGGCGCGAGCGGCCGCTCGAACGCTGCGAGATGTGCAGCGTGGGCCTACGGCCCGATCATCCCCATTTGATTGAGCTGGCGCAGCGAAAACTGCTTTGCACCTGTGACGCTTGTGCGATTCTGTTCAGCGGGCAGGGTGTGAAATTCAAGCGCGTGCCGAGGCGGGTGCTCTCTCTTCCCGCTTTCAATCTCAGCGATGCCGAGTGGAATGGCCTGATGGTTCCCATCAACATGGCTTTCTTCTTCAGAAACAGTCTGGAGAATCGCGTCATTGCTCTTTATCCCAGTCCGGCGGGAGCCACTGAGTCTCTGCTCGCGCTGGAATCCTGGAATGACATTGTGGCGCGTAATCCGATTCTGAACGAAATGGAATCCGATGTGGAAGGGTTGCTGGTAAATCGACTCGGTTATTCCCGCGGATATTCTGCGGCCGAATACTATCTGCTTCCGATTGATGAATGTTACAAACTGGTGGGCCTGATTCGCCTGCACTGGAAAGGTCTATCCGGTGGCACGGAAGTTTGGAAGGAGCTGGGGGAGTTCTTCACACGCGTGAAAGCACGATCGGTCGAGGTCGCGGTTGAAACTAAAGAGGCTTCGAATATGGGAGAGGAGTCTCATGCCTGATCTGAGCTTTCAGGTCGAAGGCGCCGAAGTGGTAGCGAATGCAGCCTCTCCACTACTGGCGTTCAAACTTCGTTTGACGGACATTAATCCCGAGCAAACCATTCACACGGTCGCGCTGCGATGTCAGATCCAGCTCGAAGTCACGCGGCGAAAATATACGCCCGAAGATCAGGAGCGCCTGCTCGATTTGTTTGGCGAGCCCAGCCGCTGGGGCCAGACTCTGCGAAATCTTTTGTGGACCCACGCCAATCTGGTCGTGCCTTCGTTTAAAGGATCGACGCTGGTTGATCTGCCCGTGCCGTGCAGCTTCGATTTCAATGTTGCGGCTACCAAATACTTTGATGGAGTGGCTGATGGAGAAGTCCCAATCTGCCTGCAGTTCAGTGGAACTGTTTTTTATGCTGGCGCGGAAGGCGGACTTCAGGTCGCTCCCATTTCCTGGGACAAGGAAACTCGATTCAGACTGCCTGTGAGAGTCTGGCGCGACATGATGCAGGCCTATTACCCCAACAGCGCCTGGCTGTGCCTACACAAAGACGCCTTCGACCGCTTGTACCAATACAAAATGCAGCGCGGGATTCCCACTTGGGAAGAAGTTTTAGAGAGCATTATTCCCGTGGAAGAGAAGGTGATGTAGTGAACCTCCAGGCGGTGGAGAAGATCGCGAAAGCGGTGCTGTATGAGGGATACATGCTCTATCCGTATCGCCCATCTTCGGTGAAGAATCAGCAGCGCTGGAACTTTGGTGTGCTGTGCCCGCAATCGTACTGCGAAGCGCAGAACGGTGGCGAGGCCTCGATCATGTTGACTGAATGCCTGGTGGAAGGTAGTTCGCTAACCGGGATCGAAGTTCGAGTGCGTTTTCTGCAGTTGGTCGCACGTTCTGTCGGCGAGTTGACCACGCCGGTGAGTGAGTTGCCGGGCGAAGTGCCGGAGTTTCGGCTGGTTGAGAGACTGGAAGCGAATGGTCGCGTATATCGGCCTTGGCAGGAAGCAATCGAGCGAGAACTGGTTTTGCCGGTGTACAACGTGGAGGCGCTGAGTCATGCGCAAATCCACGAATCTTTTAGTTTCGCTGACGAAAAACAAATTGAACATCTGCAATCCGGAAATGGAGAACTTGCCGGCATCATCGTGCGCGAGCGAAAAGCGATCCGCGGCGCTCTCGAAGTGATGGCGGAACGGATTGAGGATGGAGTGTTTAAGGTGAGCGTGCTGGTCCGCAACACCACTCCGTTCGAACTCGCAGAGGATTCCAGCCGGGACCAGGCCTTGCTGAGTTCTATGGCCTCCACTCATACCGTTATCGGCGTGCAGGATGGAAGATTTGTTTCGCAGATCGCGCCTCATGAGCATCTTCGTGAAGAGGCGGCTCGTTGCAAAAATGTGGGAACGTGGCCAGTGCTGGTCGGGGAAGAAGGACAGCGTGACACGATGCTCTCTGCCCCGATCATTCTCTATGACTATCCGCAGATTGCACCGGAGAGCGCTGGAGATTTATTTGACGGCACCGAGATTGATGAGATTCTCTCCTTGCGCATCATGACGCTGACCGACGATGAGAAGCTCGAGATGAGCCAGTCGGATGAGCGCGCCCGCCAGATGCTGAAACGCACCGAAACCATGCCGATGGAACATTTTATGAAGTTGCACGGAGTCATGCGAAGTCTGCGCCCACTCAAGGAGGACAGGCAATGAACGAGTGGGAATGGCAACTTCTCGAGGAGAAAACTCCGATCGATCATCTCGAAATTGCGGGAGTCGAGGTGAGGACGGGAAGCCGGGTGCGCCTGCGGCCGCGTCCGCACGGCGATGTAATGGACATCGCGCTCGCCGGACAAATCGCCACCATCGAATGCATCGAGCAGGATTACGAGGGCAAGCAGCACGTCTGCGTTGTGCTGGATAACGATCCCGGCAGGGATATGGGACTGCTGCGTCAGCCGGGTCATCGCTTCTTCTTCGATGCGGAAGAAGTTGAGCCGCTGTCTCCCGATGAATTTCCGCAAACCGCTACTGCGAAGAAACCAACCATCCTCGTTGCCGGCATCGGCAACATCTTCCTCGGGGATGATGGGTTCGGGGTGGAAGTGGTTCGCCGTCTCGCCAGCCGTGGGTTGTCACAAAGCGTGCGTGTGGTTGATTTTGGCATTCGCGGTTTTGACCTGGCCTATGCTCTACAGGATGGCTACGAGACCACAATTCTGGTCGACGCTTGTCCGCGTGGCGATGTTCCGGGGACGTTGTACGTAATCGAACCCGATTTGAAAGCGCTGGATGGTCCGGACGATCCGCCGGCCGTAATTGAAGCCCATGCGATGAATCCTGTGAGCGTGTTGCGCATGGCCCGGGCGATGAATATTGAGGTCAAGAATGTGCTGCTGGTGGGCTGCGAGCCGGAAACCCTTGGAGGCGAAGAAGGCCAGATGGGGCTGAGCGCACCAATCGAAGCTGCCGTGGATCACGCCGTTAAATTGGTGGAATCGATCATCAACAGAATTCTCAACGGTGATGGGTTTGATATGTCCGCTCGCGAGCAGGAGTGACCTGCGGGCGGCACGAGACTTACAAAGATGGATCGGGATGAAGCGAATCATGATGTCGCGGGAGGATGCCGCATGTGTCTAGCCATACCGGGGAAGATCGTTGAGATCTCTTCCGACAACCAGGATTCGGCGCTCGTGGACGTGGTCGGCGTGCGGCGCAAGATTGATTTGGGTCTGCTACAGGATGACAAGCCCGTGCCGGGCGACTGGGTGCTTATCCATGTCGGCTTTGCTATGAGCAAGATCAGCGAGCAGGACGCCGCCGACCAGATGAGTACGCTCCGTATGCTGGGAGAAATCGACGGCGCGATGCAGGAAATTCAGGGATATGGGTTGGAGGACGTCAATTGACGTTCAACTCAAGTCCGAACAAAAGGGATTCGCATGAGATTCGTTGATGAGTTCCGCGAACCCGAACTGATTTCGAAGACAGCGGAAGAAATTCGCCGCCTCGCCGGAACCGACCGTCACTACCGCACGATGGAAGTCTGTGGGGGACATACTCACGCCATTTATCGCTTTGGACTAAAAGATATCCTTCCTGAGAACATCGAATTGATTCACGGCCCCGGCTGCCCGGTCTGCGTGCTTCCCATGGGAAGAATCGACGATGGTCTAGCCATCGCGCACGAGCCCGATGTTATCTTCGCCGCCTTCGGCGATATGATGCGCGTACCCGGAACTCAAGGCAGCCCGCTTGAGCATAAAGCGCGCGGCATGGATGTTCGCATTGTGTATTCGCCTTCCGATGCGCTGAAGCTGGCCCGGCTCAATCCCGACAAGCACGTCATGTTCTTTGCCATCGGATTTGAGACCACCGCTCCTTCCACAGCGCTTACGATGATGCGCGCTAAGGTGGAAGGCATTCGCAATTTCTCCGTGTTCTGCAATCACGTCACCATCATTCCCGCGATCAGGGCTATTTTGGACTCTCCTGATATGCGTCTCGACGCCTTCATTGGTCCGGGCCACGTCTCGACTGTCATCGGCTGCCGACCTTACGAGTGGATTGCGCGTAACGAACGCAAACCCATCGTGGTCTCAGGCTTCGAGCCATTGGACATGCTGCAATCGATCGTCATGCTTTTACGACAATTGAAGGCGGGCGAGGCCAAAGTTGAAAATCAGTACAAGCGGGTTGTGCCCTGGGAAGGCAACCGCGCCGCGCTTCGGGCCATGGCGGAAGTTTTTGAGCTGCGTCCTTACTTTGAATGGCGCGGTTTGGGGTTCATCTCGCAGTCTGCATTGCGCGTTAACGACAAGTACGCCGAGTGGGATGCAGAACAGCGCTTTGAAGTCCCAGGCATTCGCGTAACAGATCCCAAAGCCGCGCAGTGTGGAGAAGTGTTGAAGGGCGTGCTGAAGCCCCATCAGTGTAAACTTTTTGGCCGCGAGTGCACACCGGAGCATCCTATCGGCGCACTCATGGTCTCATCGGAAGGATCATGCGCCGCCTATCACAACTACGAACATCGCAAGGCAGCAATGGTAAGTCTGAGTTCGATCGCCTGAGTTCGACGGCGTCCGTGATTGCCGAATCCGCCCCTACCCGCTTCCGCGATCCTCAGATCGAGATGGCGCACGGGGCCGGAGGAAAAGCCAGCCGCAAGTTGGTCGAAGGACTCTTCGCTCCTCTTCTTTTTGGCGCCGCTCCCGGCCCACTCGGTGATGCCGCGCATGTCGACATCAATGGCACCACCGTTGCGATTACGACCGATAGTTTTGTGGTTAAGCCAATAAGTTTCCCCGGCGGGTCGATTGGTGAACTCGCGGTGAACGGCACCGTGAACGACCTCGCAGTTTCAGGTGCTCGGGCAGAAGCTCTCGTGGTCAGTTATGTGCTTGAAGCCGGACTGCCTACGTCAGTTCTTGAAGCCGAAGTCCGAGCTATGGCGAAAGCCGCCCGGGACGCTGGAGTTCGCATTGCTTCTGGAGACACAAAAGTCGTTGAGCACGGCAAGGCAGATCAGATGTATGTGACTACGACTGGCATTGGCCGCCTGCTTCCTGGAGTGATCGTCGATCCTCGCTCGGTGCGGGTGGGCGACAGGATTCTGCTCTCCGGACCCATTGGCGATCACGGCATCACTATCTTGCTGGCACGCGGTGAGTTGGATCTCGAAGCCGATCTTCGTTCTGACACGCGCTCTGTGCTTTCTCTTGTGGAAGCCCTCATTCACGATGCCGGACCGGGCATCCGCTGGATGCGCGATCCAACACGCGGCGGTGTTGCTACATCCCTAAATGAATTAGCGCGCGATTGCGGACTAGGCATGGTTCTCTTCGAAGATCAGATTCCGGTGCGCGATACTGTGCGCGGCGCGTGTGAATTGCTCGGACTCGACCCGCTGCATATTGCGAACGAAGGACAGTTTCTCGCGGTTGTATCTCCGGAGTACGCAGACGCGGCGATCAATGCATTGAGTCTGGCACCGGGCGGAAGCGAAGCTCAGGTCATTGGCGAGGTACGCGAACAACCGGCGGGAACGGTGTTGGTGACAACCCTTTACGGGGGTAGCCGGATCGTCGATATGCTGGTCGGCGATCCATTGCCGCGAATTTGTTGACCACATGGCAACCACATATAAACTTGCGAGTCAGATCGAAGAGCGTTTGCTTGAGCGCAATCAGCTTTTCGAACGATTCTTCTCGCGCGAGGCGCCTCGTCTGGCGGAAGCTTGCCGAGAGATGTCAGAACGATTTCTCCGCGGAGGCCGCCTGCTGGCGTTTGGGCGCGGACCCTATGCCACCGACGCGCAACACGTCTCTGTGGAGTTCGTTCATCCAGTTATCGTGGGCAAGCGCGCGCTGCCCGCGCTGGATCTCTCGGTTCTGTTTCGACCTTGGATCGAAGCGATTCTGCGTCCCGAAGACATCGTTATGGGATTTGGTCCCCCCGAAGGCGATCCCGAAGTTTGGGCTACGCTTCAGGAGGCGCACCGTCAAGACGCGATGACATTCGCTCTGCCCGGTGTTGAAGGTTCTTATGCGGTCGACGCGGCCACGCAAGATCCCTTCTTACATCAGGAGATGATCGAGATCCTCTATCACACGCTTTGGGAGACTGTGCACGTTTTTTTCGAGCACCGCGAACTGGGCCATGACGTCGGGGAGTCGGCATTTCTCTACCCGTTTTTGGGAACCGAAAAGCAGGGAACTAGTGGGTTAGTTGCTGAGGTGGCATCGTCCATTCTGATGAAGGTTCGCGATGACACAAAACTGCGAGAGCAGTTGGCACGAGAAGAATCTGAGCAGATCAGTAGCAGCGCGGTTGCGATCCATGAACGTCTGCGTCTCGGCGGAAAGCTCATCCTTTTTGGCAATGGTGGCTCGGCCACAGACGCCAACGATTTTGCTATTGATTGCGTGCTCCCGCCTCCCGGCTACCAATCCGTCCCTGCGGTTTCACTTTCCCTGGAACCGGCCAACATTACGGCCGTTGCCAACGACATCGGCACCGACGCAATTTTCCTCCGACAGTTGATCGCGCAGGCTCGTCCGGAAGATATTGCAATCGGCATCTCCACCAGCGGTGGATCGCGGAACATCATCATGGCGCTGGAAGAATCTCGCAAGCGCAATCTGCTGACCGTGGCTCTGCTCGGCTATGACGGAGGGGAGATCAAACGCAAGGGACTGGCCGACTTTCCCGTGGTAGTGAATTGCGATTACATCCCACGCATACAGGAAGTGCAGGCGTCGATCTACCACGTGATTCGCGAATCGTTGGAGGTATTGAGCCGTGGCCAAGCTTGAACTCTATGGAACTGCCCGCTGCCCGCATACCGAGGAAATGCGCGACTGGCTGGAGTGGAAGCGCAGTGAATTTGTTGAGTATGACGTGGAAGCGGATCGTGCAGCGCGTGCACGGATGCGGAAGATTTCAGGCGGGCAGCGAACCGTGCCAATCCTGGTCGAAGACGGCAAGGTGGTTCAAGTGGGTTGGCAGGGTCACGGTTGCCTGGTAGACGAATAAGGCGATCGATAAATTCGGCGAGTAAAACAACAGAATGGCCAGCGCTTGTTCTATCCGAGTTCGGGGAGTCGTGCAGGGTGTAGGATTTCGTCCCTTTGTTTATCGCCTGGCCTGCGCCAACACTTTGAGTGGATGGGTGTTGAATGCGGAAGAGGGAATTGAGATTCACCTTGAAGGCGCAGAGACGGGACTGGAAGCTTTTGTTCGCGACTTGAGAGCGCAGCCGCCACCAGCAGCCAGCATCGCGGAAATTGATGTGCGACGGACGGAGCCAGTCGGCGTGCACGAATTCACCATCCGAAGCAGCCAGCAGGGGGAACGGCCCACGGTTCGCATTTCGCCGGATCTTCCCGTTTGTAATGACTGTCTAAGAGAGCTGTTCGATCCCAGCAATCGGCGCTATTTGTATCCTTATATCAACTGCACGAATTGCGGGCCGCGTTATAGCGTGGTGCTTGGTCTGCCTTATGACCGGCCTAAGACCACCATGAAGGATTGGCCGCTCGATGAGCACTGCACCGCGGAATATACAAATCCCGGCGATCGCCGTTTTCACGCTCAGCCTGTGGCATGTTCGGCTTGCGGTCCAAATTATTATCTGCATCCACATCTTCACTCAAACGATGGTGGAAGTGGGGGAAGCATCCGCCGTGCGGCGGAAGTTCTTCGTGCTGGCGGAATTCTCGCGGTGAAAGGGCTCGGAGGATACCATCTGGCGTGCGATGCTCGGAATCCCGCTGCAGTCGCGGCTTTGCGGGATCGCAAATACCGGAAGGAAAAACCCTTTGCTCTTATGGCGAAGGATATCGCCGTTGCGCGGACTTTAGTGGAGTTATCAGCGGACTCCCAGTTGCTGCTCACCTCTGCAGCCCGGCCCATCGTGCTTGCCCCGGCAAGAATCGGCCTTCCTGAAGTTGCTCCAGGGAACAACGAACTCGGCGTGATGCTGCCTTACACTCCTCTGCACCATTTACTATTCGCTGCCGGCGCTCCGGAAATCCTGGTCATGACCAGCGCGAATCGGTCGAGTGAGCCGATCGCTTATGAGGACGATGACGCATTGCAGCGTCTCGCGGGAATCGCGGACTCATTTCTGATTGGGCAGAGGCCAATCGCACGGCGAGTAGACGACTCGGTGGCCCGAGTCGGAGCCTGCGGTCCTGTCATCCTGCGCCGCGCTCGTGGATACGCTCCGGGCGCGGTCGCATCGCTCCCTACTGTCCGTCCCATCCTCGCGCTTGGCGCGGACTTAAAAAATTCAATCACGCTGGCTGTGGATGGTCAGGCTTTTGTCAGCCAGCATATCGGCGACCTGGACCATTACCAATCATTCCGTGCATTCCAGGAAACGATTGAGGATCTCGTCTCCATGTACGAAGTTCGGTGGGACGAATTGCTGTTAGTGTGCGACCTTCACCCGCAATATCTTTCCACATGTCACGCCGCGACGCTCGGAGTTCCGGAGAGCCACGCGGTGCAACACCACCGTGCTCACGTCGCGTCGGTGTTGGCAGAACGAGGGGAATGGACCAAGCGCGTCATAGGCGTGAGTTTCGATGGTACGGGATACGGCGATGATGGATCGATCTGGGGAGGGGAGATTTTTGTGGGCAGCGTGCAGGATGGCTTCGAGCGCGTGGCCCACCTTCGGAGGGCAGTCTTGGCGGGCGGCGATGCCGCTGCAAAAAATCCAGTACAGGCTGCAGCTGGGTTCCTCGCACAAGTGGATGGCATACCCGATGTGCTTTCCAGCCCATTCGATTTTCCGGAGCGCTATTGCCATGCTTTGGAGTTGGTACCCAAAGACGTGCGAACGTTTGGCACAACGTCCGTGGGACGCCTCTTCGATACGGCAGCGGCGTTGGTCGGATTCACTCGCGAGATCACTTTCGAAGGGCAGGCTGCAATCTGGTTGGAGCAACTTGCGCGCGGCGCACCTTTGACGGAACCGTATCCATTTTCATTCGTCGACGACGAACTGGATTTTCGCCCGCTACTTCTGGCCGTTGCGCAGGACCGGGTTCGTGGCCGTAATGTGCGGGAAATCGCTCGAGCCTTTCATCGCGGAATTGCTCAGGGTTTATGCGATGCCCTGCATGTCATCGCTGGAAGCTACGCATTGGATACGGTTGTTCTATCTGGAGGAGTTTTCCAAAATGAATTGCTGCTGGAAGATTTGAAATCTCATCTGGCACAGGAATCGCTGCAGGCGTGGACGAACCATGCTGTGCCGCCCAACGATGGCGGCATCAGCCTGGGGCAGGCCGCGCTGGCGGCTTTTGGCCGCTTCGACGTACCTGCGGGAATGAACCACGATCAGAAAAAGTGAAGATCCTATGCACGAACTTTCGATAGCGATGAGTATTGTGGAACTGGCCGAGGAAGAAGCTGAGCGCCGCGGCGTGCAGATTAACGCCGTGCATCTGAAGTTGGGAGTACTGTCCGGAGTGGTGAAAGAAGCTCTCCTCTCGTGTTATGAAATGGCTTGCGAGGGAAGTCCGCTGCAAGGGTCGCGGCTGGTGGTGAAAGATGTTGCAATAGTTATCTTTTGCCCGAATTGTCGCGCGCAACGCCCTCTTACATCGATGCAGATGTTCTGCTGTCCGGAGTGCGGCACTCCAACTTCGGAGATCGTGCATGGTAAGGAACTCGAAGTAGTTGCATTGGAGATTGAAGAATGCATGCCGAACCCCGTTTGATTGAAGTTAGAAAGAATGTGCTGAAGCAGAATGATGTGGTGGCCCGATCCCTTCGCGACCGCTTTCGTGCCGCTGGAGTGTTCGTGGTGAGTCTGGTCTCGAGCCCCGGATCAGGGAAGACTGCGTTTCTCGAGAAGATTCTCACTCTTCTTCGCTCAAACTATCGCGTGGCTGCATTAGTGGGCGATCTTGCCACGGAGAACGATGCCCTCCGGCTGGCCCGCAGTAAGGCGCCAGTCAGGCAAATTACAACGGGTACTCTTTGCCATCTCGAAGCTGCCATGGTCCAAAACGCGCTGGAAGAGGAAGAATGGGACATCAACCGGTTAGATTTTCTCTTCATCGAAAACGTTGGCAACCTCGTGTGTCCCTCGTCCTATGATTTGGGCGAAGATCTTCGGATCGTACTTATTTCAGTGACTGAGGGCGAAGACAAACCACTGAAATATCCGACAATTTTCAATAGTGCAGACGTTGCTGTGGTCACGAAGATTGATTTGGCGGCGGCGGTGGAATTTAGCTGGGAGACCGCGTACAAAAACATTCAGTCCGTACGCCCGGGCATGCAGGTGTTTAAACTCTCGGCGAAGACCGGCGAGGGGATGGAAGAGCAGTTGAATTTTCTTGGCGCGCGCCTGAGCCAGTTGCGCCAATCGGCGGTAGTTTAAGGATCAGTGGCAATCGCCCGTCGTCGTCCAGTTGCAATGAATGAGCCGTGTTCTTTCCAAAGTGGCAGCGGCATTATTTGTGGAATGCGCCACTGCGGAATTTCGCCACGTCACTACACTCCTTACCACCACATCACTTGAATCACCGACTTCCATTGCGTGGAAACGCCTGTCACTTCGTATAAACTTGCGTTTTGCCCTGCGCTGAGAGAGATAACGAAATTAGTTGAGGAGAAAACGGTTTGCCGCTAAGCAAGGATGCTCTTTGGTATAAGGACGCCATCATCTATCAAGTGCACGTTCGCACTTTTCATGACAGCAACGGGGATGGAATCGGGGATTTCCAAGGACTCGAAAAAAAGCTGGATTACCTGCAAGAACTGGGGATTAGTGCGATCTGGCTTATGCCATTTTTCCCATCGCCTCTGCGCGACGATGGCTACGATATCGCTGATTACAACGGGGTGCATTCGAGCTACGGAACATTGGAGGATTTCCGCAAACTGCTGGAGGCGGCCCACGAGCGGGGAATCCGGGTCATCATCGAAATGGTGTTGAATCATACATCCGATCAGCATCCGTGGTTCCAAGAGGCACGAAGTTCGCGGGAGAATCCACGCCGAGACTGGTACGTGTGGAGCGATACGGATGCGCGGTACAAAGGGGCTCGCATCATCTTTCTCGACACAGAAACGTCCAACTGGGCGTGGGACCCGATTTCGAAATCTTTCTATTGGCATCGTTTTTTCAGTCACCAGCCCGATCTCAACTACGACAATCCCGCGGTTCGGGAGCAGATGTGGAATGTGATGAAGTTCTGGCTGGATATGGGTGTGGATGCGTTCCGATTGGACGCGGTGCCGTACCTGGTGGAACGCGAGGATACAAATTGCGAGAACTTGCCGGAGACCCACAATATTTTGAAGGAGTTGCGGCGAAAACTCGACGAACAATTTACCGGCCGGATGCTCCTGGCCGAAGCCAATCAGTGGCCAGCGGATCTTCGCCCATATTTCGGCGAAGGAGATGAATTCCACATGGCGTTTCATTTTCCATTAATGCCCAGGATGTTCATGGGGTTGAAGCTGGAAGATCGGAAGCCAATTACTGAAATTTTGCAGCAGACTCCGGAAATCCCGCCCTCATGCCAGTGGTCCCTGTTCCTGCGCAACCATGACGAGTTAACTCTGGAGATGGTGACCGACATGGAACGCGACTACATGTACGACATGTACGCCGAAAATAAGACGATGCGGCTGAACCTTGGAATTCGAAGGAGGCTTGCTCCGTTGTTGAACAACGACCGGAGGCGCGTCGAGTTGATGAACGGGATGCTGATGTCTTTACCGGGCACTCCTATCATCTATTACGGCGACGAAATCGGAATGGGCGATAACATTAGTCTGGGCGACCGCAACGGGGTGAGGACCCCGATGCAGTGGAGTGGGGGAAAAAACGGGGGTTTTTCTGGCGCGGAGGCGGAACGTCTGTGTGCTCCGCTGATTCAGGATCCTGTGTATGGTTATCCCGCAGTCAATGTGCTGGCTCAAAGAGAGAGCGAACACTCGCTCCTCCGTTGGATGCAACGCATTGTAACGGTCCGCAGATCGACCGGAGTTTTCGGCAGAGGATCGATTGAGTTTCTTCATGCGGCCAATCACCGGATACTGGCCTACTTGCGGCGACTGGGCAAGGAAGCCGTGCTGGTTGTGAATAATCTTTCGAACTCAGCGCAAGCTGTTGAACTCGATTTGCAGCGCTATAAGGGAAATATTCTGATCGAGATGTTTGGAAATAATATCTTTCCGCGGGTGGGAGAGCTGCCGTATTTACTGACGATGGGTCCTTATCAGTTTTACTGGTTCCGGTTGCGGCGAGTCTAGATGAATGTAGATATGGAAACCAAGTCACAAAGCGCGCCTTCCAGAGAACGTGTGGCTGCGATCCATACAGAGCTGAAAGTGGAAGATGAAACCTTTCTTACGGATAACTTTCTTCGTCAACTGATTAACGTCGGCGAAGTAGATATCCTGGTGGGTTTGCCGACCTACAATAATGCCAAGACTATTGGATCGGTCGTGCGCGCGATACAAAGCGGCATCCTACGCAGCTTTCCCCGCGAGCGAGCTGTAATCGTAAATGCCGATGGAGGATCGCGTGATGGCACTCCCGAACTGGTTACGGGAATTTCTATCGATGACGGGCGTCCAGCCTCAAATCTTTTTGCTCTCCGGACTCTGCACTCCATAAGCACGAGGTATGCCGGCAGCCCGTCGAGCGGAGTTGCATTGCGGACTATTCTGGCTGCAGCCGAGTTGCTCCGGGCCAAGGCGTGTGTCGTGATGTCGCCGGAGTCCACGAACATCGAAACTGAGTGGCTATCAAAACTTCTTCGTCCCATATATCGCGATGGCTTCGATCTGGTGACACCCACCTACCGCAGACACAAGTTTGAAGGTTTGCTGATGACGAACCTGCTGTACCCGATGATCCGCGCACTTTACGGGGTAAGAATCCATGAGCCCTATACGTCTGAGTTCGGATTCTCCGGGCGTCTCGGCAGCCAATTCCTTAGCCAAAACGGTTGGAATGACGGCCAGGGTGTTGAACTCCGCCTCACATTGGCTGCAATTACCGGAGGATACCGCATCAGCGAGTCCTTCCTGGGAGAAAAGGACCATGTCGAGCGACGCGCCTCTGACCTAGTGCCGACGCTGCGAGAAACCGTGGGTGTCCTGTTCTCGGCGCTGGAGTCAGACTTTGCTAAGTGGAGTACCGTGGCTGTCGCGCAACCTGAGGTTCCGACAGGGGGCGGTCCGGGCGCGCTTCTGGACCCAATGCGGGTGAATCGGAAACGGCTGCGCGAAATGTTCTCGACCGGAATTGTGGAATTGGAGTCAGTGTTTCGATCAATTCTTTCCCCGTCGACCCTGGCAGAGCTGCAGCGAATCGCGCGTTCGGGAGAAGACGAGTTTCATTACTCTGGTGAACTGTGGGTCAAGACGGTTTACGAGTTTGCCGCGTCATTTCAGAAATCTGTAATCAGTCGGGATCATATTATCCAGGCTCTGGCCCCGCTTTTCCGCGGGAGAGCGTTCACGTTCCTCACTGAGAACCGCAACGCGTCCGCGAATGATGTTGAGAACAATATCGAAGGTTTATGCCTGGAGTTTGAGAGATTAAAACCCTATCTGCTGCAAGTGTGGAAATCGGGAGAGTGAGGCAACTATGCGGGAAATGATTATCAGCGAATTGACTCAGGCACTGCACGAACTTGCCAGGGGCTTCGCCCACTTCCTTCCTCGTCTTATCGTGTTGCTGATCCTCGCGTTTGTAGGGTGGGTGATTGCGTACCTTGTAAAAGTGGCCCTGCGCAGCATTCTACGGCTCATGAAGTTCGATAAGCTGTCTGAAAACGCGGGCGCCTCTCAACTGCTGAATAAGGCTGCCATGCCTTCGGCGTCGGAGGTATTGAGCCGGTTCGTCTTCTGGGTGGCCTGGCTTGGCTTCATTCTGCTGGGAGTAAGCGTGCTCGGGATATTGGGCCTTCAGGAGCAAATCGCAAGGTTCTTTCTTTTCCTGCCGCGTTTGTTCGTTGCCATGTTCATCATGTTTTTTGGTCTGCTGGCAGCCAGCTTCTTTTCGCGCGCCGCGCTGCTGGCTGCAGTAAATGGGAGCGTGCCTTCTCCGCGCGTTGTAAGCGTTGCTGTTCGAAGCATCATTATCGTTTTCGTGCTGTCTATTGTCTTTGAAGAATTGGGTCTGGCAGAGCAGACCATGCTGGTTGCCTTCGGAATTGTTTTTGGAGCAGCAATGTTCGGCCTGGCAATTGCATTCGGCCTGGGCGGTAAAGATCTGGCACGCCGGTTTCTGGAGAAGAAGTTTGTTCGCGGCAAGGCGGAAGAAAACGAAGACGAGCTCTCGCCTCTTTAGTTCAGCCAAGGTCGAAGAAATCTATTTCGCTCTGCTCAAGCTATTCCAGCGAATGTTTGGGCTTCTTTTTCAGCGGGATCACTAAGGGAATTCGGATCGACCATAGCACTTCTGATTTCTGTGAGTGGTTCTCGCCTAGCGGAGCTAGATCCAGCACGACATTGCTTCGATGCTCCGGATGGAGAGCCGTAACGATTTCGTCGGCTAGTATGCTGCAGAACGTGATTGAAGTCTCCGCTTCGCTATCGTAGTGCAGATGATATTTGATGTCGCATTCATCGCACCGAACCGGACGGCCGTCATCATGGAGTAGTCCCGGCTTCGATGGCATGGCATCGTATCGGACCGCCTCAGCATGCATGCGGCATTATCCACCACAATTCTGATGAAAGCCAGACGCAAAGGGAGTCCGCGATCAACGATCAACATCAACGATCAACGATCGTAAAGAGTAGTGAGCCTCCGTAACTGTTCAGTAATTTCCTTCGTCAGCGCTTTCGGCTTGTAGCGCCATTTCCAATTTCCCCTCAACGTGCCGGGTAAATTCATACGCGCGTTGCTGCCGAGACCCAAAACATCCTGCAGGGGAATGATCGCAACGTTTGCCACAGACGCCAGCACGGTACGAATGAACACCCAATTTACCGGCTCGTCTCTAAAATTCAGGTATGCTCGGGTGAAATCGTGTTCGTTGCGGATGTCTTGCGCGCTCCGAGTGCTCTCTCCTGTGCCGGAACTGGTCCACCATCCAACAGTTGTGTCGTTGTCGTGGCCGCCCGTGTACGCCACAAGTTCGGGAGAATAATTGTGCGGACGGAAGCTGGGGCCTTGCGGATCGTTTCCGAAAGCAAACTGCAGCAGGCTCATGCCGGGGAAGCCGAACTGCTTCCGCAGAGCTTCCACTTCGGGAGTAATTACACCAAGGTTTTCTGCGATGAATGGCAATTCTTTCAATTCAGTTTGTAATGTTTGGAAAAACTCGGCACCCGGGCCCTTCTCCCACCTGCCTCCGGCCGCCGTCGGAGAGCCGGCAAGGACCTCCCAATAGGCCTCGAAGCCGCGGAAGTGATCGAGGCGCACAAGATCAAAAAGTTTGAGCGATGCCCGGACGCGATCAATCCACCATCGGTGACCAGAACGAGCAGACACATCCCAACGATAGAGAGGGTTTCCCCAAAGTTGACCGGTTGCGCTGAAATAATCAGGAGGAACGCCTGCCACCGCCTCGGGGTTCCCTTGGTCATCCAAACGAAATAGCTCAGGATGAGCCCACACGTCAGCACTGTCGTGAGCGACGTAGATGGGAATGTCGCCCATAATTTTTATCCCTCGATGACTGCAGTGCGTCCTCAGCTTTTCCCATTGGCGAAAAAATTCGAACTGGGCAAACTTGTGAACTTCTGTCTCGGACGACAGTTTGGTTTGCCATTCTTTTACTGCAGAGGGATCTCGGTGTCGGATATCGTGGTCCCAATGTGACCAAGCCGCGTTCTTGTAGACCGTCTTGCAAGCCATGAAAAGCGCGTAATCGTCCAGCCAGTCGCTGTTTTGCTGGCAAAAAGTGTCGAAGGCCCGACGGTCAGCCTGACCGCTGTCCGCAAGAAAAGTGTGTGCGGCCTTTCGAAGCAGGCCCAGTTTGAAATCGATAACGCGCTCGTACTCGATGTGCTCCTCAGGAAAGCTCGGGGCATTGGCCAGGTCTTGCGCGGTTAGAAGGTCTTGCTGACCGAGGTCGGCCAAATCGATAAATAGGGGATTGCCCGCGAAGGCTGAAAAACATTGGTAAGGGGAATCGCCGTACCCGGTGGGACTCAGTGGCAATACCTGCCAGATTTTCTGGCCTGAATCGGTAAGGAAGTCCGCAAACTCGTAAGCCGAACTTCCGAGATCGCCAATACCGTGGCCGCCGGGCAGGGATGTGATGTGGAGAAGGATTCCACTACATCGAGGAAAGATCACCCTCTTAACGTTATGCTTCCGAGAGCAGCCATGCAATAGGGTTCGGACCGAAAAATATTCCGAGATGAACCAGCGTACTTATTGTTCTTGAAACGGAGCTACGGTCCGCTCGTTGTCTCCTACGACGGGAAGCGATACTACTTCGATCTCGCCTTGCTGGTCAGTCACATCACATCGCACAGCACCATCTTGGCGTTCAACAAAAACATCCACAGAACCGTCGCCGCTGCGAAGACCTTTAATTGTCAGCTGTGGGATGCCTGCTGGGAGGTAAGGACGGTCAAACAAGACGCGATTGCCGATGCCTTCAATCGAGAGTCCCAAACACGATTGAATCAATAGGAACGCAGCCCCCGCCGCCCAGGCCTGGGGAGAGCAAGCGACGGGATAAAGAGTTGGGCCTTGACCGCGATGACGATCGAGTCCACAGAATAATTCCGGAAGGCGGCCGAGATCCGCCCACCTGCTGGTGTCGAGCATTGCCAGCAGGATTCGGCCCGCCTTTTCCTTGAATCCGTATCTGGCGAGGCCGCATGCAACGATGGAGTTGTCATGCGGCCAGATAGAACCATTGTGATAGGAGAGGGGATTGTAACGCGCCTGTCCCGCAGCGAGGGTGCGCACGCCCCAACCGCTGAAGGAATCCGCGCTCATCAGCGTCTCCGCGACCCGCCGAGCTCTGTTAGCGGTGGCGATGCCGGTGTAAAGGCAATGCCCCGCATTTGACGTTCGCACTCGGCACTGCTTTTTGTGTCCATCGAGAGCCAACACGTAAGTCGACAGCTCGTCGCACCAAAAAGCCTCTTCAAACCTCATGCGAAGTTTTTCCGCCTCAGATTCCAGGGTCTTGCATTTCTCTTTGTCACCCAACACGTTGCTCAGTCGGGCCGCTGCCCGTTTCGCCGCATACACATAACCCTGAACTTCGCATAAAGCGATGGGCGCTTCCGCGAGCGTTCCGTTGACGTGGAAAACTGAGTCATTCGAATCTTTCCATCCCTGCTGAACTAAGCCTTTGGGGGAGCGTTGGGCGTACTCCACAAATCCATCACCATCCATGTCTCCGCGTTGGTCAATCCATTGCAGGGCGAGGTCAATGTGCGGCCACAACTGCTGCAGAAAGTCGCGATCCCCGGTGCGATCGTAATATGCGCCGGCCAGCACAATGAAGAGTGGGGTCGAGTCGACACTCCCGTAATAACGCCCGAACGGGATTTCTCCCAAGGCGGCCATTTCGCCGTTGCGCATTTCGTGCAGGATCTTGCCGGGTTCGGATTCAATCGCTGGATCGAAGTCTTTAGCCTGGGTTTTCGCCAAATATTGCAGAACCCCGTGAGCGATCCAAGGGCTGCACCAGAGCATTTGGAGAGCCGTAATGATTCCGTCCCGGCCAAAGACCGTGCTGAACCACGGAACCCCGGCGTAGGGATAGTTCACTTCAGGGTTACCGATCGTCATCATCTGTACATCGGAAGCCGACCGTCCGATCCAATCATTGAAACGGGAATTTGAACTGCAAATCTGCGGGAATGTTTCGGAGAGCTGTTCTTGTTCACCCCTGGCAGAACCGATGGCACGGGAATAGCCAATCGAATTCGGGACGACATGAGAATCGCAAGAGATCTCCAAATGGAACGTGAGCTTCTCTCTGGGCTGGAGATTTACTTCGAATTGAATTGCTGAGGCCGAGATCGCTGTGGGTGCGGGATCGCATTGAATACGCGTCTGACGAATTGTTTTGTCGAGGCCTTCATACGAGAGCAGCACAAAATGTTTCTCAATGCGGTCTTCCAATCGGCTTCCTCTCTTTTGCCGCTGCATGCCACGCACTTCGAAGATATCGGCGAAGTCTGCCCCCACAGTCAGGCTGAAGGGGACGAGAAGAGATTGAAGGCCATAGTTGACGAAAGCAAACTCCTGATAGCAGACATCGCGCCACAAAAAAATTGAGCGCTGCAGATGGAGCATGCCACGAGGTATTACGACCTGATTCTCCTTGGAGACATCGAGATTGGTGAGATGGGCGCGGAAAAGAAAGTTATTTGTCTCGATGGTAGAACTAAGAGGCAATGGCCGGGCATTCCATAATCCAAGAAGAAGCTCTGAAAGATGACGGGTGCCCTCGAAGAATAGTCCCTGCTCGCCGAGCCCGGAAGTCTGGATATCCCCGAGATGGTCGAAGACAGAGAATAGTCTGCCGTATTTTAGAACTTGCGCACGGTCATCAACCGGCGATGACTTTGTCGCTATGTAGTACTGTTGTGTGACGCGATCTTCAGGCAACTGAGAACTCCATCGGAAACGGGGATGGAAGGGGATTCGCTTCGGGTCATCCGCCGGTAAATGTTCAAATAATCCTGGGCCATGCGTTCAGCATTAAAATACTGTTCACATTGCCACTGGCATTTTCGTCTGTTGATTTCTCCCAGCCTGTTCACTGCTTTTAGTGCGCCTTCCACGTCATGCACTAAAAAGCCGGTGATGCCGTCTTGGATGACCTCGGGAACAGAACCCATCGGGTAAGCAATCACCGGGGTACCGCATGCCATGGCCTCAATCATGACCAAGCCAAAGGGTTCGCGCCAATTAATCGGAAAAAGAAGTCCGGCGGCATTTCCCAGGAAAGCCCCTTTCTCCGACTGGCCAATCTCACCGATGAACTCGATAAGAGGATGGTCGAGCATCGGCTCGATTACGGCCTCAAAATATCCCACATCAACCCGATCGATCTTGGCTGCGATCTTTAACGGCACTCCGGCTCGTTTGGCAATTTCGATAGCCTGATCCAAACCCTTCTCGGGCGAGGTTCGTCCCAGAAACGCCAAGTATCCGCCTTTGCCATTGCCTAAGGGAAAATAATTTCGGGGCATACCATGATGAACAGTTCCTTGCCAATTCGCCCACGGAATAGGCTCACGCTGAGCATCCGAAATCGAGATCACTGGCACCGCTTTGAAGTGCTGGTAAACCGGCACCAGATCAGGAAGGTCGAGGCTGCCGTGAAGGGTTGTCACAGTTGCAACCTGATGCTGCCGACTGAACGGGAAATGTAGATAGTCCACGTGATAATGAATTATGTCGAAGTTCTTCTCTTCGCTGAAAACCTGGTCCAGCATGATTATGTGATGGGCCACCTGGTCGACGCAGTCCGGATCCAGCCGCAAAGCCTTTTTACAAGGCGCCACCAGGCGCGCTGTGGTCAATGAGTCGCCACTAGCGAACAGGGTGACCTCATGGCCATCGCGGACCAATTCTTCCGTAAGCCAGGAGACGACGCGCTCCGTCCCGCCATATAGCTTGGGGGGAACGCTTTCATACAGTGGCGCTACCTGAGCAATCCTCATGGTCGAAATCCTGGACCAGCGGCGGGCACAACCATGAGGTTTTTATCAAAGCCCTCAGTTGCGGTCGGCCACGGGTGCCATACGCTTGCGATGTGGTATCAGCTATGTCCAATCTATGGTTTATCTCGCTTACCAGCCATCAGGTTCATGCTGTATCTCTATGGAGAAAGGCGAGATGCGCTGGGATTCGGCGACAGAACTATGGACAATTTGCTGTGGTTGTGCACCCGTTTACTCGAACGATTTTCAATTGGGTTTAGAAATTACGAACAAATATATTTTGTTGGCTGAGGTCGCGTGTGAAGTTTTGTGCAACTAACTTATGTTCGTTTCAGGCGCACCGCGGGTTGTGCGTCTTTGCTCAGTGAAAATCTTGCTGGCGCAGTACTCAAAGGAGAACCAATGACAACCAAAGTGAATCGTTTGCTGATGCTTCTCATTCTTGCCGGTCTCACCGCGTCATGGGCGGCGGCGCAAGATGACACCAGTGATTCCAAGTCAAAGTCGGACGTACGAACCGTAACGGGTTGCCTGACCAAAGGCGACGGTGCCGATGAGTTCATGCTCACGGGAAGCAACGGGAGTACCTGGGAAGTGCGAGGAAGCAAGAGCGGCGTAGACCTCGCCAATCATGTGGGCCACACGATTTCCGCAACAGGTGTGGTGTCGAACGCGATGGCTCATAACCTTAAGGAAGATTCGAAAGACGCGGCGAAAGACACGGGCATGAAGAAGAACAACACCGAGCACGGGCATTTGAAGGTTACGGACGTGAAGATGGTCAGCGACTCTTGTCAGCGGTAGCTATCTGTTTCACTGCGACTCTAGAGGGGCTCCCGAGCCCCTCTTTTGTTTTTGTGACTAGCACACTCCGCTGGGGCGAGTCGGCGTGCCGGACTCCTGAGTCGGAAGGGTCTGCGTGCTTGGCACCATGTATGGCGTCGTTCCTGCCAGGTTCGCGGCACATTGCGAGATTGCCTGCGGGTCGCCCTGCAACGTGGACGGCAGATTCGGAATCGACTGGTCGGGTTTATTGAAATTGAACGCGCTAGTCAGATCTCCGACCGTCGCACGGCGCCAGGCGCTCAAGTTGGGCACTTCGGCGCCGAATCGAGTTTCGAGGAATCGCAAGATCGAAGTGTGATCGAAGAGATCCGATGACACGAATCCGCCTCGACTGAACGGCGAGATGATCAGCATGGGAACGCGAAAACCTAAACCAATTGGGCCGGTAATGGCCGGACTGCCGATTACGTTCGGGTCCGGCACCGCGGGCGCGGTCACATATTCGCCTGCCGTGCCGAGAGGCGCCGTTACCGGTGCAACGTGATCAAAAAATCCCCCATTCTCATCGTAGGTGACAAGCAAGACAGTCTTCGCCCACAGGGCCGGATTCGCTGCTAGAGCATTGACAATGAGAGAAAGAATATTCTCACCAAAGAGTGAGGGGGCGGGCGGGTGATCCGAAGTCAGGATCGACCCGATCAGCCAGGAGACTTGGGGCAGATTTCCGGAGATTAAATCGGAGAGGAAGTCGACAGGGAACTGTGGTCCAAATGCATTCTGGTGGAGCACCGATGCGGGATCCTGAAAATTCTTGAAGTAGGAGAGAACATTGTCCGACAGAATCCCGCCGAGAATAGTTTCGTCGGGCGACGAGTAGACCTTCCAAGAAATTCCCCGGGATTGAAGCTGCTCAGGCATTGTTGTGTACGTCAGACGCCCGGAAAAGGATGAGCGGTTTGTGACGATTGTCTGCAAAACAGGGCCGCCGTTTATTCCGTCCGGGTCGAGGGAAGCTGCCATCGAGTAGAGACGATTCGGATCCGTCGGACCCATCACCGAGCAAAAGTAGTTGTCGCAGATCGTGAAGGCATCAGCCAGAGCGTAATAGTAGGGAAGGTCTGCACGAGTGTAGTAGCCCATGCTCAATACGGCGTCGTTGGAATCGATCGGAAGACGCGAAGTCACGAAACCATCCATTGCGCCGCTGTTCCAACTCTGATGCTGTGGCACCCAGTCGTGACTAATGTCGTGCGTGCAGGCTGCATTCGCTTTGGAGGTGTCGAGGTGGAATGGCAAAAGAACACCTGCCGGTGAGCTTGCAGTGTTCGCTGGATCCGGTTGTTGGAATGCCGCGCTTTGATCGGAAAATCCGCGGACGCCACGGTAGCTTCCAAAGTAGTGATCGAAAGAACGGTTTTCCTGCATCAAGATCACTACATGTTCGATGTCGGTTATTTTGGAGCAACTCGACAGGACGGGAGGAGTCGACCGAGAGATACCACAGCCGTGCAGACCCAAAGATGCCAGTTCGGCTGCGGCCGCGGCAGTTCCTAGTTTAAGTAGTTCTCGACGAGTGAAATTCCGCATAGGCAGTTAAGGTCTTGGATGCGCTTCTCCAAGCAAAGGTGGGGTGCGTGTCGAAGGCTTTTATTGGGCAAACAGGAATGCGGCCATTACCGGCTCTTGCCGGACCAAAGATTTTCACAATGAGTGCACCAAAAGAGATAACCCCGTTCGTGCACTGAATCGGCCTATCATCCGCTAAGAACAGTCAGTAGGAGCTACGCACATGGCAGTGAATCAAGTGGTGCTTTACTTCGACAAGGAGCAGGATGCTTTGCTTTTTACTCTGGCTGCCAGTTCGGTAATGTCAGCGGAAGGCCCCGTCAACAGCAGCAAGGCAGCGGTCAAAGTTGCCAAGGAGATTTGCAAGGCTAGTCGAATCACGAGTGAGGGTGTTCTCAACGTCACGTGAAGGGCGGCAAAACCAGATGATTCGAAAAGCTATGCTGCAAATAGGAGTCCCCGCGCTACTCGCTTTCATTGCGTGGAATGCGTACCTTGCGGTCAACCATCTCAATCGGGTGGAGAGCATTGCGGCGCTCACAGTTGAAAGCTCCACGATCCGAGCGGAACTCTTCAATGTTTTGAAAGATGTGACCGATATGGAAACAGGCCAGCGCGGATATCTGCTAAGCGGGAACGCTGAGTACCTGCAGCCCTACGCTGATGCGAAGGGAAGGATCGGAACAGATTTCCTGAAACTTCGGGCCGGGCTCGCTCGCCGGACGCAGCGCGAACAATCGATGGAGTCGCAGTTGGAGACTTTGGATAAATCAAAGCAGGCTGAGATGGATCGCTCCATTGCTTTGCGGCAACAGGGGTATCGCCGTCGCTCATTCAAACTCATCGATACAAACGAAGGCAACGATTACATGGAAGAGATTCGCCATATTGTCTCTTCGCTGGATGCAGCGGAGAGCAGCAATTACTCAGGGCTTGACAGAGAGAGGATCGCGACACGGAAACGCGCATTGTCGGTAACCATGCTCTCTAATTTTGTATTGCTTGTTGTGGCAGCAGGGTTGTTCGGGCTCATCCGCCGGCACTTGCGGCTGCTTGGAGAAGAAGCCTCGCAGAACAAAATTGAGCTGGCCGTGAGAGATTTGCAGCTGCAAAAACTAACATCTGCCCTTTCCGGCGAGGCGCGTTCCAACATCGTTGCCATCAATATGAACTCCCGGTTGCTGTTGGAGAATTACGGAGGTTTCCTTCCGCGACAAGGCCACGAATATGCTGAGCAGATGAACGAAGCAGCTGCGCAAATGGAGCTGCTCCGACAAGATTTAGTTGGCAGCCGCGCCTCCTAGAGCGACGAAGCAGCTTAGGATTTTGTGGCGAGGCGAGGCGTGAGAGGCGACGCTCGTAGTCCCCCGTTGAAGGCCTCTAGTGCGTTCTCACTCGCAGTTCAGTCTCCTTAGCACTGTCGGGCATCAGGATGTGGAGAGCTCGCTTTGAGGCGTCATAGGTGGTCTTGAGCTGGGCCGTGTTGTTGGAGAGCGCCGCATCAACCTGCTTAGAGGGCCAGTCGTAAATCACAACCTCCACTGTCTTCCACCATGGGGCGTAGGTGCCTTGGCGCACACCGAAACCTACGCGCACAGAGTTCCCGTCTGACTCGCAAGTGAAGTTCTGCCGCAGAAATTCGCCGTGCTGGTAACGGAATGTATGTCCGTCATCAAGATAGAGGGACCCTGCGCATTCCTTTCCGGGATAGATGCGAAGTTCCAGCGGACCCACGGGCGTTTCATCCGTGCTCTGAATGAGTGGCTGGACCGGCAGAATGCTTCCGCCTCGCACATACACAGGCAGGGTATCGAGTACCGGATGGATTCTGGCAGTCGCTGGAGAGTTGGCTCCCGTGGCTCCGGTGACGATATCAAAGCTCGAGGGAGATGGCGGAGGAGTAGCAGTCTTGAGTCCAGTCCAGAAGTCGTACCACTGACCTTTTGGAAAAGAGACAGTGTAGTCATCGGGGGTCTCGCCGAATGGCGATGGAGCGATTAATAGGCTGGGGCCCAGGAGGAACTCCGTATCGAGACCATTGAAGGCAGAGGACGATGGCGCGAAGACCTCGGGAAATTCAAGAAAGATGGGACGCATGATTGGAATGCCGGTACGACTTGCCTCGTCGGCAAGCGTGTAGAGATATGGCAACAGACGATAGCGGGTTTCAATGTAGCGACGACGAATCGCTTCCTGCTCTGGGCCGTGGACCCAGACTTCGTGTGGCAGAGAACCCTTCTCGGCGTGATCGCGATAGAAAGGATTGAAGGCTCCAACTTCGATCCAACGCGTAAGCAGTTCAGGTCCGGGAGAGCGGTTGAATCCGCCGACGTCATCACCGACGAAAGAAATGCCGCTGAGGCCGAGGTTGAGCAGCATCTGAGTCGCGAGGCGAAGATGGTTCCACGTAGCGGCATTATCTCCGGTCCAGGTGAACCCGTAACGCTGTCCGCCAGCGAAAGTGGCTCGGGTGAGGACGAAGGGACGCTCATCTGGATGCAGTTTGAGAAGGCCTTCGTAAGTGGCGCGCGCATTCTCAAGTCCAACGATATTATGTATCTCCGCGTGCGTTGCCGTGCGAGTCGCGAAGCCCGGCTCTTCGATGCGATGCACGGAATTCAACGGCATGGTTTTGCCGGGTCCGTCAAAGACCGAGGGCTCGTTCATATCGTTCCAGAAGCCGGCAACGCCTTCCTGGGCGAATTGCTTATAGAGACCGCCCCACCACTCGCGCGTGCTGGCGCGTGTGAAATCGGGGAATACTGCAGGGCCGGGCCAGACGATACCGACAAACTCGCTGCCATCAGGATTTTTTACAAAGTGGTCGCCCGCCGTACCGCTGTCATAGGGGGTATAGCCTTGGGCGGGGGCGTGGGCAATGTGCAGGTCAGTAATTGTGACGAGATGAAAATGTTGCTTGCGAAGATCTGATACGAGTCCAGGAAAGTTAGGAAAAGTTTTTGGATCGACGGTGAAAGGCCGATTCTTGTACTGGTAATCAATATCAAGATACAGAACGTCGGAAGGAATCTTGTCCGCCCGTAGGCGGTCGGCGATCTCCCGGACTTGGGATTCCGGAGTGTAACTGTAGCGTGACTGCTGGAAGCCAAGAGTCCACAGCGGAGGCAGCGGCGGTTTTCCAGTGAGGTAGGCGTATCCTTCCACAACCTGTTTCGGAGTGGGACCGTAAATCAAGAAATAGTCGAGCGGGCCGCCATCAGCGCCGAAGGAATAAGAGTCGCGTGACTGCTTGCCGAAGTCGAACCATGTGCGCCAGGTGTTGTCGAGGAAGAGGCCGTAGCTGCGGCCGCCATTGATACCCATAAAGAAAGGAATGCTTTTATAGATCGGGTCGATGGATTCCTGAAACCCAACGTCAGTATTCCACAGCGTGAAGGCCTGGTTTCTGCGGTCGAAAGAACCGGTCTTATCCCCCAATCCGAAGTAATGCTCGTTGGTGGGCATGTCCTTATAGACCGAAAAGCCCCCATGCTGGAACGTGGTGGCGCGACCGACAGCGTCGGCGGAGATTATAGTGCCGTCGAGGTCGCGAATGACGAGGCGAAGAGGACTACGCTCAACACGGACGTCAAGTGACGCGGTCCGGAAGCCGACAGAGCCGGCATCTTCGCTCTGATGCACATCGACGGACTTGCTGCGCGATGCAGGAAGGACCGCCCAGGAAGCGTCCTCGGGAAAAGTGCCAGCGGAGGCAACTCGTATCCGGAGAATGTCGTCTCGAAGTGCGGTGATGCGCAATGTTGCCGCGCCTGCCTGAACCTCAATGCCATCGCGTAGAGACTGGGAACCGGTTATCTTTTCGACCGCAATATAAGGTGCTGACGCGGGGGCCGTTTGTGCTTTCGCAGAGACTGATGCGAGGGCTGACATCGCCAAGAACAAAACAGGGAATCGTTGAAAAGAAAAGGATGCCATAGTTGTCGGAAAAGCCTTCAGAACAGGCAACATCATACCAGCCGCAAGGGTTGCAGACGGAGACGTAGCATCTGGTTCCGGCCGCATTTCGCTTCAGTTACAAACATGCAACAAAAATGCCGGCGCATCATCCAATAGGAACCGGAGACAGGAGCCGGAACGATGCAGATCGGCATTGACAGTTTTGCGGCAGCTATCTCCGATCCGGCCACCGGTCTGGCGCTCAGCCCTGTCGAGCGCATGCAGCACTTGCTGGAAGAGATCGAACTCGCCGACCAGGTCGGCCTGGACGTTTTCGGAATCGGCGAACATCACCGCGCAGAGTTCTTGGACTCCGCCCCGGCGGTGATCCTGGCAGCGGCTGCGGCGCGCACTAAAAATATTCGCCTCACCAGCGCCGTAACTGTTCTCAGCGCCGCCGATCCCGTGCGAGTCTTCCAGGAATTCGCCACGCTCGACCTGATCTCCCACGGCCGCGCTGAGATTGTCGCTGGCCGCGGCTCATTCGTGGAGTCGTATCCGCTGTTCGGCCTCCGTCTCGAAGACTACGACGAACTGTTCGTTGAAAAGCTCGGTCTGCTGCTTGCGCTGCGCGAGAACACGCACGTCAGATGGTCTGGCAAGCACCGCGCGCCGCTCACCGGGCAGGCAGTTTACCCGCGTCCGCTGCAGGATCCGCTGCCCATATGGGTCGGCGTCGGCGGCACGCCGGCGTCCTTCGTCCGCGCCGGCATGCTGGGATTGCCGCTCATGGTCGCCATCATCGGTGGAGAGCCCAGGCGATTCCGTCCCCTCATTGATGCTTATCGCGAGGCAGGCCGCCGCGCCGGTCATCCCGCCGAGAAGCTTATTGTGGGACTTCACTCCATCGGATTTCTGGCGGATACTACCCAGCAAGCTGCCGACGATTTTTATCCGGGGTACGCGCACACGTTCACCGAGATCGGCAAGGAACGTGGTTGGCCGCCGACCACACGGGGGCAGTTCGACGCGGTGCGCGGGCCCACCGGCGCACTCTTAATCGGCGACGCCGAAACTGTTGCGGAAAAAATACTGTACGACAATGAAGTTCTCGGCGGAATCTCACGCATCACGTTCCAGATGGGCGTCTCTACCCTTCCTCATCAGAAGATGCTGCGTGCCATCGAGATATTAGGCACGCGTGTCGCACCCATCGTTCGGAAAGAACTTGCCTCCGCTGCTCCTCAGCGAAAAGTAGCCTCGAGAAGGTAGCCCAACCGGGCATAAGCCATCCCGCCGAGCGGAGTCGATAATTCCATTTTGTAAATTGGGGTTGCAATAGGGGGACGGGGTTGATTCCGTACCTTCTGCTTCAAGAGGTCTAAGGGGCGACGCGACAGAATTCTTGTATTATCCCTTCTTCTTAAATTATTCATTCCTTTTTGTTGTTGAAGCTTGAGTGATGAGGCCGATGTGCTTGACGCGAATCTGCATTCGCGTAATGTCGGGTAGTCTATGAATGCTCAGCGGCGCTGGAATCGTCAGGAGAATATTGGTGGGGACGCAACTTCGGGGTAAGGCCGCAATTATCACGGGAGGCGCTGGCGGGATTGGGCGCGCGGCGGCGTTGCTGTTTGCGCGCGAGGGGGCAGCGGTAAGTGTGGTCGACTTGAACCGGGATGCGGGACAGGATATTGTGCGCGAAATTCATGAAGTTGGTGGGCGCGGGATTTTCGAGTGCGCCGATGTGACGTCATCCAGCGATTGCCGGCGCGTGGTCGAGCGAACGATTCGGGAGTTCGGTGGAATTGATGTGCTGTTTAACAATGCGGGAATTATCCGGCGGGCATCGGTGGTTGAGATCAGTGAGGAAGATTGGGACGCGGTGATGAAGGTCAATGTAAAATCCATGTTCTTTATGTGTCGAGAAGTGATTCCGATCATGGTGAAGGCGAAGGGCGGTTCGATTATCAATTCGGCATCAGGATGGGGATTGGCAGGAGGAGCGCGGGCGGCGGCTTATTGCGCTTCTAAAGGCGCAGTGGTTTTGATGACGAAGGCCATGGCCATTGATCACGGGCGGGAGAATATTCGGGTAAACTGCCTCTGCCCCGGCGATACAGATACTGCGATGCTGCGGAATGAAGCGCGGCAATTGGGGGAAGAGGAAGATCGATTTCTAGTTGAGTCTGCGAAACGTCCTCTGGGCCGGATGGGAAGGCCGGAAGAAATCGCGGAGGCCGCACTTTATCTGGCCAGCGATGCGGCATCTTTTGTGACTGGCACGGCGCTGGTGGTGGATGGCGGAGGGCTTGCGAGTTCAGGTTGAAGAGATGCGGTTGAAAAACAAAATCGCGTTGATTACGGGCGGGACTTCCGGCATTGGGGAAGCTGCGGCTATGCTGTTTGCCCGTGAAGGTGCGATGGTCACAATCACGGGCCGCAATGAGGATCGGGGACGAGAGGTAGTGAAGAAAATTGTGGACGAGGGCGGTAAGGCGATCTTCGTCCGCACCGATGTTCGCAAATCAGCAGACTGTCGTCATGCTGTGGACGAGACACAGCGGACATTTACCGGGCTCGACATCTTGTTCAACAACGCCGGTGTTTTCTATCCGCGCACCATTCTTGATTGCACGGAGGAAGAGTGGGATCTGCAGATGGATATCAATCTGAAGGGAACTTTTCTGATGTCGAAGGCTGTATTGCCCGGCATGATCGAACGAGGGCGCGGCGTGATCATCAATAATAGTTCGGGATGGGGGATCGCGGGCGGCGATTCGGCGGTTGCCTATTGCGCCTCGAAGGGCGGCGTGGTGCTGTTGACCAAGGCGATGGCGATTGATCACGGGAGGCAGGGGATTCGCGTGAATTGTATTTGCCCGGGGGATGTGGACACTCCGATGCTTCCGGAAGATGCGCGAATGCGCGGCTTGAAGTGGGAGGATTATCTGGCGGGATGCGCTGACCGTCCTATGGGAAGGATCGGGACGACGGATGAGATTGCGAAGGCGGCGTTGTTTCTGGCTTCGGATGATTCATCGTTTATGACCGGGGCGGCGCTGGTGGTGGATGGGGGCGGATTGGCGGATTGAGCTTGAAGTTGTCTTCACAAAAAGTCGTATTGGAGTATTTTTAAAGTCATGGTTGTGAACCTGAGAGAGATGGCGCAAAAGATGGCACAGGCGGCCCGAAAAGGGGTAGCCATCGAGCGGAAGCGATTGAAAGAGATTGTCGCTGAGCGCCAGAAGAAACCCGCGTCTTCGTCCCGGTGACTCCGCCCTACTTTGGGCGACGGAAAAGGCTTCAAAGAGAAGCTCTGATAAATGACTGCCGTGATCTATTTGAAAAGTGCTTTCGTAGGGGTGTTGGCGGTTGTGATAGTCCCACTATTTCTCTCCATCGCTGCGTACGTGGCGATGTTGGTCGGGCCAGACCTCATTTTCGGTTGGCACGTGCACTACAGAACTGTCGGCTTCTGGGTTACGGTTGCTGTGATCTTCTCTCTCGGATTCCTATGGGAGTATCGCCGGCTATCGAAATGATTCATGCTAAGAAGTAGGTGCAATTCCTTGCCCGCTTCATCAAAGGGACAATTCCGTCCTGATATTATGTGCCGCAGTAGATTCACTTCAAATGGGGGAAACAATTCAAAAGCGAAGCCGCACCCTTTCCCGGCAGTGGTTTGAACGGGCGCAGAAGTCGCTGGTGGAGGGTGTGAACTCACCATCGCGGGGGGCTGCGGTCTATGCGGACGGGCCGGTCTTGCTGGAACGTGGCAACGGATCGCATGTTTGGGACATTGACGGCAATGAATACATTGACTTCATGATGTCGTTCGGCGCGCTCATCCAAGGGCACGCTCATCCAAATTTGGTTAAGACTGTTTCCGAGGCGATGGCGGAAGGGTCGCACTTTGCGGCGGCGACTTCGGCGGAGGTAGAGGCGGCAGAGCGCTTTCGAGGCATGGTGCCATCGGCTGAAGTGGTTCGCTTCACCAATACCGGCAGCGAGGCGACGATGCTGGCGTTGCGCCTGGCTCGTGCCCACACAGGGCGAAATAAATTTCTAAAATTTGAAGGACACTATCACGGCTGGTACGATCCTTTTCTTTTGAATGCCCATAGCCATCAGCCGGAGCAGTTGGGGCCAGTCGAGAATCCGACTCGGATTCCTGACTCTGAAGGAATCCCGCTTTCGATTTTTGACGACGTGGTGCTTGCGCCGTGGAACGATACCGCCGCGCTGGAAAAAGTGATGAAGCGGCATGGGCACGACCTGGCCGCGATGATCACTGAGCCGATCATGGCAAACATGGGCTGCATTCTTCCGCGAGAGGGATATCTGCAGCGAATGCGCGAACTCACGCGCGACTGCGGCGCGTTGCTGATTCTTGACGAGGTTGTGACCGGCTTCCGCTATGCGCCTGGCGGCTGCCAGGAATATTACGGAGTGCAGCCTGACATCAGCACCTTCGGTAAGGCCTTGGGCGCGGGATTTCCCGTGGGGGCTGTGGCGGGACCGCGATCCATTCTTGAGCGCATGCGCTGGAGCGAACACATGGTGCTGCACTACGGCACTTTTAATGGGCATCGGCTGACGATGAAAGTGATTGCGGCGAATCTTGATTTGCTGGCTGCGGAAAATGTTTATCAAAAATTCCATGCCGTGGGAAATGCTGCCATCGCCGGACTGCGGGAAGTATTTCGCCGGCGGAAGGTGAAAGCGATCGTGCAAGGCTTCGGACCAATGTTCCAGATTTACTTCACGGAGCGCGATGCCATTCACGATTATCGCGACTACTGCAAGTACGTGGACACGAAGCTTTATTCTCGTTTCATACACCTGTTGCTGGATCGAGGCATCTATATGACGCCGTCGAACGGCCTGCACTGGATTATTTCGACTGCGCACACTGAGTCTGATGTGCAAGCGCTCGTCGAAGCTGCCGATCAGGCTTGCACGGGACTTTCGTGAAAGCCATTGTCTTTCTTGGCGGCGGAAGAATCACTAGCGCTTTGATCGCGGGATTGCGTCTTGCCAAGTTCGGCGAGCCCATCGTTGTGCACGATCGGCATCCCTCAAAATTACAAAAGCTCAAGCGGCAGTACGGAGTGATGATCGAAACGGATCTTCATCGGGCTGTGGAATCGGCTCGGTTGCTAATCATTGCGGTGCGGCCGGATTCCGTGCGTGGATTGCTGAAAGAGGTCGCGCCTTACATCCATCGGCCAGTGACAGCGGTGAGTCTGGCGGCGGGCATTCCTCTTTCTACGCTGAGGACGGGATTACGTTCGCCGGTACGCTGGGTGCGGGCCATGCCAAGCCCACTGTGCAGAACGCGCCGGGGGTTGACGGCGATGGCATTCAGTGGAAACTTTCCCCGGGCAGCCCGCGCGGAAGTTCTAAATGTATTTTCACTGGTCGGGAAAATCGTCGAAATATCTGAAGAGCAGTTCGACGCTTTCACCGTGACATTCTCCAGCAGTCAGGGTTATCACGCGCTGGGGACGCTGATCGCGGCGGCTGAAGCTGTCGGGCTCGATCGAAAGACGGCACGCATTGCGGCAGCGCACGGGCTGGGGGATGCGATTGCCGCCTGGCGCGAGGGAAATACGCCGCTCGATGAACTAATAGAAGAGGCCACTACGCCCGGGGGCACCGCGGCCGCGGTGATGGCTTCGATGAACGATGCGGGATATCGAAGGATCGTGGAGCAGGGCCTGCGCGCCGGCATCAGGCAAGCACGAAAGAATGCGGGACGATGATTCCCAAGCGCATTCAGGCAGTAGACTGCTGCAATGCCTGAATCTTTCTCTTCGGCTGTACACGTGCCCGTGCTCGAAACGGAACGGCTCAGACTGCGCGGGCATCGACTCGAGGATTTTGTGCAGTGCGCAGCCATGTGGGGTGACCCGCAGGTGACTCAATTCATCGGCGGAAAGCCGCTTACGGAAGAAGAATCCTGGACGAAGTTTCTGCGCTACGTTGGGCATTGGTCATTGCTGGGATTCGGTTATTGGGTAGCGGAAGAAAAAACGTCGGGTATGTTTGTGGGAGAGATTGGATTCGCCGAGTACAAGCGGGACATTGAGCCATCGCTGAAAGGCGTGCCGGAGATCGGTTGGGTGCTCGCTTCCGCGGCCCATGGGAGAGGGTTTGCGACCGAAGCGGTTCGCGCCGTTGTGAAATGGGGCGATATTCGCTTTGATGGCGCACGTACCGCTTGCATTATCGCTCCTGGTAATTCTGCATCCGTTCGCGTCGCCGAGAAGTGTGGATATAGTCAATTCCAAGTTGCGACGTATAAGAGTCATCCTACGATCATGTTTGTGCGAGATCCGAAAGCTTCTCTATGAGTTCTGCCTCCGGCCCCACAGGTCTGTACGCTCCAACTAAGAATCTGCGGCGGATTGGTTTAGCGCCGTTTGTTGCGCTGCTGTTCGCCTATTGTGCGGGCGGGCCTTTCTCGCTGGAATCGATGATCTCAACATCGGGGCCTGGACTGGGACTCACTTTTCTCCTTGTGGTGCCATTGCTGTTTGCGCTTCCCATTGCTTTAGCTACCGCGGAAATGACCACGCTGATGCCGGTGGAAGGCGGCTTCTACCGCTGGAGCCGCGCTGCGCTGGGAGATTTTTGGGGCTTCCAATGCGGGTGGTGGAATTGGACGGGAACATTTCTGATGAGCGCCGCTTACGGTGTGGCGATGGCCGATTACCTTGAAGATTGGATGCCCATGCATTCCCGCGCCGAACACTGGGGGGTGGCCTTTGTTTTTCTTCTGGTAGTGGCCTACCTGAATGTAAGAGGAATTCATTTGGTGGGGAACCTGACACTCGTTCTGCTGCTTGCCATGTCCGTCCCGCTGGTGATTTTTATTGTGCTGGGTTTTCATCATGCGCGATTTAATCCATTCCATCCATTTCTCCCGACAGGAATGCCCTGGCAGGGAGGGTTCGGCGTGGGACTTGCGATTGCTCTGTGGTCTTATGCCGGGTATGAAGAGCTATCGACGGTAATAGAGGAAGTCGAGAACCCGGCGCGAAATTTCCCGATAGGCCTGGCCATTGTGTTGCCGCTGGCGATTGGAATTTATGTAACCACGCTCGCGGCCGGGCTGACGGCGCTGGGGAATTGGAGGGAGTGGGAAACGGGATATCTGGTGACGGCGGCGCGCTTGCTGGGAGGGAACGTGCTGGGCACGTCGATGTTTGTGGCGGCGGTGATTTGTAATTTCGTCTTGCTGGACAGTACGTTGCTTTCGATCACGCGCGTGCCGCTCACCATGGCGGAAGACGGATTTCTTCATCCTGCGCTGGCAAAAGTAAGCGCGCGTTTTGGAACTCCCGTGAGGTCGATCGTGCTTTCGACGGTCTTTTGCGCGGCGCTGGCGTTCTTCACAGTGCCCCAGCTCATAGGCGTGTATGCGTGGACTCGGATAGCGACCTCCATCGAGACCGTGCTCTCGTTTTGGAAATTGCGGCGGAAATATCCAGACGCACCGCGGAGTTTCCGCGTGGCCGGAGGAGCTGTGGGTGCGGCTGCGGTCGTGCTCGCTCCGACGCTTCTTTTTGTGTGGGCGATGATCTACAGCGATGTGACGACTCGAAAGTGGGGGCTGCTAAATTTGGCTACAGGGCCAGTGGCGTATTTGTGGGTCCGGCATCGGCGTCGGGTACTGGCGGGATCGTCACCGGTGACGGTCGAGTAAAAGGCAGCGCAAGACACGAGTTTCCCCACAGTAAAATTTACTTTGCGGCTATTAGAGGGTGTTAGGATATCCGCCTGCTTCCAGATTCAAGGTTTTGGAATTGAGATGACGAGAGCCGCACGATCGGTAGCGTCGCCACATGTTGTCAGCATCGAGGACTTCCGTCCCATCGCACGCCAGCGAATCCCAAAATCAGTGTTCGACTATCTCGACGGCGGCGCCGAGGGCGAGGTAACTCTTCGAGAAAATTGTCGTGTGTTCAACGACGTTACTTTTCGCCCGAGACACGCAGTGTCGCTGTCGGAATGCAGCATGTGTACGACGGTGCTCGGTTTCAAGCTGGCGCTGCCGATTCTGCTGGCACCGGTGGGATATAGCCGGCTGATGCATCCGGGCGGGGAAGTGGCGGCGGCGCGGGCTGCAGGGCGGGCGGGCCTGGGATATATTCTTTCGACGATTTCCGGACACAAGCTGGAAGATGTGCGGGAGGGCTCGACGGGACCGGTTTTCTATCAGCTCTATTTGATGGGAGGACGCGGGGCCGCTGAGGCTGCGATTGAACGAGCGCGGGTTGCGGGATTTAACGCGCTAGTGGTGACGATTGATACTCCGGTATCGGGAATTCGCGAGCGCGATTATCGCAATGGGATGAAGGAACTCATCAGCGGGGGACCGTTCGAGAAGATTCCGTATCTTCCGCAGATATTGTCGCGACCGGGATGGCTTGTCAGTTATTTTCTGGATGGCGGTTTGCCGGGACTTCCGAATGTGATTGTGCCGGGCAAGGGACCGTTGCCCCTGGTTGATGTGGCCGCGGCGCTGGCGGAATCGGCGGTGACGTGGGCAGACCTGAAATGGATTAGAGAAATCTGGAAGGGGCCCATTGTCGTGAAGGGCGTTTTGACGGGCGATGATGCGTTGCGCTCGATTGATGAAGGGGCGGCGGCGATTTCGGTTTCGAATCACGGTGGGCGGCAACTGGATGGAGTTCCCGCTTCTTTGCGAGTGTTGCCGGAAGTAGTGGAAGCGGTGAAGGGACGCATTGAGGTGCTGATGGATGGAGGCATTCGCCGCGGAACTGATATTGCGAAGGCTCTTTGTATGGGAGCGCGCGCGGTGCTGTGTGGGCGAGCTTACGCGTACGGATTGGCCGCGGCTGGGGAGGCAGGAGTTGATCGGGCGATTGAGATTTTGCGAGTGGATTTGGAACGGACTCTGCGGCTGCTGGGGTGTGCGTCGGTGGGGGAGTTGGATCGGTCTTATGTGAACGTTCCGCAGAGTTGGGAAGCGGGATGAGAAGCGCAGCGATTGAAGGCGCTCAATTAGTGGCGTTTGCAGTATGCCTGAAGGCATATCCTAAATCGAAGCTCGGATTTCCATTAGCAGCAGACTCCGTTAGCAAGGAGGGTTGTGATGCAGTGGACACAGGTCTACGATCCACTCGGTCATTGGTGGCTTTCCACGCTGGTGGCAGCGCTTCCTATCATTGTTCTGTTTAGCCTGCTCGCAGGTCTCAAGGTAAAGCCGCACTGGTGCGCAATTGCCGGGGCAGCAACTGCGGTGGCGGTGGCAATTATTTTTTTTAAAATGCCTCCCGTCCTGGCGGCGCTCAGTTTTGGGTACGGCGTGGCGTTCGGTGTTTTGAAGATTGCGTGGATCGTGCTGGCGGCGGTGTATCTCTACGACATTTCGGTGGAGACCGGGCAGTTTGAAATCATGAAGGAATCGATTGCCGGGATTACGGCGGATCGGCGGCTGCAGGTACTGCTGGTGGCTTTTTGTTTTGGCGCGTTCATCGAAGGAGCGGCGGGATTCGGCGCGCCGGTGGCAATTGCCGGGGCGTTCATGATTGGGCTGGGATTCAAGCCGTTCCATGCGGCTGCATTGAATCTGATTGCCAATACCGCGCCCGTGGCCTGGGGAGCGATCGGTACGCCGGTTCATACGCTCGCAGCGGTGACGGCTCTGCCGGAGTCGGATCTCAACGCGATGATCGGGCGCATTCTTCCATTCACCGCGGTGCTCGTCCCTTTTTGGCTGGTGAAGACGATGGTGAGCTGGAGCGATACTTTCGAGGTGCTTCCCGCCATCCTGGTGATCGGCATTTCGTTCGCGCTTACGCAGTTCTTCTGGTCGAATTATGTGGACAGCAATCTGGTTGACATTATGGGGGGAGTGATTTCGATTGCGGCGGCGTTGATTTTTTTCCGGTTCTGGAAACCGAAGAAGATCTGGCGATTTGATTACGACGACAAACCGGCCGCAGTGACGGCGGCAACGGGAAAGATCAGCGATGATGTCGGCGGAGAATGGACCGCGCGTCAGTTTGATGGCCTGGTAAAAGCTCGTTCCTATAGCGTGGGTCAAGTTTTGAAGGCATGGATGCCGTTTGCGATCCTGTCGCTGTTTGTATTGTTGTGGGGTCTGCCAAAAATAAAACTGGCTATGAACCTGGCGACCACACCGTCGTTTCGAGTGACGCTACCGAATGGCAAAGTGCGGCCGGGACCGGCGGGGTGGGATGTCCCCTACTTGCACAATGCGATTTCGCGCTCGGCACCGATTGTCGCGAAGCTGACGCCTGAGGCGGCGCGATACGATTTCAACTGGCTTTCGGCTACGGGAACTGGATGCTTTTTTGCGGCAATCGTTTCCGGGTTGCTGCTCGGCCGGGGACCGGTGCAGCTGATGAGGATTTTCTGGAAAACGCTAGTACGAATGCGCCTGGCAATGGTTGCGATCTCATTCATGCTGGGGCTGGGCTACGTGACGCGCTACTCGGGACTGGATGCGGTGCTGGGCCTGGCGTTTACGAGGACAGGATGGTTCTATCCATTCTTTGGAACGTTTCTGGGATGGCTGGGAGTTGCGCTCACCGGAAGCGACACGTCGTCGAACGCGCTGTTTGGCAGCCTGCAGAAAATTACTTCTCAGCAGCTTGGCATCGACCCCGTGCTGATGTGCGCAGCCAACAGCGCCGGCGGGGTGATGGGGAAAATGGTGGACGCGCAGTCCATCACCATTGCGACGGCGGCCACTGAGCAGGTGGGCAATGAAGGAATCATTTTCCGCTTTGTGGTGTGGCACTCGGTAGCGCTGGGCGCAGTCGTCGGGATTATCGTGTTGCTCTATGCCTATGTTTTCCAGTGGGCAGTGCCGCACGGGCTGACATTTGTGAAGTAGGATGTTTGCGTAGCTGCATCCTTATTCCGCCAACTCATTCGCCACTCCACTCGGTCTGGATTCTCGGAGGCCGCATCAGAGTTTGCATCACCACGCAATATTGTTCGGTTTTCTCGCGCAATCCGCGCAGTTGTTCGGGGGTAGCTTTGGGAGCCGCAACATCGAAACGAAGATGAATATTTTCGAAGCCGACGGGAACCTCTTTTGAGATGCCGAGGGTACCTCGGAGATCCAAATCTCCTTCTACCGTAACCTGAACCCGGTCAGTTGGTATGCCCATGGCGGCGGCGACCATCTGGCAGGTGATCTGGGCGCACGCCGCCAGAGCTCCAAGCAAGAGATCTCCGGAACAGGCTCCGGTGCCGGCGCCGCCAACTCCCTGGTGAGCTTCGGCCTGGTAGATGGCACGTCCTATGTCGATGGAGCAGGCCATCGGCACATGGGTCTCTCCACCTTTTGCCCGAATTGTGATTAGCGACGCATTGGGATCATTGCGGTATTGTTCTTTGAGCGGCTTCTGAAGGGATCGAATATCCATAACGTTCCTTTGTGCTTGGCCATTCCCGGTTACCCGCGGGGAGCTTCGGACTCGGCCAGGCCGTATTGAAGGCGTCCAATGTGCATGCTAGCATGTGTGGAAATCGGGAGAATGCTCATGCCTAAATTCGTAATCGAACGCGAGGTTCCAGGAGCTGGAGATCTGTCCTATGCTCAATTGCGGGAAATTTCGCAAAAGTCGGTGAGCATTTTGGAAGGGATGGGTCCCGAAATCCAGTGGCTCCATAGCTACGTAACCGGCGACAAAGTGTATTGCGTCTATCTCGCCCCGGACGAGGCGACGATCCAGGAACACGCACGGCGCGTGGGATTACCCGCTAATCGCGTCTCCGCTGTGCGCCGGCTTATCGACCCGACCAGCGCAATGTGAGGATGGGCTCAGCCTGGATGGAATCTCGGCTGTCAGCTTTTGTGTTTCCGTTCGCTAAAGCGAGCGTGCAGGCTCGGACATCAGTACCTCTTGTATAGCGTTCTCCACCGGCAAAGCCCAACCTTCCAGCCACGCTGCTACGCCTCCGTTGGTCAGTGCACGCCGCGCCGAATCCAAAGTGGATTGCAACTTAGCTTGCTCGGCCGGAGTGAGCGGAGCGCCAATGCTTTGGCGAAGCGCCGCCGCTGCTCCCGCCAGCCGCAGCGAACGCTCGGCCTCGAGTTGCGCCGCCGCGGAGCAAGCGAAACATTCCAGCAGGCGCGCGATCCCGCGTTTGTGTTCGAGTTGCTGGAAAAGTTTTATGCTTTCCCGGTACAGAGAGAGGGCTACGGAATAATTCTCCTGTTCCCTGGCCAAGCTCCCCAGATCCGCAAGAGTGCCACCCATGCCCCAGGGATCACCGAGTTCGCGAAAAAGTGTGAGGCTCTGTTCGTACAACACCTGCGCCGCAGGGCCATCCCCCTGATCGCGTGCGACATCGCCCTGGTAGTTTAGCGACCAGGCGATACCAGTCCGGTCTCCCAGGTCTTTGAAGATTGCAAGACATTCCGCGTATAGCGCGCGTGCGCGAGCGTAGTCTCCACGCAACTTGAGAACATTGGCCAGGTTACTTAAAGCCCGAGCGATTGCCTTCCGGTCGCCTAATTCTCTCCATAGCCCGAGACTTGCTTCAAACAAAACATTCGCAACAGCCACGTCGCCGCGGTCGCGGGCAAAAACTGCCAGTGCGTTTAGAGAGACGGCCACACCCGTTTTGTCGCCGAGTTCGTGCGCGATGTCCTGACTTTGGTTGATGAGCGATTCCGCCGAGGTGTAATCCCCCTGCTCCCCGGTGAGTACGCCCGCTGCAAAGAGAGCGCGCATGCGCGCTTTCGTGGGACCCGCCGCTGCCGGCAACTTCAGGAGCCTGCCCAACCTGTCCCTGCCTTCGGCAAGATACTCGCGAATCTCCCAGAAGCGAAACAGGGCAGTGCCGAGACGCAGGCCCCACTCCGCATCTCCGGTTTCTGTGAGCCACTCAAGACCGGAGCGAAAATTGTCATGGTCGAACGCTAAGCGCGGCAGCCAATCCGTCCCTTCCGAGGTCTGTTCCGTTGCCCCTTCTTCCGCCAGCACCAGGCAGTAAGCGGCATGGGCGCGCTTGATGAGCGGCTTCTCGCCGCTTGCCTCCAGCTTTTCCAGAGCGTATTCGCGAATGGTTTCCAGCATGGTGAAGCGTGGTTCGCCTGTCGCGTGCTCGACCTGCTGCGCCAGACTCTTGTCGACCATGGATGCCATACCGTCGAGCAAATCCAGGTCGAGATCGCCTTTGGTGTCGCACACAGCTTCGACCCCTTCCAGATTGCATCCGCCTACGAACACCGATAATCTTCGAAAAAGCTTCTGCTCGGCCGCGCTTAACAGGTCGTGGCTCCAATCCATTGCAGCGCGAAGCGTCTGCTGTCGCCGCGGCAGGTCCCGCGCGCCCCCCGTCAAAAGCTGCAACCGGCTCGCGAGGCGTGTTCGCATGGACGAAGGCGAAAGAACTTTTACTCGCGCGGCAGCCAGCTCAATCGCGAGAGGCAAACCATCCAACCGGGCGCAAATCTCGGCAACGGCGACCGCGTTTTCCCGATTCAATTCAAAATCCGGCTTGGCGGCGACGGCGCGTTGCACGAATAGCGCGATTGCAGGGTACTGGGACAGACTCTCGAGCGCAGGAAGGGACCGAGGATCGGGCAGCGCCAGCGGCGGCACTGGAAACTCGTGCTCGCCGTATACGTGCAGCGCGGCGCGGCTGGTTACCAGAATTTTAAGATTGGGGCCCATTACCAACAGCTCTGCCACGGTAGGTGCGGCCTGCATCAGGTGCTCGAAATTGTCCAGGATCAAGAGCCTTGGCGCGCTCAATGATTCTTGTAGATTCTCTCTAAGTATTTCGAGAGGGGACTGATTTCCCGCCTCCCCCAATCCCAGGGTCTGAACGATCGCGGAGGCGATGAGGCCGGGATCGTTCAGCGGAGACAACGGTACAAAATGGATGCCACCGGGGAATATCTCGGCCAGGCCGGTCGCTACCTGCAATACAAGGCGCGTTTTGCCGATCCCGCCCGGCCCGGTGACCGTGACCAGATGTACGTCTTGCCGTAGTAGGAGTTCTTTGGCGGCAGCCACTTCCTTCTCGCGTCCGACAAACCCGGTCCTTTGTACGGGAAGATTGGCTGGGCGCGTTTCCGGCTGCTTCGCCTTCTCCGAAAAGCGATCGCGGATGGCGGCCAGGTCCCGTGCCAGGTCACGGGTAGAGACGTAACGCTTATCGGGATCTTTCGCCAGGCACCTCTCGATTGCCCAACATAGAGGAGCGGGAGCATCGCGGTTCTGAATCGCGATCGGCTCCGGCTGTTCCCGCAGAATGGCTACCATCGTCTCTGGGGTCGTGGCTCTTTGGAAGGCGCGTTTTCCGGCCACCATCTCGTACAGCAGCGCTCCGAAGGAGAACTGGTCTGACCGGAAGTCCAGGCGTTCGCCACCGGCCTGCTCAGGGGACATGTAGCCCACTGTTCCTAAAACCAGACCAGTTGGAGTCAGGGACGTGGTGCACAAGTCGGAGCGCTCGCTGCTCATCGGTGTGGCTTTTGCCAAGCCGAAGTCGAGGATCTTTACGAACCCATCGCGAGAGATCATCACATTCTCGGGCTTCAAGTCCCGGTGGGTGATGCCGGCTTCATGGGCCTTGGTGAGGCCGTCCGCAATCTGCGCCGCGATTTCAATTGCTTTTCGCATGGGCAGCGAGCCGGACACCAGCAACTCACGCAGAGTGTCCCCCTCAATTAGTTCCATCGCGATGTAGTGACTGGAACCTTCTTGTCCGAGCTCGTAGATGGTAACGATATTGGGATGGTTGAGGGCCGACGCCGAGCGCGCTTCCTGCTGAAACCGGTTTAAGCGATCGCTAGTCGCGAAGAATGTGGCGGGCAGAATTTTAATGGCTACATTGCGATTGAGGCTTACATCTCGCGCTCGATAGACTTCGCCCATCCCACCGGCGCCCAACAATGAGACAATCTCATACCGTCCGAGCTTCGTGCCCGTGCCGAGAGGGAGTGATCTGGCCATCTGGAGGACTTCAGGTGCGCTTGCACTGAGAAACTGGCTTCCGGCCTCCTCGTGAGAAGCGATTAGAGACTCTACTTCACCGCGCAGGTCGGCATCCGACCCGCATGCTGCATCGAGGTAGGATTGCCGTTCCTCGAATCCTAGCCGCAGCGATCGCTCCAGGATTTCTTTGGTGCGTTCCCAGCGTTGCAAGCTCATGATCCTGAACTCCGGGAACTGGGTTTCCGGGAAATTTCCCTATGCAGCCAGGCGCGGGCCGCAGTCCAATCGCGCTGCACGGTTGCAGTCGCGATCCCCATGACCTCAGAGGTTTCCTCCAACGAAAGGCCGGCGAAGAAACGTAACTCTACGACGCGGCTCTGCCGCGGATCCATCTCTGCAAGAGTGTTGAGGGCGTCATCGAGGGCGACGACATCCACGTCTTTGCGCTGAGGCAGGGCCATAGCTTCGTCCAACGTGAGCATGCAGACACCGCTGCCGCGTTTGGAGGCGCGATGGCGGCGAGCATAGTCCACCAGAATCTGGCGCATGAGTTGGGCGGCGATTGCGAAAAAATGCGCACGGCTTTCCCAGGCCGGAAGGTCCTGCCCTACCAGCCGAAAATATGCTTCATGCACCAGCGCCGCGCTCTGCAAAGTGTGGTCGGGGCGTTCTTTCCTCAAGCGGTGATGGGCCAGACGACGGAGCTCGTCATAAACCAGGGGCAGCAGAGCGTCTGAGGCTTTGCGGTCGCCGGCCCGCCAGCCGTGCAAGAGTTCTGTGACTTGACTCGGAGGAACATGCGCCACCGGATTTGCCCCTAATACGTTGGAACCACTTGGCTGTGTAGGCTATCCCTTCCCATTTGGCATGTCAAACGCCGCAAGAGGCAGCGACGAATTTGCGACTCCTAAAAATAATTTGTCTTCCGATGATCAAATCGGCCGGCGTTTTTCGCAGTTACATGTAGGGGATCATGAAACTCAAGCCCTTTAGGAGATCGGTGCATCGCGAGTCAGCATTCTGAGACAAAACTGGAGAATAAGGAGAATCGTATGACATTCAAGACCAAAATCATGACGCGAAACCTGGCCGGGCAGAGTAAGAGAAATGGGCAGAGAACCCTGTTCGTTGGCTGCTTAATGTTCGGTCTCTCGACGTTCGTTCTTGGGCAAGGCCAACCGCAGGCAAAAACCCAGCACGATCGCGGCGGCGAAGACTCGCCCCGTCTCACGCAGGTGGTCGCATTGGACGAATGCGATCCGGCCACCTTCAACGCCGCTTTAGGGGCGGATTTCTGCAAGAACGTCACGCTTGGATATTTCACAACCCTGGATAATCTGTTTGCCGAGGCAGCCGTAGGTACTCCAGACCCCAACTGGGACTTCGAGCCGGACCGAGTCAGCATCAAGAAGGGCGACACTCTTTCGGTAGTCGATCAGGGTGGCGAGCCTCACACCTTCACCGAGGTGGCACAATTCGGTGGCGGTTTCATCACGGGGCTCAACGGGCCGGGAGAGACTACTGTTCCTGAATGTTCCGGCGGATTCGGGTCGGTCGCCGTGGCCAAGACTCGAATTCTTCAAGCCAGCCACCTCGACGTCACCAATTTGTCGAAAGGCCAGCATAACTTTCAATGCTGCATCCATCCGTGGATGCGAGTGAAGGTCGAAGTGAAATAAGCCGTTGGGCGGAACTCGGATAGTCGGCAAACTGCAAGACAATGAAGGGTGAGCCAGAAACGGCTCACCCTTTACTTTGGGAACTTGTCTATTAATCTTCTTTCTTCTCGGGTTCTTTCGGTAGCGACTTCTCGATGGGCTTGCGGGGGAGCATCTGGTCGCGCATGGCTGCGTCGTACACAAAGGCGGCGACGATTACAGCGGCCTGCTTCAGATCTTCCGGCTGGAGCCGGTCATAGACGTCCATGTTGGAATGGTGAGTGCGGGTCTCGTATTCGATGGGATCCTGGATGAACTGAAATCCCGGAATGCCGACGGCGTCGAACGACAGGTGGTCGGTGCCTCCGGTGTTGCGCATGGTAAGAGTCGTCATGCCGAGATCTTTGAAGGGCTTCATCCAGGCTTCAAAGACGGGAGCGACGGCTTCGTTTTCCTGCAGGTGGACGCCACGAATTTTTCCGGTGCCGTTATCGACATTGAAATAGGCGGAAATTTTTGCCTGCTCGGGCTTAACCGTGACATCTCCGGCTTCACGGCGCAGCAAGGTTGGCATCCCTTTCATGGACGGATCGTCCATGGGCGGACGCGAACCGAAATGATGTTCGACATAGTTTTGCGAGCCGAGCAAGCCCTGTTCCTCGCCACTCCACAGGCCGATGCGGATGGTGCGGCGGGGCCTGATGTCGAGGGCTTTCAGGATACGAACCGCTTCCATCATGACAATGGTGCCAGCGCCATTGTCGGTGGCGCCAGTGCCGGCGTGCCAGGAATCGAGGTGCGCGCCGAGCATCACGATTTCATCTTTTTTGTCGCCACCGGGAATTTCGGCAATCGTGTCGTACTGCATGGGATCATCGTCGTAGAAATTGTTGGCGACGTTGAGTTCGAGCGAAACATCTTTTTTCTGCTGGAGCAACCGGGCGATACGGGTCCAATGCTCGGAGGCCATGGTCAGCTGCGGAATCGTGGCGGTTTCGCCAGACTTGTAGGATCCGCCGGACTGAACGAACACGGTGCCGCCGCCCGAAGTGCCACGGCTGTGGTCGATTACAGCCAGCACCTTTTCATCGGCGAAGAACTGGTTGAGGTCTTTGGTAAATTGCTGGCGCTTCAAAAAATCGGCGAAGCGGAAGGGTGGACGGTCGGGAATCTGGTAGTCGGCGAGCTTGGCGAGGTCATCGTCGGTTAGACGTTTGTAAGGCGCTTCGGCAATGGGTTTCACTTCGGCGTCGGAGCCGAGGATCACGATCATGCCGGCTAGCTTGCCTTTATATTTGTCGAAATCTTTTCTGTCGTCGATGGTGGCGCGGATGCACTTGCCCTGGATCGCGCCGCTGGTGCCCGGGGTCCATGCTTTGGGGTAGGCCAGCAGGGTGACTACATCGGGCGAGGTCATACGAACGTTTACGTACTGATTCGCCCAACCGCGGCCGAACGGTCCCCAGGCCTCGAGGTGCGAGTTGGAGAGACCCATGGCGGTCAGTTGGTCGCGCGTCCATTCGTTAGCACGCTTCATGTTGGGAGAGCCGGTGAGACGCTCTCCGATTGAATCCATGAGGCCGGATGCGAGTTCCATCACTTTGGAGTCACGGAAGCCTTCATAACGGATGCGGCTCATCGTTTCCAGATCTACTTTTTCCTGAGAATACGAAAGTGCGACCGAGGACAAGATAAGAAGAAGGCAGGCACGTCGGACAAAGTTCTTCATGACAGAAACTCCTGAGATGGATCGAACGGGGATTATACAGGGTGGGTTTTGAGATTGCGTCCGGATGTGAGTCTTAAACACAGAGGACACAGGGTTGCACAGGGTATCGCGATGTTATTTAGGGGGAGTGGAGGCTGGTGGCTTTTCCTCAGCTTTCTTTTCTTCGACTGCTGCAGAAGGTTTCTCGTTGTCTCCTTCGTGACTTTTTACGATGTATTGCACGATGAGAGAAATGCGGCGGTTGGAAGGATCGAGGGGGTTGTCGAGCTTCCGGAGACGCTGATCGGCGAATCCGCGGACCTGAGTGATCTGAGCTGTGCCGACTCCATTGGCTTGCATGAGGCGGCGCGCTGCGTTGGCACGGTCGGTGGAAAGTTCCCAATTGCTGTAATTTCCAGATGTGGCATAAGGCTTGGAGTCGGTGTGGCCCTCAATGGAAAGTTTGTTGGGAAGATTACTCAGTTCCTGTGCCAGCGCGATAAGCATTTCGTGACCGTCACCATTCAGTTTGGCGCTGCCGCTATCGAAAAAAGTACCGGCAGCGGATTCCATGAGTTCGATGCGCAGGCCTTCGTTGGTGACCGTCATCTCGATGTGGTTCTTGAGTTTCTCGAAGTCATTCATCTCACGAATTTTTTCCTCCAGCTGGTTTTTCAGCTTTGGCATGTCATCTTTGGTGAGGATGAAATTTTCGCCGGCGCCGGCCACGGCGGATCCTTTTTTGTCGGCCGTGCCGCTAGGATCCCGGAAATAGCCACCGACAGCTTCCTGAACCGGCTTACTGCTGCTGAGCAGCCACAGGACGATGAATAGAGACATCATGGCGGTAACGAAATCAGCGTAGGCGACCTTCCAGGCGCCGCCGTGGTGGGCGCTGTGGCCGCTCTTTTTCTTGATGATGATGGGACGAGTTTTATCCATAATGATTTCGCGTCCGAACTCTACTGTCCCGCCGCGGCGGCTGAGGCTTCGGGGGTTGCCGCCGCTTCATCGGACGGTGCTTTGTTGCGGCAGGCGGTTTCCACTTCCTTGAAGGATGGCCGAACATGCCCAGGAACCGCGCGCCGCGCCACTTCCACAGCCATGATGGGAGCTGTGCCTTTTAGAAAAGAGACGATCAGAACGCGCAGGACATACAGGTAAGCGTGCTCGTCGTCGGCGATCTTGCCCATGCTTGCGGCGATCGGGCCGACCAGTCCATAGCACAGCAGGATTCCGAGGAATGTTCCCACTAGAGCTGCGGCAACTTTTTTTCCGATTTCTTCCGGAGGTCCGCCGAGCGCGCCCATGGTAATTACGATGCCGAGCACCGCAGCAACAATTCCGAGACCGGGCAGGGAATCGGCCATGCTATTGAGCGCTGCGGTGGGTAGTGCGGATTGATGATGATGAACTTCGAGGTCGAGGTCCAGCATTTGATCGAGGTCAAAGGCATCGACGCCGGTAATGGCCATGCGCAGCGAATCGCAGACGAAGTCGCGGACGTGATGGTTCCTGAAGACGGACGGCCCCTTCGCAAACACGGGGCTTTTCTCGGGTTCTTCAACATCGCCTTCGAGGGCCATTAGTCCGTCTTTGCGTGCCTTGTTGAGTAATTCGTACATCATTTTCAGTGAATCGATGTAGGCCTGCCTGGTGTATTTGGAGCCGGCGAAGACGCCGCCGATGCCGCCGGCAATTTGCTTCAGAATGTGCAGAGGATTGGCAATGAGGACGGTGCCAATGGCAGCGCCGAGGATGGTGACAAGTTCTGCCGGCTGAATGAGCACACGCAGATTGCCGTGCTCCATTAAATAGCCGGCCACCACGCAGCCGAAAACCACGACAATGCCAATAATCGCGAACATGAGTTAGGTCTTTGAATTCGTTGACGTTGACGCGGTGGCCGCTAGAGCATGTCCCGATGCCGCGACTTGATTCCCGCGGAGCCCTTGTTGTGCCCGCAGCAAGAGCGAAGCCACCGTGTCACCGGCGAGAGCCACGGTTCCAGCGATCGATATGGCTACCGACAGTTCTTCTCCCCACCATTGGATCGTGGCATTCGCCGTCATACTTAAAATGCGCTGGCTGATTAGGCGTAGGGCATCCTCGTGACATCCGCTTAAAATCACGAGGAATCGCTCCTCGCTCCAGCGGCCCACAAAATCGGTGGGCCAGACTGTGTTTCTCAAGGTTCGAGCCAGCACCTGCAGGATGGATCTAGTTGCCACTTGTCCGTACCGCGCCCGAAACTTGTCGAGATCAGAAACCTCCAGGCAAACGACACCAAAGGAAATTTGAAGCTCGGCGAAGGTACCCAGCAGTTCCCGCAGGTGGGCCTGCATCATGGCCTCATTGGGCAATCCGGTAGTGTCGTCGAGGCAGCCGCGCTCTCTCATGCTGTGGTCGTCTGGGCCGGGGCCTGCCAGGGCAAAGTCGCCTTCAAAAGTCTGGATAATGCCGATGATCGACCCGTGTTTATCGCGCAACGGAATTGCCCAGGTATGCACTTGAGCGCGATGACCGGATTTGTGGTGAATAAAAGTTACGGCCTCTATCGGCTTGGCGTCGTGCAGCGCACTGGAGATTGGGCAGCCATCGGTGCACATCTCACAGCTGATGTGATTGCAATGTTGGAGAATATTCTCCGCGCAGGAATGTCCCAGAACATCCATGCGTGAATATCCGGTGACCCGTTCGGCGCCATCACTCCAGAAGACGATCTTGTGCTGCAGATCGAGCACGCTAACGCCAATCTGCAGGCCGTCAAGTATGTCGCGGCAAATGTCGGGGTCGTTAAAGGGCGGCATGTTGCCTCGCGAGAGAGTGTTGCTGGTTTATTCATCGGCAGAATGGCAACGAACTTCAGAGCGGCCGGGTGATTGAAGGATCGAAGACTCCTTGGCGGGTAGGGAAAGATGATTTTTCTGAGCTCTCAAGCGGGATGGCACTTTGGGGCAACCGCTGTGGCACAAGGGTGCCATTTGCAAAATCCTGCATGGCGCTTAATTTCGCAGGTGAGCAGTTCTGGGGGAGGGCTGCCCGGGCGCCTCGATCTCGAAAGAGATTCGAGGCGCTCGTTATTTTTGCAGGAAAGATTTCAGTTGGTTGAGATGGTGAAGTTAACCGTGATCTTGGCCTGGGTCTCGACGGCTTCACTGCCCTGAAAATGCGGTTTGAAGTGCCACTGGCGGACGGCGTCCTGGGCTGCGGAGGCTAGGATATGGGGTCCGCTCACGACGCGAAGATTCTGGATGATTCCATCCCGGCCGATCAATGCTTGCAGGATCACCGAACCTTGTACCTTCATCTGCCGCGCCAGCAGCGGATAGTTGGGCCTGACTGGGCGGGAGACGATGTCGGAAGCGTCGGCGGACATTTGGACATGTTCGGCGGCGCTGCTGGTTACGTTCGCCGCAGTCTCAGTCTCGGTGATCGCGGGCTCATTCACAGTCTGCGGAGGCGCGCCGGGTTGCAAGTCAACGCGAACCGAGCTGCTGCCCGGCCGGATGGTGCGATGGCTGTCTCCAGCGACCACTTCTACTTCCAGAGGAGGCAAAACGGTGCGGGCTGTGGTTGCGGCTGCAGGGGCGGCAGCAGCCGGTGGAGCAGGAGTTTTTGGCTGAGCCGCCGCTTGATGTTTCGGCTTTGCGGCTGGAGCATTTGCTGGGGCTGAAGCGGTGGGCTGCGAAGCGAGCTTGGTGGCGGGAATCGTCTCGGCCGGCTGGTCTGCATCCGCGTCCGATTCCTCAGGAAACCAGAATTCGCGCTCATGCCAGATCACGATGCTCAAAGCGACCAGAAGCAGGCAGAGAGAACTCAGCATCAATTTGCGCTGTTTGGTCTCATGCGCCAAGTCCCGCTGAGGCCGGGCGAGAAAGACGCGATCCCCTTCGGGTACGGTGATTTTCAGTTCTGTATCTGACATTTCTGGGAGCCGCACGCGCCCGGGGGTTTGGCGCTTCCGCTAGTATGCCTTGAAAACGTTTTAAAGGCTAGCAAAAGGTGAAGGCCACTTGGCCCGCGGGGCGGTATGATCCTCAAACTGGTGTTCAGGCGAAACTTTCGGCGGTCTGGCGAATCCCATTGCTACGGGCCGATGTGTGTTTGCCTGGGTGTTCGTATATTAAGGAAGCCATGAAGGCCAAAGCATGAAGAACAATCGTGGTGATGATCGCAAGATGGATGAAAAAGCTTTCCGCGGCGTCAGCAGGCGGGAGCTGTTGAAGCTGACACCGGTGCTCGCGCTGGGGGCCTTTGCCATCCCGGGGCTGCAGGAAGGGTTGCTGAAGAAGGGGCTAGGATTCAGCGATTGGGCTTCCGCACGGCTGTTCCGGACGGGGCACCTGGCGCCGACATTCGACGATGCCGCTGTGGCGCCATTCGAGAAATTTCCCATCAACGGATATGACGTGGACGATCCCGGAGTGGATCTCGAAAACTGGACACTGACGGTGGGCGGTGAGGTGCAGAAGGTTGGGGAATACAAGTTGTCACATGTGCAGGCGTTGCCGCTCGTCCGGCAGAACACGCGCCACATCTGCGTTGAAGGCTGGGATGTGATCGGACGATTCGGCGGAGCACGGCTCTCGGATTTTCTGAAGACTGTGGGCGCGGACACTACAGCGCGCTTTATCACCGTGAAGTGCGCCGATGATTATTACGAATCCCTGGATATGGCGACGGCGCTGCATCCGCAGACTTTGCTTTGTTATGAGATGTACGACCAGCCGCTTAGCCGGGCACATGGAGCGCCGCTGCGTTTGCAGATTCCCACTAAGATTGGGTACAAGCAGGCAAAGTATTTGACGGAGTTGAAAGTCACGAACGTGCTGGACAAAGTGGGGTACTGGGAAGACCAGGGGTACTCGTGGTTTTACGGGTTGTAACGGCGACACCTCGTCGGGATAGCAACGTTAGGGAGGTTGGATCATGAACGGCGCAGTAATCGAGATTGTTCAGACCAAGGAAAAGGGCACTGGCGGAGAAGAAGAATCGCCTGTGGTGGTTGCGCGTGCGATTTACGAGCATCCGTACGTCGTGAGGCTGTGCCACTGGGTGAATACGGTCGCGCTGTTTGTGATGGTGGGCAGCGGGCTGCAGATCTTTCGTGCGTTCCCGAGTTTTGGGGCGAAGATTCCGCAGAAAGATTTATTGAATTGGCCGAAAGCGTTCGCCATCGGCGGGTGGCTGGGGGGCGCGCTGCAGTGGCACCTGACTTTCATGTGGATCTACATGGGGACCGGCATTCTTTATTTGGGGTACCAGATTTTTAGCGGGAACTATCGGCAGGTTCTGTTCACCCCTCGTGACATTCCTGGAGTGTGGCCGATGGTGAAGCATTATTTCTTTTTTGGGGCGAAGCCTCCGGTGCGCGAAGCCTACAACCCTTTGCAGAAGCAAGCGTATACGACTGCTATTTTGCTGGGCGTTTTGTCGGTACTGACCGGGCTCGCGGTATGGAAGCCGGTTCAGTTTTCCTGGCTGGCATGGATGATGGGAGGATTTCACTGGGCACGCATCTGGCATTTTGTAGTGATGTGGGCAATTTTATTTTTTGTGCTCGGACATCTGGTGATGGTGATTCTGCACGGGTGGAATAATTTTATGTCCATGTTGACTGGATGGAAAAGGGATCCGGATTACTGAACGGTTGGTAAAACATTCAGAAAGTTTGTCGTGATGCTTCGTGAGCTTGGTGGTTGATCAAATATTTGGTCGGATGCGCGAAGAAACTCGGAAGCAAGAATGGTTTTGAATACCAGTGTCGAAAATCCGGGGCAGGCCGGCATCCGCGAGCAGGATTTGATCTTGAGCGTGCAGGGCGGGCAGCGCGAGTTGTTCTACGAGCTGGTGCGGCCGTATGAGCGGCGGGTCTATGCGGCGGCTCTGGCAATTTTGCGCAACGAGCATGACGCGGAGGATGCGGCGCAGGAAGCGATGCTGAAGGCGTTCTCGAATATCCGGCAATTTCGCGCTGAGGCCCGGTTCAGCACGTGGCTGATTCAGATCACGGTGAATGAGGCACTGATGCGCCGGCGAAGGGAGCGGACAGTGCGCATGGAAGGACTGGACGATCGGCGTGAGGAAGAAAACGAATACGCGCCGCGGGATTTTGCTGACTGGCGCGAGATTCCGTCGGAGGCGCTCGAGCGCAAAGAGGTGCGACAGCGGCTGGCGGAGGCGCTGGGGACGCTCGACCGCAAATATCGCGAGGTCTTCATGCTGCGCGACATGGAACATTTGAATATTCAGGAGACGGCCGAAGCGCTGGGAATCACGGTGGCTTCGGTGAAGACGCGGCTGTTGCGGGCGCGGCTAATGCTGCGCGATCTGCTGGCCGCCGGATGGGAGCAGGGCTGGTTCAGCCGGCTTCCGTTCGAGAAAGGGACCAAGCCATGGTAGTCAACTGCGATCAGGTGTGGAGAGAGATTTCGAATTACGTTGACGGAGATGTGGATGCGGCGCTGCGTTCGTCGATGGATGAACATTTTCGGACATGCAGCAAGTGTGCATCGGTGTTGGCGGGAACGCGGAACGTGGTTGCGCTCTATGGGGATGAGCGAATGCTGGAGGTACCTGCTGGTTTTGGCCGCAGATTAGAAAAGAGACTGGCGACGAAAGTGGCAGTGAAGGAAAGCGGATGGTCGCACTGGTCGGCGTGGCTGGTGCCGGCGGCAGCGATGGTTTTGATTGCGGGGACTCTGCTGATGACGAGTTCGTCGAGGAATGGACATCCGCTCAGATCCCAGCACGCGGTGCCGGCGAAGGATATTCCTCCCGACATGGTGGTTATAGTTTCGTCAGGAGCTAAATTGTTTCATGTGCCGGGGTGTGAGTTCATTCATGACAAGGCGACGGAGCGGACGCTGACGGCGAAAGAAGCGATGCGGGAAGGGTATGTGCCGTGTCCGCGGTGTTTGCGGCAGTATTTAAAGACGGGATTGACGCGGGAAGACGGTGGGCAAGGCGCTGACGGGGCTCGGGCGAAGGTCGACGAAGAGAATGAGCCGCAGGAAGTGTTCAGCACGGCGGGACAATAGAATTCATAGACCGGATGAGCGCGGACTAAAACACATTTGTCATCTCGAGCCAAGAGAGGGACCTTGGTGTTGGCTCGCAGTGCCGGTACTGCAGGCGAAAACCAAGGTCCCTCGCGTTGCTCGGGATGACATTGATACGACCGGGAACTAGTTCTGCTTCATTTCGTCGTTTTTCATACTGTCATCGTGTTTCATGTTGTCGTCGTGCTTCATGTTGTCCTTCTTCTTCATGTCTTTCTTCGCGGTCTTGGATTTCTTGGTCTTCTTGGTGTCGTCCTTTTTCATGGAATCGTTTTTCATCGAATCATCTTTTTTCATGCTGTCTTGCTGGGCGCTGTCTTGTTTCATGGAATCCTGCTTCATCGCATCCTGAGCGAAGGCGATCGAGGCCATCAAAATACAGGCGAGCGCGAAATTGCCGAAAATCTTCTTCATAGTTTTCTCCTTGGAGGAAAATCTCGATTTAGGTGTCCGGCAGGTTTTATCTGCAGGCCGAGATGGGATGAGCCGCGAGGAAGAAAGTTACAAATGGGGAGATCAAAGGCTTAACCACAGGGGACACGGAGGAACACAGGGTAGTGCACAGCTCTCAGCACGCGAGCTGGTCGCGGGATATCTTCAAACCGCTCAAATTGCCGAGCGCAGTAACAGCGATGGATTCTGTCTTGAAAAATTCCTGGGCCAGGCTCTGCAGGTCGTCTGCGGTGACGGCTTCGATCTTTTCGATCAGTTCGTCGAGGTCCTGGAAGTGGTCGAAATACATTTCCTGTCGAGCCAGGTTTGACATGCGGGCGGTGCTCGATTCGAGTGAGAGCATCAGGCTGCCCTTAAGCTGATCTTTTGAGCGGCGCAGTTCTTCTTCCGGCACGGGCTTATTTTTCAGATCGCGAAATTCGTTGACCACGGAGCGCACTACTTTCGCGGCCGAGGCAAGCGAAGTGCCGGCGTAAACGGCCATGCATCCAGTATCGCGGTAGGGATTGAGGTCGCTATAAATCGAATAGGCCAGACCCTGACGCTCGCGGATATTCTGGAAGAGGCGGGAACTCATGCCGCCGCCGAGCAGAGTGTTGAGAATGTAGCCGGCGTGGCGCTTCTCGTGAGCGATCGGATAGGCGGGAACGCCGATGCAGAGCTGCACTTGCTCGAGAGCTTTTTTGTTGCGCAGCACGATGCGGGGAACGATTTTTGGTTCAGCGGAGTGGAAGCCGTTCTTCGCGGGCTTCAGGTGTTCGAAGTGTTTGACGACAAGATCAACGAACTGGTCGTGGTCAAGATGCCCCGCAGCGGCTACGATAATGTTGCCGGGAGCGAAGCGGTGTGAATAAGTGTCGAGCACGGCTTCGCGCTCGAACTTCTTGACCGTTTCTTTCGTACCCAGGATCGGCTTGCCGAGCGGATGATCTTTCCAAAAGTTCTGGGTGAAGATTTCGTGGACGAGGTAGTCGGGATTGTCCTCGTCCATTTTGATTTCTTCGAGGATCACGCCACGTTCGCGGGCGATATCTTCCGAGGTGAATGTGGGGTGCAGGACGAGATCGGTGAGAATCTCAAGGGCGACAGGAACGTTTTCATCCAGGACCTTGACGTTAAAGCAGATGCATTCTTTGGAGGTGAAGGCGTCCATGTTGCCACCGATGGAATCGACCTGGCGGGCGATCTCCTCGGCAGTGCGGTGCTTGGTGCCTTTGAAGACCATGTGCTCGATGAAGTGGGAGATGCCGTTAGCCTGCGGCGTTTCGTCCCGTGAACCTGTCTCGAGCCAAATGCCAATGGAAGCCGAACGGATGTGCTCCATCTGCTCGGTGATAACGGTGAGGCCGTGGGGCAACACCTGACGGCGAATATTGCGTACTTCTTTTACCATGTGAATAGATCGAGTCCTCGAAAAAGGTTAACCTAACTTTGATGCGAAAGTCGGCTCGAGGACGTCACGTATCATTCTTACATATTTGCGAGGCTGGACATGGAGTCTGTTAATAATTGATTTATCCGTTTATAATCATGGAGTTACGGGTATCCTATAACCGTTACCTTATGGCTAAGGCTTTAACATCGTCGCTGCTCGGAATGGATCAAGGGGAACTTTCGGCCATCATTAGCGAAGCCGGCGAGCCTGCCTACCGGGCCAAGCAGATCATGGATGCGGTGTATCGCCAGCGAGTTGAAACGCTGGAGGAGGTTTCCACACTGCCGCAGCAGTTTCGCGAGCGGCTGGCGCAGAGCGGGGTGACCGTAGGGGCGGCGCGGATCGAGAAGAAATTTGTGTCGGTGGATGGCACGGTGCGGTATTTGATTGGCTTCGCCGATGGGCAGAGCGTCGAGACTGTGTGGATGCCGGAGGGTGATGGCGGGGAAGCGGGAGATGGGAGTGAGGCAGGGGAGGAAGCTGAGAGTTCGGGCATAGGTACCTCAGGGGCTAAAGCCCAGTTTCGAGAGACAGGTCTTAATGCAGGCCTTGAAGGCCTGCCCCGCCCTGACCAACATCACCCTGACCAAGAACATCCTACCCAAAATCGCAACAGACAAAATCAGGGCCGACCAGGCGGGTCGACGATTTGTATTTCCAGCCAGGTGGGTTGCGCTGTGGATTGCCAGTTCTGTCTTACAGCTCTGCTCGGGGTAAAACGCAACCTGACTGCGGGCGAAATTGTGGGGCAGGTTTGCGCGGTGCTTAAGGATCAGGTAGTTTCGCCGCCAGAGGATCGCATTAACCTGGTTTTCATGGGCATGGGCGAGCCGTTTCTGAATTACGAGAATTTCATCAAGGCGTCGCGACTATTAGTCGAGGGAGTTGGCATCGCGGAGCGGCGGATGACGGTGTCGACGGCAGGGATTGTGCCCCGCATCCATGACTTTGGCAGGGAAGCCATTCGGCCGAAGCTGGCGATTTCGCTGAATGCACCTAATGACACGTTGCGCACGCGGTTGATGCCCCTGAACAAGAAATGGAATCTGGAAATGCTGATGACGGCGGCACGCGAGTTTCCCCTGCGCACGCGGGAGTGGATCACATTTGAGTACGTGCTGCTGGGTGGAGTAAACGACCGGGCGGAGAATGCGAAAGAAGTGGCTGAGTTGTTGCGGGGGTTGCGTTGCAAGGTGAATCTGATCGCTCTGAATCCGGGGCCGGGTATTGATTTCACGACTCCAGGTGCTGAGCAGGTTGGGGTGTTCCAACAAATACTGCGAGATGCAGGAATTCCTGCGTTTGTGAGGAGGCCGCGGGGACGGGATATCTACGCGGCGTGCGGGCAGCTTAAGCGGACGGTTGAGGTTGCCACATCACCGGAACTCCAGATCCAGTCGATTTCTCCGGCGACGGGGGGATAACCGGAATCTCAATGCGGATGCGGGTTCCAGTACTGCGATCTTGCTGCCACAGAAGTTTCCCCTGATGTTGACGCAAAATACCCTGGCAGGCGCTTAGGCCCAGGCCGGAAAGGGTCTCCGGAGATCCGGGGCCCTGCTCCTTGTATTCCGCGAAACTGCCGGCGACCTCGGTATCCGAAATATTGACGATGGCGATGCCGTCCCTGTTTGCGGAAACGATGGTGAGGTTGCGAGCGCCATGTTGATCAATTACATGGAGCGCGTCGTTAATAATCTGAACGTAAACCTGGAGCAACTGATTGGAATCTCCGCGCACAAGCAGAAGTTCTTGTGCAAAGTCTGTGTGCACTTCGATGTGAAGAGCTTGCCACTGCGGTTGTGAGAGTTTAATAGCCGTGCGCAGCAAAGTGTTGAGATCCACGGGCGCCATCGCCGCTGGACCTTGCTTGGCAAAACCTAGCAGACTGGCCACCAGCGACCTGGTGCGGCGCACATGCTGCCCAATTTTTCCTGCCAGATCGCTCTGCTCAGGGGTTAGTAAGGTGCTCATCAACAGATCGGAATAACCCAGCATGGCAGTGATGGGATTGTTCAGTTCGTGCGCAGCCCCTCCTACTAGTTGTCCGATGGAGGCCAGCTTTTCGGACTCCGTGATTTGCACCTGCAAACGTTTCAGATTGGCGATGGACTCGCGCGAGTGAGTCAGTAAGCGAAGCAATTCCCGGTCGAGCAGGCGCTGACGGACGAAAACCATGAAGCCCATGAGAAGCGCAGCCGCCAGAGTCAAGACCAGGCGAAATGAACGTATACGCGAAGGAATCGGCTCGTTCAGTAGCGACCAAGCGGCGAAAAGCGGAAGGGAAAAGGCCGCGATCATGCCCAGCCGGGCCAGCCATACTCCGTGCCAGGTGGAAGTGGTGCGGACGCCGGCCTGCGGTTCGCTCTCGCCCGTCCAAAGACCGGTTACAGTAACCCAGGCCATTGAGACCGCCAGAGGAATATCGTAGAGACTTCCGCTGTAGTAAGAATTTCGGTTGAGAGCCCAATTGGCGAAATAGGAACTGGCAGCGTAAGTGAGGCAGCCGCCGAACAGATTCGCGTAAAAAGTTTTCCAGCCGCCCTTGCTTCCCCTCCAGGCCATGAATAAGGTAGTCAGGAAAACGACCTTTTCAAGGAGATACAATGCGTTCAGATTGGTGTTATAAGCCTTGATGTCGGCGACGACATACTGCCAGGGAATCACAATAAGAATGTAGAGATATCCCCACCAGACCATTAATAGAGCAAAATCGAGGCGCCGAAGTTGCGCGGCGTATTCATCTTGCGGGGCATGAGGACGAATCGCCAAGGCGGCCATCAAAGGCACAATATGTAGAAACAGAACCATGTCGGCGGCGCACAAATCCGGGACATCGGTGCGAAGCCAGACTTCGAAATACGTCCAATACAGCTGATAAGTGAACCAGAATGTGATGCCGGTGGTGATGAGCGTCCAAAACAGGCGCAAGCGCCCGCGTGATCGGACCACATGAGGGATGAGAGACATGGCCCCGGAAAACAGCAGCACGCACTGGATGACATCACTGAGGGCTTTAAGACCGAATGAGTTTGGCAGAAACAGCGCAGCCAGAACCAGAGTCGCCAGACAGATTGCGACCGCGGCGGTCCAAAATTTGGAAAAGGCGCGCAGGAAAATACGATCCTCGCTGCTATTTTAGACTGCGCTCAGAAAAGGCACTGGTTACGTAAGTAATCCTCAAGCAGGCAGTAAGATGACAGCAATAAGTGAGGCCTAAACACGAGTCCGGGGCTAAATAAAGTTTTGCTTGCTACCAATCTTTCTTATCAATAGTATGCGAGGCGCTTCCAAAGTACTGAATAACTCCGAGCCGAGCAGGAAGTAAATTGAGTTTGTACGCGAATACCAATCACCGTTTTTTTGGAATGGCGCAGGCGCCATCCGATGCCAGTGAAACACGCCGCATCGAGCGCTGGCTGGCTACCGCGCGCGTGTTTCTGGCAGTCTCCGCTCTGATTGCAATCCGCATGGACCCTACACAACTTGGGCACTCCCTTGCAGCCTATGGGCTTTTGGGGTTTTACATGGGGAATAGCATTCTCGTGCTCATGCTGCTGCGCCGGCGTAAAGCTTCGACTTCCTCATTTCGCTTACTGGTACATGCCGCCGACATTATCTGGCCGGCCTTTATCTCGGTGTTTGCGGAGGGCCCGAGAAGCCCGTTCTTTCTGTTTTTTGTTTTTGTGCTGACGGCGGCCGCCTACCGTTGGGGCCTGTGGGAGACGTTGAGCACCGCCGCGGCGGAGGTGGTGCTGCTATGGGCGGAAAGCCTCTTTCTGTTGCATGTGTGGGTGAGGCATGGATCTGCTTTGCCGTGGCGCTTGTTCTCTGGTTTGCAGATTAATGTGACGGAGTTCGAACCGAAGCGGTTGTTCATGCTCTCGGTGTACTTGCTTGTCATGGGATTGCTGCTGGGATATCTGTCGGAACAGCAGAAACGATTGCGCATTGAAAAAGCGGTAGTGACCCGGATGCTCTCCACAGTGCGGGTGGAAGCGGGACTGACGGGAACGCTGCAGCAACTATGCGGGCAGATTGCCAGCATGTACGCCGCGGGTCGATTGCTCGTGGCTTCGCAGGAAATTCACAGCCGCAGAACCTTTCTCGGAGAGTTGCGCAATGGAGAGGGTGTGGCTTCAGATTTCATCTGGCTGGACTCCGGTCCGCGGGATGCGAGTAGATATCTGGATAGTTTCCCCGGGGAGGTGTGCTATGCCACTCACGAAAAGGGTCGCTGGTCGGTGATCGCTCTGGACCGTGAAGGCAATCAGGTGGCTGCTCCCTCAACCGAACCGTTACTTCGGCTGCAGGAGCGGCAGCCTTTCCGGTCGGTGATTGCAATTTCGTTTGTGTTTGGAGGGGAATGGAGGGGCCGGGTCTTTGTATTCGACCCATCCTGGCAAGGTGAACGACAAGAAGAGTTGCGTTTTCTGCTCGATCTGTTCCGCCAAGTGGGGCCGGCAATATACAACGTCTACCTGCTGCATCGGTTGAGGCGTAGGGCTGGAGCGGCGGAGCGCACGCGGGTTGCCCGAGAGTTGCATGACGGGGCCGTGCAATCGCTGATCGCTGTGGAGATGCAGGTGGATGTCCTCCGGCGCCAAGCCGAGAATTCGCCACACGTTGTAAGTGACGAACTGGACCGCATCCAGGGTTTGCTGCGCGAGGAAGTGCTGAAGCTGCGGGAACTAATGCAGCAGATGAAGTCGATCGATGTGGATGCTCGTAGATTTCTTAACGTGGTGCGGGATGCAGTGGAACGGTTCGAAAGAGAGACAGGAATCTCCGCGCGGTTCGCAACTGACGTGGAGAATCTGGAGATGCCCGACAAGGTTTGCAGAGAGTTGTTGCGCATTGTGCAGGAGGGGCTGGTCAACGTGCGGAAGCACAGTAAGGCCCGCCACGCACTGGTGCGGCTGACTTCGAGTGCCAGCGAGTGGAGCCTGACGGTGGAGGATGATGGCAAGGGTTTTCCCTTTTCCGGCCGCCTCAAGCACGATGAACTGGACGAGATGGGAAAGGGGCCGACCATTATTAAAGAGCGTGTCCGTTTGATTGCGGGCGCGCTCACTGTAGAATCGAATCCCGGTCTGGGGACACGCCTGGAGATTAAGGTTCCGAGGAGTGGAGAAAGTTCCGATGAACTTTAAGAAATCACAACTGGTTCGTATCGTGATCGCGGACGACCATCCGATTTTCCGGGATGGTTTGCGACGGCTTCTGGAATCGGAGCCGAATTTGAAAGTGATGGGCGAGGCGGCTGACGGCGCCGAAGCCGTAAAACTGGCCAGGCAGTTGAAGCCCGATATTCTCTTGCTGGATCTGGCAATGCCCAAGCATCCTGGTTTGGAGGCATTGCGGGATCTGAGCGCTGGAACCAGCTCAAGTCCAGTACGCGTAATTTTGCTGACCGCGGCGGCGGAGAAGAGTCAGATTGTTGAGGCTTTGCAGTTGGGCGCACGGGGAGTGGTTTTAAAAGACTCTGCCACACAGCTCCTTCTGAAAGCTATCGAGACCGTAATGTCGGGTGAATATTGGGTGGGGCGCGAAAGCGTTTCCAACCTGGTGCAATACTTGCGAACTCTGGTGCAGTCTTCAAGCGACGAAGCGCGCCAGAAAAAATTCGGCCTGACTCCGCGCGAGCTGGAAATTGTCGCCGCAGTGGTGGCAGGATACTCGAATAAAGAGATCGCGGAATACTTCAAAATCAGCGAAGATACGGTCAAGCATCACCTGAGCAACATTTTCGATAAGCTGGGGGTCTCGACGCGGCTCGAGTTAGCACTATTTGCAGTGAATCAATCTCTCCCCTTGAAAAGCATTGGCTAGCGAGGATTTAGGAATTGGGCTCGGTCAATCGATATGGCACTTACGGGCCATTGGCTGGGTCGGGGGTGAAACGTACCATTAGATATAACCAGCCTCAGGACATAAACAGATCCAGCCACCAACGTTTGGGAGATCTGCCCGGTTGGAAAGAGGGGCGGATTTAATACGAAGTCTAAGGAGACGGAGCCCGTGCCAAAAATTATACAAAACCTCTGGAGCGATGAGAGTGGTCAGGACATCGCCGAGTACGCTGTCATGCTGGCAGTGATCCTGGTGATCGTGGTCGGGACTATTCGGCTTATCGGCTCGAATGCCAACACTGTGTTCTCCAACGTTGGCAGTTCCATCCAATAACGAAGCAACTTCGTAAAGCACGCGCCTGGAGCCGGCTTCCGGCTCCCTTCCTCGTCGCGCCAATTGCTTTAGAAAAGCTACCAATTGCCGAAGACGAACGCCCGCATCACTGCGGTGTGGGGGCGGTGAGAGCGACCTTTTCACTGCCCGGAACCGATAGCCTGGTCAGGTAAGGGAAGAACGGGGTAATTGCGAACGGCATTTTCTCCCGAGCCGATGTTAGAGCTACCGGCTTCGCTTTCGACATCTCCACCTGATCTGTCCATGGATCTAGCCTGATTCGTCCTCCGAGCGGCAGCGCTGCAATCTGATCAATCCGCTGTGGTTGAACTTGGGGAGCAGAGGCTAACAGCGCCGACATGCGGAGGCTTTTCCCTTGCGCAAGTCCGTTACCCAAATGAGGCCGAATCAAATTCGGCATGTCAGGTGCGCGCTCACGCAGGGCCGTAAGAAATAGTCCCGCACTCCCGAGCTTGTCTTTGTAGGGGGAATTCTTTAGCAGTTCCACAGCCTTGGTATCCGCTGCTTCTTCATCCGCCGGGCGACGTTTAAAGTCGAGGCGCTGGAAAGAGTTTTCATCCGGGAAGAACAAACGATCGTTGAAAGCCAGTTTGGTGTCGAACTTGTGGCCCAACACGATGTGGCTGAGTTCATGGGCCATAACCATGGCGAGCGACGCCTCATCGGGGAGAACATCCAACAGACCGCGGCTGACCACAATGGTGTGTCCGATGGTGAAAGATTCCAGTGGCGAAGTGAGCAGAACCCTGCAGCGAACATCAGACTGCAAGTCGATGTTATTGGTGACGAGCAAATTGTTGACAACAGTTTGTAAAACCTTGTCTACCTCGCCAGCCGGGGCGAGAAGGCCAATCTTCTGCAGCCGTTCGACCGCATTGTCTTCCGCCTGCCGTTCCCACATTCGCTCGGCGACGACGGGAGTGGCGTCGGCGCCCGCGTCGGATTGATCTTTGACCGACTGCGGAGAGTCCACGAGGATCTGTGTGAACTCGGAATTCTTATTGAGAGCTTTCAGGTCGTATCCCCACAGCCGGGTCTGGGCGCGGAAGCGCAGGCTCTTTGATACGCCATATTTGAAATCGGATTCCTCGCTGTAGATGTAGGCCGGGACCCACATGTCGGGGCGAAGATTCAGACGCCAGGTGTCAAAGTGAAGGTAAAAATCCGTGCCGGCTCGAGAAGAGTATGTGCCATTGAAACGCACGATGTTGTAGTCCTGATCCTCAACCCAGATGCGCCCGACGAACCGTCCGGGCGAAGCATCTTTTTTCGGCTCGACGTCAATTACCAAACAGCGCACTTCTCCCAGAAATTCCCGTCGCACGAAGGTAAAGTTGTAAGACCTTTTCTGAAAATCCGGATCAAGAACCACCATCTGAGCAAAGCCAAGAGGAAGGAAATGCATGGCATACAGGCCGGTCAGGCGATTGAGCATGCGGCGGCTGAACCCGGGCTGCCCGATGAAGGAGGTGTCTTCAGGACCGTCAGACATGTCGAGGCGGCCCAGGAAATAGTTGTCCTTCATGATGGAATCGTTCCCGCTTTTATCGGTCTTGAGATTCTGAAGATAGGTCTCGACCATGGGACGCATGTGGCGCATCTGCGCGACGAAAAGATGCTCTCGCTGGACCACGCGATCGACAACGCCACTGAACGAAGTTGGAGCGGAGGAATAAGCTCCTCCGCCCTGTTGGGGCGGGAGGGCTTCGATCATGACTGAGGGAGACGGAGATGAGGCTTGATCCTGGCCAAGAGCAGGCAACGCCCCCAGCGCCAATAGAACAAACGAAAGAGAACCGACCTGGAAGATACGCATAAGAACCTTCTGAGATTTGAGTTATGCCAACTGAAAAATAATGTGCAAAACGACAGTGGAATCGGCTGGTTGGCCATCCCTCATCGCCGGCTTGAAACGAATCTGTTCGGCCGCCTTGACGGCATTATCATCGAGGCCATGGCCCAATCCGCGTACGACGCGCATGACCTTGAGGCCACCGGAGGCTTCGAGAACTACTTCGAGTAGAACCTCGCCTTCAATCCGAAGACTTTTCGCTTCTGAAGTATAGACCGGCGTTGGCTTAGAAAGGATTTCGGCCGGGACTGCACGGGAGGTTGCCTCCGCCGAGTGCGACCGCACCGTAGGCGGGGCGGGAACATCGGCGCTGGCGAAGCCGCTTGATTGAACCGTGCCGTTGGATGCGCGGCTGCGGCCGTTTCCTGTTGCGGGTCCGTTGCCAAAGCCCGAACTCGCGACAACACCGGCCACGCCTTTTGAGCCGCCGGTGCCGTTTCCCGAGCCCGGTCCGGACGGTAGGTCGAATGATCCCAACGCTGCGATGTTGACTGCCTTACCCTGACCAGTTTTGGCGGGAATTCCATTAGGGTCACCAAAACCTCCGGTTTGCACCTGTGAGGGGGCACGCGCGATTGTAGGAGTGGCCGAACTGCCTGTTGAAAATACATTCGTCCTGACCGGCGCTTTTGGAATTACAGGCGCGGCGTTCATCGGTAACGGTTCCAACTTCCTGGGGGTGATACCGACGGTGGGGGCAGGAGGGGTTTCTTCCGCGGCCTTGGGTCGAGGAGCGGGAAGCCGCAGCGCTGTAGTAGGTGCGTCCGCTTTTGCCACAACAACAGCCTTAGGAAGCTCGGGCAGCGGCTGCGGCTGATGATTGACCGGCACCGGCGTGCTGATCAACTGAATTGAACGGAATGTGCGTTCCGGTTGCGAGATGACCGTGGGATATACCAAGCGCACCCAAGCCAGAAGTGCAATGGCAAGGGCTTGCGTCCCAGTACTGAAAACGAATTCAGTCCAAGGAGTCCTTGCCTTGGGTAGTAGAGAGAAGAGACTTTGTTGGGAGGCAGAATAGCTCATATCCACTTCTTTAGTTGCTGAGAACACCCATTCGAGACTAAAAGTTTCTCGAACTGGTTAGCACATCGATTCTCAGCCGCGGGAACCGAGCCGTCATTTTACTACTACAAAGCAAAAATCTGCACGGCGAGGGCCATTTTATCTGCGGCATGAGAGAGTAAGCAATTGATGTTTCAGTTACTTACGCTCGCTCTGCCAATGGAATTCAGCCAGCGGAGCAAGAAGAAGCAAGATTTTACATCCGAAAGATTCTTTTTACGTCCGGAAGGTCGAGTCGTCTCGACTGGAACCTTATTCGTCAGCAGGATTCGGCGATCGACGCAATTGAGCGTGCAATTGCTCGGCCAGGAGCAAGCAATCGGCACCTTTGACTAATAGTGAATGACTAGCAGCGAACCACTTTGTTGCTTTCGATTCCCTTGGTCGCGTTGCGGGTGTCGACCACCAACTGGGCTTCGCCCACGATCTTCCGGTAGTCGTAGTCAGAGTGATCGGTGACGATTACGACGCAGTCGTATTGCCCTAGTTTCTCAAGTTCCGAACGCTTCATCTGCAAGTCGTATTTGCGACCTTTCCCAATGAACGGGAAATAGGGATCATGATAGCTGACTTGGGCGCCCTCTTTTTGCAAAAGTTCGATAATGGTCAGCGCCGGGGACTCGCGTAGATCGTCGATATCCCGCTTGTAAGCCACGCCCAGAATGAGGATCCGGGCGCCATTCACCGATTTCTTGTGACCGTTCAATGCGCCGCCAACAGAGGCGAGCACATGATACGGCATGTTGGTATTAATTTCGCCCGCCAATTCAATGAATCGGGTCCGGAAATCCCACTCCTTGGCTTTCCATGACAAGTAGAAGGGATCCACGGGAATGCAGTGCCCCCCGAGGCCGGGCCCGGGATAAAACGGATGAAAGCCGAAAGGTTTGGTGGAAGCGGCTTCAATGACCTCCCAGATATCGATTCCCATGCGGAGGCAGAGCAGCTTCAGTTCATTGACCAATGCGATGTTAACGCAGCGGTAGATATTTTCGAGCAGCTTCGTCATCTCGGCCGCGGCCGGCGAAGAGACGGGGACGGTGCGATGAAAAATAGACCCGTACATCGCGCCAGCCAGTTCCGAAGCCTGCGGATTCACTCCTCCAACCACTTTGGGGATGTCGCGACGCGCCACCGTGGTGTTGCCGGGATCTTCGCGCTCAGGCGAAAACGCAACAAAAAAGTTCTTGTCAGTGGATGTGTTCCCACGGGCGGCCTTCAGCCCATTTTTGTTTTCCTTTTCGAGAATCGGAACCATCACCTCTTCCGTGGTGCCCGGGTAGGTTGTGCTTTCGAGAACCACCAACTGGCCGGCCTGAAGATGTGGGGCAATGGCGTGAGTGGTATCGGTAATGAAACTGAGATCGGGTTCGTGGTATTGGTTTAATGGCGTAGGGACGCAGATGATTACAGCATCCATATGAACCAGCCTGGCGTAATCGGAAGTGGCGGTGAAGCCCTGGGCTTTGGCTGTCTGGATCTCTTCGGTGCTGATGCGATAGATGTAAGATTCGCCTTTGGCTAGCGAGTCAACTTTGCGCTGATCGATGTCGAAGCCGGTGACGGTGAACTTTTGTTCGCTGAACAACAGTGCCAGGGGCAGTCCGACATACCCCAGTCCGATGATGCCGACTTGGGCTTTGCGCTGCAGGATCTTGTTCTTCAGTTGATCGACAGATTGATTTCCGGCAGAGTGATTGGTCATCGGCGCGACGGAGTCTCTTCCGCGTGGAGTGAATTGCGTTTTCGATTCTAGCATGCAGTTACGCGATCAGTGGATGCTGCGTGTGGGGAAGTTACCGGCTTTCGGTGAAAAGAAATCATGGATAGAAAGAACATATTGGATCGCCGGCGCCTGCCTGTTCTGATCGTGGTGGCAGCCTTCTTAATCGGAGTGGCTGCTAAAGCTGGCAGCTTTCTGGTAGTAGACGCGCCACGTTCGTCGGATGTGATTCTGGTGCTGGCGGGTGAAATGAACCACCGCCCAGAACGCGCGCTGCAGCTTCTGGCCCAGGGATTTGGCCAGCGAATTGTGCTGGATGTTCCAACCACCGCTAGAATCTACCAGTTCACGCAGATTGAGTTGGCCCAGAAATATATTCAGGATCTGCCTCAGGCAGCGGCGGTGAGTATTTGTCCGATCTATGGACTCTCGACGCGGGACGAGGCGAGAGATGTGGCGAAGTGCCTGATACGCGAGGGAGCGAGTGAAAGAGTTCTGATTGTCACGTCCGATTTCCACACCCGGCGTGCGCTGAGCGTTTTTCGACGCGAAATTGCCGGACGCGAGTTCGCCGTTGCAGCGTCCCGCGACGAAGAACAATTCGGCGTCCGATGGTGGACGCATCGCCAGTGGGCGAAAATGATTATCGACGAATGGATGCGATTAATCTGGTGGGAAAGCGTCGATCGATGGCGTTAAGGCGCTACTGAAAATTTATTTCGCCTCGTGCGCCAAAGTTTTCCACCGATGGAAGCGATTGGTGACACAAAAGCCATTGACTGACAACAACATGGAGGTTACGATGCGGTTACGGCTTTTCAATCAGGCAGTAACGGAGTGTGGGATGGGCATGTCCGCTTTACGCAGGATTGTAAGTTGCTTGCTTCTGCTGATAGTGCCTGCATGTCTGCTTGCTGCTGATTCCGGCGCGGCGATGCTTTACGCCACCGGCCCTGCCTGGCTGAATGGCAGTCATGTGCCGAACTCTTCGGCGATCTTCGCGGGCGACCTGGTTCAAACTCGATCAGATGGTGCCGCGAACATTCATGCACCGGGCTCGACCATCACCGTGCTGGGTGATTCGCTGGTCCAGTTTGAAGGCGCTTCGTTGAAAGTGGAACACGGAGGAGTCGCTGTTTCCACCTCAAAGGGCGTAACCACGACGGCGGGCGATGTGCGAGTGGCTCCAGCATCGAATGCCTGGACCGAGTTCAATGTTACAGATGTTGACGGCATCGTACGAATCGCCGCCCGTAAGGGCGACCTGACGATCACGGACGAAAAAGGCACGGTCACACTGGCGCAAGGTCAGGAGACTACAAGGGACGAGCAGTCTGATCAATCGGACAACAAGAAGAAGAAAAAGAAGGGAGCCGCAGGGGCCATTCCAGCAGCCGGCGGCGGCGTGTTGAACTCCCCAATCGCCATTGGCGTAGGAGCGGCTGTGATTGGTGGCGTAGCGATTTGGGTGCTTACAAAAAATGATGACCCCATTAGTCCGAATGTGCCCTAGTAATGTGCCCTAGTAATGCGCCCTAGCAGAAATCCACACGCCAACCAATTCACACAGTCTGCAGAATCCTGCAACTTGACACACATGGCGACCTAGGACAGACTATTCGAATTCGCGCAACGGACCGTATCCCCCACCACAACCCGTTCCGCCCGGTCCCGTGCGCCGCTTGCGTGTTTGCAAGGTAACTCTTCTCCCCCTTCGAGGTTCCATGAATTCCGTATGTCCGCACTTATCCTGTCGCTCAAGGTTTAGGTGCTTGATCCTCCCTGTGCTCTTGTTCGCCGCGGCCCGCCTGCCTGCGCAGGCCCAAGCTGCCTGGCCCCAATGGGGACAAAATCCCCAACACTCCGGTTTTCTCCCAGTTGGTGGCCAGTCCCTGCAAGGCAAACTTTCCGATCAGATTTTTGATCCTTTTACCTCGCAAGAGATGGCGGAATCGCATGGCGCGCTTTTGATGCATTATCAAGTCCCGCTGGTGAGCGCGACCAACAACGTCTTCATGATGTTCAAGACGGGCAAGTACGTTTCTTGCGTGCCGCCTGGTTCCGGCCAGCCATTCCCCTGCGGCCCGAATGACTGGAACACCGAAATCTGGAACGAGACCAACCTGCAATGGCAGAACGGCCAACTCGTCCCTGTATGGAATTTCGCTACCGACTGGACCCCGATCCCGAACGACTACACGCTCGGGGGCTGGGAGCCACTCTTCCAGCCCGCGCTCGCCTCAAACTATTTGTATGTCCCCGGCGCGGGCGGCACCATCTATCAACTCGATCAGGCGACCGGCGCTGTTGTACAGCAGATCAATCCCTTCGGCGTGTCGGAAGATCCCACCAAGTTCGTCGCCGGAGGCCTCACGGCCGACGCTCAAGGAAACGTCTATTTCAACGTGATGCAAGTCGTCCTTGCCTGGCCCTGGGACAGCGACGTAGTGAATTCATGGATCGTGAAAGTCGCGGCCAACGGAGCCGTCACTACCGCGACATATCCGTCGCTTCTCCCAAATGCTCCGACAACATGTCTCGGGACCTTTTCACCATCTCAGTTGCCGTGGCCACCCAGTTCGAATGCGGTTCCTCCCATCCTTGCCTGTGGCGGGCAGCGCCCTGGCTTGAACGTCGCCCCGGCGATCTCGCCTGATGGCTCAACTCTTTACACAGTGAGCCGCGCCCATTTCCGCGGACGCAACTCGTATCTGTTGGCCCTCAACACTTCCGACCTAAGCCTGCAGTGGTCGACATCCATGTTTGGGATCTTCGATGACGGCTGCAACATTCTCTTGCCGCCCGACGGCCAGCCGAATGGTTGCAGTATCTATGGCGCTACCGGCTTGGATCCCACGCAGAACACATTGGGAGCTGGAATTATTTCCGATCAAGCCTCCGCCTCACCCCTGGTCGCTCCCGATGGCAGCATCCTCCTTGGCGTGAACGATGGCTACAACTACGGTCGCGGCCATCTCCTCAAATTCTCCCCGAGCGGAACCTATCAGGCGAATTACGATTTTGGCTGGGATACCACGCCCGCCATCTATCCCAACAACGGAAGCTATTCGGTGATCCTGAAAGACAATCACTACAGCAGCGGATCGTATTGTTCGAATCCCACGTATTGTCCGCCCGTAGCTCCAGGGCCGTATTACATCACCCAGCTCGATTCGAACTTGACTCCCGAATGGAAGTTTCAGGACATCACGATCAACAAGCAGCATCCCAACGGCTACGAGTGGTGCGTGAACGCGGCTGCGGTCGACGCAAACGGCGTGGTCTATGCCGATAACGAAGATGGATATCTTTATGCCATTTCGCAAGGCGGCACTCTGCTGCAGAGGATTTTTCTGGAACGCGCCATCAGCGCGGGCTACACTCCAACCTCACTTGGTGGTGATGGCACAATCTACGGCGAGAATGCGGGCCACTTCATCGCGATTGGAAATCTTTTTGCCACGGCAACCGCGATCGTTTCTTCTTCGCTGAATCCTTCCACGTATGGAACGCCGGTCACTTTCACCGCCAGCGTGACATCGAATAACGGACTACCCACAGGCACCGTAACTTTCAAAGCGGGAAACTCTCCATTGGGGAAGGGAACTCTCAACAACGGTACGGCAACCTTCACTACCAAACCCACGCAACTCGCCGCCGGAACAGCTTCCATCTCCGCCATCTATAGCGGGGACGCCTCCCATGCTGCCAGCACGTCTTCAATCTTTTCGCAGATGGTGAACAAAGCGGCGACCGGAACCACATTAGGTTCTTCGCCGAACCCCGCGGGCGTCAATCAAACCGTAACGCTCACCGCCACCGTGACCGCGCCCTCGGGACTGCCGACTCCCACCGGCAAAGTGCAGTTCGCGAGAGGAAACACAATCCTGGGCACAGTCGCATTAAGCAACGGCACAGCAGTCTTGAACACTAAGTTCGCTCAAGCTGGTTCCTTCAGATTGAAAGGCATCTATGCGGGGGGTGGAAACTATTTGTCCAGCTCCGCTACCCTCGTCCAAGTTGTCCATTAGGAGGCTAGAAGCGAAAGTTTTGAAGTAGGTTCCGAAAATGATTGGCAATTTCTAAGACCTACAGGGTTTCTTGGGGCGCTAGTAGGTAAAACATCTCAGAGGAGTACGGATTTTTCCTTATAGGAAAACAACTATCCCCGGCCTATGACTACATTCGCCTGGGACGAGTCCGCCACTTCGGGCTCAAGAGACGCGGGAGGTTACCGCGTGATCTCTGTCTAGGGAGCCGTTCGCCCCGCTAGGGCTAAGGCGTACAAGACGCCTCACACGGACCGACAGCGCCTCTCCTCCAGTCAAGAACAGGAGCACGTTCGTGCGAAACCTATTCACCCCCGTTTCCTGCAAAGCGTTCAAGTTGTGGAAGCCACTAACCTTAGTGGCGGCGCTGGTTTTCATTTTTGCACTGTCCAGCCTGAGTTGGGCAAACTCCTGCTCAACCGTTGCCCTTACCTTGAACGGACCTCCGGTAGCCTGTCTCATACCGGAAACGACCCCCGAACTCCCGCTGGTCGCAACCCTGACCGGCTATTCCTTCGCGAGACAGGGAGTAGTTCTGATTTACGACGATGCCGGCCATACGACATTAAGCGACATCGTGGCGTTCACCAACGTTGGTGGCGTCGCTACCGTGACCTTCCTGTCCGATACCGACCTCACCGCAATGTCTGCCTTGCACCTGCCAGTCCTCGGGCAGTTTACTGAGAGCAATGAAGACATCTTTGTGTCGGTGCCGCTTGGGAATGGCACCTTTCTCCGTGCCGAGATCTGTAGCGACGTGGATGGAGGACCGAGTTGTTATGGCGCGAGCGATTGCCTTACCATGGCGGCGCGCTCGACCGTTCCTGAGCCGGGGACATTTGTATTGCTCGGGTCTGGTTTATTCGGCTCCGGCGCCTTGAAACTTTCAGCTGGAAGGCTGCGCCGAAGATTCTTTAGACGGATGTACAGTTAGCTTTTACTGAAGAGTTCCCAGTTCCCACAACCTGGCCCCGTCCTTTCGTATTCGCTTACAAAGGGACGGGGCTTCTTTAACCCGAAGCGTTTCACTTGTGTCAATCTATCGGGGCAGCGCCCACGATCCTCTCAAGCGGCCGCCGCCTCACTTCACCGTCACCGTTACATAAGCCGTATGAATAGCCTTGTAACCGTTATTCGGATTGATGTCCTCAATCGCGAGTTGATACGTTCCGGCGCTCGGCAGTGTCACGCTTTGATTCATGAAGACGCTATTCACTCCAGTTCCCGTGACCGACTGTGCGAGTTTGACTCCGTGAGTGTTGTCCCAGACCTCAATGTGATCCACTAACGGAGTGTTTGATCCGCTCTGCTCATAGGCATAGGCATTGATCGGCACCGTCTTCGTCGGCCAAGTCGAATTATTCGTCGGCGAATTGACGAATACTCCTTTAGTAGACGATACAGTGAAAGTAATGTTTGACTTGTGAATAGGCTGGCCCGCACCGTTGACGTCCTGCACCGTCAAAGTATATTTTCCCGGGGAAAACTGAAACCACTGGCTGATGCCCGTACCCTTCGGCGAATCTCCAATCTTTGCAGTACCATTCCAAACCTCGAGATGATCAATCCCTGAGATCGAGGCTTGAGCAGCCGGTTCAACCCCGAAGGCGCTGAGTGGCACCAGGGCGCCCTGCGTTGAATTGTTCGCCGGAGTGTTCACGAATACTCCATAACTCGAAGAGAGGGTGTAATTCATCGTCTGCGAGTGCAGAATCGGATAACCGGGACCTCCACCGACGTCTTCGACAGTAAGCTGATGAGCGCCGTTTCCGCTCACCGAAAACGCCTGATTGACGGTTTTGCTGAAGACGTTTCCCAACTTGGTAGGCTTTCCATTGAATGTGTCCCAAACTTCCATGTGGTCCACTACGGCCCCCAGCTCCGATGCCGCGGCACTCACCATCACGGACGGTCCTTGCGTGGATTGGTTCACAGGCGAATTAATCACCACGCTGCCGGCTTTCGAAGAAAAAAAGTCGGACATATCGATGGCGCCTGCCGACCACCCCGGGTAAGTCTCGATTCCCAGCGCATCCAGCATGGTTCGCAGGGTGTTCTCGTGCTTATACAACACGTTGGAAACGTAACCTGATTTTACGTTCGGACCCGCGAAGGCCGTATACACTTTGCCCGAGCCATCGCCATTGCCGTTATCGAAGGTCATGATCAGTAGACCGCTGCCTCCGGTCTTGAAGTCCGCCAGGTTCAGCATGGGCGTGAGATTGCTGTTTAGAAAGCTGTCAGCTTTCGAAAGCGAAGAACAGCCATCGTGCAGATCCCAGCATCCGTCTGGAAGGATAATGGCGAAGCGCGGCAAGGTTCCGTTCGCCACATCGATTCCAAATTGCTCGAAGTCCACCAGATTTCCCTGCGAGCCGAGCACATTGCTCAGCACCTCTTCGTACCAGACGGCCGCATTGTGGCGGGCATAGTAGTTCGTATATGGCGGCTGGTTCGGCGCCGTGAAGTCGGGGACATTTACCGTTCCGCCGGCGTTCAGATAATTCTGCACGTAAACCTTCCACGAAACCGGCTTGTTATTCATCAGGTGAAATATGTTTTCGTCCGTGATCGGATCCTTCGTCGTTGTCCCAATGCAACTGTTCGCCATATAGCAATCATTGCCGTTGCAGTAAAAATTATGGCCTCCCGATGGGAGGCCGCACACCGGCGCGCCCCCGCAGTGATAGTCCGATTGGCAACTCCCAGATGCCAGATACAAATAGTCAAGCAGCGATCCGCTTACATCGGAAATGTAGTTGTTGGCATATCCGTACTTTTTCCCTTGGCTCACCAGCCAGCTCATACCGCTGGGGTACACGTTATTAAACGATGTATTCTCCTCAATCACCAAGACCACATGCTGCGCCAACGGAACGCTTTGAGCGGAGACCACTTGCGATGCGCCAAGAAAAATCGCGCAGGAGAAGACAAGAAGCACGAACGAGGTTACGGCAAAGTGCCTGGGATTGCGCATTCGCTAGTCCTTTTCAGTTGTCGGGGATGGAGAAACGCTAACACCCACTACACACACTTTCACCAGTCCGGGCTGGGGTGCCCTGACGATGAATCGAGCAGGATGTGTCGTGAGAAATTGAGTAGTAACGTGTTTTCAAACTTGGGGCAAGATGCTAAGGGTTTTAATGCCCTTGGATTCCAGAAACGGGAAGCCAAATTGGAACGATAAAGAAGTGTCGGGTCGGCCCCTCCTTCCTTCCGGAAACAGGTTGCAGGCCTTTTATTCGCGCGATCGAAATAACGCTGTTGACGTTCGCTCTTAACTAAGATAACGTATTCGTTATATAACTGATACGTTATATATGAGAGACCAGCTTAATACTACCTTTGCCGCCCTTGCCGATCCCACCCGGCGCGCCATCCTCGCGCGGCTGGCCTCCGGCGAAGTCTCGGTTATGGAATTGGCTGAGCCTTTCGCCATGAGCCAGCCCGCGATCTCCAGGCATCTCAAGGTGCTTGAGCGCGCCGGCCTGGTTTCGCGCAGCCGCGAAGCTCAGCGCCGGCCCTGCCGTGCTGAAGTTAAGCCTCTTGCCGATGCCACGAGCTGGCTCGAGAATTATCGTCAATCTTTGGAATCCAGCTTTCAGCGCCTCGATTCCTTGCTCAATGAAATGAAAGCCGGCGAATCAAAATCCAGACGCAAGAATCGCAAACGCCCTAAACATTCCAGGAGATACAGATGAAGAACACCGGCACATTAAAAGTTACGACGCCCTCTCCGCGCGAGATCGTCCTCACCCGAGTCTTCGATGCGCCCCGCACCATGGTCTACGATGCCCTGACTCAACCTGACCTATTGAAACGTTGGTTCGGACCGCGCGGCTGGTCGCTCGTGGTTTGCGAAATTGATCTTAGAGTTGGCGGAAAATGGCGCTTCGTATTGCAGGGGCCTGGCGGCAAGAAGATGGGGATGTACGGGGTCTATCGAGAGCTGCTTCGACCGGAGCGGACGGTGCACACTGAATCTTTCGACGACTATCCGGGCGAGTCTATCGTCACCGGAGTTCTGGTCGAACAGGCAGGAAAGACGACTCTCACCGGTACCGTCCTCTACCAATCACAGGAGATTCGTGACGCGGTCATCAAGTCCGGCATGGAACACGGCGCCGCTGAGACCTACGACAAACTCGCCGAGCTACTGACATCCAAAAACTAAAGGACAAATCCCATGCAAAAAATAATTCCATTTCTCTGGTTCGACGGCAAAGCTGAAGAGGCCGCTAATTTCTATACGTCTCTTTTCACGAATTCAAAAATTGTCAACGTTGCCCGCTACGGCGAGGCTGGCCCAGGAGCCAAAGGTACAGCCATCTCCGTGACCTTCGAACTCGCTGGACAAAGATTTATCGCACTGAATGGCGGCCCGCAATTCAAATTTTCCGAGGCCACATCTTTTCTAATCAATTGTGAAACCCAGCCAGAAGTCGACGATCTCTGGGAGAAACTTTCCCTCGGCGGAGAAAAAGGCCGCTGCGGCTGGCTCAAAGACAAATACGGTCTCTCCTGGCAAGTAATCCCGACTGCCCTGGGCGACTTGCTGCAAGACAAGGATGCCAAGAAATCCCACCGTGCTATGCAAGCCATGCTGCAAATGGACAAGATTGACATCGCCCGCTTAAGGCAAGCCGCCAACCAAGAATGAGCAAAATAGTTCGAGTGCAGCGGACACTCTCGTCCGCTGCCCTCTGACTTGTCTCGCTGTTGATTTTCGGGTGCTTATTTTTCTCGCGTACTTTGCCAAAACCTGCTCGAAGTCAGACAAAAGGTCGAGTTTGTCCTTCGCCCTCGGATGCAGTTCACAATTCAGGCAACACCAGCGTAGCTCCGCGAATCTCATATCGGGCAACCGGCCCGAAGGACATTTCCATGAAAGCTCCATTCCTTATCGGTCGCATCCTCTTTGGCGGCTTCTTCCTCTATAACGGGATCAATCACCTTAAGAAAGCCAAGGACATGGCGCCATACGCCGAATCCAAGGGCGTGCCCGCCCCGGAGCTCGCGGTAAAGCTGTCAGCTGTCCCGCTGATCGTGGGCGGAGCAAGTCTCCTGCTCGGGGTCAAGCCCAAGCTTGGAGCGCTTGCGATCCTCGGCTTCCTCGCCGGCGTTTCGCCTATCATGCACGACTTCTGGCGCAACGAAAATCCCGAAGAGCGGATGAAGAATATGGTGGACTTCATGAAGAACACTGCCCTCGCCGGCGGCGCACTCGCCCTGATGGGCATCGACGAACCCTGGGAAGCCAGCGTTCCTACCGAGCAGCTGAACTTCACTCAACCCAAACTGGTCCGCAAAGTCCGCAAGCTGGGACGCAAGCTGGCGGCCTAGACCAGAGCTTCGACAAGATAGGATGGCAGATGGAAGAAGAAATCGTGCAGCAGATTGTCGACGATTTGCTGACTTCGCTTGAGCCGCTCGACACTCAGGCCTCCGCCCTTCTGCAATTTCTGAAAGCCAAAGGACTCGCCAGCGACGAGGAACTTGCGCCATTCCTCGAGCAGGCGGGAAATGCGAGCAATGTCCGCTGGCGTGCCACTCGCGTCAGAATTCGTAGTCTGATCTCCTCGGCGATGAAGTCCGCCGAACCGGAAGCGAAGACCACCCCTAATAAGCCCGAACCCGCACCCGCACCGGAAACCAACAAAGAAACCGCTCAGGGAAAGTCCGATCGGAAGGGTGAACCCGACCAACAGACTGACGACAATTCCAAGCCACAAAAACTCAGTCCTGCCGCTTCTGAGAAGGATGAGAATAAGAAGTCGAACAAATCATCAAAATCGGAGCAAGCGCCGGCGAATTTACCCAAAGAATCTACGAAAGATGGACCAAAGGAAAATGCGGCCTGAGGAGTCGGAGCACCCCTCCTGATTGCACGCGATGTTGCGGAGACGATTAAGCGAGATAAGTTGAGCCACGCTACTTTCTACTTCGCAGCCAACTTCACACCATGCGGGCCGGCAGCATACCGCGCAATGCCTTTGTAGAGCGCTTCGGCGATCTGCTCGCGGTATCCGTCACTGCGCAGTTTCTGCTCGTCGGTGGGACTACTGACGAAAGAGACTTCCGCCAGTATCCCCGGCATGGCAGTCTCAGTGAGAACCACGTAGGAAGCTTCTTTTACGCCTCGGTCGCGCAAGCCGGAATTCTGTGCTGAGAGCATTCCGTAGAGCGAGCGCTGCACGCTGGCCGCCAGCCGCCGCGACTGCTCGATTTTTTCATGGAGCTCGGTGGGAGTAAGCACTGCGGTGCTGCCGTTCTTGCTGGCCTGGTCGCGCGTTTCCAAATCTTTCGCATTGGGAGCCGAAAAGAAGTTGGTGTAGTAAGTTTCGACCCCGCGCGCCGAAGGCAGATCGCTGTAGTTCGCATGGACCGAAACAAACAGATCAGCCTGCGACTGATTCGCCATGCCCGCCCGCTCGTCGAGCGGAATGTAGTTGTCGTCATTGCGAGTGAGAATTACGTCCGCGCCGAGCCGGCTTTCCAATAGCTTTCCCAATCTCTGCGCAATTTCGAGCACCAGGTCTTTTTCCAGCAAGCCACGCTTGCCGACAGTGCCCAAATCCCAGCCGCCGTGGCCGGCATCGACCACGATGCGCATCTTCGGCACCCTCGCCCGAAATTGCAGGTCCTCGCGCGTCGCGGGTGGCACAATGATCGCTAGCTTTTTGCGTTCTGCCTCTCCGGGAAAAAGTTCTATCTGAGTTTTCGCATCCGCACCCAACTTGCGCACCTGAACGACCAGGCGATAGGGATTGGGCTCCAGGCTGACGGAATAATTCGAGTTGCCCTTGGTCTCAAGCACCACGCGGGTCAAGCCGGAGACCGGCTGCGCTACCCGGACCCGCGATAGCAGCGCATCGCCGACGTCGATCATCTTTCCTTCAATTCCAGGAGCCAGCGACGTATCGTGCAAATCAAAATAAATCCGGTCCGGCGAGCTCAGCCGATGCGCCTCATACTGAACCTGATCCTGAAGGTCGAGCACGATCGTACTGGAATCGGTGGAAGACCAATGCCGGATGCCGGTGATGCGGGGCATCTTCGAAAGCTCTTGCGTGGTAGCGTTTCCAACCCCATTTGCAGGTGCAGCCGGCATGTTGTCGCCTGGCGTGCCGGAATTGGCCTGCGAATTCTGTTTCGCATCCACTCCTGTGGACAATGAAGTGGCCGAAGATGAAATGTCCGGAGAAGAATTGAATGACGATGGGCTGCTGGAATTCGTTGTTTCCTTCGATCCTGTGTCGGGACTTGTGATCGCGGGTTCTGGCTGAACCATCGCGCTGCCGAGTTGCGCATTATTCAGTTTCCACCACAGGCCGCCCGCCAGCAGCGACACGAGCACCACGGCCGCCAGCACTAACAGTGTCCTGGGATGGTTGCTGGCAAGGGGCTCGGATTCCAACGTGGTTTCCAGAGATGCGATATCTGCGACTACACTTCTCGGTTCAACACGCAACGGTAAAGGCAGAGTCAAAGGTTGGGCCGGAGCCAGGGTTGCCGTCACAGCCTTGGGTTCGCTTTTAGGTTGCGCTGCAGGAGTAGGAGCTGGGGCAGCGTTTTCCAAAGAAGGCGGCGGATCGGGTATAGCGGTAGAGGAGGCAATCGGCGGCGTGGTTAGTGTTGCTTCGGCAGTTTGCGCCGATTCCGCAAAGCGCTCTTCGTCCTCAGGTTTGAGAGCTGCGAGAATCAACTCGGCCAGAAGTTCGAGGCTACCGACATCGCTGTCATTGAACCCAAACGGTTCGGCCGAGAATGCTTCCAGCAGTCCGATTACGCGCCGGCGGCCGCAAAGCGGCACAGCCACCATCGAGCGTGCTCCCAGTTGGCGGCAGGCGTAAAGGTTTACGCGATCGTCGGTCTCGGTATCGTCGCAACGGATAATCTGGGCGGTGCGAAAGCACGCTCCGGAAAAAGCGGAATCCCGCTGGATGCGTGCGCCGACATCGGGCTTGATCGCGCCCGCCGATGCCCGCAAAACGATTTCATTGTTCTCTGCGAGCGCTATCCCTAGCCCGTCCGCGCCGGTGATCGCAATCGCTCGCTCTGCTACCAACTGCAGTACTTCATCCAGAATAAATTGCTCTTCCGCTTCAAACTCAGTGGGGTGTGCAATGGTGTCGAATCCAACGAGCCGCGCGGCCAGCGCACGCCGCCGCCGGACTTGCTGATGCATCGCCGAAAATGCCAGGAGCGCCTGCAGCGCATCTGCGCCTGATGGCCTTAACTCCCGCCGCGTATCAGGAGCAGTTTCGTAAATGGTGAAAGATTCAAACTGGGTTTTTTCGGACGGCCACGACGGCACGCGCGAAACATCAGGCACGGTACCGAGGTCGATCTCCGGTTTAGTGGGAGTCGTAGCCATTCACTGTTAGTGCAAATATCGCGATAATCGAGTGTCGCCACGGTGCGCAGCGCTGTCAATTGACTACTTTGCGTAGCGGGTTTGCCTTGGCGCCTGCGCGTCAGCTTAGCTCCGCTTCCCGTTGGGTTTTCACCCGGTTTAACAGTAAGTTAACGGGGTTTTACCGCGGTTGCAATGGTACCGGCATGCCCCTTTGGCCATGGACTTTGGTAAGCCATTCCCGCCGCGGCCGCGAGAACCAACCCGGTTAATGCCGGGACGCATCTGTGGGACTAGAATCGGACAAAATGTAGCCCGTCCGATTTCCTTCAGGCGGAAAGAAATGCAGTCAGCGTCATTTCCCGCACGGCAAACGCGCACCCACTACCGGCATGAACTACGCACGTTGACCTACGTCATCCTGGATGAGGCCAACGGTGGAGTCATTCGCAATCTTAATCACGAAGGCGTCGCTGTGCAGGCCGTCGGTCCGTTGCGCTGTGGCGAGCGCGTCCGGCTGCGCTTTGAACTGAGATTCCCGCGCTTGCGCGTGGACGCTTGCGGCCGAGTCAGTTGGGCGAATCCATCTGGGCAATGTGGAGTCCGGTTCGTGGAACTCTCCGCAAACACCCGGTATCAGATCAATCAGTGGATATTTTCCAATCTGCTGGATACGGTAGCGCGTGAGGCAGCTCATCCCCAGTCGATCTTCGCCGATGCTGTTGTCCCCATTGTTCGTCAAGGGCATGCTAGTGAGGAAAATGACGGCCTCACACTTTCCGCTACGCCGCGTCCGGCGATCCGTCTGGAAGCCAGCTTCACCCGGGCGGAGGGAATACAGACTCCCATGCCGCGTGATGTGGAGGATTCCGACGATCTCTTTGAATCCGATGCACAACTAAAATGGCTCTCTCGTCCGATCTCTGCACGGATGCTGGCGTGGGTCGTAGATACGTTGGTTGTTACCGCAGCGCTGCTTCTGTTCGCGGTGATTTTCCTTGCCATCGCGCACGAACTGCCGCGATGGCCTGTCACTCTAGGCGCGGGAGTGGCTGCGGCAGCGTTTGTGTCTGCCGCCTACTGGGGCGTATTTGCTGTTTTTGGAGGACTAAGCCTCGGCGCTCGTCTGGCGGAGCTTACGCCTGGCTCTGAAGAGAAAGATGAAGGAGATGGTGGAGACCGCTTCCGCTAATTGTCGCTTCGTGCAACTGAAAATTGAGTTTCCCTAGTTCGAAAAATACTGTTGCGCGAGCCAGAGGCGGAGAGTGCTTTTCATGAGCGACGCCATCTTCACGAATCGTATGCCTACGTTTCCTTGATTGTCGGACCAGGCCACTTCGATTTGAGCGTGGACCCCGAAATCTGTGCCCGGCAGTGCGAAGGATATACGCGAGGCCTCGCTGGCCTCAAAGCCATCGTCAACGCGAACCTGAAGGCCGCCTTGGCTGAGATTGATCAGCTGTCCTCCAGCCGTTTTTTGAGTGCGACCATGCAGAGTGACTGGCACTTCGATTCCCGCGCGGTGGTAGCGCAATCGTCCGTCAAGAATCATGTTGCGCGCTGCGGATAAGGTATGTACCGCCTGTTCCACGGATATCGGCTTGTCGAACGCAAACATCGCGCCAGTCTCCTCCATGTCACGCCTTCCTTGCGGAGCGCCCATAATAACCAGCGGCACCGTGCTTGCTCGCGGCGCTTCCCGTTGCAGCTCACGAAAGAATTGCCCCGAGCCGTTCAGGTCACAATCAACGATGAGGGCATCCACTTTCGATTTTGAGAGCCGGGAAAGAGCGCGTTGCGGTTCGGTCTCGACGGCAACATCCATCTGCAAGCCGCCAAGAATACATTCCAGAACACTGACTTCCTGCCAGTCACGGGAAACAACCATCGATGAGAGTGTCATGTTTCAACTTTACTGACACCGGTAACGGCGACCTAGATCACCAACGTAACGACCGGTCCGGAAAGCAGTGGAGACGTAGCTTCCTACGTCTCTGCCGGAAAGACGTTGCAAGCAACGTCTCTACGTTTCACTCCGGTACCACTCAACCGTCCGCCGCAAACCATCTTCGAAATTTACTTTGGGTTTGTAACCAAGGTGTTTTTCCGCTAAAGAAATATCGGCCATGGAATGCTTGATGTCGCCGCCGCGCTCCTCGCCGTAGGTGGCTGTCCCGGAATAAGAGGTGAGTTCCTGTAGCAGTTTAAATGTCTCATTGAGAGTGACGCGCCGGCCGGTCGCGACGTTGAACACTTTGCCCGCTACTTGCACCGCTGGAGCCTTACAGGCCAGCAGGTTGGCTTCGACCGCATTGTCGATATAAGTAAAATCTCTGCTTTGTTCGCCGTCGCCAAACATCGTTGGCTGCTTTCCTTTGAGCATCAGTGTGATGAACTTCGCCAGCACGCCAGAATAGGGTGATGAGGGATCCTGCCGCGGACCAAAAATATTAAAGTACCGCAGCGCCACCGTCTCCAACCCGTAGCACCGGTAAAACGAGATCATGTAGCGCTCGCTGGCCAGTTTTGCTACCGCATATGGTGAGATCGGATCCGGCGTCATGCCCTCGTGTTTCGGCAGAGTGGGCGTGTCTCCGTATGCTGATGACGACGCCGCATAAACCACCCGCTTCACCTTGGCATCGCGGGCCGCTACCAGCACGTTCACCGTGCCATCCACGTTCGCCCGATTGCTGGCTATGGGATCTAGTACAGATTTAGGTACCGAAGGAATTGCGGCTTGATGCAAAACAAAGTCAACGCCCGCGCACGCTGACTTCACAGCCTCAAGATCAAGGATGTCAATCTCACGACAGTCAATCTGCCCAAGTATCTGCGCAAGATTTTCCCGCCTGCCGGTTGAAAAATTGTCTATTCCCCGAACTTGTTCGCCGCGCCGCAACAATTCGCGCGCCAAGGACGATCCGATAAACCCGCCGATCCCAGTGATCAAATAAAGCGCCATAGTGCTTAATCATAGCAATCAGGCGAATATCTCGAGCAAGAGGCGGTGGGCTGGGCTAAACGAGAGTAACCGTGAAACGGAAACTGCATTCACATCTGACTTTTCCGGAGGATTCTCAGAAATTCCTCCCGTCCCAGGACATGCCGGTCCTCGAAGAACTTTTGGATCGCTCGCAAGGCCGCGTTCGGGTTTGGCACGGGCCCGGTGGCATCTGGTTGCGGGCCAGATGGACGACGTTCCATAACACGCGCGCCCATGATGACAGAAGGCTGCGAGAGCGATCGCACCAATGCCCGCAGACGCTCACGGTCTTCATCGGAAACCCTGGTGAAGGAAATCCCCATGCCGAGACCTGGATAAGCGACTCGCACCTCTCCCGCGGCTTCGAACCGCAAGCCATCGGCCTCGATGATTATCGCGATGGCCGATCCGACCGCGTAACCCGCCGCAGCCTCCACGTAGCATCCGTGCAAGCTGATGTCGCTGAATGTTGCCCACATCGCCACACCGCCGTTGATTTCACGAAGGTGGGCGCTGCCCTGGCATCTGTATCGAGGGCTTCTTCGTTTTTCCGGGACGGGTCCGGTTCTTCCGGTGGAGACCGCTTTCCCAGGAATCGTTTCGGAAGGCGACAGGGGAATTGGCGCGCGTGCTGGCGCCGCTGCCGTTGCCGGCTGAACTGTTGATTGCTTCAATGCGGCCAGATATGCCGCGCCGGCGCCTTCTTCGTCCGACATAGGAAGCATCCGTCTTTCCGCGCCAGAGTTTGAGACCAAGACGAGAGCCTGGCTCCTGCTGAAACATTTGTCTCTGTTCACTTTACGGAGTTTTCTATCGAAACACTTAGAAGAAGAGTAGAGACCGTGCACCGGAGGGATGCGTCAGTTTTCCATTATGGGAAGAAATTCAAGATTGGGACGCGTTTGCTGGAAACTCCGCCGCCGATTGGCGAATCTTGTTCCATACTTCGTCCCGGCCAGTTCTGGTTTTCGCGGAAAAAGGAATGATAGTCGCCGTGGGATACGCTTCCGCCAATTCCTTGAGAGCGTTGCGCAGTTGGTTGTTCGAGAGCCGGTCGCTTTTGGTAGCGATCAAAAGAAAATCGCGGCCCGATGAATTAAGAAACTCCAAGAGATGCCGGTCGCTATCCTGGGGTGGAACATTTACATCCACCAATGCCAGACACAAAGCCAGAGTGGGGCGCTCGTTGAGATAGGGCTCAATAAACTTTGGCCACTCCTGAGATATCTCACGCGAAAGCTTGGCATACCCGTAGCCTGGCAGATCGGCGAAGATGACTTCCGGCTGCGGCTTTCCAGGCCAGCGCACTTCGAAAAAGTTAATGCTGCGAGTGCGGCCTGGGGTGGAACTCGTGCGCGCCAGCTTGGTCTCCACCAGCGTATTGATCACGCTGGACTTGCCAACGTTCGAGCGGCCAAGGAAAGCGACCTCCGGCAGGCTGGGAGCAGGGAAGTGGGCAGCGTCGGTAGCTGCCGCCATGAATCGCGCCATAACCCTCATGTCTCAGTGTGCAATGCGGCAGGGAAAGTTGGCAAGCCGTGGCGGCGCAGGGGACAATCGGAAAAATCAATTAACCACGAAGGGCACGAAGTATCACGAAGGTTTCCGATTAGCGCTCTGAGCGCCGAAACTGTTTGCTCAGCGTGAGCGACTGATGTTGGTAGGACGATCCGATGTTCGTGCCATAGATTTTTTCTGGACGGCAAAGCAAAGGCATATAGTTCAGGCGACCCACAAGCTGCCCGTGCTCGATCAAGAACGGAACCTCGTGGGCTCGAACTTCGAGGACGGCGCGCGTCCCTTTGATATCGCTCGACCCATATCCGAAGCCCGGATCGAAGAATCCTGCGTAGTGAATTCGGAACTCTCCGTCGGAAGGATCGAAGGGAACCATTTCCGCCGCGAATTCAGGGGGGACCCGCACTCTTTCTCTTGACGCCAGAATATAAAAGTCATCCGGCTCGAGAATCAGAGTTTTCTTGGCAGTCTGATGACGCACTTCCCAGAACTCCTCCGTCGGATAGTAGTCGATGCGATCCAACTCGATTGCCGGGGCATATCGCTTCGCCTTATAGGCAATAACTTCACCCGCTTCCGCGGCTTCCAGGTTAACGGTGATTCTGAGCCCGCGGTGAAGGCGGGCTTTCACCGGACTTTCCTCGTCGTCCATGTAGACCAGTGATTCCTCTTGATCTAAGCCTTTAATCGTGCGATCTCCCGAGACCGGATTACCCTGCACAAACCGCAGCTGACTGAGTCTCATCCCAGCTCGAATGGCGACGGTGAATGTGCGCGACACGACTTCTGCATACAGCTTGCCTTTGTAGCCGGGAGGCACCCGGTCAAATTCGGTTCCGTAATCGGTGATCAGACGGGTGAAAATGTCGAGGCGGCCAGTCGTACTCTTGGGATTCGCCTTCCCGGAAATATTTTCCGGCAGGTTCAGCTCCTCCACCAGAGGAATGATATAAACGCAATCTCTTTCGAAGACCGGCGCCGCGGTCAGATCGACCCGCGTCATCCGCAGTTCTCTTATCTTCGCTTCAACGGTGCTATTGGGTCCGGGTAAAAAACTAGCGCGCACGCGATGCGCCATGTCTCCGAGCCGCAGGTCGAGACTTGCGGGCTGGATATGGTCGGGGTTGATTGCGGGGGTGGCGCTAATATTTCCGCGGGCGATCAGATTGGTGATTTCCTGCGAAGGCAGGATTCCCGTTGTACGGGCTCGACCATCTGCGGTTGGACGGTCCGGTTCGTTTTCAAAAGCAATCTGGCTTTGGTTGGATGTAGACATCTTCAAGATTCCCCGGCCTGACTGATAGTTTGCGAAAACTCAGAAATCGGCTGGCTGGGTAACACTTCTGCAGTCTATTCGAAAACGCTGTCCAAGGCTGCCCCTGGCGGCTGGAAAGTGCTTCCACTGTAAGGAGGCAAGGAAAACATGTCAACGCCGCGGGGAAAATAATCCGGAACCAGGGGAACTGCTCTATTACTGATGAGCAGCCGGAATCTCATCGGTCCCCGAAGTCAGTGGCGCGATCGGCTGCGCGGTCACATCTTCGCTGAGAGAGGGCAGTGGAGACTCCAAGGCAATCTGCAGCACCTGGTCCATCGTATCCACAAAGTGCATTTTCATTGCGCTGCGCAGATTTTCCGGAACCTCCGCGAGATCCTTCTCATTATCGCGCGGCAAAATCACTTCGAAGAGTCCAGCGCGATGCGCAGCCAGCAGTTTTTCCTTAAGCCCGCCGATCGGAAGCACTTTACCGCGCAGCGTGATTTCTCCGGTCATGGCAACGTCGCGGCGTACTGGAATCTTGCTGAGTGCGCTCGCGATTGCCGTGGCAATGGTAATGCCTGCCGACGGTCCATCTTTCGGGATGGCGCCTTCCGGCACGTGCACGTGCAGGTCGAGGGTGCGATAGAAATCTCGATTCAAGCCAAGCCGGTGCGCGCGCGAGCGGACGTACGACAGGGCGGCCTGCGCCGACTCCTGCATGACGTCGCCCAGCTTGCCGGTCAGTGTTAACTTGCCTTTGCCGTCGACTACGGTGGCTTCAGTGCTGAGAATGGAGCCGCCAACTTCGGTCCACGCCAAGCCAGTAACCAATCCGACTTCGCTCTTTTCATGCGCTAGCGTGTCGCGGAACTTGATGACGCCCAGGAAATCGGTGACATTCGAACCAGTGACGGCAATGGTATAGTTCTCGCCTTCTTTCACAACCTTGCGCGCCACTTTGCGACAGACATTGCCGATTTCGCGCTCGAGATTGCGCACTCCAGCTTCGCGCGTGTAAGCCCTGATCAGCGTAGTGATGGCGTCGTCAGAAAACTTTACGTTTTTCTCCGACAAACCAGCCTGCAGCATCTGCTTCTTCACCAGAAACTGCTTGGCGATCTCGACCTTCTCCTGCTCGGTGTAGCCATGCAGACGCAGCACTTCCATGCGATCTTGCAGCGCGGGAGGAATGGTGTGCATCACGTTGGCGGTAGCCACGAAGAAAACCTGCGAGAGGTCGTATTCGACGTCGAGGTAGTGGTCGACGAACATGAAATTCTGCTCGGGATCGAGTACTTCCAGCAGAGCGGCGGAGGGGTCGCCGCGGAAGTCCATCGACATTTTGTCCACTTCATCCAGCATGAAAACAGGGTTCTTAGTGCCCGCCTTCTTCATCATCTGAATGATCTGCCCGGGCAGCGCGCCAATATAAGTGCGACGGTGGCCGCGAATTTCGGCCTCGTCACGTACTCCGCCCAACGACATCCGGACAAACTTGCGGCCGGTGGCCTTAGCGATCGACATGCCCAGCGAGGTCTTGCCCACGCCCGGAGGCCCCACGAAGCAAAGAATCGAGCCTTTGGGATTTTTTACGAGCTGGCGAACTGCGAGGAATTCAAGGATACGTTCCTTGATTTTTTCCAGGCCGTAATGATCTTCGTTGAGAACTTTTTCCGCGCGCGAAATATTGCGAATTTCCTTGGAGCGTTTTTTCCAAGGAACGGCCAGCAGCCAGTCGAGATAGTTGCGCGAAACCGTGGATTCGGCCGACATCGGCGGCATGGCTTCTAGCTTCTTCAGTTCCTGCAATGCCTTGTCTTTTACTTCTTTGGGCATGCCGGCAGCTTCGACCTTCTTCTTCAGTTCGTCGAATTCACTCTTCTCGCCGCGGCCCAGTTCCTTTTGGATGGCCTTGATCTTTTCGTTGAGGTAATACTCTTTCTGCGCCTTTTCCATTTGCCGCTTCACGCGCGACTGGATGGTGCGGTCCACGTTGAGTTTTTCGATTTCAACGTCGAGCACGTCGGCGATGCGGTTCAGTCGCTCGGAAGGATCGAATATCTCCAGCAGTTCCTGTTTTTCTTCGATGGAAAGCTGCAGGTTTGCAGCAATAATGTCGGTGAGCTTTGCCGGATCTTCCATGCGGACGGCGGAAATCATGGTCTCGTAGTTCAGCGCCTGGCAAAGCTTTACGTACTGCTCGAACAGCGTGGTGACGCGCTGCATGCCAGCTTCGACCTGCGCGTTCATTTCCACGGGATAACGCGCCACTCGTACGGAAGCCTGCATATAGCCATCGGCATCGGTAGCTTGAAGCAGCCGGCCGCGTTCAATGCCTTCCACGAGAACCTTGATATTGCCATCAGGCAGCTTGAGGCTCTGCACGATGTTTACGATGGTGCCGACCTGATAGATCTCATTCGACTTGGGCTCGTCGATGGAAGCGTCGTGCTGGGTGGCGAGGAAGATTTTTTTGTCGGCGGCGAGAGCCTCTTCCAGGGCGCGGACGCTGGACTCGCGGCCCACCACGAACGGTGTCATCATGAACGGAAAGATGACCACATCGCGGATGGGCATCATCGGCAGCTTCTTGCTCTCGAATTTCTCTTTGGATGTGGTCACTCAATCTCCCCAGGGTCGTGCGGAATAACAATCGTGGCGCATTCTCCCACAATACCGGCTGCTACAGTTTACTCTCTTTTACTATCCTGCCTTCTCTAACGTGGCCACGGAAGCGCTGCGTTTCTCCACCATCTCGCGCGTAACCTCGAACTCTTTTAGTTTCTTCTGGCTAGGCAGGTGGAACATCAAGTCAAGCATAAGCTCTTCGAGAATCATGCGCAGGCCGCGAGCCCCCACTTTCCGGGCCATGGCCTGGCGGGCAACGGCGCGCAGGGCTTCGTCGCTGAACTTCAGGCGCACATTCTCGAACTCAAATAACCGCTGATATTGCTTCACGATTGCGTTCTTGGGACGGGTGAGGATCTCGATCAAAGCAAATTCGTCCAGATCTTCGAGCATGCCGACGACGGGCAGCCGTCCGACAAATTCAGGAATCAATCCAAACTTGATCAAGTCTTCCGGCTGGATTTCGCTTAACAATTCGAAATTGCGCTTGCCTGAGACAGCAATGTCTTCTTTTTCTGCCTCTTCGCCGCCCCGGAAGCCCAGCGACTTTTTCCCAACGCGCCTTCCGATGATTTTCTCCAAGCCAACGAATGCTCCGCCGCAGATGAAAAGGATGTTGGTGGTGTCGACGGGAGTGAATTCCTGGTGAGGATGCTTTCGTCCGCCCTGCGGCGGGACGTTGGCGATCGTTCCTTCCAGAATCTTCAGCAGAGCCTGCTGCACACCTTCGCCGGAGACGTCGCGCGTAATGGAGGGATTCTCGTCCTTGCGCCCGATCTTGTCGATCTCGTCGATGTAGATGATGCCAGTCTGGGCGCGGCTTACGTCTCCCTCGGCAGCCTGCAGCAGTTTAAGAATGATGTTCTCCACATCCTCGCCCACGTAGCCGGCTTCGGTGAGCGTAGTCGCATCGACAATGGCGAAGGGGACGTCGAGCATGCGAGCCAAAGTCTGCGCCAGCAGCGTCTTGCCAGTGCCCGTCGGACCGATGAGCATGATGTTCGACTTGCTCAGCTCGATACCGTCGTTCGTCTTCTGCCGGTTCATGAAGATGCGCTTGTAGTGGTTGTAAACCGCCACCGCCAGCTTCTTCTTGGTCTGCTCCTGCCCGATCACGTATTCGTCGAGGAAGGTCTTGACCTCCTGCGGCTTGGGCAACTGATTCGGCGGCGCGCTTGCAGGAGTGGCCGTGCGGTCGTCTTCGAGAATGGAATTGCACACCGCTACGCACTCATCGCAAATATAGGCGCGCGGATAGTCGCTAGGCGACGAGATCAACTTGGCTACGGCATCCTGCGACTTGTGGCAGAATGAGCAACGCAAAATCTCGTCGGAGGACTTGGTTTTCACTCGGCTCTGCTCCTTTTACCTTCGTACCGCTTGAACCCGCGTCATTCGACTCATCTACTCCGTTGCGACTGGTTTCGCTCCTGACCCGTTTGCCGGTTCAAGGGCGAAGGCAGATCATACCGCTTTTCCGGTCTTGTAGATGATATCGTCTATGATTCCGTACTCCTTCGCCTGCTGCGCGTTCATGATGAAATCGCGCTCCACGTCCTTTTCCACCTTATCGAGTTTTTGAGTGGTGTGCTTGGAGAGTAACTGGTTGGTAATCTCCCGCATGCGGAGGATCTCGCGCGCATGAATGTCGATATCCGTAGCTTGTCCCGACAACCCGCCCATGGAGGGCTGGTGGATGAGAATGCGCGAATTGGGCAAGGCCAGCCGCTTCTTGGGCTCCCCGGCCGCCAACAATAGCGCAGCCATTGATGCCGCCTGTCCCACGCACAGTGTCATCACGTCATTCTTCACATACTGCATGGTGTCATAAATCGCCATACCCGCCGTGATCGAGCCGCCGGGCGAGTTGACGTAGAGCTGAATGTCTTTCTCAGGGTCTTCCTGAGCCAGAAATAACATTTGGGCGATCACCAGATTGGCGATGTTGTCGTCAATCGGCGTGCCTATGAAAATAATGTTATCGCGGAGCAGCCGGGAATAAATGTCGTAGGCGCGTTCGCCCCGACCGGTCTGCTCGATGACCATCGGTACCAGCATCATTTGCGGATCATTTTGCTTCATGGTTATCTGGCCTGCCCACCTGCCACACTCCGCCCCGAACTAGCGCCTGCATTACTCGGGGAGGGTCGAAAGTGGTCCGCGTCTTTTTTCGATTTACGCGGACTGATGATAAAGAAAGTTGAGGGTCTTCTCACTGCGGATTCTAATCCGGATTCTATCGAGCCCCCCATCTTGTGTCAAACGAGCGCGAACCGCTTCAGAGGTTTGTTTTGACTGTTGTGCGAGAGCCTCGACTTCCCGGTTCACTTCGTCGTCACCGACTTCGATTTTTTCGAGATCGGCAATGCGCTCCAGCAGCAGCGAAGACTTTACATCTTGAATCGCCTGCTCCCGCTGTCCGGCGCGAAGGCGAGGCAAGTCCATTTTCTTCAGATCTTCCATCTTCATGCCCTGAGCCGCCAGAGCGCGCAGGCCGCGCTCCAGGCGCAAATCAATCTGGCGATCGATCAAAGACTCAGGTACCTCGAAATCGTTGCGCTTTACCAATTCGGCAACCAGTTTGTCTTTTGCTTCGTGCTCCACAGTGTGGCGTTTCTCTGCTTCCATATTCTCGCGGATCTGCTTGCGAACCTGGTCCAGACTGGTGAACTCTCCCAACTCTTTAGCGAAATCGTCATTGAGTTCGGGCAGGCTCTTTTGCTTGATGCCATTCACCTTAACTGTGTAGACGAAAGTCTTGCCCGCGAGGCGCTTGTCCGAAATGTCGTCGGGATAGCTTACGTCGAACGTGCGCTCGTCTCCGGCAGAAGCGCCGGTGAGGTGCTGGGAGAATTCCGGCACAGTATTCTTGCCGCCAATTTCGATCAACACATCGTCCATGTGAACGGGATTAGCTTTAGCGTCCGCGACATCTTTGCCGTCTTTGGGCTTCCCATCCATGGAAGCCTGGGCAAAGTCGCCCTCTGCAAGGGTGCGGCCTTCCACGGTAGCGTAGGTCGCATGCTGTTCGCGGACGCTAGTGAGCGCTTGCTCGATATCCTCGTCGGTGACGATAATCTCCGGCTTGTCAGAGCGGAGATCCTTGTAGCCTTCCACTTTAATCTCGGGTAGCACTTCGAAGCTGGCCTTGAAGGTTAGCGGTTCGCCATCATGAATATGCAGGTCGGTAACGCGGGGCTGCGAAACCGGGATCAGACCCTGCTTCTCAGCTTCCCGGCGAAAGTATTTTGGAATCAAAGCCTCGGCCACATCGTTCTTGAGCCCTTCGCCAAAGCGTTGTTTGATGATAGAGGCCGGCACATGCCCGGCGCGAAACCCCGGTAGCCGCGCGCTCTTCTGATAGCGCTGAATCTGCGCTTCGGTCTCGCGGGTAACTTCGGCGGCCGGAATCTCGACCGAAATCTCCCGCTTGATATCTTTTTTTGTGTCTTCTGTTTTGGCCGCGTCGGTAGTCTCTGTGGGGCTCACGTTTTACCTTTCCCAAACCGCTGGATCCAGAGACTCCGTCGAGCAAACGGAGAGCATCGAAACTCATGCGGCGTTCCTTTGAGTGTAAAGACAGAAGGAGAGCAGCGTCAAACGGTCAGAGGGGATAGTTACGAACTGGGAAAATCGGGATGCCGTATTGGGCAAGTGATTTCGCCAAAGCGCAGGAAAGTTTGTGTTTCGATGGGTGGCGATTGCACTCAGAACCCGATCGGCGCAAGACTGAATGTTACGAAGCCGTAACTTGTTGTGTCTCTACTAAGAACCTTTGACTTCCTGGTCAAGCGGCGGCGCGACGTACATGTCGGCAGTTACCGGTGGCAGAGCTGTTGCGCCCCAAATGCACTTTTCTGTTTCTACACTCTGAACTCCGATTTGACCCGCTCGTTCGGCGTCGCCGACCCAAGTCACGCGGAACCGGCCTTTACTGGTCTTGTAGGTAATAGCGACAATCTCCCCGACCTTCAGCGTGGCTTGAATCCCATCCAACAATGCCCCTTGCCGGCTGACGTTGCGCGTCGGCACCATGAGGAGGATAGGGCTTCCGCTGGCATCGGTGCCGGCGATTCGGACCTGCAGTTTCGCCTCTATCCGCGCCTCTCGTCGTTTCCCCATTGCGGCTCCCCTCTTGCGACCTGCATCAGCAGCAGCGGGCATTATGTCGCATTCACCAGAGTATTGTCAGGATTACTGGTGTAACGGAGATGTTACGCCAACTGTGAGAACCGAGGGAATGAGTTCGATTATTGACGTTAGCACTTTCGGGAATTGATCTTATGCCGGTAGGGGCGGCTTTTACGACCGGGCATGCTGCCCAACTCTCCCGCCAGAGGTAAAGCACCTTCCCGGCAACATCCAGCCCGACCAGCGCATCCAGAATAGCCGCAGGTTGTGGGCTGCGATGCGGTTCAGGAGAATCTAAATGAGAGTTCGTTTCCTGATTTGGTCTATCGGCTCATGTCTAGCCGCTATTATTACGGCCTGCACCCTCGCCGGTAGCATGCTCAACGCACAGGCAGGACAGCCTGCTGCAGCTCCCGCTCCCGCAGCGCCAGCGAATATCCGAAACTTAACCTTGGTATCGACTGCATTTCGAACCAGTGCGGGACCGGTTACCGTGTCGTGCACCCCAAGCCTTTGCGAAAACCTCGGGGTGATCGTAACGCCATCGGTCGTGCACATTGTTTGTCCCCAACTAGCCGGCGCAACCTGCGCGTACTACATTCATGTGGAAACTCAGGCATCGGTGAGCGCCAATGACAGCGGCATATTCCAGTTTCTAGTGGATGGCGTCGCTCCCACTCCCGGACCGACAGATTTCCACGGCTTCTTCGCGTGGGATACGGCCGATCCAAACTCGACTGTCATGCAAGCGCGCTCCTACGCTGTAGTAGCGCTGGTGACGAACTCCCAAGCCAATCAGTCCCATAGCGTCGAAGTCGAATTCGGCTGCGTCGACGAGACCGGCGATGGCTGCTCCTCCACCATGGGACTGGCGAGCATGAGCATTGCGCTATATAGGCCCTGATCCTCCCGATCGCCCATCTCCAGTTTAGTTCGGGAAATCATACCCCGGAGATGTGGGCACTCCTTCGGAGGGGTGGTTACCCGCTAAAGATGCCACCCCAATTCCCTTGTCCCTGCTTTGGCAGGGGGTTAAGATAGCAGCCAATTATGTCTGACCGCGCGTTCTGCACGGGTCCTCTGGCTCTGGTACTTCTCTTGTCTGTTCCTGGCATTGCTCAAACGCCCGTCCGGGAGGATGCAGCCAGCAAGAATTACCCGAAGCAAGGTGTGGTTATTGAGCAACTGACGAACAAGGTGGCCTTTCAATCGGATGGCACGTCCACTCGCGAGCAACACACCCGCGTCCGAGTTCAATCCGACGCGGGAGTGCAACAGTTTGACGTACTTCGCGTGCCCTACCAGGCATCCGTCGAACGTATCGAAGTCCTAGATGTCCGGGTCACTAAACCAAATGGGTCGGTTGTCGTAACCCCTCTGGTCTCAACCCAGGAAGTTACTCCGGAAGCCTATCGTGCCGTTGCCTCTTATACGGACTTGCGAGAAAAGCATGTTCCTGTCAAAGGACTCGAGCCCGGCGATACGCTGCAGTATTCGGTCCGGTGGCAGATAGAGAAACCGCTCGCCAAAGGACAATTCTGGTCCGGTCATCAATTCACGAAAAACGCAATTGTTCTCGATGAGCACTTGGAAATCAGTATTCCGAGCGAGCGCGAGGTAAAACTCAAGAGTCACACTGTCCAGCCCACAACGCGTGAGGAGAGTGGCCGCCGCATTTACACGTGGAAGACATCAAATCTCGAAAGCGAGAACGGGGAGAAAGAGAAGGAAGTCCAGAGTTATAACACTATCCGTGGATCGTTCAAGCCACCAGATGTTCTGATCAGCAGTTTCCGCAGCTGGGAGGAAGTCGGTAGATGGTATGAGAGTCTGCAGAAAGAGAAGATTCAGCCGTCGCCGGAGGTAACAGCAAAGGCAGAGGAACTGACTAAAGGACTCCAGGATGACGATGCGAAACTACGCGCAATTTACAACTATGTCAGCCTGCGCTACCACTATGTGGCGATTTCTTTCGGCATCGGACGCTATCAACCTCATGCCGCAGGCGAGATTTTCGGAAACCAATATGGAGATTGTAAGGACAAGCACACACTGCTTGCAGCATTACTCAGTGGTGTCGGGATACGCGCGTATCCCGCGTTAATCAACAGTTGGGCGGCCGTGGATGCCGACGTACCTTCGCCGGGACAGTTTAACCACCTTATCAGCGTGGTGGCGAAGGGAAGAACGCTGTCTTGGATGGATACAACGCCGGAAGTGATGGGCATTGGATATTTAATCTATCCACTCCGTGCGAAACCCGCGTTGGTCATCGCTCCGGACAGAGTTGCGTTTGAGACCACGCCCGCCAATCCTCCGTTCGCCAGCAAACAAACCGGGACACTCATAGCCACCCTCGACGCCGACGGCACGCTGCAAGCGCATGTGGACACCACAGTGCGCGGCGACAGCGAAGTCTATTCACGGGTGGCGTTTCGTCGAGTGCCTGAGTCGCAGTGGAAAGATCTGGCCCAGCAAATATCCTACGGAGCGCATCTGGGGGCAACGATCAGTAACGTCCGAGCCACTCCACCCGAAAGGACGGAAGAACCTTTCAACCTGACGTATGACTATACTTTAAAAGATTTCGCTGGGGGCGATGCGCATCGGTTCATAGTTCCACTTCCTGCTTTGGGTATCCCGGGAGTCAGAGACGAGGATCTGCGGCGGACGACGCCCCTCTGGATTGGCTATCCTGGCGAGTTGCAGTACGAGTCACGAATCCAGTTGCCCAAGGGATGGTCCGCCACGCCGACAGTTCCGATTGACTTCAAAGAGAGTTTCGCGGAGTTCCGGGGAAGCTCGGAAGTGCGTGAAGGGGTGCTGATAACCAAGCGGCGCATGCTGCTCAAACTGAGTGAGGTGACGCCTGATCAGTTGAAGAGTTATAAGGCATTTCAGAAGGCGATCTCGGACGATCACGCTACCTACGTATTCCTGCGCGTGCCCGGTGCAAAACCTGCGGCTCGATCCCAAGCGGTGAATTACGGTTTACCGGCAACCTCGAATATTTGGACGGAGTCCGAAAAAACGGATTTCCGATACTGCGTATCGCGGATATCGGAAAATGGCCAAGAAAGCACGCTGCAACTGACCACTGATGCCGGGGTTTGCGCCGTACGTGAAGAAAAGCAACACTGGATGTATCTGCACCCAGAAGCTGCCCAGAAGAAAGAGGACAGCGGCAAACTTAGAAAATGCGTTCACGAACACGCGTCGCAGATGAAACTCACTCCGGAAGAATTTCACGCCGCATTCGACGTGTGCCTGTGCAAAGCCTACGGGTTGCCTAAGCCAAAGCACTAGCTCCGTTTCTATATACGCACCGCTACTTGGCGATAGCCTCAAGCTCCTTCGCAGTAACCTCAACTAGCGCCGCCTCATTCTCCAGCACCCTGGCGACGCGCGCGATTTCCCCGTCAGCTTCCTGCCAACGGCGTTGCTCGATGGCTTCGCGAATGCCTGGCATAGTTTTGGGTGCGTATCCGCTGTAAACGCCGGGAGCGTAAAACAGGTGCTTGTACCAGGGACGCCTCGGCAGGCCTGCGGGATCGGTGAGACGGCGCTCACTTTCGAGTAACTTCTGGTTCAGCGCGGTCAACTGCTGTTCGCCGCCGGAAAATCCGGAGGCTTGTGCTTTGCTGAAGGCAGCCTTGTAATGCTCGGCACTTTTGCTAAGGAGCTCCAGAGTATTTTCCAGCGGCGCGAAATTCAGGTGCGGGGGAATGTCTTCGCGCGGCGGATCTACCGTTGGCTTGCGCGGATCAAGCGTCGCGCGAAACGCTCCTTCATTTAATTCCTGCTCCCGTTCGCGGGCTTCCTCCTGCTTCGTCTGCAAGAGCTTTTGCAGGTCTTTGCTGTACTTCTGCATGGTGTCAGCGAGATCGGTGAATTCGTAAGGTAGAACGTCGGCGTCGGCCATTCGCATGACCGCTGTGCCAACCGTCTGCGAAAGCGCTACGCCGTAGGCAAAATCCGTGTCGGAAAAATGTGTGTACCAATAGAAGTCGTCGTAGATGGAGTGGTAAATTCCGCCTTCGTCCTCCCCCTCATAGCCAAGGTTGAGCGATGCGATGCCCAGATGGTCGACAAAGGCGGTGTAATCGGTCCCGGAGCCGAGGGCGTTCATCCGCAAATCGGGCCGCTGGCGCAGTTCTTTACGGTCCTCCTCGGACTTCGCATGGGCAATGCCTGCCAGGCGGTCGCGCTCGAAAGCAGAAAGCTTGCTCTCGGGATCCGTAATGCTTCGAGCGACTTCGGTCATGAAATGCTCCAGGGAGTGCGAGCCTTCGAGGGCAAGAAAGCCGCGGCCGTTGCCGTCGGTGTTGATGTAGATGGCGGCGTGCTCCTGCAGCTCGCGCCCGTGGGTTTCGGCCCAAGCGGTCGAGCCCAGCAGCATGGGCTCCTCGCCATCCCACGCGCAATAAATGATGGTGCGCTTGGGCTTCCAGCCCTGCTTGAGCAATTCGCCCAGCGCGCGAGCTTCTTCGAGCAACGCAACCTGGCCGGAGATTGGATCCTCGGCGCCATTCACCCAGCCATCGTGATGATTGCCGCGCACCACCCATTCGTCAGGTTCGGTCGCACCTGGAAGCCGGGCGATGACGTCGTGCACTTCCTTCACGTCCCAATTGGATTCGACCACGAGGTGCACCTTGGCAGCGCCCGGACCGACGTGATAGGGAATTGGCAAAGCTCCGCGCCACTCCTCCGATGCTAGTGGGCCGCTGATGGCCGCCAATAGCGGTTGCGCGTCTCCATAAGAAATGGGAAGGGTCGGAATTTTGGTAATGCTGGGAGCGTTGCTCGCGGTCATCTTGGGCGCGTTTGGATCGCCTCGATCAGGAGTGAGCGGATCGCCAGGATAGTTGGAGGCAAAATCCATTACACTGCCGCGCTGCACACCCTGGTCAGGACGCATCGGGCCCTTGGGGAAAGTGTCGCCGCCAAAATAACCGTCATCTTTGGGATCGGAATAAATGAGACAGCCCACCGCGCCATGCTCTGCAGCAACTTTGGGCTTGATGCCGCGCCATGAGTTGCCGTAGCGCGCGATCACAATCGCTCCCTGCACTGAAACGCCGAGACGCTGCAGGCGCTCGTAGTCCTCGGGCAAGCCGTAGTTCACATACACCAGAGGTGCGGTCACATCGCCATCGCGCGAATAGGCGTTGTAGGTGGGAAGTTGCTCATCCCGCTGATTGGAGGTTGGGTCTTCCTGCAAGGCAGGCTCCTGCAGTTTGGCAACGTAGCGGGTGGGCGCTACGAGTTCCAGGAGGCGGCGTTTCGGAGTGGGGAACAGCACTTTGAAGCTTTCAATTTGCGCATTGAATCCCCATTCCTTGAACCGCGCAAGAATCCATTCGGCATTTTGTTTATCGTACGGCGAGCCGACATGATGTGGACGGGCGCTCAACAACTGCATATAGTCGCGCTGCTTCTGTGCGTTGGGAAGCGCGCGAAATTTGCTTTCCCATTCGCGCTCGGTTTGCGCATGCTGCGATGAGAATCCGAAGAGTGAGGGATCCGCCCCCGCTTGCTGGGGATTTGCCATTGCTGAATGCAGAAACGAGACGATGATCAGTAGAGCAAGAAATGAGCGTTGCATGGATCTCCTGGGCCCTTCGATAAGACAAACGAGTATGCCACGAAACACCGATTGTCGAATGAAGCGGCGATTCCTTTATCGGTGCCGCGGCGCCAAGTTCTTGATAAGGGCGCACGTCAAACCTTTCGTTGTGATAAATAGAGGGGACGCGTGAACACTCAATATCCACACTGGCTAACCGTCCTCAACCATGAGGTTGTCACCTGCACTCGTTGCCCGCGCCTTGTCGTGTATCGCGAGCAGGTCGCCCGCGAGAAACGGCGTGCTTACAAGGACTGCGAGTACTGGGGCAGGCCGGTGCCGGGATTTGGCGATCCGGCGGCGCGCGTGCTCATCATGGGGCTGGCTCCCGGGGCTCACGGGTCAAACCGCACCGGACGCCCGTTTACCGGGGATGCTTCCGGGAAGTTCATGTTTCCTGTGCTGTATGAAACTGGATTTGCCAACCAGCCAAACGCCACTGGACGCGACGACGGGCTGGAGCTGAAAGATCTGTACATCACGGCCGCGGTACGTTGCGCTCCGCCAGCCAACAAGCCTACTCCGCAGGAACTCGCAGAATGTTCTTATTTTCTCGACCGCGAAATCGCAGGATTAGAGCGAGTAAAGATCGTAGTTGCGCTGGGCAAGATTGGGTTCGACGCTTATCTGAACTATCTGAAACGCAAGGTGCCGATGGAAAACAGACAGGCGTATCTCTTCAGAAGTTACCTGTTCAAACATGGCGCCAGTTACCGGTTACCGGACGGCAAGGTGTTACTGGCCTCTTACCATCCCTCGAACCAGAATACGCAGACGGGCAAGCTTACGCGGCAAATGTTTGTGGAGATATTTAAAGAGGCGGCAAGACTTGCCGATGAGTAATTTATGGCGCCGCCGGGCGGATCGTTGCACCCTACCCCATTCAAATGGGGTCACAATCATAAGAAAGCGGGTCACGGACCGAGGCGGCGCCGCTGATTCTGTCCAATCCTCTGACGCTCAGGTCCGGTCACGGTAACGCATGGCATCCCACAGAAGGTTAAAAGCCCACCAGAACTGGTTCGGGCTCGAGGGGTATACCCCAGATCTCGTGCACGCGCTGCTGGATTTGTTCTTTCAGAGCGACTACGTCGGCGGCGGTGGCTCCGCCGCGATTGACAATGGCCAACGCATGCCTGGTGGAAATACCGACGCGTGCAGAGCCGAATCCTTTGGCGAACCCGGAGTGCTCGACCAGCCATGCCGCGGAAACTTTCTTGCGCGTTTCGAGGGCGGGATAACTGGGTACAGTTAACCTTCGCGAGGCAGCACGCCTTTTCAGATCTTCGTGCTCTTCTTCGGAAAGTACGGGGTTTTTGAAGAACGAGCCGGCACTTTGGCAATCCGGATCTCCAGGAACAATGAGCATTCCCTTAAGTGCGCGGATGTGACGTACGGCCTCGCGCGTTTCGGCAAGGTTGGGAGTGGTTTCGCGGCCTTCGAAGTGCCGCTTCAGGTCGGAGTAGCTGATGTGCGGCTTGCCGTCGGGCGTGAGCGCATAAGTGACGCGCAGAACGATGAATCGTCCGCGCTCGGTTGTGTTGAAGATGCTGGTTCGGTAGCCGAACTCGCAAGCTTCGCGACAGAGGTCGCGGACTTGACCATCTTTCAAGTCGAGAGCCTGCACCGACGCTATAGTCTCCGACACTTCCTGCCCGTAAGCGCCGACGTTCTGCACCGGTGTACCGCCCATGCTGCCGGGAATGCCGCTCAGGCATTCGACGCCGCCGCAGCGGGCCATTATGGCGCGGGAGACGAACTTATCCCAGGATTCTCCAGCACCGACATCGAAAAGAACTTTGCCTTCATCGTCGTTTCCGGCTTGCTGGTCGATGCCGAGAAGCGAGACTTTCAGCACCAGACCCGGCCAGCCTGCGTCAGCCACAACCAAATTGCTGCCGCCGCCCAGAACGAATAGAGGAAGAGCGCGTGAGCGCGCGAATGTAACGGCTTCTTGCACTTCACCGATATTATTTGCTTCGACGAAATACCTCGCAGGGCCTCCAATGTTGATGGTGGTCAGTGGCGCCAGCGGAATGTTTTCAAGCAGAAGCACGAATCGTTTGTTAAATATACACAGGGGCGGACAGAGAGAATCACGCGCTCGAATTGTGTTGCTTCGCTGAGGCAGCGACTATAGTTCACGCAGAGCGACCGCGACGGGACGCCAGGCCGCGCGCATCGCCGGAGGCAAGCCTCCAAGCAAACCCATAAGAAGTGCGAAGATGATTCCGCCTGCCAAGAGCGGGGGAGTAATACGGAAGGCGAAGGCCAGATGCGAGAACGTCTGCCAATTCATCGCGCCTGTTGTCAGGCCATTCAAGGGAAGGACGGCAAGGCAACCGATGGCGCCTCCTACGAATGAAATCAGCAAGGCCTCGACTAGGAAAGAGAAGACCACGGCTCCGCCGCCAAATCCTAAGGCACGCATGGTTGCGATTTCACGGCCACGCTCGGCAACAGCGGAGTACATCGTGTTAAGCGCGCCGAAAACCGCCCCAATAGCCATGACGAAGGCTACCAGACCTCCGAGGATCGTAATCAATTGGGTCATGCGGGTTGATTGTTTGGCGTAATAATCGATTTCTCGGCTCACGTCCACGTTGAGGCGCCGGTCGGAAGTGACGGCGTCCTTGAACTGGTCATAGGCGCCTGCCGAACTCAGGTGGACGGTGGCGGACTGAAAAATATTACTGGGCCGCTTATATACATCGTCGAGCACACGCGCATCGCACCACACTTCTGAATCGAACGCACTACCGCCGGCGTCGAAGACTCCAACAACTTGCCAGTGACCGCCTCCAAAATTCACCGTGTTGCCGACCGTCAAACCGGAGTAACTGTTAGTGGCATTCTTTCCTACAATCAACTCGGCAAGACCCGGCTGGAATATGCGCCCCTGGGCAATTTTCACGTTTGTCCGAATTGTCAAAACATTTGCCGAGACTCCACGAACCTGAACATTCGCATTCGTCCCTGTGGCGCGCAAAGGAAAGGGCGCAACCACCACTACTTCCGAGGTCACAAGAGGAGCATCAGCGCCGCGGGCCACGCCCGGAGCGTCCTGAAGAATTTTAACTTCCTGCAAATTAATTCCGCTCATCATCTCCGAGGTGGCGCCGGCGCGCATGACGATTGCATTGTCACTGGAGCCGGAGGCAACAAGCGTAGCTCTGAAGCCGCGCGCCAGCGAAAGCATCGCGACAAATACGCCAACGGTTCCAGCGATACCCAGAACGGCAACGATGGAAGACGTCCAACGGGCCCGCACGCTGCGAATGTTGTAGACGATAGGAATAGCCATCTCAAACCCTCCGAAGCGCATTGACAACCCGCATGCGCATGGCGCCGATTCCCGGTAGCAGCCCACTGACCAGTCCGACCAGGAGAGCGGTAGCAAGTCCGAGAGAAAGAATGGCAGGAGACAAGATCAGCGTAGGCAGCATGCCATTCAGGGCCGCGCCCAGAGCCGGAATTGCCAAAAGCGCGAGACCGAGCCCCAGCACGCCACCGACAATCGCAATGGTAAGAGCTTCCGCCAGCACGAAGAAAAGTACCCAGCGGTCGCTGAATCCGATTGCCTTCAGCACGGCCAACTCACCTGCGCGCTCGCGCACAGAGATCGCCATGGTGTTGCCGGTGACCAGCAGCAGAGTGAAGAACACCACGCTTCCGATCGTCATGATCAGGAATTGAATATTTCCGAATTGCTTCACCCAGTTGGCAGCGAACGCAGATTCAGTATCCGTCTTCGTTTCGAACGAAGAGTTCGCCGTCATCTCGTCGATGGCTTTTGCCACTCCCGCGGCATTCTCCGGGCTGTCGAGTTTCACAACATACCAGCCTGCATTGCCTTTGAAGCTTGCCGGCATGCGTTCTTCGAAGTAGTCCCACTGCAGCCAGAACTGGCCTTCATCGCCACCCGCGCGTTCGCTGTGATAGACGCCGTCCAGGTTGAATTCCCACGTGCCCGCGACGCCGTAGGCAATATTCTTAATGGGAATGCGGTCGCCGATTTTCCAGCCGAAGCGTTTAGCGGTTTTCGCGCCAGCAATGGCGCCTTGACGATCCTTTAGGAAGTTCTGCCACTGGTCCTCGGGAACAACCAGTTCGGGAATGACCTTCCGCTGATTTTCCACGTCGATCACAAATTGAGGAAAGAAGTTTTTTTCATCCTGATATACACCGCCAAACCAATTATTGTGCGTGACAAACTTCACTCCGGGAATGCGCTGAATTTTGTCGCGATAGGCAAGCGGCAGCGGCTGAATGATCGATACTCGATTGATCACCACCAAACGATCCGCTCCAGCGATATCGGCGCCGCGAGTGAAGGCCCCTCGGACTACGGCGAGGAATGCGAAAAGAAAAAGCGCGACAGCGAATGACCCCACGGTGAGGATGAGACGAAGCTTCTTGCGAAAAAGATTGGCGAAAATCAAGCCGCGGAATTTCATACTGTCGCTCTCGCAGGAACTTCTTGCAACTCACCGGATTCGACGAGCACACCCTTCTCAAGGTGCAACGTGAGATCGGCGCGCTTCGCAACCAGAGGGTCGTGCGTCACCATGAGCACCGTCTTGCTGTATTCCTCTACGAGGCGGTGAATCAAATCCATAATTTCGTCTGCGCTCTTTCGGTCGAGGTCACCAGTGGGTTCGTCGCAGAGCAGGAAAGTGGGATCGGCGACGATGGCGCGGGCAATAGCGACGCGCTGCTCCTGGCCACCAGAGAGTTGACGGGGATAGTGATTCATTCGCTCAGAGAGCCCAACGATGCCGAGCGCTGTTTCGACGTGCCTGCGGCGTTCTGCTTTTGAGAGGCTGGTGAGCAGCAGTGGCAGTTCAACATTCTGAAATGCGGTCAATACCGGAATCAGGTTGTACATCTGGAAGATGAAGCCAACGTGCCGTGCCCGCCACGAGGTCAGCTTGCTGGCTGACATGTGTGTAATTTCGTCGCCCGCTACGGTGATGCTTCCTCGCGTAGGGATATCGAGCCCGCCCAGTAAATTCAATAGCGTCGTTTTGCCAGAACCGCTGGGTCCCATGAAAGCGACAAAGTCGCCTTTCTCAACGTCGAGATTCAATCCCTGCAGAACGTGAATTTCCTCACCACCGCGGCGATATGTTTTGTCCAGACCGCGGACCTGTATTTGGCTGTTGGTTTTTCCGGTGCCGTCCACTTGAACCATATTGCTACTCCCTCAATTATTTCTTAATTTGAACGCTGTCGCCGTCCTGAAGGGTTGGCGGTCCATTGATGACTACGGTATCACCGACCCCGATTCCCGCGACTACTTCGGTATCAGTGCCGCGATTTCCGCCGACAGTCACGGCACGGCGCTCCGCCTTGTTCTCTTTAATAAGGTACACAACCTTTTTGCCCGCATCGTCGCGAATGGCATTTTGTGGTATCAGAATTGCCGGAGTAGCTGCCACGTCTTTCTTAGACCTTTCATCCGCGAGGAAGGTCACTTTGATTCCCATGTCGGGCAAAATGCGCGGATCAAGTTTCAGAAAAGAAATACGCACTTTCACAGTCGCTTTTTGGCGGTCTGCACTGGGAATGATTGTTCGGACACGGCTCGGAATCTCCCATTCGGGATAAGCGTCGAGAATAGAAGTGACCTGTTGCCCGGGCTTTACCCGCGTGATGTAGGCTTCATTCACGTCGACTTCGATTTCGTTCGAGTTCATGTCCACGATTGTGGCGATACCAGTGCGAGTGAAGCCGCCACCTGCGGAGTTGGGCGAAACCATCTCGCCGACCTGCGCGTCCTTGGAGACGACAATGCCGTCAAAGGGTGCCCGAATAGTGCAATTGTCAACCGCTTGCTGTGCCTCGCCAATGCGGGCTTCGGCCGCAGTCGCCTGTGCCTTGGCTAAATTTATCTTGGCTTGAAGACTTTCCACAGAGGTGCGGGCATTGTCCAACTGCTCCTGAGGTTGCACGCCGGCTTTCTGGAGCTCTCCGGTGCGATATAAAACGATCCGAGCATTCTTCAACTGCACTTCGTAATCTGCGATGGCGGCCTTGGCAGAGTCGCGCTCCGCCTGAGCCGATTGCAAAGCTCTCTTTGAGTCTGCATCGTCCAGAGTGGAAAGCAACTGGCCCTGACGGACGTGCGTGCCTTCGTCAAAGAAAACTCCGGTGACGCGGCCCGTGATTTTAGCTGCGATCGTAGCGCGGCGTCGTGGCGTGACGTATCCGGTGGCATTGAGCAGAGCCTCGCGACCGCCCGGGCCAACAGCTTTTGTGGCCACGGCAACTTCCACGACCGGCTTCGATGCCAGCAAGCCGTAGACACCTGCTGCAGCGCTGGCGAGGATAATAAGAACGCCGAAAAAAATGGCGAGAACTTTTCCAACTTTTCCGCCCTTGCGCTGCCCTTCGTGAATGCGCAGCGAGCCGAGGTCATGTGCGGGCGCATTGTCGTTCGTCGCCATTTTTATAAGTGCTCCTTGCAACAGAGAGGCCAGTAGAGGGTGGAGTGATCTATGATAATGCACCGCTGGGCAAACAAGTATAGTCAGGGATGGCGGCAAGTATAGGACAGTTCAGTCAATGCCACGTTGCGACTTTGGGGACAGACGACGGGGCTAGGCGGTTGGCCGAGATTGGCCCTTGCTGCCCGGCCAAGTGCATGCGGGAACGCATAACCACTCGCTTAACCTCCCGAATAGTTTGGGTTATAGGAGCATTTGGACCCCAAAGCGGTTGCGTTCGGGACTGAAACTAGCCCGAAAGGCGCTCTGGACGGGCGTTCCCCGTCCCCGTGAAATTTTCTGGATGAAAGTCTTCGTTTCGGGGCTACAATGTGTTGCTGCAGTAGAGGTGAGTCTCCGGCGCTTTGGCGAGTATCCAACAACTTTCCCCCCTTGATAACGCAACAAATTAAGGCGGGAATTAATTTCTGGACTGCGCATTCGCAACAAGCACTGGCCATCAGCTTGAAGGAATTCACTCAGAAGGAAAATGAAATGAAGAAACGGATGTTCATCACGCCGCTTTTGTCTGCCATGTTTGCACTCGCCGCATTCGGCCAACAATCCAACTCGAGTTCCACTGCGCAACCGACGCCTACCGGTCAAACTGTTTCGAGTTCACAATCGGCGGCAACAGCAGAAAAAGAACCACTAGAGCCAGCTGCCCCTCAGGATTTTTGGGATGGCGACGAGCCCAGCCTCGGAGCTCTACTGCTGCACCCAATGGCCAGCAAAGCGTATGTGAAGCGGCACGTTCAGCCGATCCGGGATAGAGTCAACGAGCTCGAAGAATTGACCGAGACTCACAGCAAGATGATCAAAGACGTCGACTCTCGTGCCCAACAAGGCATTCAGCTGGCTTCAGCGAAGGCAAGCGTAGCGGATGGACACGCGCAGGAAGCTGCGAGCAAGGCCCAGGCGGCCCAACAAAAAGCAACGGCTCTCGATACCCGCCTCGACACGGATGAGAAGGCGGTTGGAAACATCGATCAATACAAGTCTGGGGCGCAGACCGAAATTCGCTTCAGGGCCGGACAGACTGTGTTGAGCAAAGAAGCGAAAGAGGCGCTCGATGAAATGGCTGGCCAGCTTACGAATCAGCGCGGCTATATCATCGAAGTGCAGGGCTTTGCTGCAGGTCAGAGTCCTGCCGCGATCGCAAACTCACGGAAGATGGCAGACTCCGTGGCGCGCTACCTGGTGCTGAATCATGAAATTCCTGCCTATCGCATCTATGTGATTGCCCTTGGCAACCCCGCCGGGAGCAAGAGCAGCGGCGGCACACGCATTGAAGTCAATCTGTTGAAAAACGATATCGCGCAGGTTGCCAAACAGTAAAAGGCCGGCCTTTTTCTTCTAGCGTGGCTGTGGGAAATCATCGGAGCATGCCCGCGCGCGATCGGTGAGCAATTCCCGCTCTCGCGCGTTACGGGTTAGCGAGGCGGCTCGTCCGAACTCGGCTCTGGCTTCGTCAAACCGGCCAAGCTTTTTCAACAGATCGCCGCGCACGCTCGGCAACAAGTGATAGTTCTCGAGAGAACGTTCGGCCATCAGCGCATCGACAAGTTCAAGTCCCGCTGCCGGCCCTGATGCCATCGCCACCGCAACCGCGCGATTCAACTCTACAACCGGAGACGGCGAAACTCGCGCCAGCATTTCGTAGAACGTAACGATACGTGGCCAGTCGGTCTCTTCCGGAGTGCGCGCCCGCGCATGACAAGCCGCGATTTCAGCCTGCAGTACATACGGACCTTGCCGAGCCGCCAGAGTTTCCGCGTGAAAGAGCGCTGCCAGGCCCCGGCGGATGAGAAGCTGGTCCCAATGCGAGCGATTTTGATCGAAGAGCAGAATAGGTTCTCCCGAGGGACCGGCTCTTGCTTTGGACCGCGACGCCTGAATCTCCATGAGCGCGACGAGACCGTGAATTTCCGGCTCCTGCGGCGCCAGCTCCGCAAGAATTCGTCCCAGCCGCAGAGCCTCTTCGCAGAGTGCGGGCCGCATCCAGTCGTCGCCGGCGGTCGCCGAGTAGCCTTCATTGAAAATGAGATAGATCACTCCGAGCACCGACGCGAGGCGCGCCGCCAGTTCATTCCCGCTCGGAACTTCGAACGGCACACTTTTTTGCGAGAGAGTCCGCTTGGCACGGACGATGCGTTGCGCGATGGTTGCTTCAGGAACAAGGAAGGCTCGCGCGATCTCGTCGGTGGTCAGGCCTCCAAGCAATCGAAGCGTGAGCGCAACCTGCGCTTCGGTCGAGAGCACTGAATGACACGATGTGAAGACGAGGCGCAACAGATCATCGCCAACATCGTCATCGAGAGCAGAATCCAGATCGGGCACAGCCCTCTCCTTCGCCGCGAGCTCGCGGCCGAGCTCCTCGTGCTTGCGGTCGAGCCGGGTGTTTCGGCGGAAGTGGTCCATGGCACGATGCTTCGCGGTCGCCATCAGCCACGCTGCCGGGTTGTCAGGAACGCCTGACTCCGGCCACTGCTCGAGAGCGGCAATGAGAGCATCCTGCGCGAGATCTTCGGCAATCCCGATGTCACGAACGATCCGCGTAAGTCCAGCGATGAGCCTGGGAGACTCAATCCTCCAGACCGCCTCGATGGCGCGATGTGTGTCGGTGGCTGTCACTGCCACCGATCACATCACTTTCATGCCGCCATTGCAAGGGGTGAGGCCTGGTGTTATGAAGCTTGCTTCTGCAAGGGACGCGACGTTTCCCCGCAGGGTTGCGCGAAGTCCTCCGGCCCAAAAACCTGGCGAATTTCGGTCTCGCCCTCCCATCCTGGCCAGTGTTTCTTGTGGAGTTCCATGAAGCGCACCGCTCCTTCGATGGCCTCCTCCTTCGATTTCAGTTCAAACTCCGCATAGCCGCCAATAATTTCCTTGGCTTCGGTGAATGGTCCGTCGGTGACTTTGATCTGCCCACCGGAAAGCCGGACGCGGGTGCTCTGCGCCGTGGGCGCAAGGCCCCCACTTCCGCGTATGGTGCCCGCTTTGATCGCCTCTTCGGTGAGAATTGCCATGGCATCCATCAGTTCTTGGGGCGGAGGTGGCGAATTCTCCGCGTGCTTGACCATCATCAGGAATCGCATTGTCATTTCTCCTTTTGTATTTCAGTTTGCAAGCTGAACTCTTCTGACACTGTTACTCGAAAATCAAAAGCTGTTCTATTGGGACGTCGAACGAGAGACGACAAATCGACACGCCTTCAACTATTTTTTCTGAGCCATCCTCTTGCGCTGACGTTCCTCTTGCTCTCGGAGCTCCGGAGTCAGCTCCGTTCCGAAGTCGTCTGCTTCGAACACCTGCCGAATCTCGATGTCAGATTTGCCGTCAAAGGGATTTGGACAACGCTTTACCCACTCCACCGCCTCCTCCATTGACCTTAACTGCCAGAGCCAGAAACCGGCGATGAGTTCCTTTGTCTCGGCAAAAGGTCCGTCAATCACGGTTCGTTTCTTTCCCGAGAACCTGACGCGCTTACCCTTCGAGCTGGGCTGCAGCCCTTCCATGGCCAGGACTACCCCAGCCTTCACCAGTTCCTCATTGAACTTCACCATTTCACCCAGAAGCTCCTGCTTGGGCATAACGCCGGATTCGGAGTCGTTGGTGGCCTTGACCATCACCAGGAATCGCATTGCTGTCTCCCTTTAATTGAGATTAAACCGCCGTCTACCTTGACGTCGAACAACCGGCGGCGAGATCGACACTTTCGCAATTTCTTTTTGCAAGCACGTCCACTTCGTCGGAAGTATTTCGAGATAACACGGTTCCGGCCATAACGAGCACGAGTGGCCAGGACAATACCAGCACGTCCTGGATCAAGCCCTGCCAGAACTGCCGGTGATCGGCGGTATAGGCTCGCAAAACTCGCGTGGCCGCCAATATTAGGGATAACATCCCTGCTCTCTGGCCAGGAATAACACCGAGGAGGTGACTCACTTGCGTTGCCGCCACACCGAGATGCTCGTAGAAAATAATAATTCCGAGTCCGACGAGAACGGCTCCTCCGACCGATTTAGCACGTGTGAAGAATATTTCTGGCATCGCTGTGTCGTCCAGTTAGAGGCGTCTTTGGGCCTCTACTTACTCGTCGGACGAGCAACTCCCGGATCGACAATGGAACGCATATTTTTTGGCTTGCCCGATAGGAAAGCCTGGCATCACGAAGGCACTCGTGAGAGTAGCCATCACCGCCGCCGACTACGTAGCGTGCAATGCAAAGGCCGCCATGAAAGGCGGCCTTTGTCTTTTTAGTTCTTTTGCGCTCGTCAGAGCGCAAAATGTTATTTGAAAGCGATCAACCCAAAGTAGCCATCAGTGTCGTTAGGACCGGCGGTAAAGAAAAGCTGATTTCGTTGGCCATTTGCTGACGACCCGCCTCCGAACTCGATTCCCCATAATCCCTTGATCGTGATTGGCGTGCCGGCCGAATTCTTTATCGTGCCCACGAGCTTTCCGGTGCTAAGGCTGAATCCGTTGATGGTGCCTGCGGACGTATTATTCGAGATCAGCAGCGTATTGCTGAGCGGACCAAAGTTTGAGGGAGCCACTGCGAAACCCCATGGCTGGTTCAGCGGTGCCCCGTGCGAAAGATGTCTCACCAAAGTGCCATCTTCGCCAAAAATATCGATGAAGCCACCCGTGCCACCCGACGAACTGGCAAACGAAACGTAAACCTTGCCCTTAATGTCCTGAATTCCGAACGGAGCGAAACCCGCGGGAATGGCCGGATCGGTGAAGGATTTCACCAGATTGAAATTGCCGTCGTAGACATCGACCTTATTGTTGGCGGCGTCGGCGGCGAACAGGAAATTTCCCGAAGGCTTGCTGGTGATGGCCAGGCCGGTGTAGACCGCGCCCGGACTAGTTACACCGATGAGCGCCGCATTGGGATTGAATGCGGACCAACCGCTGATAGTTCCATCTAGAGTGGCAAACAGAAATACCGACGTCCAGTTTCGAATTTTGAATTCTGTCGAGCCGTTGTAGACGATGCCCGTGGGTGTTCCTTGCCCGGTACCAGTGGCGGGAGGAATGACCACCTGCAGACTTTGCGGGTTTCCCTTACCGTCATACAAAGTGGACCAGCCGCTAGCCTCGTCGCTGATCCAAAAAGCTGCGCCTGGGCTGTAAGCAAGTCCCCAGGCATTTTTCAGCAGGGGATCCGTATGCAGGGCTTTGCCCGACAGATCCGAGTCTAGATAGGTTGCTTGATACTGTGCCAGGGCAGAGCTGGATGCCAACACCAGCACAAGCCCCAGAAGCGAGGTGAGGACGTGATTGCAACTGAGCAGACGCCGCATGCGATTTTCTCCTTAGTGATGTATTGCGAGTGGGAATCCCGAATCGTTGTCTGAGAGTTTCGGATGGTCCTCACTATCCGACTTCGGATGGTCGCAATACTAGGCTGCCGTCTTTTCGAGGTTGTCAAGAAATTGTCACCAGGTTGTCCAATTCCTGTCCGTTGCAAGCATCCCGCCCCGAGCGGTGCGAGACGAAAAAATGGCGTTCCGGTTGGGCCGGAACGCCACGTTGATTACCAATATTTCGTGCCGTCGACGACCGGGTATCCGGTAGCCGACCTTATCTTAGACTCCTACGCTGGCGGTTCTTGCCAACGGCGCAGTGCGTAAAGATTCCACCGCTCGTCCGAAGTACAACCGGTACGAGAGATGGACGCCAAACATCACGGGAAAGATTACCAAGGCGGCCTGCCATCCGAAATGATGGCTTACCAGGTTCACCATTGAGGTCATTCCAGCGCTAAGTACATAGTAGGGAAATGACAGTTGCACGATCCCCAACCAGATGCGGCGCATTGCAGCTCCCTCGGCCAGCTTGATGATGCCAGCCACGGGTGCCGTCTGCCCCACGAAGAACGCAGCGGTTGCGGAAGCCAACATCAAAGGTTCCGATGCCCACGCGCCCTTTCCAAGCCATCCGGCGTTCCAGATAAAATTCGCCATGCTGGTTGCGAACGCCATCATGCTGACGTTAAACAGCATCTGTTCCGGCTTGAATTTTGCATCCAGTTTAGGCCAGCACTGCACCATCGTTGAGATGCTTGCAACCACCACCGCTTCCATCGCACTCAGATTTACTACAGCCATTAACAGGAATGGCAGGTTGACTGACATGTTTCCGTCAATGCCCGGCAGCTTGATCTTCATGCGCGACGTTGCCGCCGCTAAAGCCAGGATCGCCAGGGCATAAGACGTATGCAGGGTGTGGCTGGCCAGGCTGGCATATGCACTACTTGCAGTCGCCGCCAGAACCATCACTCCGATGAACGTTTTCGTTAGCCGTGTATTGCGATTCATAATCTTCTCCTCTCTGAATTAATTGACCACGGCTTACTGTTCATCGTCTCCTGCATCGGAGAACGCACTGTTGCTAGCCAAGTCTGACGCACCCCAAACCACGCTGGTGGCTGAAGTGCCCGTGCTCGCGCCCCAAACCACACTGAAGGCGCTCAGCATGTTGTCATTCCAGGGAAGCGAGCAACCCCAGACCACGGAGCTGCCATTTACGTTCGCGCCCCAAACCACCGATGTTCCCCAAACCACCGATGTCCCCCAAACCACGGAGTTGGGCAGAACCACCGAGTTTCCGTTGCTCAATGAGACGGTATGCGTTACCGAGTTGTAAACTGCCGATGGCGACAGAGCGGATCCGACTGTTCCCGGTGCCCGATCGTTGTTAGCCAGCGCCGCCTGTACATCCAGGTAGCCGGCACCTATCGACAGAAGGTCATAGAACTCGGTGAAGGTTCGCCCTAAATGCGGCACTGAAGAGATGGACGATTGAGGAAATCGTTTGTATGCCGTTTTCATCAACCGCGCCTTCACTTGGTCGGGAGTCAACGAGCTATCTTCTTGCAGCATCAGGGCCACGGCGCCGCTGACTGCCGGCGTTGCCATGCTGGTGCCGCTAAGCGTGAAATATTCGTTGTTCCCGTCAGTCCCCGCAACCAGCGCCTGCGGATATGTTGCCTCCAACATTGCGCCAGTAGCCGCGAGCGAAACGACAGCATTTCCAGAAGCCACCATATCGGGTTTTACCACGTGATCGTAGGTAGTGGGCCCCTTGGAACTGAAGCTGGCTTTCTGGTCGTCGACGCGAGCGTACGTGTTCATGGACTTCATCGCGCCCACGGTCAGGACAAAGGGATCGTTTCCTGGCGCCGTGATCGTTCCGAAGCCGTTGCTGCCGTTGACGCTCAAACGGCCATAGTTGCCTGCCGCCACTACCACCACGATCCCGCTTTTCCAGGCGGCTTCCACCGCTTGGCACAAAGGATCTTGCGTGTAGCTGATAGGGATGCCGCGTCCCAACGACAGGTTGATGACGCGAATGTTGTAGGTATCTTTCAACGCAATCGCTTCTTGGATAGCCGCGATTACGCTGCCGTCGCTGCCGGAGCCGTTGGCATCGAGCGCGCGCAGATCAACGAAGTTAACACTGGGAGCTACGCCGGCAAACCGTCCCGCCGAAAGGTAGCCGTTGCCGCCGATAATGCCGGCAACGTGGGTCCCGTGTCCGTACAAGTCATATCGCGCCCCATTCGCGTTTGAAGTTGCCGTGCCAGTAAAGTCCTGGCGATAAACCACCCGCGAATACGACTGGGTTGAATCCCACAAGTCGGCGTGACTATCGTTGATGCCGCTATCAATCACCGCGACGCCGACTCCAGTGCCGGTGAATCCAGCATTCCAGGCAGCGCTAACGTTAGCTGCCGCGTCCGTATAATCGTCCGCCCCATTCAGCGGATGGTCGATGCTTACGGAGAGAATCTCGGGGTCAGCTTCCAGTGCAGGTAGTGCGCTGACTGGAATGGTGAGGGCAATCGCCTTCACCGTGCCAAGCCTGTGATTCAGGTGCGCGCCCAGACCCTGCATCCGGCGCTCATGCCTCGCTTGAGGCACGTTCTGGTATTGCACGATAACTCTTACGGTCTGGACGCCGGCCTTACCGTGATGGGCTCGCGCCACAGCGGGCGCAAGATCATCTGCGAACTTGCCAACTCCCCGACCATTGCCCCCATGCTGGGCGAATGCGGCTTCCGCGATCAGGATCAGCAACAGCATGCTCAGGCGCTTTCCCCAAGCGGCGCTGTGGCGCTGCCCCCGGTCCGGCCTTTTAGGTTTCAGTATCTTCGACATGAATCTCACCCTTCCCAAGCGCAAGAACGAATGTAGAGCACAGTAATGCTTAGACCCACATGCTGTTATGCACGGGCAAGGCCAATCGCTTGCTCGTAAACCTTTGCAATCATTGGAGATAAAAGCCGTCACTGGGTGCAGGGTGGGCCAGTCTGTCCTGCTGGGTGGGGCGCGGGACAGTTTGTCCCGCAATTCCGCAATGGTTACTTCGGTTAGTTACTGGCAGGGAAAAAAGGATTGGAGACGTCGTTTACCGTGCGGCAGCAGCTTCGCTTTTCCGTTGCGGGTTAGCGCCCGCCGACAGAACTCTTGGAATCGCTGCCATCAACCGCTGCGTATAGTTGTGGCCCGGGTTGGTGAAGATTTGCTCCGTGGTCCCACACTCAACGATTTCGCCCTGGTGAAGAATGGCGATGCGGTCGCAAATCCCCGCCACCGATGCAAGATCATGAGAAATGTAGAGAATCGCCATTCCCGTGGAGCGGTTCAGGTGCCGGAACAGCGCCAAAATTTCGGATTGCGTGATCACATCGAGCGCGCTGGTCGCTTCGTCCGCGATCAGTAGCGCGGGACGATGCATTACCGCCATCGCGATGAGCACGCGCTGCGCTTGTCCCACGCTCATCTGTGAAGGATACTTGCGAAGAAATTCGTCGTCGGAGGGCAGCGAAACGCTCGCCATACACGCCCGGATCGCCGTCATGCACTCTTCGGATGTGCCCGAAGCGTGAGCGCGCCATGCTTCCTTAAGTTGGGTTCGGATTTTGAGCGCCGGGTTCAAGGAGGACAAGGGGCTTTGTAAGACCAGTGCAATCGCTCGTCCCCGCAACGCTCGCAGCTCACGTTCTGAGAGCTGTAGGAGTTCGGAGTCCTGAAACCGGATGTTGCCTTCGGTGTGTGTGCGCTTTTTCTCGAGAAGTCCAAGAATCGCCATGGCCAGTGTGCTCTTGCCAGAGCCACTCTGCCCAACCAGCCCCAGCACTTCGCCGCACTGAATCTTCAACTGCACTGCGCGTAAGACCGGCTTGTCCGCGTAACGCACAGAGATGTGCGCCGACAGCAAAGTCTTCTCTTGTGAGTTCTTAAACGCCATGTGGCTTGTGCTTTCGCTGTTTCCTAGCTTTTATGGTTCATGTGAATTCGTGCAAATCCGTCGCCAGGAAATGCCACTATTTCGCTGATACAGCCAGCCGTTCTGCGTTCCAGAATGTTTGCGGTGACAGAATGACCGGAGCCGCCCCGTGCACGCTGGTTGAAACCGCGGAAAGTGCATTCTTGTTAATCAGGAAGATGAAAGGTTCCTGATCAACGACGATTTCCTGCACGCGGTCGAACGCCTCTTTGCGTTTCTTCAAATCGCTCGACGAAGCCTGTGCCCGCATCTGGCGGTCGATTTCCGCCTCCCACGAAGTTTCTGGAGTTTTCTGCTGCGGATTCCACTGGTGATTCTCCGAGGAACTCAGCCACACATTCATCTCGCCATTTGGATCCAGATCGACGTTGGTCAGTCCGAGGAGGATCGCTTCATAGTCGAAGCTCTGCGTCATGCGTTCAATCAGGGAAGGGAAGTCGAGTGTCACCACATTCACGTGGATGCCAATCTTCTGTAAATCTTCCTGAATCAACACGGCCATACGCTCGCGGTATTTGTTACCCGCATTTGTGATGATCGAAAACACAACCTCATTGCCGTCCTTATCTTTGAGCGTTCCGTTCTCCATGCGGAAGCCATCGGACTGCAGCGCCTTCAACGCCCCGTCGGGACTATAGGTTTGCGGTTTGAGCTTTGCGTTGAACCAGAATTTATTGGCCGGCGAAAACGGTCCCGCTGCGGGCTGGGCATGCCCGTGGAAAACGACGCGGCTTAGATCCTCGCGATTGATCGCTTCCGAAATCGCCCGCCGGAAATTGGCCGAATGGAACCATGCCTTCTTGTATTTTGGAATTGGAGACTTGGCTACTTCGTTAAACCAGAGTTGCTCGCTATCCAGCGACGCGCCCGCGTCGTGCACCAGTTGCGGCGAAGTTGTCGCCAGCTTATCGAAGTATTCACTATCAAGAGAATTGATCAGGTCAAGTTCTCCGCGCTTGAAACGAAGCATCTCAACATCGCGGTTGGGCTGGATATCCAGCCGTATGGAATCCAGATAAGGCAGTTTGCGCCCTTGTTCATCAGACTTCCAGTAGTTGGGATTGCGCTTCAACAGAACTGTGGATCCAGCTTTGTAATCGGCCACCATGAACGGCCCCAGGACCGCCATTTCTTTTTTTGGCGAATGTCCAGAGAGAATTGCGACCTGGTCGAAGAGGCGATCCAGTCCGGCCACCGGGGCCGGGAACCTGATCGAAATTTGCGTAGGGGACAGGATCTTAGTTTCGACATTTCCGGTGCCCGAACGAAAAGCGTCGCCGGTCGGCGAATGCAGCGCCGGGTCCATCAACTGCTGGACTGTGTAAGCGACGTCCTCCGCGGAAAAAGTCGTGCCGTCCGAGAAAGATAGTCCGCTGCGCAAGTGAAATGATATTTGCCGCCCGTCTTTAGAAAGTTTCCACGTTTGCGCCAACTCCGGCTCTAGTTCCTGGGATTGGCGATTCACTCGGACCAACACGCCACCAGTCAAATAGCGGATAGTGCCGGAGGCCTCGTCTTCAACCTTCAGGGGGTTAAATGTTTTCGGTTCGGTGCGGAGACAAAACTTCAGCTCACCACTGGCTTGAGCCGTCGCGCATCCGAGTAGAGATCCCAGGCAAATGATTGCCGCAGCGATTGCTTTCCAGCAGGGAGCTACCATCATCTCCGACTGTCTCTCTTTACGCTTCACGCGGCCTCCTCTTGCTTGGACAACAAAAGCTGAAACGACGTAACCACTACCGCCAGTAAAATCAACGGCGCAAATTTCCAAGGTTCCTCCCCAACTGAAACCAGGCCTTCCAGCTCTTTGAGCAGGCTTCCCCAAGAGGGCATGGGTTCGGCAACGCCCAATCCGAGGATCCCAAGGTTAGCTTCGCTCAAAATGAAGACGGGAATTGAAATCCAAAATTGCGCGTATAGGACAGGCTTCAAATTCGGTACGACATGCATCCAAAATAATCTTTGACCGGTGAGACCCGCGGCTCGCGCTTGCCTTACAAAATCTGACGTACGCAGCGATGCGGCGGTGGTGCAAAGCACTCGCGCCGCAGTGGTCCAGCCCAAAAGTCCCAGCAACAGAAATGTCACCAGTACTGATATCAGCGGAGATACATTTAGCGGCATCAGCGCCCGCGCCGCGATCAGCAGGAACAACCAGGGCAACGACAAGAACAGATCGGTCACCGCCATCGCCGTGCGAGCCCAGGCGCCGCCGAGATATCCTGCCAATCCTCCGAAAAACGCCGCCATCAGTGTCGAAAGAAGCGCTGCTGCCGGAGCTAACAGCAAGGAAATTCGCGTGCCGTAAAGAACGCGGGCAAAGCGGTCCCGCCCGATTTCATCCGTGCCAAGCCAGTGGGTGTGCGACGGCGGTGCATTCGTAGCCTCGCGGTATTGTTTGGAGTAACCCGCGGGGGCCAGCCAGTTGGCGGCCGCCGATGCACTCATCACAAGCACTAAGGCCGCACATGCAAGTTTTCGCCCGAGGCTCATATTTCCCGCCTCTGGACCACATGACCGATTACATCTGCCGCGGAATTGGCCAGCAAGGTTACCAGTGTCACCAGAATCGTAATGTTAACCAGCAAGGGCAGATCGCGTGCCAGCGCAGCTTGCCATGCCAGTTGTCCCACCCCTGGCAATCCGCACAACGCTTCGACGGGAATTGCGGCTCCAACAGCTACGCTTACGGAAACTCCGGCGACAGCTAGCAGCTGCGGCGTGACCACAGGCACTACATGGCGGAACAGGATGCGTGCTTCTCCCAGACCTCGCGCCCGCGCTGCAAGGATATGAGGCCGGGAATAAACTTTCACCAGCAGATTGCTGGCATATCGATAGGTGCGAGGGAAAACGATCAGCGCAATCGCCAACGACCCCGGCAGATTCCAGAGTACCGATAGCAATGCCAGCACCGCGGCCGGAATACAGAGAAAAGTTCCGCTCACCACGGTGGTGAAGACATCGAAAATCGAAAGCCTCAGCCAGGCAGCGCTCAATGCCAGCGTCAGTGACAACATCCACGCGAGTCCGAGACCAGTGGTCAGCAAGCGTGTAGTGAGGGGCAAGCGATCACCCAACAAAGTCCGCACCGGTTGGCCGAGTGCTAGCGAAGTGCCCAAGTCTCCGTGTAGTGAGTGATTCAAGTACGAGAGATAAAAGTGGAAGATGTTATGTTCGTGCCGCCTCGCCTCGCGTAATGCCTGCACGCTCTGCGTATTCAAGTGCGGATCTAGCTCCCGCTCATCCGCGTCGAAACCAGGGGCGAGCCGCACCAGTGTTGCAGAAAGCAGGCCTCCAAGCAGTAGCGTCGCTACCACCGCCAGTGCATGCCCACCAATTTTCCATCGCAGATTATTCATCTATTTTCCTGAAGCGCCGTGTGCGAGGGTGCCCTGGCTGGCTGCATTTTGGGCGTGGTGAGTTTGCTTCACGGTGTACATGCGACGGTCGGCTTCAGCCAGCAAAGCTTCTACGTCAAAGCCATCCTCCGGACAGAAAGCGGTACCTACGCTCAAAGTAATCACTTCCCGACCGCAGGTATGCCGTCCCGCATCAATGGCTGCCTGATTCAAGCGGCCGGTTTTCTCCTCAGCACCTTCAACCGAAAGGCCGGGTGCCATCACTACAAATTCATCGCCACCCATGCGGGCAACGTAGTCGTAGCCGCGGCATGCATCTTTCAGGCGGACGCTGAACTCCCGCAGCAATTTGTCTCCCTCGAGGTGGCCGAAGGAGTCGTTAATTTTTTTGAGGCCGTCGATATCGCATACCATTACGGCGAGCGAAGTCTTCATACGGCGGCAGCGCGCCACTTCCTGCGCCAGATGCACAAACAGCGAGCGCGCATTGGGCAGGCCGGTGAGAAAGTCTGTAGTCGCGGAACTCTCCGCCTGCTGATACTTGAGGGCGTTTTCGACTGAGAGAGCGACCTTAGAGGCAACTGCGAGGAGAATCCGCAAATGGTCTGGAGTAAAAGCATCCAGACTCGAGTGATACATGGCGAGGACGCCGACGACGCCATTCAGTCCCTGCAACGGAACCACCAGAGCCGAAGCTAGCGTGGCAGTTTTTGGATCGGCGACATAACCTTCTTCCACCTGCGGGTTGCCGTTGATGATGGGTTTGCAATTCTCCGCCACCCAGCCGCACAAACCTTCGCCGACGCGGATTTTCAGCGACGACAAAACGCGGAAATTTTCGCCGCTTACCAGCTCCGGCAACAACCATCCATTGCGGTTTACGAATACCGCAATAGAGTCATAGGGAATAAGTCTTCGGAGCCGCATCGACAGAACCGAAAGTGTTTCGCTGAGGCTGAGTGAGTTTCCAAGATCCTGGCTCAACTCGAACATGGCTTGAGCTTCGTGTCGGGCTGATGCAATTGAGGTCAGGAAGTCGGTTTCGTTCTGCGAATTGTTGGCCCACTTTTCGAATCCGGTTGCCGGAGCGAGACCGCGCTCCACGCGTACATCCTTTGCGAATCCGGCGGGGGCGAAGCCGTCCTCAGAGACTTGCGCGGTGCGTTCCAGTTCTTTGTAGCGGCGCTCGAGAATCTCCACCACCTTCGGGTCGAACCACTTTCCGGACTTCTCCTTCACCGTTTCCATGGCGTGATCGAGAGGTATGGCTGGGCGATATTGCCGGTCTGAAGCCAGCGCGTCGAGGCAATCGACGACCGCAAGAATTCGTGCTCCGATGGGGATCTCTTCGCCGATCAGGCCCGAAGGGTATCCTGAGCCATCCCATCTCTCGTGATGCGCGCGCACTATCGGTGCTACCGGATAAGGGAATGCCACTCGATCCAGGATTTCCGCACCTACGATCGGGTGCACTTTCATCTTCTCGAATTCTTCCGGAGTCAACTTCCCGGGTTTGTTGATGATGTGCTCCGGCACCGCGAGTTTACCAATGTCATGCAGCAGGGCTGCGGCTCGTAGTGCCTCAATCTCATCGGGCGAAAGGCCAATTTCTTTGGCGATTTCTACCGCGTAGGTCCGCACACGTTGCAGATGCGTATGCGTGGTGTGGTCCTTGGCTTCGATGGCCAGCGCGAGGGCCTCGATGGTACGCATGTTCAGCGATGCAATCTGTTCAACGTGCCTCTTTTCAACTTCCACTCGCTCTTTCTCGGCCTCCAATCGTCCCAGATACAGGCGATAAGAGCGGTACACCCAATAAATCACCGGCAGGACGAGCAGAGAAGTCTGCCAGCCGGCGCGGCTGTTCACCACTCCTACCAACCCAACCGCGGCGGCTCCGACCAGATAGTAGGGAAATGACCAGAAGTAGCACTCCGACCATACTTTGCGGCTAGTCTTGTTTTCTGTCAGCGCAATGACCACGGAAATTGGAAGAGTATTGGCGAGAAAAAAAACCAGCGCCGCCACTATCAGCAGAACCGGTCTGTTGTTCCCCATTTTTCCATTCAACCAGTGATAGCTCACGTAACACAGTGCGCTGGCATTCGCCATCATGCCGAAGACGTTGAATAGCACTTTCACCGGGTCTGGGCGGTTCCGTGCCTGCCAAACGCTTTGTACCAGAGTTGCCGTACACCCGATGGCCAGAGTCTCGGGCAGGCTCAGCTCCATTACACCAAGAAGAATGAAAAGGAAATTTACTGACATCGTGCCGTCGATTGCCGGCAGTTGCACCTTCAGGCTGGAAGCCAGGACGGCGACTATCAAATAGCAGACAAATCGCGTCAGATCAGCGGATTGCCAGCGCCAAAGAGCAGAGCACAGCACCGCCATTCCAAGCGAAACAGTAATCCCGACAAATAGCTTTGTCCGAGTCGACATTGCGTCACTACTTCTGTCGCAGGGGAGTCGACAGACGACACCCGCTGCGCGGAAATCTCCGACGCACACGTCCGGGCGAGCCTGTTCACTGAAATCCTATTGTTCTTAGGGGCTTTTAAGTAGCTTACCGAGGTAACGGCAAAAAATATTGAGTGGGGCGCGGCCCGGGCTCGAAGAATTATGTCCGGATCCAGATCATTTTCCAGGCTGATAAATTACTTTCGTTATCACCCGCAACGGCATACTTCCTGCAAGACAGCTGCTCTGTGTCAAGATCAATTCCAAACGCGCGGAATGCCAACAGAAAACATTAATTCGCAGCCGCAAGAGCGAGCGCTCGTGGGCACGGGAACAAAGACCGCGAGCCTACGCGCGGGAATTCTGCACCCCGGAGTGCTGGGGAAAATTGCCATGCTGTCGGCTGACCCTCAAGGCACAATCACCGGCTGCAGCGAAGGTGCGTTGAATATTTTCGGCAATAGCCCCGCAGCTGTTTTAGGCCACCCATTGGCAGCTTTCTTCTTACATGAAGATGGCGCCGAGCGGGACAAGTTGCAGCAGACCATGCTGACAGAGGCGCTAAAGCACGGTTATTACAAGACTTCATTTCAGTTTCAACCCAAGTCTGGAAAGACCTTCGCTGGGGAGTTGTCCGTTACCGTACTGCGCGCCGCTAGTTCCGCTCCCACCGGGTTAATCGTTACGTTCTCTGTCGCTGAGGAAGTAGTAAAGCTTCCGCCTGTTCCCATCCTACGAACGGATGAGGAAGAATCTGCGCATACCGTTTCGCGTGAGATAGACGGAACGAATCTTATACTGGCCAGTCCTCTGATGCACCGCTTCATGCGCATGGTGGACCGCGTAGCCGGTCACACGGAAAGCGTGCTGATCACCGGTGAAACCGGGACCGGCAAGGAACTCATCGCTCGTACGATTCACCAGTCCTCGAACCGCAGCAGCCGCCCCTGGGTTGACATCAACTGTGCGGCCCTTCCAGAGAATTTGGTCGAAAGTGAATTATTTGGCTATGAGAAAGGCGCATTCACTGGCGCGGATTCCTCTCGGGCCGGTCTGTTCGAAATGGCCGACAAAGGCACGTTATTTCTTGATGAAATCGGTGAATTGCAGCTTCAAACTCAGGTGAAGCTTTTACGAGTGCTCGACGGATATCCCTTCTATCGATTGGGCGGACATCGCAAGATCAAGGTGGACGTTCGCATTGTTGCTGCCACCAATCAGGATCTTGACGCTGCGGTAAAGGACGGACGTTTTCGCGAAGATCTCTTTCATCGTCTCGGTCAGTTTCAACTTCGCGTTCCACCTCTTAGGGAACGTCCCGAGGACATCGTGGCTTTAGCTGAACATTTTCTTAATGTCAAAAAGCCAGGCAGCTTGTTCACTCCTGATGCTGTTTCCGCGCTGCTGTCGCACTCCTGGCCGGGGAACGTTCGGGAACTACGCAACCTCGTCGCTCGAGTAGCGGTGGAGTCGCGGCAGCCCGAGATCCACAAATCGCAAATCACGGATGCGATGTCGGGCAACCCAGTGGCACAGCGTCAGGCTGCCTCTATGCCCGTCGGCAATCTCGACAGCATGGAAGAGCAAATGATCATCCGCGCGCTGGAACGCAGCGGCGGTCATCGGAGTCAAGCCGCAGAACAACTGGGAATTTCCCGCCGCACGCTCAGCCGGAAGCTGAAGGAATACAACATCAACATAAATTCCGCGGATGCCGCGAACTCGTTGGGCTTTATCAGCATTGAGCAACAGAAATTTTTTCGCGCTCGCGTGACTCTTGATGTATTGCTGAAAAATCAGAAAGGGGAAGAAGTTCGGGCCCAGGGCGTGAACCTCAGCGCCGGTGGCATGGGTATCGACGGCCTCAAGGAACCCATGAAGTTTACCGGCATTCTCGGCGTGAGTTTTCCGCTTCCCGAAAGCTCGACGATTTTTCAGGCAAAAGCCCGCATCGTCTGGTTTGGAGGAGAAGGCCGCGTCGGGCTGCGATTTTCTGTGATTGACCCGGCGCTCTTCGAGCAGCTGCAACACTGGACCAACAAGAAAATGAAAGATGAAGGCTGGGAACTGCCTTCTTAGTGGTTGAAATGTAACCTCGTTCTCTCTGACGTCGCTTTACAATCCCCGATAACCACACGCCAGAAGTGGTTCGGCGCCCGCAATCCTAAAGTTTCAGTGTACCGGTGCTGGCTGCGGTGTTGCTTGCGGAGCTGTTGCGCCTGGACTTGAGAAGTTTACCTTGGGAACTTCGCGCGATCCCGGTGATGCCTCGAAATAAGCTTCGTTGGGCTTGAAACCCGCAAATCTGGCGAAAATGCTGTTGGGGAACTGTTGGACGTAGGTGTTGTAATCCCGCAGCGTGTCGTTATAACGCTTGCGCTCGACCGCGATGCGATTCTCCGTGCCAGCGAGTTCGTCCTGCAAGCGGAGAAAATTTTCATTGGACTTCAGCTGCGGATAGTTCTCGACGATCACTAGCAGGCGGCCAAGCGCTCCATCGAGCTGCTGGTTGGCTGCAATCTTCTCCTGCGGTGAGCCCGCGGATAACAAGGCAGAGCGTGCTTTTGCGATGTCGCCAAACACGGTTTGCTCCTGCTTCGCGTATCCCTTGACCGTCTCCACCAAGTTGGGAATCAAGTCGGCGCGGCGTTGCAGCACGATGTCGACCTGCGACCAGGCTTCCTTTACGGCTTCGTTCTTGCTGACCAGCGTGTTCTTCACAGTCACGTACTGGCCAAAAGCAAACAAGACCACGAGCAGAATAAGTGCAACTACAATTACGACCGCGATCAGCGCCTTACTCATACGTTTCTCCTCAAGACGATCACGAAAGTTTACGCAGGACCACTGCCATTCGAATCAAGCATCTTATCAACTGCCTTTGTCACATGCTCCAGGGCCGCGAGATACCGCGAAAAAACATCGGCCACATCAAAATTCTTGCGATCTGCTTTTCGCTCCCGCACGTCCAGCACTTCAATGAAGGCCGAGCCATCAAACCCGATCTGCTTTGATAATGCCTGCACTGCCTCACGCTTGCCAAGCGGGGCGTCATGGCCGAGCACGATCAATGCGTGACGGAACAGCGTGACAAATGACGAGACCGATCGTATCAGTAATTTCCACATGCGCGACTCCGTCCCCAACGCGAGGAGGAGATGCTGGCGTAGAAGCGCGAGTTTTTCTCCGAGCTCATATTCGACCTGGACTCGGTGCAATTTCGTGGGGATGGTCAAACTCTGCAGCAAGTCGTCGCCGAATAAGACGCGATGATGCTGCTTTATATCGATGAGCTCAATGGTGAATACATCAGTCGAGCGCTCGATCTCGTCACGCGTCATGAACAAGGGCGGTGGCTCCTTCTGCTCGGCCCACCACTTCACGGCGGGCGCCAAGGCCTGCAGGGCCGCGAAGGAGTTGTCGCCGAGCACACAGAACAAATTGAGATTTGAGAACTCAGGATGAAAATCTCCCGCTACCGCTGAACCGAACAGGATTACGCACTCCAGGTTCGCTCCAGCCGCTGCTCGCAGGCGGGCTACAAAGTCGTTAATCTTTTTTTCCGGAACCATTTGCGTCCTCGCTGGCTACCAACTGCTGCTAGCCCCTCCGCCGCCTGAACTACCGCCTCCGAATCCGCCGAAACCCCCACCTCCGCCAAATCCTCCACCGCCGCCGCCCCATCCTCCCCCGCCCCTGTATCCGCCACCGCCACCGAACATTCCGGAAAGTAGCATCCCAAAAAGTATGCCGCGAAGCGGAGTGAAAAGAACAATGAGTACGATGACAATCAGCAGAAGAATTCCGCCCGGCTGCTGTACGCGCTCGGCTGGAGGCGCCACTAGCTGATGCATCGAGAGCTGGACGCCTGCATCCTGTGCAATGACGGCCGCCACTCTTGTAGTAACCAGCAGCAGCGCCTGGCTATAGTTACCCGCGCGCATGAGCGGGACCGCTTCGCGTTGAAATCCCCCCACCTTGCCGTCAGGCAGTATGGGTTCCAGCCCATAGCCGACCTCAACGCGGGCGCGATGATCGTCAATCGCATAGAGAATCAACACTCCGCGATTCGTCGATTTGCTTCCAATTCCCCACTGATGAAACAAATCGACTGCGTAACTTTCGATGTCGGAGCCATCGAGTGAATGAATCGTTACTACTGCGATTTGGGCGTGCGCTTTCTCGTCGACCTGGCGGCAGATATCCTCGATCTGCGCAATCGTATTCTGATCTAGAACGTGCGCAAAATCGTTGACGTAGCCGGTTGGCTTGAGTTTGGCGATCGGTTCGGCCTGCGCTGAGAAAACCAGCATCAGCGTCGCGAACGCAGAAAGCCACCATTTTGCGTACGAACTCATCGGAAGCAAAATTGTACAGGACGATCACTGCAAGAGAAGAATACGCTCTCGACCAAAGAGAATAGACGATGAGGCAGCCAGTCTTTTGCAGGTCAGATTCTTCAGAATCGCCGCCAACTGGCGAGTCCTCACGAGCATCAGAACCACATGCGGCTACTACACTCAAATCGAACGTGGATTTTTATGCTGGCCTTGGCGCTGGCAGCCATTACCGCCTGCAACACCCGAGACAATCCGGATGAAATCCGTCGCCGCACCGCGGAGGCCACCGAGTCGGTGCGTCGCGACGCCAAAGCCGTGGCGGAAGGCGTGAAGGAGGGCATGTCTCGCGACAAAAAAGTCGTCAACATCAACAAAGCCTCACGAGAGGAACTGCTGACCCTGCCAGGGATGACCGAGCACGAAGCTGACCGGATTGTCGCCGAGCGGCCGTATGACAATACCGAGGACCTCGTGAGGCGCCACGTGCTGCCGCGAGAGGAGTACGAAACAATCTCAGACCGGATCATTGCTGGCCACTGACGCGCATGATTGTGACTTCTTAGTACTTACTGCGATATCATCAAGGAGATGTCTGTCTCCTCCCGGCACCACGCATTTCAAACCGACGACACGCGACTCCGGCCAATTCATGCCAAGGTTCTGGCCCGCGAAAGACTGAAGGCGGAGGACGCACTTGCCCTCTACCGCACCGGGGACATTCTCGCCCTTGGTTGGATGGCTAATCACGTTCGTGAGCGGATGCATGGTGACAAGACGTATTTCAACGTCAATCGGCATATCAATCCCACGAACGTTTGCGTCGCCGCCTGCCGACTCTGCGCCTTCGGCCGTAAGAAAGATTCGCCCGGAGCCTATACCATGGCGCTCGACGAGGCTTTCGAGACGGCGGCGTCCGGATATAGCGAGGCAGTCACCGAATTTCACATTGTCGGGGGACTGCATCCCGATCTTCCGTTCCAATATTTTCTCGATCTTTGTTCAGGCCTGAAGCAGCGCTTCCCGCAGGTTCATCTCAAAGCCTTTACCATGGTGGAGGTTGCGTATCTTTCGAAGCGCGCCAAGCTTTCAATTCGCGAGACTCTGGAACAGTTGAAGTCTTCAGGTGTGGACTCTCTTCCAGGCGGTGGCGCCGAGATATTTGCTGATCGCGTGCGCCACATTATCTGCGATCATAAAATCGATGGCGATCAGTGGCTTGATACCGCCAAAATCGCTCACCAGATCGGTTTGAAATCCAACGCGACCATGCTCTACGGCCACGTCGAAAATGACGAGGATCGCGTGGATCATCTCTTCAAGCTGCGCGCGCTGCAAGACGAGACCGGCGGCTTCCAGACATTCATTCCGCTGGCCTTCCATCCCGACAACACGCCCCTCCAGCATTTGCCGAAAACCACGGGCATGCTCGACATTAAGCAAATCGCGGTCAGCCGCCTCGTGCTCGATAACTTCCCGCACATCAAGTCTTACTGGCAGATGATGACGGCGAAAATTGCGCAGATCTCATTGCGTTTCGGTGCTGATGACATGGACGGTACGGTGATTGAGGAAAAGATCTATCACGATGCCGGCGCGACCACGCCGCAGGGAATGCGCCGAGAGGAACTGGAACACCTGATTCGCGCCGCCGGCCGTGAACCCATCGAGCGCGACACGCTCTACCGGCCCGTGCTGAGGACGGAGACTTCCGTTACCGTCGCCGTCTAATAGGATTATTTTTTGTAGTTGGTTTCCCGCTGTGTCGAAGCCTCGCGCCAAGATTACTTGAAGAATTCGCTCATACTCGGAGCCGTGGCTGCGCCGCCTGGCAAATCCGTTACACCAAGTCCCTCTAACATCAGCCTCAACGTGCTCGCGTGTTCATAGAGAGTGGTGGACTTGTAACCGGCTTTCGCCAGCGGGCTCACGATCACCGCCGCGACTTGGCCTCCGATGTGTTGAACATCTGCAAGATCGCCTTCATCAAACACAACCACTAAAAGTGAGTTCTGAAACGCTGGACTCGTAACCAGAGGGCCGATGTTGGCCGACAACCACTGGTCGGCGGCCGTGAGTTTTTGAGTATCGCTGCAGGTGCTCATGCCCACGGGACAATCATGCGCGTTATCGTTGAGGTCGGGAACAATGAAAGAATAATCGGGCAGCGTACTGGCCGATAAATCAGCGGAAAACTGAGTGAACGGTACGATGTTGCCGGCCTGGCTAGCACTATTCTGAATATCGGAAAAATAAACAAACGGATTGTGACGCTTTACGTAAACTGCCGTATCTCCGCCCAGGTAGCCGACGGAGGGCAACGCCTCAACATAGCTCTTCCAACTTTTTCCCGCGCCCGTCAGCGCGCGGACCACGTTGTCTTGAGTAACAACAGCGCTGTAGGCATCGCCTTCGAGGCCAGTGATGGAAAGTCCCTCGCCTACCGTCAACTCGAAGTAATTTGGCAATGAGGGATGTGCGTCGGCGAAATACTGCGTTGCCAGCCCGTTTGCGGTGGCGATGCCGTTCAGGTAGGGCATGTTGGGGTTGCCGATGACAGCGCCATAGCTGTGATTCTCTTCAACCACGATAAACACATGGTTGAACTTTGGGACGCCACCACCCGCGACGTTGCCGGTAGTGGTACCGACACCTCCAGTGCTGCTGCTGCTGGAGGAGGGGGCACTACCGCCGCAACTGGACAGCACCAGAGTTGTACCAATCACGCAAAAGAGAATGGAAGGGTTCAGCTTCATCGTCGATGAATACCTTCACTCCGAAATTACGAACGTTGGGCTACGCCTACCGCCCTGATTATCCCGGCCAAGTTGGATGGTGACTTACCGCTGAGAGTTGCTAGGCAGATGAGGGGCAATGCATCTCTCTCACAGAGATGACGCAGAAAGGCAGAAAATTAGTCATCCAGCCATAAAAAAGGCCTTGATTAGAGATAGGCGATAGCTCTTCTATCTCATCCGGCCGCCACAAAAAAATCCTACCGATTACAACTTTTCGAAGAAATCACACGCCGAGCAAGAGATATAGATGCCGCCCGGCACGCCGCGTTCGCGGTCCTTCATACGTTTAACAATACGGGTTACCTTGCCGCACTTGGGACAATCCGTGCTCTTGCTGGTGTCCATGACTTTTTTTCGGTCCGCCGTTTTTGCGATCTTCGCACCTATCGCCATAATTCGCTTCTCCTGATCTTAATTGCACACCGATCCGCTTGACTGCTCGTGCGGATCATTTGTGATGGAATGTATCAGGAAGCTAATCCCTGCTCTGCGCTGCGCCTGACTTCTCTTCCGTCATGCTTGATTTTACAGTATGGCCGTACCGGCTGTCTTGCATGGGAGCCTCGCCCGGTTATACCGCGTGCTCTAGGTCCGCTGCTGAAAACGCTGCTGTTCACCATGATGGCGCCGGGAAGGTGGCTCTTCTTGTTGCAGGTTACCTGCTGCAAGGCTTCTGACTCCAACTCTTGGCCCACTTTCGATCTTGGGGCGCCGGTTGCGCTAGCCATTGGAGCGTGGATTTATTTTCGCTGCGCATGGGAATTCGCGGTGCGAGGATCACTTTGGTCGAAAGTTTCCATCGCCGCGAGATACTCCCATCCGATTGCGGCTCCTCCTCGATGCCGGACGAGACTGAACCGCGGTCCTCCGCCATGCGTTGACCCCGCTCCACTGCCCCTGCTACCGTCATATGTTTGCCCTCCACGGAGATTCATCATGCCTGCCATCAAATTTCGCGGTGTGGATTTCATCCAGTTTGATTCGCTGCTTACTGACGAGGAGCGGTTGGTCCGCGACACGACGCGCCAATTCATCGAAGACAACCTCATCCCCATCATCGAAGAGTGCAACCGCGCCGGCCGGTTTCCGCGCGAACTCGTCAAGCCCATGGCCGACCTCGGCTTCTTCGGCGCGTCGCTCAAGGGATACGGCTGTGCTGGCATGGGCAACGTGGAGTACGGATTGATGACGCAGGAACTCGAGCGTGGCGATTCCGGCGTGCGCAGCTTCGTCAGCGTGCAGTCGGCTCTCGTGATGTACCCGATTTATACCTTTGGCAGCGAGGAGCAGAAACAGACGTGGCTGCCGGCAATGCAGAAGGGCGAAAAGCTTGGCTGCTTCGGACTGACTGAGCCCGGCTTCGGCTCGAATCCCAGCGGCATGCGCACGCGCGCGCGCAAGGTAGGCAACGAGTACGTTCTCAACGGCGAAAAGATGTGGATCACCTCCGGCACCATCGCGGATGTGGCCGTCATCTGGGCGAAGGTGGAAAACGAAAATGACAAGATTCGGGGTTTCCTCGTTGAAAAAGACCGTCCCGGTTTCACGTCAGACGACGTGCACGGCAAGTGGTCGCTCCGCGCTTCCGTGACTTCGGGACTATCCATGCAGGACGTTCACATCCCCGAATCAAACCTGCTCCCGAAGAGCGACGGATTGAAGTCGCCGCTGATGTGCTTGAATCAAGCCCGCTACGGGATCGCGTGGGGCGCGATTGGCGCGGCCATGTCCTGCTACGACTGTGCTCTGCAATACTCCATCTTGCGCAAACAGTGGCGCGACCAACCCATCGCCTCGCACCAACTCGTGCAGGACAAATTAACGTGGATGATTAGCGAGATCACAAAAGCGCAACTGCTGGTGCTGCAAGTCGGACGTCTGAAAGATGCAGGGAAGGTGGAGCACCAGCACATCTCAATGGCGAAGCGCAATAATGTTTGGATGGCCCTTGAGTGCGCCCGCATTTCACGCGACATCCTCGGCGCCAACGGCGTTGCGGACGACTATCCCATCATGCGCCACCTGATGAATCTGGAATCGGTGAAGACCTACGAAGGCACGCACGACGTGCACTCGCTGATCATTGGGCAGAGCGTGACCGGGATTGACGCGTTCTAAGTGACGCGGAAATTATGCTGTGGGTTTTTCTCTTGGTGGTTCCACCGCGAGAAACTCCCGCACAAACCGCTGGCTGTAACCCTCGAGTAAGGATTGCACGCGCTGCTGGTCTGTTGATCGAAGTATCAATCCCGCATGGTGATGCTTCTTGATTCGCAGAAATACTTCCGGAACGTTAAATGCCGAAGTATCAGGATTCTCCTGCCGCGCCAGCGAAAGAATGACTCCCGCATACTCCTCACGCGTGGGAGGAACCTGATAGCTTCCATCACCCCCGGCGACTTCTATGCGTGCCCACTCGCGCCATAGGTTGATACCAGTCGCAGCCTCGACCATCTCATTGATGTAAGCGCCGCCTACACGCGCCGCACATTCGAGAAAATAAAAATGTCCGTCGGCATGCGCGCGAATGAATTCTGCGTGCGCCACCCCTCGTACCAGTCCCAGCGCCGCAATCAGATCCCGGTTGATCTGGCGGAGTCCGGAGTCCTCTTTACTGTCTCGCGCTACCGTGAACGTCGTGAACACTCCGCCGCCCTGTGCCACGTTCATCGGAGGCTTGCCATACTTACTCACATTGGCGAAGACGATTTCGTTTTCCGAGACCACTGAATCGACGTGGTAAACCTCGCCTGGAACAAATTTCTCCAGCAGAAACGAAGATTGTTTGTCTCCAAGTTCTTCCAGCACGGGCCACAGTTCTTCGGCAGCATGAATTTTCTTGATTCCAATGGCCGATGCCTCCTGCCGCGGCTTCAGCACCCACGGCCCTGCCACGTGCTCAAGGTAATAGCGTATGTCTTGATGATTGACGACCGGCACAAAATCCGGGACGCGCACATCGCGTTCCAGAGCCTTCATTCTCATGGCCAGCTTGTCGCGGAAATAGCGCATGGTGGTCAGTCCCATGCCTGGCACGCGCAGATGCTCGCGCAGGGTCGCGGCCGTTTCCATGTCATATTCGTCGAGTGCGACAATGCGGTCGATCTTCTGTGTGCGCGCGAGATGAGTGACCGCCTGCACGATATCGGCCAAGGGAATTTCCGCGGGAAGATAAAAGGTGTCGTGCAGGCTCTCGCGCGGCCAGTCGGCGTCGCGGAGCTTCTCCGCCGTGAGCAACAGCACGCGACAACCCTCGCGCTTGCACTCGCGCATGAACTCCTGTCCCTTCTCGTAAGTAGTAATGCACAGGAAGGTTAGCGGACGCGACTCCGGCATCGGGCTTCCTTTCAAAACAGGGTGCAGAGAATAACACGCTGGAAGCCAGAGGTGCATCGGTTATTTCATTCATGGCCTGCGTTTCTTTCAATCTGCCGGAGATTGGGTTATATTCTCAGCCCGGCCCGAAAAGGCCGCTTCATACGCTTATTGGAGGCCTTATGGCAACTCAAACTCGTCAAGAAGGCAAGGCTCGCAGTTTCGGGGAGAACATTGAAAGCGATCTGGCGTCTCGATTTCTGCGGGTAGTAGAGGTCGCGGCGATCGCTTCGGCGCGCACTATGGGTCAGGGCGAGCGCAAGCTGTCGGACCAGGTTGCCACCGAGGCTATGCGCCACACCATGGATTCGATTCCCATGCGCGGCACCATCGTCATTGGGGAAGGGGAGCGCGACGAAGCGCCCATGCTGTACATCGGTGAAAAAGTTGGAGCCGAGTTTCCGGATGGCCGTGAGGTCCCTGATGTTGACATAGCCGTCGATCCCCTCGAAGGAACGAATCTCTGTGCCACCGGGGCGCCCGGGGCCATCACCGTGCTTGCCGCGTCCGAACGCGGCGGTCTGCTCAATGCCCCTGACTGCTACATGGAAAAAATCGTGGTCGGTCCTTCCTGCAAAAATGCCGTCGACCTCGATGCTCCCGTGGCCGACAATCTGAAGAACATTGCAAAGAGAATGAATCGCGACGTGGAAGATCTGGTCGTAATTGTTCTGGACCGTCCACGTCACGAAAAGCTGATCGAGGATATTCGAGCCGCGGGGGCGCGCATCCGGTTGATCGGCGACGGCGATCTTTCGGCGGGCATCGCCGCCGCTGTCATCGGCACCGGCGTGCACGCAGTTATGGGCTCAGGCGGCGCTCCGGAAGGGGTGATCACTGCCGCCGCCATTCGTTGCCTCAATGGCTACATGCTTGGCCGCCTCGTAGTGAAACCCGATCAGGAAGAGCGCCTCGCCCGCATGGGAATCAAAGACAAGAAAAGAGTTTACGAAGCCGAAGACCTGGCACCCGGCAAGCAACTCATCTTCGCCGCCACCGGTGTCACCGACGGTTCGCTGATGAAGGGCGTACGGTTCTTCGGCGAAGGCACCCGGACTTCGTCAGTAATCCTTACTCTGCAGACCGGCAAAGTAAGATTCATTGAGAGCATTCACTTGGAGAAAGGGCCGGATATTAAGGTCAGGTTCGCGTGAGCTCGTCGGTTCTTCGCAGTTCTGGATCAAAGTAAAGTCGTTTAGGAGAATAAAACTCGTGCGGACCGTTGGACTTGTCGAGGCTAAACGAAAACTCTCGAAACTGGTCGATCGTGCTCTGCTGGCGAGCAAATCGGAGTCGCTCGGCGAGGAAGGCTCGCAACCGCCATCGCTCCTCGTCGTGTAAGTGTTCAACTCGCCGAAGCGTTCGCCGCCATCGAGAAAATCCGCAAACGGGTTAAGTCTCACCCTGGTCTCACCGCCAAAGACTTAATCAACGAAGGCCGGCGCTGAGTCGTTTTATTCGGTGGTCTAAAGTAACGTCATCGCCTTTGAGATTACTTCATACCTACTTCAGATACTCCGAACTATTTTTCAGATCCTCGGGGATCTCGGGGAATGGCGGAAACTCCTGCGAATATCCCTTAAGCAGACTGACGGCCACCTCGGCCCGACGGCTGCCGTCGTGAATTGCAATCTTGTGAGGATGGCCTTTCGAATAACCCTCCCACAGTGAAACGCCGGCGTAAGCACCGTCTTTGCGCAGGATGTAGTACGTCATGTCGATAAAGCGCACCTTGTTCATGTCTCCGTTGTAGTTGCGTACGATCCGCTTGAGAGCGTCCATGCCAGCTTCCTGCGGGGACATTCCATGCCGCATATTTTCGACGATGGTATGCGCGCCCGCGACCTTGATATTTTCTTCGCCACTTCCAGTCGCGCCGGCCGAACCCACATCCTGATCGGTGTAGCAACCCGCGCCGATGATCGGCGAGTCGCCGCAGCGTCCGGGAAGCTTGAACGCCAGACCGCTGGTAGTTGTGCAGCCAGAGATTTCTCCTTTGTCGTTTAACGCGGAGCAGTGAATTGTGCCCGTTGGGGGAAACAGAACTTTGCGCACCGCTGCCAGTCGAAGTTCCGGCTCGATCCCAATCTCGGCGGCGCGCGCCTGCAGCTCCTCTATGCGCTGTCGCCACAGCTCCGACCGCGGCTTTTCGTCACTCGCCTTCGCTGGGGGAGCCTGCCAGTGCGGATCGGCCAGACCTGGTCCCCACCAGTCGTCGGTCGAATGAAATTCCTTCCACAACAGCCAGATCTTGCGCGAGTGTTCGGTGAGCAGGGTCTCGCGCGGAAGGCCCATCGCCACGGAGAAGCGTTCGGCCCCCTCGCCCACCAGCATGACATGCCCGGTATGCTGCATGACTGCCTTCGCGGCCAGCGACACATTCTTGATATCTCGCACGCCCCCGACCGAACCGGCGCGTCGCGTGGGTCCGTGCATGCAGCATGCATCGAGCTCGACCACGCCTTCTTCGTTGGGCAGTCCGCCGAGCCCGACGCTATCGTCATTGGGATCGTCTTCCGGTCCCTTGACCACGCGAAGCGCGGCGTCAAGAGTGTCTCCACCGCTCTTCAGGAAGGCGAATGCGTCGTCGAGATAGTTGAACCCATTGTTGGCGCAGACGATGATGGGGCGCTTACGTGCTCCTGATTGCGCATCGTGATCCTGAGAGGCTGCGTTCTTTTTCGCTTCTTTATCTTGTGCTTGCGCTCCAACTCCGGCAGCAACCGCTCCAAGCACGGATGTCTTCACAAAATCACGGCGCGAGAAAGTCATGAGTTCATTCTCCTGTCTGAAAGCGGGAAGCATATCACGCGACTGGACATCGTTTCATGTTGCCTACGCGGAGGTCCCACGGCCTTGCGGGCTCAGTTAAGCTGTTTCGCAATCGTGCAGTAGAGATCGATCGCGTCGGCAAGTTGCCGCTTCTCGATAAACTCGCCTTCAGTATGCGCAACGTGAATTGATCCCGGCCCAATGAGCAAGGGCTCGCCCCAGTTGGTGAGTTTTGGAATGTCGGTAGTGAACGAGGCGATCATGGTAGGCATATTGTCAACCGTGCGTAGGCGCATGAAGGGAAGCTCCAACGGAAACTCAACCTTCACCTGATCGCCGGCCGTCGCGACGATCTGGCGGCGTAACTCTTGCGATGGACCAACCAGCCGATAGAGCAAGTCCGCGTGAGCGTAATCGGGAATCACATTTGGTGCTCGTCCGCCCTCGATCAATCCAATGTTCAAAGTGCATGGACCAACTTCCGGGTCAGAAGGCAGAGGCATCGCTCGGAGCCGCGTGAGAGCCCCTATGAGCTTGTCGATGGCCGACTCGCCGAGTTCCGGATAAGCCGAATGCGCCATACGTCCGGCACCAGTGACCTCAACGCGCAGTGTTCCTTTCGACGCGAGGGCGATGCAGTTTTCCGTAGGCTCGCCGTTGATCAGAAATTTGCGTCCAGTCGCCTGAGGATTGTCCAGGCGTTCGTTCGCGGCGTATTCATTGGCCACTTGTGCGCCCAGGCTGTCGCGTTCTTCTCCCACTACAAAGAGCAGACCAACGTAAATTCCTTGCTCGCGCAACCGCTCCGCTGCGGCGATCTGCGCAGCAATAATTCCTTTGGCATCGCAAGAGCCGCGCCCGAAAATGCGCGTGGCATCTTCGGAGGAGCGGATGAACGGGGGCACGGTGTCCATGTGCGTCGAGAAAACCACGGAAGGATAAAGTTGTTTCGGTGATGTGGCATAGACATTGGCGCGATCGCCCTCCACCGGCATCTTCTTCGTCTGGTATCCAAGCTGGGAAAGTTCGCGGAAGAGGCATTCTCCCACCGCAGCCTCATTGCCCGAGATGGATTCAATGTCAACCAACTTACGAGTGAGCGCGAATGCATCCATAGGGATAAGAATAAACTAGAGTTCTCAGGACAATAGGAAACTGGCGCAATCATGTAATCTGGATGCGTGATTGCACAGAACCAAACGATACGGTCGCTGTTTCTTGAAGGACCGGCAGGCCGCCTGGAAGCCCTGTTGAATGCTGGCTCCGAAAATGCGACTCATGCTGCGGTCGTTTGTCATCCTCATCCGCTCTTCGGGGGGACGCTGCACAACAAGGTTGTCTTTCATACCATGAAGGCGCTGAACAGTTTTGGCTTTCCCGTGCTTCGTTTCAACTTTCGCGGTGCCGGACTTAGCCAGGGCGAGCACGATCAAGGCAATGGAGAAATCGAAGATGTTCGCGTGGCGCTTGACTGGCTGGATGCGGAGTTCCACCTCCCTCTGGTATTTGCAGGATTTTCTTTTGGCGCAGCGGTTGGGCTGCGCGCAGCTTGTTCAGACGAACGCGTCAAGAATCTCATTGGCATCGGCGTTCCTGCGATTCCAGTAGCCGCGGACACAGAAGCACCACGCACTTATACATTTGATTTCCTGAGCGACTGTGGGAAGCCAAAATTGTTCGTCAGCGGCGCGCGCGATCAATTCGGTCCGCGGGCGAAGCTGGAGGCCCTGGTCACGGCGGCAGCGGAGCCAAAACAACTTGTGCTGATTGAGGGCGCTGATCATTTTTTCGAGGGTCGCCTGCGCGAGCTTCGGGAAACGATCGAGAGTTGGGTGCGGCAAGTGGTCGTCAAAGAAGTATCTCTATAATCCTGCCCATGGCTGAAACCGCTCGCGAATCCCTGTTCCGGCGAATGCGTGACAGCGCGCGTGAAATCTTCCGCTTTGCACTCGCGGAGGCTTCCATCAGCCGTGCCTTTGCGCAACAAGTGCAGTGCGAGCGTGGAGTGTTGCGCATCTCCGAAGATCTTTATGAATTGCAGGCTTACTCGCGCGTGCTGGTTGTTTCCCTCGGCAAGGCAGGGCACACGATGGTCGAGGCCCTGGCGCAACAGGTCGGCGATGCTACTCTCGAGGGCATCGTTGCCACATCGGTTGCGCCACGCACTCAAGTGCGCGGCTTTCGTTATTTTTTTGGCGGGCATCCCACCCCTAATGACGAATCCATTCATGCGGCGAAGGCCATTCTTAAGGCGCTAGATTCTCAAACGGCGTCCTCGCTTGTAATTTTCCTTATCAGCGGCGGGGGATCGTCGATCGTAGAAAAACCCATCGACGACGAGATTTCTCTCGACGATCTGATCGCGACCTACAGCGCACTCGTACTTTCTGGTGCACCGATCGCCGAAATCAATGCCATCCGCAAGCATCTTTCCGCGGTTAAAGGAGGACGCCTGGCGCGCGCGGCGTTTCCCGCGCACCAAGTTTCGCTGCTCGTCTCTGATGTTCCTTGTGGGACGCCTGATGCGCTGGCATCCGGACCAACCATGCCGGATTCAACCAGCGTGGAAGATTGCTATCGAATCGCCCAAAAACATTCCCTGCTAGCGCAGTTCCCACATTCCACGTGCGAATTGTTTGAACGGCAAGCGCTCGACGAGACTCCGAAGTGGGACGATCAGTCCTTCTACCGTTCGCGCTGGTGGACAATTCTCTCCAACCAGACCGCGGTCGAGCAGGCAAGCGCCGCTGCCGAACGCGCCGGATGCACGGTCCATGTGGACAACTCTTGCGATGATTGGGACTATGAACGCGCTGCCGAACACTTGTTGAAGCGTCTGCGCGAGTTGAGAAAAGAATCCTCGCGCGCGTGCCTTATCTCCGGTGGGGAAGTGACGGTAAAGGTAACGAATGGCGGCGTCGGCGGACGCAACCAGCAATTTGCCCTGGCCTGCGCTACGAAGATTGCGGGCGAGAACATCACAGTGCTCAGCGCCGGAACGGACGGACTAGACGGAAACAGTCCCGCAGCGGGAGCGGTAGCGGACGGAACGACGGTGACCCGTGCGCAAGCTCTTCGATTGGACGTTGGCGCGGCGCTCGACAAGTTTGACTCGTATCCGATCTTCAAAGCTCTTGGCGACACGATCGATACGGGTCCTACGGGGAACAACTTGCGTGACTTGAGAATTCTGCTCGCTTATTAAACCCAACAACTCACTTGGGAAAGACTTCGCCAGGCTTCGTCTTGGCGGGACAGCCGATGCGGTTGTCGCTACGCGATGTGTGAGGTGATTACGCGGCTTCGCTTTTCACCTGTACTCCTGCCCACTTTTCCAAGAGAGTTAAGGTCGCGGCGTAGTCGAGGTCGCGGTGACCCTCTTCGGTCGCCAGGTCGTAAATTTCTTCTACGGTTTCGAGCGCGGGCAACTTCACACGGGCTTCCTTAGCAGCTTCGAGCGTGAGGCGTATGTCTTTATGCATCAGGCGCAAGGGAAAATTCGGCGTGAAGTCGCGCTGTAGGACAAATGGCGCCTTGTAGTCGACGACGCCCGAGCGCACCATCGTAGCCTCGATCAGCGAAACCAGTTGCCGTGGATCCACTCCGAGTTTGGTAGCCAACGTGATGGCCTCGGCGAAGCCTTCGAAGATAAGGGCGATCTGCAGGTTCATCGCCAACTTTGTCGCCTGGCCCTTGCCGGTCTCGCCCATGCGGAAAATCTTCTTGCCCATGGCCGCGAAGAGTGGATTGAGTCGCTGAATGATCGCATCGTCTCCGCCGACCATGAAAATCAGTGTTCCATTCGCCGCGCCAATTTTTGATCCGGTCATGGGCGCGTCGACGTAGGCCACGCCTTTTTCCCGAACCCGCTCTGCAAACTTCACGGTTGCGGAAGGAGAAATAGTGCTGGAATCTGCAATGATCATGCCTTCGGCCAGCGCCTGCTCAACCCCTTCGGAACCAAATAAAATCTTTTCAACTGCCGCGGTGTCGGAAACGCACAGCCAGACGACCTCCGCACCCTGTGCCGCCGCCGCTGGATTAGGAGCGATGCCTGCGCCTTCCACCATCTTGCCCGGAGTGCGGTTCCATACCGTGACTTCGTGCCCAGCCTTGACCAGATTAGTGGCCATGGCCTCTCCCATAATTCCCAAACCTAAGAAAGCGACGCGCATTGATGCACTTCTCCTCGAAGCAAAAGACTTCTTCGGATTAGAAATGAGCCATAGGATTAAGGTCAAGCAAAGTTCGCGAACTCCAGCACAAATCGACAAGCAGCGAGGAATGTGTGACGCTCTCTTTACCTATGCAAGAATGTTCACATCGACACTGCTCGTAAGCGGCGTTATAGTTGCGGGGCTTGGCTGAGCGCATGCTGTGGTGCGACGCCACTCATGAATCCAACCGTAAGAAACTTAAAAGGATCACTGGAATGAAGCTGGGGATAACACTTTCTGATTCGTGCGAAAAAGTAAGGTCGTTCACTCTCTCGATCAGCCTTTTGTTGGCGATTCCGCTCGCGTTCAGCGGTTCGGCGGACGCGCAACTTGTGAGGATCAGCGCCGATAACCTCACCAATACAGACAGCGTGCACAGGACAGAAGTTGAGCCTGCGTCCTTCGCCTGGGGCAATACCATCGTGAGCGCCTTCCATGTGGCGCGCAGGCCGGGATCGGTGGGCTGGGGCAGCGGCGATGTGGGCTTCGCCACTTCAACCGACGGCGGCGTGACTTGGAGGCACGGAAACCTTCCGGGACTCACCGTAAACTTTGCCAGCGGGCACTATGGCGCCGCGGCTGATCCTTCCGTCGCTTATGACGCGAAGCACGGCGAGTGGTTGATCTCGACCCTGCCGCTCGCCGGCCTAAACGGCGGTTCTGGATTGATCGGTGACGTAGCGGTCAGCCGTTCGAAGGACGGTTTAGCCTGGGGGAAACCGGTCATCATCGACAAGACTCATCTCGATGACAAAAACTGGACTGTTTGCGACAATACGACGACCAGTCCTTTCTATGGCAACTGCTATACGGAGTGGGATCAGGCCTTCGGCAGTGGCGATGTCCTGATGAGCGTGTCAAGCGACGGTGGACTTACCTGGGGTCCGGGATTGGCTTCGTCCGATCACGCGGGTGGTCTCGGAGGTGAACCGGTAGTGCAGCCGAACGGAACGGTAATCGTGCCCTTTGAAGGTGGAGGCATCGACGTGTTCAGCTCGACTAACGGCGGCCAGAGCTGGGGTAGGAGTCAGGCTATTGCCACCATCAACAGCCACTTCGTTGCAGGAGGCTTGCGCAACCCCAATCTGCCTTCGGCCTCAATTGATAGCGCAGGCAAAGTTTTCGTGGTGTGGTCAGACTGCCGCTTCCGAACAAGTTGCCGCTCCAATGACATCGTGATGAGTTCTTCTGCCGACGGTAAGACCTGGAGCGCAGTCATGCGTATTCCAATCGATGCCACGACCAGCACGGTGGATCATTTCATCCCCGGCATCGGCATTGATCCAGCAACGTCGGGAAGCAGCGCGCATATGACGATTGTCTATTACTTCTATCCCACAGCGCAGTGCAGCGCCAGCACCTGCCAGTTGGAGGTAGGTTTTGTGACCTCCTCCGACGGTGGCGCAACCTGGACGGCGGGCGCGAAAATTGCTGGACCAATGAAGGTGGCGTGGCTTCCAGTTTCCGACAACGGTCCAATGGTGGCGGATTACATTGGCGTTTCCTACGTGAATGGCAATCCATTTGGTGTGTTCGCCGTTGCTCAGGCGCCGACCGGCAGCACTCTCGCGGAATCCATGTTCACCACAAAGGCCCCATTGCCTGCGGCGGGCAGCGCTCCACGATTCAGTGCCCTCGCGGATAAGCCTGTGGTCGGCGCGAAGTCCGATCACGAAATGCATTTCTTTTACGACGATGAAGGCAAGAGGGAAATCCCAAGCTCGCGTTTGATTACGAATCCTTCAGAATAGTAAAGATTTGTTCGAAACGAATCGCCGGCATCCTTGAAGCCGGCTATTGTTGGTTACTTTTAATGTAGTGTTCCTCGTCCGAAAACCGGGGGACCCTCGAAATTACGCGCTCTTCTTCACTGCCGTGAACTAAAATAGAACCAGCGGCGGTAAAGTATTCATCCAACAAGCAGGCCCGCGTAGGATGATAAAAGCCACACTTCGTAATCCGGCCCTTCGCAAGCGCGCGTCACAGTTCGGGCGACTGGTGCGCCATTCCGCGGTAACTCCACTTTGCGGCGAAACACACAAACCGCGTCTTGCCTCGAACGGCGAGTTGGGAATCACATTTATCGGCCACTCCAGCTTCTTCGTGCAGATGGGCGGGCAGAGTATCATGATCGACCCTAACTTCGCGCGCTGGCTGTTTGTATTGAAGCGCTTGCGGCGTCCCGGAGTCCGTGTGCGCGATTTGCCGGCTATCGATCTTGTGCTGGTCACCCACGCGCACTTCGACCATCTGCACCGGCCATCGCTGCGGGCGATTGTGCAGAATAATTTGCGCACGCGCGGAATCGCACCGGCCATCATCATCCCAAGTCATGTCACAGATCTGATATCGGATCTAGGCTTTTCCGAGATCATTGAGCTCGACTGGTGGAAGAATTCGCGGAACGGCAGCTTGCAAGTGACGCATGTTCCTTCACGCCATTGGGGAGCCAGGATCCTGAAAGATTCGCACCGCGGCTACGGAGGTTATGTGCTGCGAGCAGGGAAGCACTCGGTATATCACGCCGGCGACACGGCTTACTTTGCCGGCTTCCGGGAAATCGGACGAAGGCTGGCGCCGGAATTGGCGCTGCTGCCGATCGGAGCATATAACCCACCAACTTTTCGCAACGTTCATACCAACCCTGCCGATGCTACCCGTGCTTTCCTCGACCTGAAAGCGCGCTGGATGGTTCCCATGCATTACGGAACCTTCCGGCTCTCGCACGAGCCGGTCGAGGAGCCGTTGCAATTGCTCGAAGAGGAAGCTCGATCGGCGGGAATCGAGGATCGTGTACTGGTGCTCGAAGAGGGCATCACGCGCTTCTTCTGAAGATCGCTGATTGTCGCACTCCCAACAACCGGTTTTAATATTGCTTTGACAAACCAGCTTCTCCTTTTGATGTAGACTTCGTTTCCCCTAGATTGGCGCCAATAAATTGGAATATTAGGAGGACATCATGGCTGTTCAACGAATTCCCAAGGGCTACCACACTCTTACTCCCTACCTGACTGTGCGCGACGCCGCTCGCGCCATTGAGTTCTACAAGAAGGCGTTTGGCGCCGAAGAAAAAGGCGTCATGAAAGGACCCGACGGCAAGGTCATGCATGCCGAATTGCGAATTGGCGATTCGCTCTTCATGCTCGCCGATGAATCTCCGCAATTTGGAACTTTGTCGCCGCAATCTATTGGTGGCAGTGGAATGGGGTTACACATCTATGTCGAGGATGTGGACTCCGCTTTTGAGCGTGCCACCAAGGCGGGAGCAAACGTCGAAATGCCAGTCACCGACATGTTCTGGGGCGATCGCTATGGCAAACTTGTCGATCCTTTCGGGCACAAGTGGTCGATTGCAACCCACACACGCGACATGTCTTCGGAAGAGATTGAACAGGCCCAGGATGAGTTCATGAAGCAGATGCTCAAAACGGCGTGAACGGATCTTAAAAGCAGCTTGGAATTTTGATTGCGTTAGGCAGGGCGCGGTGCTAACTGCGCCCCTTTTTTGTGGTTCTAATACCTCCGTAATGCCCCAAAGTCGGCTATTACACAAGTATTACAGTGACCGGTCGCGAGTCTTGATACGTTAGATAAAGCGGTAGCGGATTCAAAACCAGCCGAATTGGGGACCCTCGTGGAAATGGAACTGGAGAGCCTGGAAAAACGACAAGCTTCAAGTGATGAAATCAATTGGGTGACAGCGGTGTTTATGACGCTGTTTCACGTCGGAGCCGTGGCGGCACTTTTCTTCTTTACGTGGAAAGCCTTGTTCGTCGCCATGTTCCTGTGGTGGGTTTCGGGAAGCCTTGGCATCGGCATGAGCTATCATCGCCTGCTGACGCATCGCGGCTACAAGACGCCGAAGTGGGTCGAGTATTTCCTGACCGTCTGCGCCACACTCGCACTCGAGGGCGGCCCGATTTTCTGGGTGGCCACGCACCGTATTCACCATCAATATTCCGACCAGGATGGCGACCCGCATTCGCCGATCGATGGAAAATGGTGGGCGCACATGGGCTGGATTCTCATGGGCAAATCCATGCACCATGACACAACCACCTTGGCCCGGTATGTTCCCGATCTTGCGAAAGACAAATTCCACGTTTGGATTACGAAATATCATTACGTGCCCATGATCGTGTTGGGCGTCATACTGCTTGCCATTGGCGGACTGCCATTTTTGATGTGGGGAATTTTCGTGCGCACAGTGGTTGGCCTGCACGCTACCTGGCTGGTGAATTCTGCCACGCATTCCTGGGGCACACGCCGATTCACGACGCGTGATCTTTCCACCAACAGCTGGTGGGTTGCCCTGCTGACGTTCGGCGAAGGCTGGCACAACAATCATCACGCGCATCCGACCGCGGCGCAGCACGGCTTTACCTGGTATGAAGTCGATGTGAACTGGTACGGCATCTGGACGCTAAAGACGCTCGGGCTGGCCTGGGACGTCAAACGCGTAAGGCTGGCTGACCTGGAGAACGGGCTGGTCGCAGCGCCAAATGGACATTTGGTGACTGGCGGTCTAGCAGAGGGTGCAGCGGCGGGCGATTAGACTGTCATGCATTCCAGAGATTCAACCCCGATCATTACGATCGGGGTTTTTTTTGCGTGCGGGTAAACTCAACACAAATGTCACGGAGGTTCAAACGACTTGGTTTACCCTGTGTTCCTCCCTGTGTTTAAGATTTTGCTCCTTAACCCGGCGCGGCAACAGATGAGGCCTCTGACGCGTTAAAATCAGCGTGACGCCATGCGCATCACGAGCCGCCGCGGAACTATCGTTTTCTTTCTCTGCCTGGGCATTGCCTTGGTGGCGCTGGCGGTTGCACTCAACGTTGGATGGATCATTCTCAACTGGCGGCAGGGAGTGCTGCTGTTCTTTGGCATCATCTTTTTTGCGCTGATTATCGCCGGCATGATCGTGAACACAAGCTTCCTGGTGCGCGAAATTCGCCGGAGCGAGCAGCACGACAGTTTCATTAACGCCGTTACTCATGAACTCAAAACTCCGGTCGCATCCATCCGCCTGCACCTGGAAACTTTGCAGCGACTGAACTTGCCGGAAGAGCAGAAGCAGGAGTTCTATCGCTTGATGCTCAGCGATACGGATCGCCTGACAGAGACAGTGGAACAGGTCCTGCGGGCGGGGCGTGCGGGAGACAGGAAAGCTGGACGGGAGAGGACCGCCCCAGTCGACATGAGCCAGTTGGTTCGCGACTGCATGGACGCAGCGCGCACGCGCCATCACTTGCCGCCCGAAGCTATTCGCTACCGGGAAGCTTCGAACAACGGTGCGGGGATGCGTGTTCTTGGCAGCATGGACGATCTTCGCACTGCCGTCTTCAACCTTCTCGACAATGCCATCAAGTATTCCGGTGATGACGTAGAGGTGAGCGTCTCGTTAAATATGCCCGACGAAAAGCGTATTGCCCTCGTGGTTGAGGACCGCGGCGTTGGCATCCCCCCCGACGATCTGAAAAGCATCTTCAAGCGTTTCTACCGCGTCAGCCACCGTTCCCTGGCACACGTGAAGGGCACCGGGCTCGGGTTATTTATTGTGAAATCGATTGCGCACAAACACGGTGGCAAAGTATTTGCCAGGAGCGAGGGCGAAGGCAAGGGCACTACGATCACGATGGAGCTGCCGAGGGCGATGGCATGAGCCGCGTGCTCGTGGTCGAAGATGAGGCTCATCTGGCGCAGGGTTTGCGCTTCAACCTGCAGGCGGAAGGCTATTCAGCTGAGGTTGTTGGGGATGGGGAGTCCGCTACAGATCGCCTGATCGAAAAAAAAGAAAAGTTCGATGTCATCGTCCTCGACATTATGCTGCCGGGGAAAGATGGTTTCAGTGTGGTTTCAGAACTGCGCGCGGCCCGGAACTACGTGCCGGTGCTTATGCTCACCGCTCGCGGCAGTCCCGAGGATGTGCTCAAGGGTTTTGCAGCGGGCGCCGACGATTATTTGCCCAAGCCCTTCGATCTTTCAATCCTCCTGGCGCGCCTGCAAGGATTATTGCGCCGCAGTCAATGGATGGGTACTATGCGTGCTCCCGGAATATCGGACACCGGTCCCGGGTCCGATCAGTCCTCGTCCGACCCGCATAACGTTAGTGATTTCGGAACATTTTCCTTCAGCGGCAAAACCATAGATTTTGGAACTCTCGAATTGCATGCAGGTGACAACGTAATCCATCTGACTTTAATGGAATCAGAATTGCTGCGTCACTTGGTACGTAACGATGGCCGGGTAGTTTCCCGCAAACAGATTCTTGAAGAAGTCTGGGACCTGCACGAGGACACCGACACGCGTGCAATCGACAACTTTATGGTACGACTGCGGCGTTATATCGAAGACGATCCGGCGCAGCCACGTCACTTGCTGACCGTGCGCGGAGTAGGATATCGCTTCCTGACGAATCCCGAAGCGAAATGAAAACGCGTGCAATGTTACGTGCGCGCTGAAAATGCAAAACCCTTCCCCGCGAGGTCAGGAGGAAGGGTATGCGCAAGGTGATCCATCACCCCTTTACTGTTTGTCGTAAACAGCGGTGCTTGTGACCTTCTTGCCTGCCATGTCAGTTCCGCTCACAGTGACCGTGCGGCTCTTGCCATCAGCAGAAACGGCAGCTCGACCGGTCATCGTAGCTTTGCCATTTTTCTTGACCGTCAACTCGTAGGTGTGGTCATCGATCTGCTTGATCGCCCGCGTGTCTGACATCGAATCCCCGGTAACCGGATAATCTTTTCCGTCGAACTTTCCGATCCACTCGTTGTGCGTCGGCTTTCCTTGGCCGTCAACACCGTCTATCGTGCCCTTAATGCTATCGCCGGCGGCCTCATAGACCACCGTGAGATTTTTCGGCATTCCGGGACTTAACTTCGATTTGGCTTCGTTCAGTTTCCAGGTTCCCATATTCGGATTTGCAGCGAAGCACATTGTCACTCCTGCAAATAACGTTACCAGCGTCAATATGCTAGTTCTTGCTTTCATGTTGCCTCCGGGGTGAGTAGCGGATGGCTCGCGGACGAGCAACGCATTTTAGGTCGCGCACTGCACTTCGCGCAACCTGCAAATCGAAGACGCCAAATGTAGGTAAGACTGGAACCGTCAAGCCCGGCAGAGTTCCGCCATCAGCGTTTCCCGACGCGCCAGCGCGAGATTGTCTATGCGATTAAGAATCATCCCATAAATCGAAAAAGAAATCCCCGCGAGCAGCAGCAAGATAAAGGTCGCGATCCAGAAGTTTCCATAACGTCCCGCGATCCAGAACGCCAACGCTCCGATCCCAACGACGACGATCTGCACTCCGAAGCTGATCAGCACCGTCACCTGTGAGGCGCGTTGGCGTCCGAACGAGCTATAGTCCAACTTCTTCGGCGAATAGATCGACAACACGTTTCCCGCCGAGAAATTCACGGGCACAGCGAATAGCAGGCCAGCAAGCGCCGCGATCGTAACGTCGAGTGCGGGCGGACGGTATAGAAGGCTAACTGCCATCCACGCCAGCACCGCTTCAATTGCCAGAATGCTCGCGTGGGTAAGGTTCTTGGCCAGCACGATCTCGCGAAAGCGAACCGGCGACGCATAGAAGAACTGAATGCCGGCCGCATCGCCCCCAAAGTTGTTGTAAGCCAGATTCGTCAACACCAGCAGTGTGTATGCCACAGCCGAAGGAAATGCCATGTCGGACGTGCGTCCGAAAAGACCTCCAGAGTGACGGGCTGGGCTCATTGGCCCCAAACGGAAAATGACGAGCACAAAAATCGGCATGATCAGGGTCAGTAGCATGGGTCCGCTGCGAAGAAGATAACGAATTTCTTTTTCGAAGACGGCAGCTACCGGTGCCGAGAATCCGGGAAGCTTCCAGCCCAGTCGGAGAAATCGCTCTTCGGGCAGCGCCGATACAGCGGCCACTTCGCTGAGATTCTCTCCGCGATACTGCGCCAGCAGACGCACGTGCAGAAAGTAGCCGATGACAAGTACGAAGGCGCACAACAGCGCCAGCGAACTGAGCGCCACCGTGAACCGCGACAACACCATTTGCGCGATGGCGTCGGCGGCCAGCCCTGGGGGAAGAATGCCTTGCACCGGGCCTAGAACTTCTACGAATCGTTGCACGTCTGGACGGGCTCGCTTGCCGAAGTGTCTAACGAGGGGGCCGATCAATTGAAAGCTCAGCATCAACAGGACAAATAGCACGCCCATGATTTCACGTGTGCGTCGCTGCGCCAGCCAGCGCTCCACCCACGCGAAAGTCATTTGCATGAAAAGAAGATTGAAGGCCGCAAACACCAGCAGCACAAGCAATGTCCACGGCAACAGTGCAGGTTTCGCAAATCCCACGCCCGCGAGGATTCCCAACGACCACAAACCAACCAGAACCGTCACCGGATCGAACGTCCCGTAAGCCATGCGCACCAGAAAATACGAACGGTAGCTGAGAGGGAAGCGGAGCAGGTCGGAAGAATCTGGATTGTTGGTGAAGGCGGTCGCCATAACGGGGAAGAGCTGCCAGAACAAAAACACTGGCCACAACACGACCGCAAGCATCCCGGGCTTGCCTTCGGAAATAAAAATAGAGGCCATGATGGCCATGCCCATCCCGCCGCCCAATCCGCCAATCGCGAACGCAAGCGAGATGAAAACGCGTGAGATCAATTCCAGAACGCCCCGCGACGTCCGCAGCGAGTTGACAAAGAGTTTCCATCGGAGCCACGCGATAGCGGCCAGTTGCCCGGTTCGTATTCCTGTTTGGCTGACGGTGCTCATCATAGAAAGCCCTTTATGCCAGCCACGAAAGCTCATGTTCGGCACGGCGCGAACCCCCCACAGTGCGCAGGAAAATTTGTTCCAGCGTCATTTTTTCGTCGGATGGTCTGGAACCTTCGCTGCCGCTATCACCTGATCCGGGCGTGCCGGCCTCCACTCCGGCGCGTAATTCTTCAAGCGATCCCTGTGCCACCAGCTTCCCCTGATGAATAATGGCGACGTGACTGCACAGCCGTTCCACGATTTCGAGGACATGTGACGTAAGAAAAATCGTTGCGCCGCGCGCGATCATACCTTGGAGCATTGCCTTCAAGGTCCCAGCGGCGATAGCATCCACGCCCTCGAATGGTTCGTCGAGAAATAACACCTTCGGACCATGAATCACAGCCGCCGCCATCGCCAGCTTCTTCTGCATGCCATGCGAATAGTCGGTGACCAGCTTTTTCTGCTGATCGGCGAGTTGCATGAAGTCCAGCAGTTCAGCCGTGCGCTTGGCCGCGGTTTCGCGGTCGAGTCCATACATGCGTCCGGCGAAGGTTAGGAACTCCGATCCAGTAAGCCGCCCAAACAGTGCCATGCCTTCGGGCACGACGCCGATTTGGCGCTTCACTTCGACGGGATGTTTTTCCAGATCCAGCCCCAGAATTTCGATCTGACCCGAGCTCGGTGCGAGCAGCCCTGTAAGCATTTTGATGGTGGTAGATTTCCCTGCGCCGTTCGGGCCAAGAAATCCAAAGAATTGACCCGGAGCCACTCGCAGGTCGATGTTGTCGACGGCGATCAATTCTCCAAAGCGGCGGGTCAGGCCTCGAGTTGAGATAGTAGGTGCGCTCTCCATGAAGTTCTTGAAATTTAGCACACCTGGAGAGAGGCTGCGCCGCTACAGTCGGGGCGTGAGCGCATTATGCCATCACATCAGCGATTCCTTCCCCGCGCTACGAGCATGGGAAAGGATCGCGGCATGATGATTGCTACTGTTTTTCCTTTGCGGGCGCGTCCTTCTTCTCAGCTTGTTTTTTCTTCGTGTCTTCCGTCCATGGCGGGGTGATGCCGACTATCCGCGCGTAGGTGATCGCCTGCCCCAAATGCTCGGCACCATGACGAACGATGAATAGCAGAACGCCGCGCTCGGTATTCTTGCCGCCGAACCAATCCAGGCTCTTTTCGAGATCGGCGTCAGGCATCGCCGTGATCGCTTTTTTCGCATGGACGAAAGAATCTTTCAGCGTGGCGATAACCTTCGCTTTGTCGGTGGTGGATTTCTCCAGACCTTTCACGTCCAGCCCTTCTGGAACCTTTGCGCCGACGAGTGTGTACAGGTTGTAATTAGCCGTGGCGACATGCAGGAATACCTCGGCGAAGGAGCGCACGTCGGGCGAAGGACGCCAGGCGTATTTCTCAGCGGGAATCGCCTCGGCCAGCCTGGTGAACTTTTCTTCCTGCACAATGACTTCTGCCAGCACCTCTGAGCGATACCCCGTGACGCCGGGAGTGCCGTCTTTGTAGGGATTCACTTGGGCCGTAGCGCGAACTAGTGCGCCTGTCAGTGTGAACAGGCAGAGCGTGAACAAGACGCGTTTCATGGAAATGTCCTTTCAGTTGGCTAGCCAGTTTCAATCATTGAGGCGGTGGTGTCGAGTAGAAAAAGATAATTTACTTTCGTGATAATACGAAACTGTTGTTTGATGTACATGTGCATATACCGTCAGCACTGGATTGCCAGAGTTTTCTATCTGGGTAAAATTATGCGCCGAATGAAACGGATCGGTGAGCCGTTTCGAAGGCACACATTCAGCAAGGAGAATTCGAATGTTCACCGATACAAATGGCTTTTCGCGTCAAACAGCCCCCCGCCCGCGGCGGAACGCGACTCTTGCAGCCTTTAATGCGGGTGCGATTGCGATTTGCTTGATGTTGCCTCACCTAGTCTTTTCCGCAAGTACAGAACAACTGTTGCACGTCTTTCAGCAGGGCGATTTGCCATGGGCGGGAGTCACCTTCGACAAGGCTGGCAATCTTTACGGTACCAGTGCGTATGGCGGAGCTTTCAAAAGAGGCGGCGTGTTCAAGCTTACCCGCACAGCTACAGGATGGCGCTACTCCATCCTCTACAGTTTTAAAGGTGGCACTGATGCCGAGACTCCCTATGCGGGAGTCACCTTTGATTCCGCAGGCAATCTTTACGGCACAACGCCAAATGGCGGCGCTTACAACAACGGCACGGTCTATGAATTAAGTCCCGCGGGTGATGGAAGCTGGAAGGAGACAATCCTGTATAGCTTCAAAGGAAATGGCGATGGCAGGCTTCCCGTCAGCGGAATCGTTATCGATCGAGCGGGCACTCTATATGGCAGCGTGTCACAGCTCGGAGACAACTCCTGCGACTATTTCAACGGCGGGATTTACCAGCTCAAACATTCTTCTACGGGATGGCGAGAGACTCTGGTTCACCGATTTTGCGGCGTGACCAACGGCTGGAGCCCAGGTCCGATCACTCTCGATCAAGCCGGCAACATCTACGGCGGGGCGGGCGGAGGAACTAATAAGCAGGGCCTGGTGTATATGCTAACCCGTAACGGAACCGTTTGGAACGAGAGTGTGTTGGCTGAGATGACATTTGCCGAGGGAAACCCCGTGGGCGCACTCGTTTTCGATTTGGCCGGTAATTTATACGGAGTTGGATCTGGCGGTACTGCCGGCACCATTTTCGAGCTTTCGCCATCCGCGGGCGGATGGCACCTGAACCTGCTGTACTCGTTCACAGGCGGGTTGGATGGCGCTCTACCCACCGGCCTCGTGATTGACGCAAAAGGAACTTTATATGGAGTCACCAGCGAGTATGGTGAATATGGAGTTTATGGCGGTACTGCCTTTAGCTTATCCCCCGGCTTAAATGGTCAGTGGGTCCAGACTGTTCTGCATAGTTTCGGCGATGTCAATGACGGATATTCTCCTTACGATGTCTTGACTCTCGATGGAAAGGGAAATCTGTACGGCACGACATCGACGGGGACCGTGTCTTGCTGCCTTTACGGTACTGTGTTCAAAATTATCCCTTGATGAGGCGCTCCTCTGCTGTCGCGCTCCCGGCTGCGAGGCAGCTAAAAGCCAGGCGGCCTCTGGTCGACAACGCCGAAAGCTCGCTCCAACGCCAGCCCCGCTCTACCAAGCGTGCCTTCGTCGAAGAGTCGTCCTATCAGGGTCACCCCGTGCGGTACGCGGCGTGGCGGCGAGAAAGTGGGCATCGGATTGTTCGGGTCGGGAGCCCAGTCGCTACGGGCTTTTGCGACTTCAACGAAGCCTGCGCGCAGCGTGAGCGATGGATGCCCGGTGAAGTTGGTAGCAGTCAGCATTTCGTCACGCAGTGAAGGGACCAGCAGTAGATCTACTTCGGAAAAGACGCGGGCCATTTCTTCGGCGACTTTGCGACGGAAGCGGTCGGCTTGCACGAAGTCCACGGCGGAAAGAAATCGGGCTTCACGAAAAATGTTTGGCCAGGCGTCGGGGACTTGGGCCTTCAATTGATTGATTCCTCCGCTCAGAGTGAGCTCTTCGAAGGCTGCAGCGCCTTCGGCGAAAAGGATCAGGTTGAGCGAGTCGTAGGGCCAGTCGGGAATCGAAACTTCCACGGGGACCATGCCAACCTTCTTCACCGTTTCCAATGCAGCACGATCTACGGCCGTGGCGGGATTTTCATTCATCCAGCGAGGGAAGTAGCCGACGCGAAGTCCCTTTGCTGTGGCGCTAGCATCGTAATCAAGCTTGCTGGGAATGCTGGCAAGGTCGCCGGCGTCGGGCCCCGAGATGGCTTGCAGCACCAACATTGCGTCCTCGACATTGCGCGTCATCGGACCGAGTTTGTCGAGCGACCAGCACAGAGTCATCGCGCCGGTGCGCGCCACGCGTCCGTAGGTTGGACGCAGTCCGGTAATTCCGCAACGCATTGCGGGACTGACGATGCTGCCGCCGGTCTCGCTGCCGATCGCAAAGGCCACTAATCCCGCGGCGGTGGCTGCGCCCGGACCGGCGCTCGATCCCGACGATGCTTCTTCGATCAGCCACGGGTTCATGGTTTGGCCTCCGAACCAGATGTCGTTCAGCGCGAGCGCTCCAAGGCTTAACTTGGCTACCAGCACTGCTCCGGCTTCGTGTAGACGCTTGACCACAACTGCGTCTTCAGCAGGGACGCGGTTACGGAGAGGCTCGGCTCCATACGTGGTCGGGATTCCGGCGGTATCCAGAAGGTCCTTCGCTCCCCAGGGAATTCCGTGCAAAGGTCCGCGATAGTGTCCGGCGGCGATTTCTTCGTCCGCTTTTTTCGCTTGCGTCAGAGCCAGGTCGCGCGTGAGCGTGATGACGCAGTGCAGTCTGGGATCGAATTGCTCAAGGCGCTTCAGATAAATGCGGGTAAGCCGGTCTGAGGTCAGCTTGCGTTGCTCGATCCAGCGCGAGAGCTGAGTGAGGGAAGCGAAAGCAATATCCTCATCGCGCGTCGGCAGGGGACCAGGATCGGTGTTGCTGCGAATGAAGCGATCGCGTGCAGGACCGGTTTTGCCTGCGAGGCTCGGCAAAACTGGATTCCATTGCGTGGCGGGCGCGAGCGTCGATTCCAGCGTCACCTTGCGTGGACCGGTGCGCCGCTCGTAGAGTGCGGCCATGGTTTTGCGCCAACTGCCCGCCGCCATCGCACGCTCTTTGGCGGTCAACTCAACCTGCACTAACTTTTCTGCTTCCGCGAAGGTGGTCGGTGAAACCTCAGGCCCCACGGCGGGGGACGTGCCGAACGCGGGAGGAGCGCCAGGCGGCAGATCTCCGGGTTGCTGCGCGTAGCTGCGGTAGCCGGTTGCCGCTGCCAATAAACCGAGAGACGTCTGGGTCAGGAACTGCCGGCGCGATTTCGACATGAATCCTCCGACAGGCATTGTAGCTGCGGCAAAAGAACTTTCACCACAGAGGCACAGAGAGAACCGTTTATTTCTTGTCGACGTTCGGCTCCGTCGCAAAAGACGCGACAGGGCAGGGCAGAGAATAGAAGTATGTTTGGGCGAACCCGTCCTGCTCCCGCGCGTTAGAACAGGTTCCAAAGGAACTGGTTGTAGACGTCGTGGTGATACTGCACCTCGGGCGCTTTCACGAATGTTCCCAGCAGGCGCGGGCAGCGGTCGGCCGCGGCTTGCTTCAAATCCGCGTAACGGGCCTTCACGTCTTCGCCAAAAAGTTCTGTCGTCCACTCTGCTTTGCGGAAGTTTGCCAGGGCGTCGTAGATGTTGTCGGGTAGATAGCGCTCGGCCTGGCGCAAATTCTTGATCTTCGAAGTGTCGCCGTCCAGTCCAGTCTTGAAGATTGAATACAAGGCGAGGTAGGGATTCGCATCCGGGGATACGGAGCGAACCTCGACGCGCATGCTTTTCTCGTTGCCGATTGGGATGCGGATCATCGAGCCGCGGTCGACGGCGGACGCCTTGATCTGGTTGGGCGCTTCGAAGTGGGGATCGAGACGGCGGTAGGCATTCACGCTCGCATTCAGCAGCAGGCAAATGTCGTTGCCGTGGGTGAGAATGCGATCAAGAAACGCATATCCCATTTTGCTAAGTTTTTCTTCTCCCTTGGCGTCCCAGAAAAGATTTTTCCCATTCTCGCTGATGGAAACATTGGTGTGCATGCCGCTGCCGTTGACGCCCACTACTGGCTTCGGCAGAAACGACGCCGATAATCCCATGTTGGTCGCGACCTGCCGGCAGATCAGTTTGTAGAGCTGAATCTGGTCGGCGGCGGCGACAACCTCGCCGTAGCCGTAATTGATTTCGAATTGCGAAGGCGCAACTTCAGGATGGTCTTTTTCATTCTGGAAGCCCATCGAGCGTTGCACTTCGGCTGTTGTGTCGATGAAGGTGCGCAGCGGATCTCCGGGCAGCGAGTGGTAATATCCGCCGGTGTTAACGTATTCGAACTTGCCGGTTTCGTGATAAACGCGCTCGGCGTCCGAGCCCTTGAACAGAAAGCCTTCAATCTCATTGGCGGCGTTGAGGGTGTAGCCTTTTTTCTTATTTAACGCTTCCGCATAGGCTTTCAACACGCCGCGAATGTCAGCTGAGTAAGGCGTTCCGCCTTTGTCGATGACTTCGCCAAACACTAGCACTTTGCCGGAGCCAAACACATCGGCGGGCGCCCAGTAGAAGGCCGCCCAGTCGATGCCGAGGCGCAGATCACTCTCGCGCTGCGCGGTGAAGCCGCGGATGGATGAGCCGTCGAAAGTGAGATTGTCCCAGCTCTTGATCAGAAACTTCTTGTCGTAGTCCAGCATGTGCAGGCGGCCTTCGAGATCGCTGAAGAGCACAGTGACGGCCTTGATCCGCTTTTCATCGGTCAGGTATTTCAGCCGCTTTTCCTGAATCTTGCTGATCGGGACTCGGTTCCTGCGCTGCTCCTTCGCCTCCAGATTCAGATCCTCGAGTTCGTCGTAGGTGAGTGCCAGGAAATTACGCAGTTCGGTAGGCATGGATATCCTTCAGTCTCCTATTCGTTGTCAGCAAGATGATTTCAGGCCACACGGACAAAAGCAGTTGAACTGGTTGGGTTTCAACCAATAAGAATAACGCGAGCGCCGGGTGCCCGCCAATCGAAAAAGCTGATGCGAACGATAAAAGAGATTTATCTGAGCTGGCAGGTCGAGGCGGCTGCGCCTCAATCCGGACCCATGTAGTCGAGCAATCCCACGATGCAAGTCAATTGCCCGGACCGACACTCGGCATCAGGCGGATCATCACACCTAGAGCCGCCAGAACGAGAGCAAAGTAGACCGCTGTGGCGCGGCTGGGGCGGGCTGGTAGATGTCCGGCGAAGAAGACTTGATATCCAAAGCCGAGTGCGACCAGGAAGAACATGTTTTCTCCCAGCACAAGCCAGAGAGCGAGACACGCGGTCAGCAGGACGATGCGTTCGGTCTTGCTCAGAGCCAAGACGGCCTGCCCGCCGTCGAGAACCCACACGGGAATCAAATTCAGCAGGTTCAGAACGGCACCCGCCCGCGCCAGTGCGGCCCACAGCGGATTGCCTGTCTGCCACCAGAGTGCGGCGCATGCAACCGTCGCAAAAAATCCTGCGAGAGGGCCCGCGAGGCTGATAGCGGCACGCGTCTCGAGCGGCACCCCCATCGCTTGCCAGCGAACATATGCGCCCAGCCCTGGCAGAAACACTGGCATCTCCGCCGGCAAACCGCGGCGCTTGATGTCGATGAAGTGGCCCATCTCGTGGATCAGAATCAGTACCGCGAAACCGATCCCGAACACCATTCCAAAGGCCGCCCAATAAATCCCGATGAAGGCTACAAAGCTCAGCAGAAACTTCAGCTTAAAAATCGCGGTTAAAAGCACCTTGCTCTTGGCCAGCAGCACTGCTATTGGACCCACCGGTCCCAGCTTTCGGGCCCACTTATTTTCACTTGGCGGAGCGGACTGAATCCGATTGGCGTCCGCATCGAGAGAACGCGCATGATCTTGAATCCAGTTTGCCTGCCGCGAGTTCGGCGGAAGCAGTGGCAGGCCCATGAGCCAATGTTCGCGCGCCTGCCTTGCGTCTCCCATGGCCTCGAACCTTTTCGCGGCGGCAGCGAGTTCATCCAGTTTCGCGGAATGCACCAGCGCATGGCACTGATCGCACACCAGGGCCCCGGGCGCAAGTTCGTGCGAACAGCGTTTGCAATTGCGGATAAGCTCGGGAGTGATGATCGACACGGCTTCAAAAGGAATGTCTTTTAGATTCTACGTGAGACTCAACTGCGAAGGTTGCGGCGAGTCATTGAACGGTCCATAAATTTGCACGGGCCGGCCGGCGGTTAATTTCGCCGCGATCTTCATGCCGACAAAAAGAATTACCAGGCCGATTAGCCAACCAAAGGTCACACCGCCTCCCCACACTTCGAGAAATGGGGATACCAATCCGAGAAGGGCCGCCCGCGCGAGCCAACGTCCGAAAGTCATCCGGGGCTGTACAGGTTCGGCGGCGGGTTCTGCGAGTTTTTGCCCTGACTCCGATTCCAACTGCTTTTGTTCATCTTCCAGTTGTTGTTGGTTCTGCTGCCCTTGCGATTGCTGTCGTTGAAGCTGCTGCTGCTCTTGACGGTGTTTGTTGCCATAGTGAATCCAAACGGGAACTGCCGCCATTGAGACCGCAGCATAGGTCAGCAACACGGCAGCAATCTGGTATCGTCGACCTCCAACTCCGTTGGATCCTTTCATCATCGCCGTGCCCACCATCCAGCCCACCGCCAGCGAGACGTAGCCGACGATCAGGCCGGTTGCAATTTCGAAGACGGCGTACAGAATCATGCCTGCGATGGCCGCACCGATTCCATATAGCAGGGCGCGCACGAAAACCGCATGACTGTCGGTAGCTCGCCCGCCCCGCATTTTGTCGGCGCATGCGCCACAAGCCATCGCATTGTTGATCCGATAGTAATTTCCTGCAATCGGCTGATGACAGAATTGGCAATGGTCGTTGCCCGGTTTCCCCAGGTATTCAGCCGTGCCGAACTGCGGTGTGGGATTCGCGAAGGGGTCGGCCATGATCCGGAACATACCATGTGCCCCTTCGCTGGGAAAGGAGCAATTCAGATGCGGATCGGGCTGCAGAAAGTAGGATGGAAATGCCGAGAAACAGGTCTACTGCCGGTGCGCTGATGCTCCCGCGGCAATCTCGCGCAGCGCGGTCACAAATCCAGCGGCGGCGTTTGGATCAGACAGGGCCTCCAGGTGGACTGTAGCCGAAAATTGCGGAGACTCCGGACGGAAGCGCACCTGCAGAATGTCCTGGCGGCGCGCAGACATCAGCGCATTTAATTCCGCGCTAGGATCCTGCTTCCAGTGCGTGCGAGTGGTCAGAATAATAGGGCCGGGTTCGTAGAGATGCCACTCCCTCTCGTCGCGCTTGCGGGATGTAGTGCCCCGGTTGCGGGCGCTCCAGCGGTGCCGAACTACTTCCAGGTGGAAGCTGGGGGAACCTCCAAGATCGGCCTCAAAAGTCAGAGTTTCCTTCTGGCGCCGCCAGCAGCTCATCAGCCATTGAACGGGCAGGGCTCGCGGCTGAAACTTTACCGTAACTCGTGCGTTCTCAAACCAATGAGAAGAAAAGTGTAAGCGCGCCTGCAGGCGGGAACTTCCTAGCCAGTGGGACTCGAGAATGCGTCCCTTACCGGCGCAAGCGGTCTGCACCCACCGCAAGGCGGAGGCTCCCTTTTTTCGGTTGTAGGAGGAAAACACGAAGTACCACAGTCCCAACACGGCGACCGATCCGATCACGTCAATCAGCAGAAGGCGTCCCACAACGCTTCCTCTGATGCTCATGGTACCGTCTGAGGTTGCGGCGAAGCAAGTGGACCTTAGTCTTAATTCGGCCACTTCAAGGGGACCGAATGGACGTGCTTGTGGAAAACGAAGAACTTCACCGTGATTACGGTGCCTTCCGGTGCATTGTTTCCATCCCGATACAATGGCAGCGTGGCCTTCACCATTCGAGACTTCCAGCCGGCCGATTTTGATACGCTGTGGCGCATCGATCAGGCGTGTTTTCCTGCCGGCATTTCGTATTCGCGGGCGGAACTTCAAACTTATATGCGACGACGCGGATCATTCACTCTTCTCGCCGTAAAGGATGCGGCGTCGAAACATTCTTCGGGAATTGACTCCCTCGATTCCTCTGTTGGCGGTTTCATCGTAGCCGAGGCGGATCGTGGTTCCGGTCACATTATTACGATTGATGTTGTTAAAAAGACACGGCGCTCCGGGGTGGGATCTCTGCTGTTGCAGGCGGCGGAAGACCGTTTGCGTGCGGCTCGCGCCCGTTCGGTTGAACTTGAAACAGCGGTGGATAACGTGACTGCCCTTTCGTTCTACAAACGCCACGGCTACACCGTGATCAGGACTATCCCGCGCTACTACTCGAACGGCGTGGACGCTCTGGTGCTGAACAAGGATCTCTTACCCAAATAGCGGTGCATGCCCAGAATCGATTTGCGCTTTCCCTGCTTCTCCAGCTACCTTGCCTTGTGATGAAAGTCCTGTGATGAAAGCCGCCACCTCCAAAGTTGCGATTCAGGGCGAACTCGGTTCCTTCAGCCACGAAGCGTCGGAGCGAATGCTGCCGGGCTGCACGGTTGTCCCTTGTGCTCGCTCCGCCGAAGTGTTCGATCGCGTCGAGCGCGGCTCGGCCGCCGCCGCAGTCATTCCTATCGAAAACTCGCTGGCGGGCACGGTTGCGGAGCACGCTGATCTTCTGGTGACGCGTGACGTGTTTATTCAAGGCGAGTTCCTTCTGCGCATTGTGCACAATGTAATTGCCGCACCTGGCGTGAAGCTGAGCGCGCTGCGCAAAGTGCTGTCGCACCCGGTGGCGCTCGACCAATGCCGCGATTTTTTTCGCGAACATCCGCGCATTGAGGCGGTACCTTTTTACGACACGGCGGGCAGCGTGAAACATGTCGTCGCCCGCCATCTTAAGGACGCAGCCGGTATTGCCAGCCGCCGCGCCGCACGGGAATACTCCGGCAAAATTCTTCAGGCCAGCATTGAAGACGACAAACGCAACTTCACGCGTTTTTTCCTGGTTCGCAAGTTGGCCTCAAAACCGCGGTTGAAAATCATCCGACGAAAAGGAAGCCTTGTTTCAGCACCGGATTACCAACAGCTCATCCCCGAGGGCGCTAACAAGACTTCCATCGCTTTCAAGGTGAAGAATGTGCCCGGAGCGCTATTCAAATCACTCAGCGTATTCGCCCTGCGCGACATCAGCCTGAGCAAGATCGAATCGCGTCCCATGCGCGGCCGGCCGTGGGAGTACGTATTTTATGTAGATTTCCTCCGAGGAGATGACGAACCGGCGCGCAACGCTCTTCGTCATCTGGGCGAGGTCGCAGAGTTCGTGAAGGTCTTGGGAATCTATCCGGCGGCGTGAGGCTATGCAACCCATCCCGCCGGATGCACGTCAAAACAACATCGCTGATAATCGGAAATTAGGGAGAAAGTTAAGATGCCCGATCTGCCCTCCGGTCGCCGCCGTTTTCTGCAACACACTTCCGTCGCCGGGGCGGGATTGCTGATCCCGGAGCTGGTCTTCGCAACCTCGCAGAGGGAGTCTTCCAACAAGGAAAAGGGCGCCGAGAACATTTCCCCGGCCGAAGATCTCATGCGTGAGCACGGAGTACTGAATCGCGTCCTCCTCATCTACGACCACCATCTGCACCTGCTTGCCACGAAACAAACGTTCGATGGTTCCGTGCTGGCGAGCGCTGCGGATGTCATTCGCCATTTCGTCGAGGATTATCACGAGAAGCTGGAAGAGGATTTTCTCTTTCCGCGCTTTCGCAAAGCTGGCAAACTGATCAATCTTGTCGACACGCTTCTGGCGCAACACAAAGCTGGCAGGATGCTGACCGCGCAGATTCGCGAACTTTCATCCGTTGCTACTCTCAAGTACGTTTCCGATACCGACAAACTTGCGGACGCTCTGCGGGCATTCCTGCGCATGTATCGTCCGCATGAAGCCCGCGAAGATACAGTCCTGTTTCCTGCTTTTCGCTCTATCGTTTCGCCGCATGAATACGACGCCCTGGGCGAGGACTTCGAGAAGAAAGAGGATGAACTGTTTGGCGAAGAAGGCTTTTTCAAAGTCGTCGATCAAGTGGCGGACCTGGAAAGAAAGGTCGGGATCTACGATCTCTCCCAATTCACTCCGAAATGAAAGAGTCTCGGCGACGAAAGCTCGTACGATCTCGACGATTTTCCGGTAATGGAAATCGATTAGCTTCCGCGGTAGCCGCTGCACCTTGGGCACCATGCTAAACAATGCAATGTGCCGATAGAATGATTTGCCGCCGTTTGACTATTAGGATGAAACCTTTGCGGCACAGTATCATCTAAAGCTTGAGTGAGTTACACTCAAGGAGAGCCAATGAACCAACCAACGCTTTCCGAGCAAGTTCCTAAGCATCGGGAAACAAATGACGTACGGGCGCTGCCCGTGCTTCCTGTGCGTGATACTGTTCTGTTTCCGCACGCCGTATTGCCCCTGACCGTGGGTCGCGAGAGTTCCGTCCAATTAATCAATTCCCTCGGCGAGGACAAGACTATTGTGGTGGTCGCGCAGCGTGAAGCGCGCGTTGACAGCCCCCAACCCGGCGACCTTTATACCGTCGGCACATCAGCAATCGTTCATAAAGTAGTAAAGATGCCCAACCAGAGCCTTTTTGTGTTTGCCGAAGGCCTGGAGCGGGTACGGCTGGGCGAGTTCACGCAGTTGGCTCCATTCATGCGAGCGCGCGTGTCGCCAATTCCGGAAGCCGCTCCGCCCGACAGTTCCGAAATCGAAGCCTTACAGCGCAACGTGCTGACCCTGTTTCAACAAATCGTTGCCGGCTCGCCTACGCTGTCCGACGAACTTTCCACGGTGGCGCTGAACATCGACGAACCAGGCCGCCTGGTGGATTTCATCGCTTCCTCGTTGCCGTCGCTTTCAACGCCCGACAAGCAGGACACACTTGAAACCCTCGACATCCGCGTTCGCCTCGAGAAGATAAATCAACATCTCGCAAAAGAACTCGAAGTCCAGCAACTGCGCAACAAGATCCAGAGCGAAGTGCAGGACCGTGTGCAACAGACTCAGCGCGAGTATTACTTGCGCGAGCAAATGAAGGCGATTCAGAAAGAGCTGGGCGAGCAGGATGAAGGTCAGCGCGACGTCGAGGATCTGAAGAAGAAGATTGACGACGCCGGAATGCCCGAAGAAGTGAAAAAAGAAGCGCTCAAGGAATTGGGCCGCCTTTCGCGCATGTCCCCTATGGCAGCGGACTATTCGCTGACTCGAAACTATGTCGAGTGGCTTGCGGTACTGCCTTGGGCGAAGACCTCAGGCCAGGAAATCGAGATCCTGAAAGCCAAGGAGATCTTGGATACGGATCACTACGATCTCGAGAAAGTTAAGGATCGCATTCTTGACTACCTCTCTGTCCGGCGTTTGAAGCCAAACATGAAGGGACCGATCCTCTGCTTTGTCGGACCTCCCGGGGTAGGCAAGACTTCGCTCGGCAAGTCCATCGCTCGAGCTTTGGGGCGGAAGTTTGTACGGCTCTCGCTCGGTGGCGTGCACGATGAGGCCGAAATCCGCGGTCATCGTCGCACCTACATCGGCGCGTTGCCTGGACAAATCATCCAGGGCATTCGCCGCGCCGAGACCAAGGATCCGGTGTTCATGCTCGACGAAATCGACAAGGTCGGCCGCGATTTCCGTGGCGATCCCGCTTCAGCATTGTTGGAAGCGCTCGATCCCGAGCAGAACTCTAGTTTCCGAGATAACTATCTCGATGTCACGTTCGACTTGTCGAAGGTTCTTTTCATCACGACTGCGAACATGCTCGACCCAATTGCCGAGCCCTTGCGTGATCGTATGGAAATCATCGAACTGCAAGGTTATAGCGAGGAAGAAAAGCTGCACATTGCGCGACGCTATTTGGTCCCGCGGCAGGTGGAAGAGAACGGGATTACTGCGGATCAGATCGAATTTCCTGACGAAGCTTTGCGATATGTGATCCGTCACTACACGCGAGAAGCCGGCGTCCGCAGCCTCGAACGCACGATCGGAACCATTTGCCGCAAGCAAGCAAGGCGGCTTGCCGAGGGCAAGACCGAAAAGCTTGTCGTGACGCAGGAGATCGTCCAGGAATTTCTGGGCGGAATCAAAATCCGTGTGGAAGGCGAAATTGAGGAGCGAACCGAGCGTCCCGGAGTGGCCGTTGGCCTAGCCTGGACTCCCTCAGGCGGCGACGTGCTCTTCGTCGAAGCCAACGCCATGAAGGGCAAGGGCGGATTCACCATGACCGGACAGATTGGCCAGGTAATGCAGGAGTCGATGCAGGCCGCTCTGACCTGGGTGCGTTCGAATGCAGCCCATCTCGGAATTGCGGAAGACTTCTTCGCCGATCACGATATTCACATGCACGTGCCGGCGGGCGCGATTCCGAAAGACGGTCCTTCGGCGGGCGTAACCATGGCAACCACACTGGTTTCGTTGCTGTCAGGTCACCGCATCCGGCCACTCACCGCAATGACGGGCGAGATTACGCTCAGCGGAAACGTGCTTCCCGTGGGAGGCATTAAAGAGAAAGTGCTGGCTGCCAAGCGGGCCGGAGTCAACACGGTGATTCTGCCCGCGGACAACAAGATGAATGTTGAGGAAGATCTCACTCCCGAACAAGTGGAGAATCTCACCATCCATTACGTCAAGACCATCGGTGAGGCCTTGCGAGTGTCCCTGCCCGAAGTGGCGGAGTCGTTGGCCGCAAAGTCGGTGCTGACGCCGCCTAAGGAATCCAAACCGGAGCATGCGCCCCTGCAACCCCTCCAGGGGCCGGCCGTCGCGCATGACAAGGTTGTTCCCTGGCAGTCTTGAAAATGTTTTCGCTGCAGTGTTTCGCATGAAGCACTGCAGCGAATTTTTTTCAGCTATTTAATTTCGAAGACTTAAGATTGATTGCTCTTTCCCGGCTTCTTCAGTGGCGGCGGAGCCTGATCGTAAGCATCCGTTTCTGTCGTTTTCAGGATCTTGTACTTGGTGCCCTGGGGCGACACAAAGTCCACAACTTCTTTGACATTGTCGAGAGCGGGCATTCCAGTCTCCAGCTGGGAGGGGCCAGACACACTTTTCCCCGCAATGCTTACGACTTTTTTCTTCTTCTGCTTCTTTCCTGATTGCCCCGTATTCCCTCTTCCTGTCCCCGGTCAACCAAGCAAATAGCTAAGGCCCAAGGACGATCTTACTGATGGGGTGGACCTCAAAAATAGTAGGCATCCGACTCTTCAAGCTCTGCGGCCCTGGCCGCGAACCACTGCTATGAGTGGCGTCGAAGAAGACTGAGCCGTCGATCTGCACGGGAATTGGAGGCTGATAGTAATGGTAGCCTGCTCCCGGCAGGTTCGCGGCGCCGATGAACTTCGCATAGGCCTGGCGAGCAGCGTTCAAAGCGCCGAACGCGGGCAAGTTAGTGGGGGGTAGCCCCGAAAGTTCCATGGTCATGTACATTTCCTGGCCGGACTTTGGGTCGCGTCCCACAATAAAGTGGAAGTCATTGTCGGCTTCACGGCTGGCGGCATACAAGAAACCGGTGACGTGCACATTGCGATTCTCCTGTGCCACGCGGTTGGAATCCGGCGCGGTAGGAATGTTGAGAGCGATCATTTCGTCGACTGAAGGCAGATCGGCGATAAGCTCGCTGACATCCGCGAAGGTCTTGCTGGGTCCGGAGGCAATGGAGAGTTTCGCCACCTTGCGATCGTTTCCCGCGAAATCGTCAGGGCCCAAGCCAGGAGCCGGCTTCTTCTTCGCAACTGGCAGTTGGTCGGCAGCAGCGATAGCCTGGGGCGTTGGTCCGCCCTTCGTGCTGAGGGCATTGCGGAAGGCCATCGCCGCGTCCGTGTTTTCGTAGGCATCTACTTCGGTGGTCTTCAGGATTCTGTAAGTGGGGCCTCCGGGCGTGGGAGTGATGGTTGTTTTGTCGTCGTGAATGGAATCCACCGCCGGCATTCCTGGCAGCAACGGATTGAGGGGCGCGCTCGCCGGGACGCCGGTAAGCGCTAATCTCTGAGTTACAATTTTCGAGCTAACGTCGGCCACTGAGCACCTCCTGCAAAGTTAAATTGTTCGAGCAAACGCCGATCTATTTGGTGGAATTTTGGATGGAAATATCCTGCGCAAGCACCTGCTTGGTGCCGCTTCTACGTCCTGGGATTCTTAACCTGGGCACCTCTCCGCTTTGCAACACAGCGGCGACTACTGCCGCATTGACCAGCGCCGTGCCCAGGCAAAGCACAGCGATCCAGCGCGCGGCAGGTCCGGAAGAAATGGCCAGCAACGCCGCGGGGGCAAAGGTGCTGAGTACCAGAAACAGCACGCCCAAAGTCTTCCTGGAATAAATAACGCGCGATAGTGCAGCCAAACCCAATGCTGCAAGAAGTTCGAAAAGGCCGAAGTCGATAAAGATTTCCATCTTTCCTGCTTTTGCATCGACCAGATGCTGGGGACCGGGGACACTTCTCAAGGTTCACTGGAAGGCCGACCGCGGCTTTGAAAGGGAGAAGGTCGGCACCGTAAATTCGCGGCATTATAGATCAGAAAGGGATGCTGTCAACCGGAAAGCCAGCTTCGTCCGGAAATCCGAACATGGCGTTATAGCCTTCTATGTGAAGCTGCTTTTCCTCGATCTGCACCGCCACGATATGGCACTGCCCTCATCCCCGCTCGCGATAGACTGAGTAATCGCTGGGATCAATTTTATGCGGGTGCGAATTCTCTTCTTCGGCATGTTGAAAGATCTGGTCGGGAAATCCAGCGACTCGTTGGATCTGCCCGACGGAGCGTCCGTGCACGATGTGTTGCAACAGTATGCGGCGGACGTGCCGAAATTGAGAGAATCGCTGGCATCGCTGGCGGTGGCGGTGAATCAGCAATATGCCGCACCGGATACCAAACTAAATTCCGACGACGAGGTCGCACTGCTGCCTCCGGTCAGCGGAGGATCTGAGCCCCACGCGATGATCACCCGCAACCCCATCGACACGCCTGCCGTTCTTGCTCGCATCAAGCAGGGCGAGGACGGAGCTGTCACAGCTTTCGAAGGAGTTATGCGCAACCAGACGCGGGGCCGCAAGACCCTCTACCTCGACTACGAGGCCTATGAGGAAATGGCTGGACAAGAAATGGAATCTCTGGCGGAGCAGGCGCTGCGAGAATTCAAAATTCGCGACGTCTCGCTGGTGCACAGGCTGGGACGATTGCAGATCGGCGAAACCAGCGTGTTGATCGTGGTAGCCTCCGCTCATCGTGCCGCGGCGTTCGAGGCATGTCGGTGGCTGATTGACACTCTCAAGCGAACCGTTCCTATCTGGAAGAAAGAGTATTTCGAAGATGGCGCCGTCTGGGCCGATGGCGAGCCCTTTCCCGCGGAAATCTCCCGGGCCCTAGGCAGCCCCGGCGCAGAGGACGCATCTAAGTGAGCGGACTTACCAGGGCAAAACTTCTTCTCAGATGACAAAACGCAACAGCCTGATTTTATTTCTGCTAATCAGCGTTTTCTCGTCGGCCCAGCAGTCGTCCGCGCCTGCCCAGCAATCTTCCACTCAAACTCGCCCTGACTCCACACTCAAAGTCGATGTCAAACTAGTTAATGTTTACGTCACCGTTACGGACGGTCACGGAGCCCCGGTTGCCGGCCTAAAGAAGGAGAACTTCAGGCTGCAAGAAGATGGGCACGATCAGATAATTTCCGTGTTCGACAAAGAGTCCGCGCTGCCGCTTTCGATCGCGCTGGCCATTGACACCAGCCTGAGCACGCGGCACGATCTCCCGCTTGAACAGGCTTCGGCCAAGCGGTTCGTCCGGGCTCTCTTGCGTCCCGTTGATGCCTTGTCTGTTTTCGGATTCAGCGAGACGGTATTGCAATCCACGTCTTACACCGCGGACCTGAAGCGTATTGAGGAAGGCATCGATCATGTTCGTCTAGGGGCGGCCACAGCTCTGTTCGACGCGGTCTACCTTGCATCGCGCTCACTCGATCGTCGCCAGGGGCGCAAAGTCATGGTGCTGATCACCGACGGTGGAGACACCGTCAGCAAGATGAATTACAAAGAAGCCGCCCGCGCGGCCGAAGAAGCCGAAGCCCTCGTCTACAGCATCATCGTGGTTCCGATTGAGAGCAGTGCCGGACGCGAAACCGGCGGCGAGAACGCCCTTATCCAACTCTCGGAAGACACCGGCGGCAAATATTATTACGCGACCTCCATGTCGCAACTGGACGATGCCTTCCGCCAGATCAGCGACGAACTTCGCACCCAATACCTGCTTGCCTACTATCCGTCCCAGCGCCTGTCGAACTCACAGTTTCGCCGCCTCCACGTCGCCGTGACCGGTCCACCCGAAATCACTTCTTACCAGGTGCGGCATCGCGCTGGATATTACACGAAGAAGTCGGATTTCTAAGACGCAGATTCTGCGAACTGGCTAAGCAGTTTGTTCGATAGGTTCTTGCAGAATCAGCGGTGGATCCGCAGTATTCCCTCAGATTACTCTTTACAGAACGTTACAGAACGTTTCGCGACAGGTGTCTGTCTAGATGACGCCTGACATCATGCAGTTTGTTTTCGAGAAGACAAATATGGTTTTGTGTATGTTTCTGATGGGATGTTGTCGCTCAGCTTCCTCAATGTCGGCTTGTAAATGATTTCTTAACATAGAGATACTGACTGTTAATGGATCGGGATGACGCTGGCTGGAAAATTGCTCGTCCCCTGACAAGAAAAGAAGGTTTTGTATCCAGCTCGGAAATAAGGTGACAACTGCACGGTTGGAAACGAAGTCAGGATCCTCAAGATTTCGAACAAAACAAGAACTACGAAAGGAAGGTTACATGATGTTGAACTCTAATTCTTCGAGTCCCCGCAGTCGTTTTAGCCTTATGGCCTTGGCAATTGTTTTCCTGATGTGTTCTTCGTTCATGGTGGCCCAGACCACCTTGAGCACGGGTACTATCGACGGAGCGGTAACCGATCCCACCGGAGCGGTGGTGAGTAATGCCAAGGTGATCATCACCAATATCGGTACGGGCCAAACGATTAATCTGACTTCAAGTACTTCCGGCTCTTTTAGCTCTGGACCCCTTGAGCCCGGGCAATACAGAGTCCAAGTTTCGGCGAAGGGATTCAGCGGCATCAGCGAGACCGTGACGGTTCAGGTCGGCAACACAGCTACCGTCCTTGCAAAGCTGATTGTCGGCCAGGAAAGCCAGGTCATTGAAGTACAAGGCTCGACGGTTCAGGTTAATACCGAGCAGGCCACAGTGCAGGGTGTGCTCACCTCTACTCAGATCGAGAACCTGCCGGTCAACGGGCGCAATTTCCTTGATCTCGCCCAACTTGAACCAGGCGTGCAGATTCAGGACGGACAGAACTTCGACCCTACAAAGGCCGGTTATTCCTCCATCTCGTTCGGCGGCCGGTTCGGCCGCACGGCGCGCGTCAACGTAGATGGAGTAGACGTTAGCGACGAGACCGTGGGTACCACCACCGCTGACGTTCCCGCCAGCGCCATTGACGAATTCCAGATCAGCCAGTCTTCCCTCGATCTCTCGCAGGATCTGACGTCCTCGGGTGCCGTCAATGTCACCACGAAGTCTGGAACCAACAAGTTACACGGCGAGGCTTTTGGCTTCTTTCGCGATCACTCGATGGCTGCGGCTTCCGCAGGCGGGCAGGACTTGTACAATCAGCGCTCCCAGTATGGTGCAAGCTTGGGCGGCCCGATAATCAAGAACAAACTCTTCTTCTTTGCCGATGGTGAGCGTACCAAGCAGGATTCACTGGCTCCCGTCGTGCTGACTGGAACGCCCTATGCGCCTGATGGCGCCGGTTTCAGCTCGCCTTTCCGCGAGGACAACCTCATCGGCAAGGTGGACTACAACCTACACAATGGCGCGAAAGCCTTTTACCGTTACTCATACTTCAAGAATTCTCTACTTGCCACCTTCGGGCTCGGTTTCTCAGTCTACGACAACAAGGACATCACCCGGCAACATGTGCTCGGGTTTGACTTCACGACTGGAAGTTTCTCCCATAGCATCCGCTTTTCTTACCTGAAATTTCAGAACCAGATTGTCGACGCGACTCTCTCCAACAATAGCCTTCCATTTTGCTGCACCGGGTTGGAACTGAGTTCGGGTTCCTTCTTCACCGGCCCTAACCTGCTGGCGCCGCAGAGCACGCCGCAGTCCAACCGGGAGATCAAGTACGACGGCAGCAAGGTTTTTCACTCTCATACAATCCGTTATGGCATTTCCTTCAACCATGTACAAGGCGGCGGATTTGCTGATTTCTACGGCAGCGCGCCCCGCGTTTCCTGGAGTACAAACGGCGGTACTATCGCATCAGCGGACGCTGGGCCATTCCCCGGGGGCTCCGCGAACCCCTTGAACTATCCCGTCAACAGGCTGCGGGTGGGCAACGGGCAGGGGTTTAACACTCTGAACCCGGCGCTCGGCTTCCCCGCAGGCGGCTTGGGACCGGATAACCGGATCGGCCTTTACATCGGCGATTCGTGGAAGATTAAGCCGAATTTGACTCTCAGTTTGGGCGTGCGTTACGACCGCGATACAGGTCGCACCGACAGCGATCTGGCTGCTATTCCCGAGATCAATGCCGAATTCCCTGGCTATGGGAATCGCGTACAACAGGCCAACGCGAACCTGGCGCCGCAGTTTGGGTTTGCCTGGGATCCCGGCAAGAATGGCAAGACCGTGGTCCGCGGAGGCGTCGGGCTGTTCTTCGAGAACGTTATTTGGAACAATGTTCTGTTTGATCGGCCGGGTCGCCTCAGAACTGGCGCTTTCAATGCCGTTACAAGCGCTTGCCTCGGCGGCAATCCGCAACCGGTCCCGGTGAGCGGCGGTAGCATCTCTCCCGATGCATACGACGCCATTACTAATCCCAACGGGATTTGCAACAACCCTTACGTCGGAAATGTGATTCCGCAAATCCAAACATTCTGGCAACAAGTTTTGGCCGGCAACACTTTCAATCCGCAAACTCCCAACCCGAATTTCGTTGGTGCGGATTTGGCTCAAGGTCTTGGAGTACCGGGTCCTGCTCTGTTCGCTCCGAATTACACGACGCCGCGTTCGGTGCAGATTAACTTTGGAATCCAACGCGAAATTCGGCATGGAATGGTGCTGAGCGCTGACTTCCTGCGCAACATCGAGACGCGCACTCTGCTGGGCGTCGATGTCAATAAGGTAGGTGACGTTTCTACATTCAACATCGGTGGAGCACAGGCCGCGATTGCCGATGCGTTGGCGGCGTGCGGAGCTACTTCGGTAGCGGCCAGCTACTCTGCTCCCTGCCCAAAAAATTTCACTGACAGCAACGGTGCCCCAGTGCCATTGACCATGTCGGACTATGCTGCTTTCGGTCTGGGAACTCCCAACGATGTCCAAGGCGTAGGCTGCAACCAGCCCTTGGCCGCAGGTGGATTAGGACGGCCCTGTGCGTTTGGTGGGGTTAACGCGAACCAGAACCAGGCGTTCTTCTTGAAGCCGATCGGGCGGTCGGTTTACAACGCCTTGCAGATGAAGTTGACGCAGAACGTCAATAACCCAATGCGCGGGGTGAAGGCACTAAACTTCCAGATCGCTTACAGCCTGTCCAATTTCAGCAATACGGGGGGCGCTCAACTGACTGGCACTCCCGCCGACAGCGATCAGGACTTCGTCCTGACCGCGGCTGATAACAACAATCCAGGCAGGTATTACGGCCCGGCACTCCTGGACCGTACACACCAGATCTCATTCGGTGGGTATGCCGATGTCCCGGGTGGTTTCCGACTTGGGCTGATTGCTCACTTCTATAGTCCGTTATCCAGCGCTATCGTTGCCCCGAACTTCGGTAGCTCGGCTGAGATTTTCCGTACCGACTTTACGGGAGACGGAACAGTCGGGGATCCGGTCCCGGGCACACATCTCGGACAATTTGACCGTGGTGTCGACGCCAGTTCGTTGAACGGCCTCATTAGCCGCTACAACACGACCCAGGGAAACCAAGCCACTCCCGCCGGCAATGTGCTGATTCAGAACAATCTGATGACACTCACCGATCTACAGGGTCTCGGTGGTGTCTCACCCCTCATTGATCCCGCTCCTGCTGGCCAGGTTAACTACACTTGGCTGCGGGCGTTGGATATGCGTTTGGCATGGCGGCACACGTTCAAGGATCGGTTCACCATCGAACCGAGCGTCGGTTTCTTTAATCTGCCAAACTTCAGCAATTTCAACCTGCCGCCGAATACCATGAACGGCATTCTGTTTGGAGCTGGGAACGGTTCGATCAACGGCACCACGAAAGCCGACAACGAAGCGTTCCGCGTAGGCAACGGGACGGGCACTTACGGGCTCGGCTCTCAGCGACAGATCGAGTTCGGTTTAAGATTCGTCTTCTAACGATTTCTCGGGTCGTGATCCAGCCACCAGTCCCGCTCGGGCTGGTGGCTTTTTCGTCCGGCATCCTACCTCCGTGTACAATTCCCTCATGCCTTTCCGCCCTCAGGGCAATCCGAATGCGGCCAAGCGGGGCCGGACACCGCCCCCTGAAGAGACTTTCGAAGAAGCCAGCTTTCTCAAGACCCTGGGCGAGAAGCAGAAGCCAGTTAGCGTGAAGTTGATGGATGGTCAAACCGTTAGTGGCTGGATCGAGTATTACGACAAACACATGGTGCGGCTGACGCGCGAAGGCGCTCCCAATCTTTTTATTTTTAAGCACGAGATCATGTATATCGCCGAGGACGGCGGGAAGAGAAAGTAAGGTCTTAGGAAGCGGGTCGTAGATCTTAGGCTCCTGAGCTGCTGGCGTTATTAAACCTGCGTTCGATACCCTGAGACCGAAGACCGAAAGCCCGATATCGAAGACCCAAACTCTGTGCCTATCCCAAACGACAGTTTTCTCCCCGCCATGTCCGCTATCGCGCGCGAGGCCGGCGCGTTGCTGATGCACCACTTCCACCAGCATCTCAAAATTGAATACAAGGGCGAGGCCGATTTGGTCACGGCAGCGGACCGCGCTTCCGAAGTGCTGATCCGAGAACGCATCCGCCAGCAGTGGCCCACGCACGATATTCTTGGTGAAGAACAGGGACTCAGCGACCAGGGCAGCGACTATCGCTGGTACATCGATCCACTGGACGGCACAACTAATTTCGCACATGGATTCCCAGTCTTCTGCGTTTCCATGGGTCTCGAGCACCGGTCATCGAGTCAATCGGGAGAGCGCATTGCCGCGGTGATTTACGACCCCACACGCGACGAGCTATTTTCCGCACAGCAGGGAAGAGGCGCGCATCTCAACGGCGAGCCCATGCGCGTCTCGAAGACGGCTGCGCTGAAGGAATGCCTTCTGGCCACCGGTTTTCCCAGCCACAAGCGGCACAAGAATCCCAACATTTATTTCTATCACCAAATCACGCTGCACTCTCACGGAGTGCGGCGCGCGGGGTCAGCAGCCCTCGATTTGTGTAACGTAGCCTCGGGGCGTTTTGATGGCTTCTGGGAATTTAATCTCAATCCCTGGGACACCGCGGCTGGCGTGCTGATCGTGCAGGAGGCGGGCGGCAAAGTCACGCGCTTCGACGGTGCTCCGTTCGAACTGAACAGCCGCGAGACCGTGGCCTCAAATGGATTGATTCACGATGCCCTGCTGCAAGAGTTCGTAGAAATCTTTGCAGGACGGGGCCTCGAAGCATTACCGGACCCCCGTGCATACGAAAGATAAGGTTGTCTGTATTCCTCTGTGTCCCCTGTGGTTAAAGATCTTGTCAAACACACAGGAGAGGGAGCTTATATCAATCGCCGGGTCGTGCCCCGTCCGCCGCGTTACAATAATCAGGGACTAGCTGATTCCGCTCACGGCCTGTTCCAAATCCTTCGTTCCGACAGGTTCAACGTGATCAACTCTCTTCTGGAACGCAAAATCGAAAAGCGGCCCGATAAAGTACGGCTGCAGGGACGTATCCTTTTTCTCACCGAAGATCCGGAACTGATCAAGCGGCAACTCGCCGGGGAAGACCTTCCCTGGGATACGAAGAATTCTGCGAACAATCCCAAACTGCGTGACGACATCTCGACCGACGAAATCACCCCAGCCCACTACTGCTTTTACTTCGATGAGACCCTAGGAGAAATTCCTTATCTTGGCTTGAAGTGTGGCAACGTTACACCGATTGGCCGCGGCGAGGTGAAACGCGGCGGTTTTGTGTGCGCAGTCAGCGGAAAGCGGCGCGGCAAGGGATCGAGTCGCGAGCAATCGCCTTACGCCGAGATGTGCGCAGGCATTAAAGTCGTGATCGCGGAAAACATCGAGCGCATTTACAAACAGAATTGTCAGAACTTGGGAGTGCTGACCTCGACGGATTTTTCCTTGATCGACAAGATTCGCGGCGGGGAGGAAATTCCACTCGCCGAGTTCACTGCGGGAGAAGATGAGATTACGCGTCAGGTAATCGAATACGGAGGATTGTTTCCGTTCAACGTGGCGCGTATGCAGAAGAAAGTGTTCTTGCCGCCGGTCAAGACTCCCAAACATCCCATGACTCTCGCAGAGAAGATCTTCGCCCGCCACATGCTGAACGAAAAGGGCGAGGTCGGCGTTGCCGCTGTGAAGGCCGGCGACACCGGTTTTGCCCAGGCTGACTTGCGCTTTAGCCATGAATACGTCACGCCCATGGCCGCAATCTTCTTCGAGCGCTACGTCGGCAAGGATGCGAAAGTAAACGATGCTTCGAGCATCATCTTTTTCCGCGATCATCTAACGTTCCTCGACGAAGTAATTTCCGAGGAAAAGAAAAAGCTCGGCCTGCTCGATCTCGCAACGCAACTCAAACTAAAGCAGCAGGACTTCGCCGCCAAGCAGGGAATCAAGCTGCACGGAGAATTGAAAGACCGCAAAGGCTCCGAAGGCATCTGCCACTCTATTGTTCTGGAAAGTTATGCACTGCCCGGGCAGTTGAACATCGGCTCCGACTCGCACACACCGCATGTCGGCGCCATTGGCTGCGTCGCCTTTGGCATCGGCACCACAGATGTATTCAATAGCTGGATTACGAAAGACGTTCGGGTGAAGGTGCCGGAATCAGTGAGAATCGTAATCCGCGGCACGAAGCATGAGAACGTTACAGCCAAAGATTTTATTCTGAAAATTCTCAGCCTCGACTACGTCCGCAGTGGCAAAGCGCTTGCCAAGGTGATGGAATATGCGGGCGAAGCTATCGAAGAACTTAGCGTGGATGAGCGCGCCACCATGACCAACATGGCCGCCGAGATTGGTGGCTTCACCGGCATTGTCGCGCCCGATAAGAAGGCGGTCGAATTCCTAGTGGAGCGGCGCGGGATGAATCGCAAGAAAGCCGAAGGGATGATCGAAGGCTTATACAGCGATCCTGACGCGCAGTATGCGCATGTGATCGAACTCGACGCGGCCGAGATTACGCCGATGGTCGCGACACCGGGTGATCCAGGCAATGGTAAATATGTGCGCGAGCTGAATACTCCTGTGCCAGTCGAGATCGCATATGGCGGCACCTGCACCGCCGGCAAGAATGAAGACATGGACATGTATGCCGCCGTTCTTTCCGATGCGCTGAAGCACGGCAAACGCGTGGCTGACTCCGTTAAGTTCTACATTCAGTTCGGATCGCAAGAGACGCGCGAGTATTGTTTACGCAAGGGCTACATCGATGTATTTCAGAAAGCTGGCGCCCATGTGATCGAGCCCAGTTGCGGAGCATGCATCAATGCGGGGCCAGGAGTTTCGACCCGTCCCGATCAGGTGGTGATCAGCGCACAGAATCGCAACTTCCCCGGCCGCAGCGGCCCCGGACAAATGTATCTGGCTTCGCCCTTCACGGTCGCGGCAAGCGCCGTCGCGGGGTACATTGTGGAATTCGAACCGAGCGAAAAGCGAGAGTTAGTCGGAGCCTAGGATTTGGCCTGCTTCTGATAACCGGTATGGGTTCAGGCCGTCTCCAATGCATTCCCCGCAAGTGGTTGAATTCAAGCGCAGTGGCTGAAATCAGCCACCCTAAACCTTGCAACTTTTCTGCGAGTTGCGAGTTCAAATAGATAGGCGCTTCAGATTGAGAAAGCCTGGAGCACCTGCAGGTCCGAAGGGTTTTGGAGTTGGCGGACCTGGGACAAGGGGGATTCAAATGCGTTACCTAAAGTATTTGGCTTTGGTGGGGGTTCTGATTCTGCCGCTGGCTTATTCACAAGCGCAGGTCAGTGTGGGCGTGGGATTTGGTCCGGGTTACATTGCTGGCCCGCCCGTTTGTGAATATGGATATTACAATTACGCTCCTTACGCTTGCGCGCCCTATGGCTATTACGGGCCTGATTGGTTTGTCAGCGGAGTCTTCATCGGCGCCGGCCCGTGGTACGGATGGGGACGGGGTTGGGGAGGCGGCTGGGGTCGTGGTTGGGGCCGCGGCTGGGAAGGACGAGAAGGCTGGAGTCGCGGCGGTTGGGGCCGTGGCGGCTGGGATGGACGCGGCGCACGTGGCTTCGCGCACGGTTCAACAGGCTTCCGTGGCGGATTCGCGAGCAACGGGTTTCACGGCAGCAACGGTTTCCGTGGCGGCAGCAGCGGTGGGTTCCACGGCGGTGGCGGCGGATTTCACGGCGGTAGCGGCGGAGGTGGTTTCCACGGTGGAGGCGGTGGCGGATTCCACGGCGGCGGCGGTGGCCACCGGTAACCCAATAACGACTGCCTAGAAGTAGCTAATTAAGAACGGCCGACAGCGAATGCTTGTCGGCCGTTTGCTTTTACGCCAGTGTTTCCCGCTCTACAGCCCAATAAATCTGTACCGCAGCCTGCCTTTCTTGCTAGAATGTGCGGTTCGCGGAGTCCTCAGTAGTAGTAAAATATCTACGTAGATTTCAGGAGACCCACAATTTTATGACCTACGTAATTGCCGAGCCTTGCATTAACACCAAAGACACCGCGTGCGTCGATGCGTGTCCGGTGGATTGCATTCATCCCAAGAAGGACGATCCCAAGTATGCGACTGAGCCGTTGCTCTACATCGATCCAGTCGAGTGTATCGACTGTGGAGCCTGCGTCCCGGTCTGCCCGGTCTCGGCTATCTTCGCTCTGGACGATCTGCCGGAAAAGTGGAACGAGTTTACGGCGAAAAACGCTGCGTATTTCGGTCGATAATTAAAGTTCTACATCAACAGGGCGCTCGTCTCGGTAGGCAGTGCCCTGTTTTTTCAATCCATCCCGCGAAGTTCCCTCCGAGAGAATCCTGGTCTTGGTTTAGGGCCCATCGTGCTAAGGGATCTACTGTATTGGCAGCCTGCGGGAGGTTCGCTACTCTGTTTTTGTAAACACTTTATAGAAGTGGTTTCGGGACGATCATGGGTTAGTGTTCGCTGAGATGCGAACGTTCAGCCCTCACGATCGTCCTTAAGTTTTTGTAGGTGTTGCACGATCCCTCTCCCTCTACCATTCGCCCGCCCAGCCTTTCTGTATTCCTGCCTGTCTATTACAATCGTGCCTTAATCGAATCTTGATGGACTTCCATGGCATTGATGGAGTCGGAAGCGATTGTGCTGCGCACCTATCCGCTACGCGAGGCCGATCTATTAGTTACTCTGTTCACTCGTGCGGAAGGCAAAGTCCGCGGCGTCGCGCGGTCAGCCAAAAAATCGAAGCGACGCTTCGGCGGAGCCCTCGAGCCGCTCACCTATGTGCGAGCATTTTATGATGTCCGCGAGCGCCAGGAATTGGCGCGGCTCGATGCCTGCGAAGTGCTGGAGTCCCCCCTAGCCACCGAGGTCAGCTACGCCCGCGCCGTCGCTCTTGCGCATGTGGCCGAACTGCTCGATGAGTTGCTGCCCGATCACGAAGCCAACGACGCAATTTTCCGGCTCACACTTTCGGTGTTGCACGCCCTGACAAGCTCCGATGTCTGGATGCCGGTCACGTACTTCGAACTCTGGCTGACCCGGCTGGTCGGCTTTCTCCCCGAACTTACAGAATGCATCGTGTGCGGCCGCGACTTGAACGGAAGCCGCGCCTACTTTCACGCCCTTGCCGATGGCCTGATGTGTCCCGACGACAAACGCCTTGCGTCTTCTGAGATTTCAGGCGAGTCGCGAGCCCTGGCCGCGCAGATGTTCCGCGCTCCAGTCGAAAGTTTTGAAGAGACGCCGTGGCCGAAGTCGCAGGCCGCCGACCTGCGCAAGTTCCTGATACAAATCCTGCAGCGGCACATAGAGAAGAAGCTGGTGACCGCAGGGATGCTGGAGAAGGGCGGCTTCTAGAGGTTCAACGCGCCAGTTCTTGTCTACCCCACCCGGGTCAGTTGCGTTCCCCAAAACCGTGCTTGCTGCGGCACACCTTGCAGTAACGAGCCAGTTCGGTATTGTCTACGCGATGCCGCACCGGCTTTAAAGTCCGCAAGTAAGTGAAGATAGCTTTCAGATCCTCGTCGCTCAGTTTGCGGAAAAAACTCCACGGCATGATGCTGGCCAACGGACGAGCATTGACTTGCCCGCTGCGAATTACTTTGATAAACATTTGTTCATCGAAATACGAGATGCCCGAAGGATCAGGCGTCAGGTTCAGAGAAGCTACCGCAATGATCTTCTTCGGGTCGGTTCCCCAGGCCCCCGACATGTCAACTCCGCCAGCGAAATCCATTCCTGGAATCACCTTACCGTAATCGTCATGAGGCGTATGGCATTGGTCGCAATGCCCAAGAGTCACCAGATACTTGCCATAGGCCAAACGATCAAAACTGTCAGGTTCGGAAACGTGCGCCAGCGGTTCAAGGGGCTGGAACGTCTTCTTGATGTCGTCGGTTAGTGTGGTCTTCGGTTGTTCGACGTGCACAGGAGCCATGGAACGCTCATAGACAATTACTGATGCCAGGTCTTCGTCGGAGAGGCTCCGGAAATATTGGTAGGGCATCAGAGGGAAAAGGGCGCGGCCATCGTGGCCGATACCCTGCCGGAGCGCCCGCACAAAATCAGCGTCCTTCCATTTTCCGGCGCCATAATCGGGATCGGAAGAAATGTTAGGTGCGACGATGCGATTTCCTTTGTGTAACCCAAAAGTATCGAAGTCGGCGCCCCCATCTTTTTTGCCTTGCACAGGACGCGCCGGGCGATGCGCGAAATCATAATCGGAGTGGCAAAACGGGCATTGCAGCAGCCCTTCGACCAAATATTCGCCACGAGCCAATCGCACCGGCGTTGGCGGGATCATCTGCATCTCGAGAACCGACACGGGCGCTGCGGCCGCCGTAACGGTTGGCACCTTCTGACAGCCACTGCCCAAACACACCAGGAAAAACGCAGCAATCCCCGCAGGGATAGCCTTCGACCTTTTCATTTGTGTTCCGCCCCAATTAGTAGATTTAAAAAACAAAAGGCCCGCACTCGAGGTTGCGCGGAAGTATACTCCCCGCGTCAAGCTGCGTGTAGTTTTCCTCGCGTGAGGCTGACGGGCATGGTCCCCTTCCAGTACAATCGATGGTTAAACGGCGGCATTCTACCGCATTGCACCATCTGGCTCCTGGCATTGGGGATTTCAGAACAACTTCATCCATGGCGTCGTCGCACTCGAATCCGCTGACGTTTCAGGAGCTCATCCTTCGCTTGCAAGCCTTTTGGGCTGAGCGGGGATGCGTCCTACAGCAGCCCTACGATGTGGAAGTGGGTGCGGGAACCATGGCTCCAGAGACCTTTCTCCGCGTCCTCGGACCGAAGCCTTACAAAGTCGCTTACGTGCAGCCGTCGCGGCGTCCGGCCGACGGGCGTTATGGAGAGAATCCCAACCGGTTGTTCAAGCACATGCAGTTGCAGGTGATTCTGAAGCCTCCGCCCGAAAACATTCAGGAGTTGTATTTGGAATCGCTGAGTGCGATTGGCATCGATCTGCGGCATCACGACATCAAGTTCGAGGAAGATAACTGGGAAGCGCCCACGCTCAGTGCCTGGGGTGTCGGTTGGCAGGTGATGCTCGATGGATTGGAGATCACGCAGTTCACCTATTTCCAGCAGTGCGGCGGCGTGGATTTGTTTCCGATTTCTGTCGAGCTGACGTACGGATTGGAGCGCATCGGAGCATTTTTGCAGGACGTCGATTCAATCTACGACATCGTGTGGGCGCGCGATCTGGAAACCGGACTCGAAATGAAATACGGCGACGTGCGGCTGGCAGACGAGCTGCAGTTCTCCGTCCACAACTTCGAACTTGCCGATGTCGATAAGGCCTGGAAGCATTTTGATCTGTACGAGGCGGAGTGCAGGGAATTGTTGGCTCAGTATGCGGGCCTCTCGAAAGAGAAGGCCGTGTACGATGGCATTGCGCGGGATAAGTCGCGGTTTCCTTTGCTGGCAGCTTACGACCTGTGCCTGAAATGCTCTCACTTGTTCAACATCCTCGACGCTCGCGGCGCGATTTCCGTGACGGAACGCGTCGGCGTCATCGGCCGCGTACGGGCGTTGGCAGTGGGCATCGCTAAAGCTTGGGTGGATCAACAGAAGGGTGAGATACCCTCATCGGAAAACTCTGACGAGCCTGCGCCGGTTCGCGAGAAAAAGGAGAGCAAGCGCCAAGAAAAATTGTCGCCGGCAGTTCTGTCATCCTGAGCGAAGTGGAAAAGTTCGCGAAGCGAAGTTCCCACGCCGTCGAAGGATCCCGTATCAACGGTGGCGTAGAGGTAACGGGTAGGCATTCTCTCTGTGAGTCGGCCGTTTCTGGTAGTTAGGACTACGAGCGCGCCGCGATGCTCCAGTGGTTCCGTTCGAAGGTTTACCAATGCCAGATTTTCTACTCGAGATCGGCTGCGAAGAAATCCCGGCGCGGATGATCGCCGCCGCATCGCAGGAATTGCGCGAGCGTGTCACTGCCATGCTCAGTCGTGAGCGGCTGGCGTCAAAAGAAGTCTCCACATTCGATACTCCGCGGCGGCTCGCAGTGATGGCTGCGGAACTTCCTTCAGCACAACCTGATGTGACGGAGGAAATCACCGGCCCCTCGGTCAACATTGCGTATAAAGACGGTCAGCCCACACCTGCCGCCCATGCTTTTGCCAAGAAGGCCGCAGTGCAAGTTTCGCAGCTTGAGAGGATCACAACCTCGAAAGGCGAATACCTTGCCGCGAAAGTCACTAAGAAAGGCAGGAGTGCGGCTGAGATTCTCGCGGAGCATCTTCCCAAGGAACTCTCATCGATTTACTGGCCGAAAAATATGTACTGGCGAAAGCCCAACGAGCGCTTCGTGCGTCCGCTACGCTGGCTGGTAGCAATGCTCGATGGCGAGACGATTCCGCTGGAGTTCGACGGGATCGGCGCCGGAAAGATTTCGCGCGGGCACAGGATGTTGTCTCACAGCGATGTAGTTATTCCCCGCGCCGGCTCTCCCTACATTGATGCTCTGCGCGCAGCCAAAGTATTGGGACGCGCGGAACGCGAGCAGCAGATTCGCAAAGCCCTGGACGCGGCCGCCCGCACCATACCCGGCGCACGATGGCGCGAAGACAATTCTCTGCTCGATACCGTTGTGAATCTGACCGAGTTTCCATCCGCGATTCTTGGCGGTTTCGATCCCCAATTTCTGGCGCTACCTGAAGAAGTTTTGGTCACTGTGATGCGTGACCATCAGAAATATTTTGCATTAGAGGGTCCGGACCACAAGCTCCTGCCGTATTTTCTCGCGGTGCTGAATACCGATGGCGATCCGCAAGGTCTGATCCGGCACGGCAACGAGCGCGTGCTGCGCGCCCGCTTCAACGACGCGCGATTCTTCTGGGAAACTGATCAGAAAAAATCGTTGCTGGAGCGCTTCGAACTGCTGCGGCACGTTACGTTTCAGAAAGATCTGGGAAATTATTACGAGAAGACGCGACGAGTGCAGCGTCTGTGCAGTTGGCTGAGTGAGATCATCAAGCAGAGCGGGATGGCAGTTCGTCCCGGCGTAATCCACAAAGCAGCGTGCCTGTCGAAATCCGATCTCACCACCGAACTGGTGAAAGAATTCACGGAACTACAAGGCATTGTCGGTGGACTTTATGCGCGCGTGCAGGAGCTTGACCATAGTTTGCCTCAAGCGACTCGTTTGGCCATCGCGGATGCAATCTACGATCACTACAAACCGGAATCCACCGAGGACGACGTGCCCCCGTCCCTGGAAGGTGCAGTGCTTTCCGTCGGTGATAAGGCGGATACGATTGCCGGAATGTTTGCCCTCGGCTTGGTCCCGAGTGGGTCGAAGGATCCATTCGCGCTTCGAAGGCAGGCGAATGCAATTGTAAAAGTGATTGCGGAAAAGAAATTGCCGCTACGGCTCGGCGACATGATGCGGGATGCCCTCGCGGGCTATCAGGGATCGGAAGCGGAGAAGAAGTTTGTCGATGACGCGAAGTTCGACGAGTCGATCAAAACTTTATTACGCGAACGGCTGGAGTTTTATCTGAAGGACGTGCGCGGCTACTCCTACGACGTCGTCAAAGCAGTCCTGGCGCCGGACGCGGACGACGTGGTTGACCTGTTGGCTCGGGCCGATGCGGTGAAGCAGGTGATGCATATGCCGGAATTTACGGCAATTGGCGCCGCCTGCAAACGCATGCGAAACATTCTGAGGCAAGCTGGAGAAAAAGGCATTCAGCCGTCGCCGAAGTTTGAAGCCCTGCCCGAATCCGCGCCCGAGGAAAAGAATCTGGCCGCATTCCTTGAGACTCATGCGCAACAAATCGAAGCGCACCGCAAGAAAAAAGAATATCGCGAAGCGCTTATGCTGCTCTCTACCGCGCGCGACCGCGTTGATGCATTTTTCGACAAAGTCATGGTGATGGTCGAAGATCAAAAGGTCCGAGCGAACCGGCTCGCGCTCCTGAGAACGTTGCTAAGGGAATTTTCCACCATCGCCGATTTTTCCGAGATCGTAAAAGAAGGGAACACATAGAACGTAGGCAGGCGATTGCAGCGCGTAGAGCGCTACGCCAATCAAATCATAGGATAAAGGACTTATTATGGCGACAGTCACTCTCCCCGAAGCTGGCGTGCAACAAAATGCAAAATCCTCAACGAAGTACGTTTACTTTTTCGGCGGCGGCAAGGCGGACGGCAACGGCAAGATGAAAGATGATTTGGGCGGCAAAGGAGCCGGTCTCGCTGAAATGACGAATGCGGGTCTCCCCGTGCCTCCGGGTTTCACCATACAGACCGAAGCCTGCCGCGAATACATGCGAAAGGGCGGCGTGTCCAAAGAAGTCGACCGCCAGATGCAAGACGCTCTTGCCAAACTCGAAGCGTTGCAAGGGCAGAAACTGGGAACCGGTGAGAATCCGCTGTTGGTAAGCGTTCGCTCCGGTGCAAAGTTTTCCATGCCCGGCATGATGGATACCATTCTCAATCTCGGATTGAACGATAAGAGCGTCGAGTCGCTGGCCAAGCGCAGTAATAATCCGCGATTCGCCGCGGATTCCTACCGGCGTCTGATTCAGATGTTCGGCAACGTTGTGCTGGAGATTCCAAAATCTGCTTTCGATGAAGTGTTTGACGCAAAGAAAAAGCAGAAGAAAGCCAAGCTCGACACCGAACTCGACGCCAAGGCATTGAAAGAAGTAATTGAGGAATACAAGAAGATCGTGAAGAAGCACGCCAAGCGCGACTTCCCGCAAGATCCGCACGAGCAGCTAGTCATGGCCCGCGATGCAGTATTTCGCTCGTGGCAGAACGATCGCGCCAAACATTATCGCCGCATCAATAACATTGATGACATGCTTGGCACCGCGGTCAACGTTCAAGCGATGGTCTATGGCAATCTCGGGGAGACGAGCGGTACTGGCGTAGGCTTCACGCGCAATCCCGCGACTGGCGCGAAGGAATTTTACGGCGAGTTTCTGATGAACGCTCAGGGCGAGGACGTGGTCTCCGGCGTGCGCACTCCAGTGCATATCTCCGAGCTGCAGAAGATCATGCCGCAGGTCTACGACCAACTCCGCGATATTACCACTCGCCTCGAAAAGCACTACCACGACATGCAGGATTTCGAATTCACCATTCAGGACGGAAAGCTCTACATGCTGCAGACCCGCAACGGCAAGCGCACGGGACGCGCCGCCGTACGAGTCGCGATTCAAATGGTGGATGAAGGACTGATCACTAAAGAGGAGGCGATTTTCCGTGTGGAACCGAATCAACTCTACGACTTCCTTGTTCCGCGCCTCGACGAGAAAAGTACCAAGGTCGAAGTGCTTGCGACAGGATTGCCGGCATCCCCGGGCGCGGCGGTCGGACAGATCGTTTTCACAGCTGAAGACGCGGTGAAAAAGGCTGGCCATGACCGAAAAAACCCAGTGATTTTGGTGCGAGCGGAAACCACGCCGGAAGACATTCAGGGTATGGAAGTGGCCGTCGGCATTCTTACCTCACGCGGCGGCATGACAAGCCACGCCGCCGTGGTTACGCGCGGCATGGGAAAATGCTGCGTCGCCGGTGCGGGCGATATCCAAGTCGATGAGCGCGCCGGCGAGATGCGCGTCAAAGGCCAGGTGTTCAGAGAAGGAGACTGGATCTCGCTCGATGGAACCACTGGCCGCGTAATCAAGGGGAAGCTCAACACCCTGGAAGCCTCTTCCGACGATGCCGAACTGCAGAAGCTGATGGGATGGGCGGAGCCGTTTCGCAAGATCGGCGTGCGCGCTAATGCCGACATCCCGCGTGATGCAATCCAGGCCAAAAACTTTGGCGCCGAAGGCATCGGCCTGTGCCGCACTGAGCATATGTTCTTCGCCGAGGATCGTATTCCGCACATGCGAACGATGATCCTCGCCGACAACGAAAAAGATCGTCGCATCGCCCTGAAAAAATTGCTCCCCATGCAGCGCGCCGATTTCATCGGCCTGTTCAAAGCGATGAATGGACTGCCCGTGACCATTCGCTTGCTCGATCCGCCGCTGCACGAGTTCCTGCCCAAGCGCGAAGAGTTGATGGTCGAGATTGCGGTGCTTGAAGCCACCAAGCCGCGTTCAGCAAAACTGAAAGAACTCCGCACTCTGCTCGGTCGTGTCGAAGAATTGCACGAATTCAATCCCATGCTTGGACACCGCGGCTGCCGCCTCGGAATCACTTATCCAGAAATCACGGAGATGCAGGCGCGGGCAATCTTCGAAGCGATGGTGGCCGTCGACAAGGACGGCATCAAGACTCACGCGGAAGTAATGATCCCGCTTATTTCAACCGTGAAAGAAATGGCGAATCAGGGCGCAATCGTCCGCCGTGTAGCCGAAGAAGTCTTCAAAGAGAAGGGAAGGCACGTGCATTATCTCGTCGGCACAATGATCGAACTTCCCCGGGCCTGCCTGGTTGCGGACGAGATTGCGAAAGAAGCAGAGTTCTTCTCCTTTGGCACTAACGACCTAACGCAGACCACATTTGGTTTCTCGCGCGATGACGTGAACAAGGTTCTGCCTACATATCTTGCGGAAGGAATTCTAAAACAGGATCCCTTTGCCGCCATCGACCGCGATGGTGTGGGCGAACTGGTGCGGATCGGAATTGAGCGCGGACGGAAAACGCGTCCCAAGCTGGAGGTCGGAATCTGTGGCGAGCACGGCGGCGACCCATCATCTGTCGAATTTTGCCATCAGGTGGGAATGGATTACGTGTCCTGCTCTCCGTTCCGCGTGCTCACGGCGCGGCTAGCTGCAGCTCAGGCCGGCGCCTCTGACAAATTGAAAGTCGAGGGCGGACGAACGAAATAGAATTTGTGCCACCAAGGTTCACCGAGCCGTCCTATGTATTCAGACGGCAAATCCCAATGGGCCGTCTGCGGTTTACTGAACCTTCTGAAGCCGCGCGATTAATTTCTGCGCCAGGCTTTCCTCCGACTCAGACCAGAGCAGCCGCGCGCTGGCGCCGCTGCTCTTTTCCACCTTGGTTGAGAACTCGACAAGTTTCGCCACATTGTCGCGAATCTTCGCGCGAGTCTGCTCGCTAAGTTCCGTCTCAGGCTGCAGGAAATAGGAATCCAACCCGAAGTCTATCTGGATGTGTCCCGTCTGCCGGAAACTTCCCTCGTCGAATCCTTCCCCTTGAATAATAAATTTCACGACTGCCGGTTCGAGCACCCACTTTTCGTTCGACGCGTCCGGCGTCCACAAATCCCAGTGAGCTTCGAACACGTAAGCGTAATCGTCATGAACCTGTTCGGCGGCAATCAGCGTTGCCTGTCCAGGGTCGATGCCTCCCGGAAACCGCCGCTCCACCACGGTAGCTTCATTCCAGGAGACAGGATGCAACGCAAAGTAGCTGATCCCGGGACGCTGCGCCGAGAAAGGAAACTGCTGCAGCACGGAAAATGCGTGCGGCAACATTTCCGGGCCGGAGAAATCAGGAAACCAGAGACTTAGAAAGAGTGGATCGGACACATGCGCCTCGAATAGTACTGATGCCGCACTCAACCAGCGGTTCCACAATTTTAAACGGTCTTGGAATTCATGAAAATCGGATCGTGACAGACATCACGCGGTCCAGCCAGCAGAATATCAAACGTCTTTTTTGACAGGCCTAAGCAGGGTTGTTACGATCAAGTGGCGCTCTTTGGTATCACCTCACAGCCGTCCCCGTCGTCTAGCCTGGCCTAGGACATCGCCCTTTCACGGCGGTAACACGGGTTCAAATCCCGTCGGGGACGCCAACAAAACAGACATCTTACAAGAAATCGGCATTTTGCCCGAGGGTTCAGAAGGTCCAATAAGAACCCAAAGCCCTCAGGCTTCCCCAAAAACAACCTTGGTGGGCAAGATCATTGGTACCAATTTGGTCTGTGCCGCACGCTTGGTTGGCGTCACCGCTTGCGTATAGGTGTCCGCCCCCCCAAGGCAATTTCGCGGGAACCCTTCCAGCGCGGAAGCGCGGATTATCTCCCGACTAGCACATGCAATAGGTCTAATTGGCTGCCTGCGGTAGAGCGCTCCCCTGCCACGGAGACCGCACTGGTTCCGTCCATCTCCCATGGAACGGCGCACAAGCTTTAGGTCTGCAGGCAAACAGCGAGTGATATCAATACCTTTTACGGAGACGCTGCCTTACGAATCTAGGCATCAACAAAAACCGTTTCATGTTCGCTTGATGCCGAACGTCTTAGAGGCATTGGGGAGCCTCAGACGGTTACAGACTGTGATTTTGTCGAGCCTGCAGTTCGAACCCGTAAGCGGTCAGTTCGATCAGCATACTTGGTTGGCAGGGCGAACCGACGCAGTCGCAATGCCTTCGTACTAGAAGCCTACCAATTGATTGTAGGGTTAAAGTCCAAGTTGCAGAAATCGCCATCAGGAGCAGGGATTTGGAGCGTAGGTCGGTCAACACTGACAATTTGCCGGAACCCGATCGACCGATTCGAATCGGGGGAACGATCCTTGGCGCCGAGCGTCACATCTGTGCGTTCTTCAAAAGCCACGAAGACCAATATCGTGTCCTGCTGCCATTCATAGAAGACGGCTTCAAAGGGGGCGAGAAAGCTGTTCACATCGTGAATCCCCTGCGCCGTGACGAACACCTTCGGCGGTTGCGCTCGGCAGGAATCGATGTAACCGCCGCGCAACAGAAGGGCCAGTTCGATCTGCTCGAATGGGCCGACGTCCATTTGCAGGGTGGATTCTTCGATCAAAACCGAACCCGAGCACTAATCCAAGAGATTCGAGGCCGCGCTAGGGAGCAGGGATTCCGACGCATTCGTTTTGTAACGCAAATGGAGTGGGCGCTCGAACATCGCGTCGACGTGGACTGCTTACTGGAATACGAAGCGCGCGCCAATCTTGTGCCGTCCGACGATCCAGTTGTCTGCGTATACGAACTTCCAAACTTTGGCGGCGAGGTCGTTGTAGACATCATGCGAACGCATCCGATGATCATCATAGGGGGAATCCTCCAAGAGAACCCGTTCTTTGTGCCCCCAAACGAATTCTTGCGAGAGCAGCGCGGACCCGACCCAGCCACATCCTCGCTGAAAGATCGAAAGCCGGCGGAGAGGTCGACGTGGAGATAGAAAGCAAGAGCGACGAGATCAAGCGCCTCGAACGCTGCATCAACGACCTGGTGAGCGTTTTGGCACTGCCCGCGATCTGGACCGGGCATGAGTCTTCGCTGGTGGCGAGCACGTTGCTCGACGTGCTGGTTCGAATGCTTCGCCTCGACTTTGCCTATGTAAGGGCCATTGATTTCGTCGACGAATTGCCCCGCGAGTGGATTCGATCGGCCAACGGCAGCTATCGAGACGCGCAAGCACACGAAATCGGTCGTGTCCTAGAGCCATATCTCGTTGAGAATCCACCGCGAGGGCCTCAGCACATTGCCAGCCCTTTCGCTGAAGGTACCGCTTCGATAATGGTGTTTCATCTCGGCCTTCAGGAGAGCGTCGGCGTATTCGTTGCCGGATCGCGACGGCCGGAGTTCCCGACCGAGACCGAACGCCTTCTCCTGCAGGTGGCGATGAACCAGGCTGCGATCGCATTCCAAGAGGCGCGGTATGTGAGCCAGCGGAGACGAACAACCGAAGATCTCGAACGGCGTGTCGTCGAGCGGACTGCGGAA
>JAOAPI010000028.1 GCA_025462865.1 Candidatus Sulfotelmatobacter sp. | reverse complement strand
TTTATGATGTCCGCCTCGGCCGCGGCAGCGCGTGCGACCATCGAGCTACGCCTTCGTGTGTGGGGCATGGACGCGAACAACCACCCCTTCCATCAGAACGCTTCTGCCCAAAACATCAGCAGAACTGGCGCCTGCATTTGCGGTCTTGAGCACGAAGTGAAAGTGGGCGACGTCATCGGAGTCCAGTACGAGAATAAGAAAGCTCGCTGCAAAGTAATCTGGGTGATGGAGGCGAGCGGACTAAAAAAAGTTCAGGTTGGGGTTCAGTTGGTGGCTGATCAGGAGTGCCCTTGGATTGCCCAACTGCCAGCGGACATGCGATCCAATCTTCCGCCCGATGTTCCGGAAAATCGGAGGAGATTTCAACGGCACAAAATCTCATTTCCAATGGAGCTGCGCGACGAGCGGGTCAACACGCCCATGCGGCTGAACGCCACCGACGTCAGCGGCAACGGCTGTTACATCGAGACAATCATGCCCTTTCCGGCTTCGACCGTGCTACGGATCGAGTTCTGGATTGACCAGGAGCGCGTCGCCGCCTCGGCTATGGTTCGGACGTGCGATCGTGGAGTTGGCATGGGCATTGAATTCACCGGCCTCAAAGAAGAACTGAAGCAGCAATTTCAGGCACACCTGGATAAACTCGACCCCGGCATGTCCGTACAAAGACAGAAGCCTGCTGAATAGTTTCGGCGTGGAAACTGCTGTTTGCTCGCGCCACCCGCCAGCGCCCTGTAGAATCTGCATCGTCCTGGATTCCCAGCCATCGAATTACAGGCACACAGAATCACTTAAAGGGCGGAGCTCGCTGAATGAAAATCGGGATTACATGCTACCCGACCTACGGTGGCAGCGGCGTGGTAGCGACGGAACTTGGTCTGGAACTTGCGCAGCGCGGCCACGAGATCCATTTCATCTCCTATGCGCAGCCCATTCGACTGCGCGGCCAGGAACACAATATTCACTATCACGAGGTCGAAGTATCGCGGTATCCACTGTTCGATTATCCCCCTTACGATCTTGCACTGGCCACGCGCATGGCTGAGGTGGCGCAGTTATACGATCTGGATCTGCTCCATGTGCACTACGCGATTCCGCATTCCGTGAGCGCCTTGCTGGCGCGCCAGATGCTGGCGGATGGTCCGCGGGGACGGCGCCTTCCTTTCGTCACCACGTTGCATGGCACGGATATTACGCTGGTGGGCCTGGACCGTTCGTACCTGCCGATCACGCGCTATTCCATCGATCAGAGTGACGGCGTCACCGCTATTTCCAACTACCTGCGCGACCGTACCATGCGGGTCTTCGATGTTAAGAAAGAAATCGAAGTCATCTACAACTCGGTGAATTGCGACGTGTACACAAGAATTCCGAACGCGGAAAAACTTCGCGCCGAGTATGCGCCTGACGGCGAGAAGTTGCTGGTACATCTTTCTAACTTTCGTCCGGTGAAGCGTCTTTCGGACGTGATTGAGATCTTCGATCGCGTGCGAAAACAAATTCCGTCGAAGTTATTGCTCATCGGCGATGGACCGGACCGGTCGGTGGCGGAGTGGATGGCGGTGCAAAAAGGAATCCACGAGGACGTGCTTTTTCTGGGCAAGCAAGACCAGGTACAGGACAAGTTGGGAATCGCCGATGTTCTGCTCATGCCGAGCGAATTGGAATCCTTTGGCTTGGCGGCGCTGGAGGCCATGGCCTGCGAAATGGTGCCGATTGCAACCCGCACCGGCGGTGTTCCTGAAGTGATTGAAGATGGTGTGAGCGGCTACCTGGCCGACGTCGGCGATGTAGACACCATGGCAGGCTATGCCATTGAACTTCTGAAAGATGAAGGTCGGCTGCGGGAGATGGGCAAAGCGGCGAGAGCGGTGGCACGGGCTCGTTTCTGCTCCAGCAAGATTGTTCCGCAATACGAGGATTTTTACCGGCGCGTGGTCGAGCGCTCTTCGTAAAAAGCTTCCGGGACCGCGCCCATGGGGTGCAGTAGCGGCAGCCGGATACGCACCAGGGTTCCCTTCCCTTCTCCGCTGTCGATGGTCATGCGCGCCGTGTCTCCGTATAACACTTGCAGCCGTTCGGAAATATTGGCCATGCCAATGCCGGCGCCGCGCGTGTTGCCCGGTTGCGTGGCGGCCATGCCCACGCCGTCATCTTCCACTTCAATGATCAGGCGAGAGTCCGACAGTCGGCTCCGCAAATAAATACTGCCTCCTTCCACCATCGACGAGAGCCCGTGCTTAATCGAGTTCTCGACCAACGGCTGCAAGAGCATGCTGGGCACCATCAGATCGAGCGAAGCCGGTTCGAGTTCCTTGACAACATGCAGCTTGTCGTTTCCGAAGCGCACGACCTCAATGTCGAGATAGTTGTCGATGAATTCCACTTCTTCGCGCAGCGGGACGAAAGAGTCCGTACTGTTGAGCAAACGACGGAGGATGGTAGCCAGTTTGGAAATCACCTCGCGGGCGGTATCGGGATCGAAGCGCACCAGAGAAGAAATAGAGTTCAGAGTGTTGAAGAGAAAATGAGGATTGATCTGGTTCTGCAACGCCTCCATCCGGGCATGCAGCAGAAGGCGCTCCTGCTCTTCCAGTTTGATTTGAATGCGAACGCTGTTGAAGATCTTGAGCTCAATTCCGATGGCCATTGCCGAGGCCGCATAAATCGCGACCTCGACCCACAGATTGCTGCTATCGAGGCTGAAAATGGAACGCGGAAAATACCGCGACAGCTGGCTTTCGA
>JAOAPI010000022.1 GCA_025462865.1 Candidatus Sulfotelmatobacter sp. | reverse complement strand
ACGTTTCCGTTAATGCGCTCGACTCTCATGCTCTGGGAATTATAGGGGAGTCCGATTGGCTGGCATCGTCTTGCATGTGTGTTTTCCGAACGTGCTTCTCAAATGCGAGCTGAATGAGCCTTCGATTTTCCGCCGTATCACCGACGAACGCGAAGGTGACGTTACTACATGCAGAGCAACTCCCTCTCAAAAGAGGATCACCGCTAGGTCTTAGCGCGATTAACAATTCCGGCTTCTTCATGTTGACAAAGCAGCGCTGCCAGCGGCGGACGAATCCGAAAACGCTGGCAGCGGATCTCCCCCAAGTTCCTCTATTCTAGGCTACCAGCGCGGGTTCTGGCGCGTTTGCTATTCTTTTTTGCTGTTTTGGCGTAGTGTTCGTTCACGAAACGGAGTTCTAACTTCGCAGGGTGTAGACTTACCGGTTCTGCGGCACGCTGCAATATCACCCGTCGCGTTTAGGAACCGTGGAGCAAAGAAAAGTGACTGAGCACGATCAAGAAAATTGGGTTGCGCTCTACAGAGCCGCTCTGGTGGAACTTGAGCATGAAAAAATAGCGGGTCGAATCAAAGTCGCTCGGACTGAAATTGTTGCAAGAGTCGGAAAGCTCCAAAATATGCCGGGATTGCACGCTGATGAGCGCCAAGCAATTGCCGATGCACTAAGCTCCCTGCGCTTCTTGGAACTGGAGGAGTCGCGTCAGAACAAAGAGGGAAGCACAACGCGCACTGTCCTGAAGACGCAGAACAAAGAGAATAAAGGCTAGCCACGCTGGGCCATGGATCTGTCAGGTGTTCTTTCCCACAATCTGCCGGTTTGACCTTACTGGTCGCTCATGTAAGCACAGGGCATCAAAGAAACAACAAACCATGCGTAAGAAGCGCGTTTTTCGTTGTAGACGACAGTGACATCATACGTTCCATGGTCCGTCAACTTTTTGAATCAGAGACAAATTGCGAAATTGCGGGAGAAGCAACAAACGGGCGTGAGGCCGTAGCGAAAGCTGCAAGAATTAAACCAGACCTTGATTATTTTGGATCTCACATTGACTGTGATGGGCGGTTTGGATGCGGCTCCGATACTCAGAAAAGCTCTGCCTGGAACTCGCCTTATTTTATTTACGATCCATCAGGGACGAGAAGTTGAACGGCTGGCCCTTGCGGCTGGAATACAGGCGGTCGTTTCAAAGGATAAGGCAGTATCGGAATTGATTCCCTGTGCTCGAACTTTGTTGAGCGCGACAGACACTTAGACTGCACTATAACCGTGACCAAGTGCGCCGGATGGAGTGCCCGCGTTGTGGTGAGAAGTTCGCACGGACAAAACCATAGAGGGACACGGCGATAGCCGCAATGTGAGCGCCATCGAACCGACAGCGACCCATTCAAAGCCTACGCTTCTAGGATCATGGCGCACGCCAAAGAATCACCCAAGACAATCGCTGATGCACTTGACGAGATAGAGCGAATTCGCGAAGAGCTTCTATCTGTTCAAAGATCACTCGAAAAGATGGAGCCCGTTGAGACGCTGGTGTCCTCACTCACTTCAGAGAATTAACAGGCTCGGAAGCCTTGTTCCCGAATCACTCTTGTGACATTATGCGTGCCGTGGAAAGCCCGGAACTCATTTTGGAATCCAAGCCCGAGCATAACTTTGTGCGTGCGCGGTGCTCCCTTTGTCGCAATGTTCGATTCAACCTCGTAGGCAATACGCTTGCGGAAAAAGCCGTCTTGCGGCAGATGTTTGATATCCACGTTCGGGGGAAGTACACGAGCGGGAGAAATGGGCAAAGCCAAAAGGGGCATTGACGCCCTCTTCCTAATGACGCTTTGCTGCCTTTGCGCTGCGCTCCGGGTCCTGCTCGGCTAAGAACTCATGCAAGAAAAATCCCCGCTTTTCTTCGATGGTCATCTCTCGCTTAAAGAGCTTTTTGAATCGCGATACTATTTCTTCGTGAGTGAGGGTGTCTTCGGGATCGAACACGTTGAGCCTCCAAGGGAGAATATCTCGGCACAAGAGGCCAACCGTGCAAGCGGCACATGCGTCGGACAAAAAAATAATAACCCTATCCCTTGAGCGTAACTGTCCCTTTTTGATCACATAAATGCTCCCTACCGCACACAAGGCATACGCCTCCAGCCAATCGACTTTCCGCCAGTTCGTCTTAGCCCATGTGCCGGTGACAAGTGAATCCAGCCGGTCCTGCCTGCCCTTCGTCCAAGATCAAAGGGTCTCGAAGGGGATGTGTGAGTACCGAGTGACTCTCGCTGTGGAATTTCCCGATACCGAGAACGAGTTTGTGACATTAATCGTGTCCGATTCATCTCCACGGTCCTGCCCGTTGTGTGGTTGATCAGTCCTTAGAAACACGCGCCGATAGACATTCCCGTTGCCCTGTTCTTTCTCTCCACCCTCGCCTAAGCCAATGATGCCAAGGCCAAAGAGTGCGCAGAGCAATAGTGCGATAAACTGCCTTCTTACGTTCTTGCGAGGTTCCCGACGCATAAAGTTATCCTCCATCAATTTGATGCTCGGCATGGTGCAAAAGTACGCGCTCTGTTTCACGAGCCGCCGTCAACACATAATAAGCTGCCTCCCCTGGAACCCACCGGGGAAAACGGGTGTGACCTAGGGTCGCATTGGGCACGTTTTTACGTGCTAGGCTCCTTCCATGCGAGTGAGCAAAGGCGAAAGGTAATAGCTATGTGCTCTAGCGCACATAATGATGTATAGTGTCCGGTGACTGAAAACGCATCATCCCGCTCGCGCCGCTCCCGCTGACGGTCACTCGCGCAACCAGCCGAATTTTAGAATCTCAGGTGCTGTCATGCTGGAAGACCCTCGATCCGAATTGGCCCGGCTCCGCCGAGAGCAATGCGATGCTCAACAAGATGAAATTTTCTTAGGTCTTTTGCCGATGGAACGGGCTGAATACGACCGAAGAGCTAACAGAATTCTCGAACTGGAAATTGCCACGCGTGTCGAAGATGCAGCGGCGAGAATCCAGTGGAACAAAGAAGCAGAGACGGATACTACGCAAACTGAGGCGCATCAGCCTTATCGCAGCCTCGAAAAAGATCGGAGTAACTCCGCTGCCGATTCGTCGAGAAGCAAGGGACAAAACGAACCCGAAGGTAGCGAAATTTAACCCCGGCGGAGACTCCTTGTCCGTACGCTTGCGCACCCAATTCTTGTAGACGCGCCTTGGGTTGTTAGCGAACAAAGGGGCTATGCTACAGTCTTCGACCATGGTCGCCACTCCGCCAAAGCCTCAAGCGTTTAACTCCGCAACTTGTGCGATTTGCGGTAAGCCGTGCAACCTTGAAGACTGCAAAGTAACCTACGACGGAAAACCCGTCCACGATATTTGCATTGTCGAGTTGCTTCTTGAGAAGCGAGAGAAATCTTAAAAGAGCTGGCTACCTGCTTCGGATACTGCGCTCTATTTGCGCTCTGTTTACCTGCTCACTACTGCTTTTCGCGACCTTAGGTGCCCATCCGGTCTGCATCTCGTTGAAACTACGTTTAAGTGTTGATTCGAATCCTACCTGAGGAGCCATTCTTTTCAGTTGGTTACTGGACTGCGAGATTTCCCACTGCCAGTGACTTTGGGGACTTTTTGAGGGACCCCACGGGAATTTCGAATCGCCCGAGCACATCGGCAGCCTCACGAAGGGCGCGGCTCCCAATGTGACCGTATCGCTTAGCCATGCGGATCGCGGTTGCGGCAGACCATCCCATCATGCTTGCTACTACGTGGTAGGGGATTCCTGCTTCCAGTAGACGGGTGACCGCGGTGTGACGCAGGTCATGGAAGCGGCATTTGAGTGATTCCGGTTTGAACTTACTTTCGATCAATTCGTTCTTTTGTTTCATGGCGGACTTATTGGATTCCGTATTCTGACGACGTTTATTGGTCTCCTCACTATCTCCTCTTAAGATAACGGCCGCGCGTTCTCTTGCCTTCTCCCATGCCTCCTTCCAGTCGCCAATGGGCCTGGTCGGGTCGGTGCCATAAAAAATTACGCTGGCGGTGAAACCGAAGCTATCCTCTTGCCCCCTAGCACCGCATTTCTCGAAGGGGAATAAATAATCATCCGACCCACGATCAGGAAATTGCGTTGCCCACATCTCCAGAATATTTAGAATGCGGGCGTTCAGCGGGACGACACGTCCAGTGCCGGTCCTGGTCTTTGACTTTCCGACCGTTAGCATCTTTGCGGTAAAGTCCAGTTGCTTCCAGCGAAGCAGGCGAATCTCGCCGTACCTCATTCCTGTATTCAGGGCTAGCATTACAGCAGGATGGAGCGAGCGCGATCGGCTCAGCAGGCAAGCGGATAGCAAAGCGGCTTCTTCTTCGGACGTCAGAGCATGGCCAACATCGTCGAGAGTTGCAAGCATGCGAACGTCTTGTTGTATTTCGGCCCACACGCGATGATGTCGCAGAATTGCACGGAGGGTCCCCACTTCGAGGTTGATAGTTTTTGGCGATGCCTTCTCAGCAATTCGGGCGAGTTGGTAACAGCTGATATCCTTGGCTTGGATGTCCGTGATCAGACGCTTCTCGAAACGCGGACGGAGATGCTTCAGGTTGCTGCGCTCGATTCGTTGAGAGGAGATCGAAAGAGTAAGAGCTTTCAGTTGAAGCCATTCATCGGCGGCGAGTGAGAACAGTTTAGCGCGATCGCGACGCTTGATACCGTTGTAGCTCTCCTCCAGTTCGCGGCGACGCGCCCTTTCTGCATCCTTCGCGATAGTCTTGGATCGGTTCTTTGCACTCTCTCGCACTCGCTGACCCTCGAAGATGAAGTCGTACCACCAAACTTTAGAGCTTGCCGGACGATAAACGCTCATCGCTATTTCTCCTTGCGCCCTTTGCGAGCGTCAGTGCGGCGGCGACGACGCCGCCCGAGCCTAGTCTTCCTCAATTTCTTGCCCCGAGCACTCCAGTATTCCCGTTGTCTCTGCAACCGAGAGCACTCTTCGCTACAAAATTCTTGTCTTGACCGCTCAATCTCGAAAATGCTACGACAGTCGGAATTTCGGCACAGGCTGATTCCCCCACCACTTAAATATTCCCTCCTAAGCATGTAATAGAGAATCGGCCGAATGCCTCCCGCTAGATCCCAAGACGGCGCTTCGACGGGAGAATCTCCCCACGGATATACGTGGGGCGCAAACGCATTCACTAGTTCAGAGGTCACGAGGTGACCGTCATGGACTGGGTTTGGCATCGAGAAAGCGTCTTTGAGTGGATCACCAGAACGCTCGCGCATGGAATGCCACAACCAAAGTTCCAGATGTCGCAGGTTTTCATTTGAGAATTTCCATTGGGGATCTTTTGCAAAACCCAGACCGCCAACTCTTAGGCCCCGTTCACGTTCCCATTGGCTGGGCCACTCCGACACATTGCTGACAATTGTCGATATGCACTTCCGAACTGTCGCGATGTCAGACTCTTTGGCGCGTTGCAGTTCCGAGATTAAAACCAATGCAGATCGGTACACCAAACGCTCTCTTTCTAATTCGGCCAGGTTCTGACGTGCGACAATCACCGGCTCGGTGAGTTGAAAATCGAATGGACCAGAAGACCTGACGGGGCGCTCCTCCTCGCGTGCTGAGCTTATTACAACTGGGCCGTAATGCCGGAGAAATGCAGTTTGTTTTTGAAGGTTGTCAGCGTTAGCAAATTGGACGTGGGGAGAATTTTTCCCTTGTCGCTTTGCTCCTCCGTATCGAGTGATAGCTTGCCGGTAGGCTCGAAGCGCATCAGCAGCATACGATGCCTCGTCTTCGACAAATAGGCGCACCCCAGAAATCTCGAATTCTTCATTACCCATGTCGACTTGTATGTTCTTGGCCCACACGAAAGGCGGATAGATGGATCTTGTTTTGTGCTCTACAATTGGCATTGTTGAAAGTAGAGCATGGCTATGTCTAGAATTCAAATGAATTCGACAGGGAAGGGCAACAAACGGAGGTTCCTGAATGCAGAAGCTAGTAACACTCGACGAAGCATCGCAACAGCTTGGCATTACTATCGCCGCTGTCCGTGATTGGCGTTTTCGGCGCAAGCACCTCGATTTTGTCAAGGTGGGCCGGGCCGTGCGGGTACTCCAGAGCTCCATTGACAACCTCATTGAGAGTCAAACGATGCCGGCATTGAAAGAGCAATAGCCTTCAAATGCGTGGGAAGTGAGGAGCAGGATGCGAAAGCCAAATAGAAATTCTCTTCTTTGACCGATGACTTGAGTGTAAGCAAGTCTGGCAAGCAAGCATCCAGGCGGAGGGCTAGAAGCAACCGAAGATGAGGTATGGTTCCAAAGATCCTCGTACTCTCAGCAAGGGGACACGGCAGAAATTGGATGGCTGCGCGTTGCCCCTCGACCACTCGAAATGTCAGTTTGCGTGTTGTGGGAAGAAAATCGTTCATAAGCATTCCGAACTTGAGTTTGAGGAGTTCTTGGCGGGCATTTTGACCCGTCCAAAGCTCCATTGACAACCTGATTGATGGAGAAAGACAGAGAAAATTCGGGCAGAGAGGGGCCTACTGACGGACTCGACAGCAAGTTCTTCAGCTCGTTGCCCGACACGTCCGTGCACATCGAGAGTACACAGTCTCTATCTTTGTTAGGTACGCGACACTTACCCAGTGAGGAAGCGAACGGTCGCAAAGAGGACCGCCCTGTCAATCGCTTTCCACAGCAACTACGACTGCATCCAGCTCTTCAAGAAATCGGCTGGACAGACATCGACGAAATTAACGAGGCCGCTCACCGAAAGTTCCATCTCCTTTCGGATCCGGTCCTAATCACAACGAAGGGAATAATCCTTTCCGGAGTCGGCACATGGCGATTGGCATTGTCTGAGCATAGGCACCAAATTTCCTGCGTCGAGTATGAAATTAATGACGACGAGTCTCTTCAATACATTCTTGCCATCCATCGAACTCGTAGGAAGTGGAATTCGTTTGTTCTTATTCGATTGGCATTGACACTCGAACCATATTTTCGGCAAAAGGCGCTCGACAACATGCGGATCGGAGGCAAGTGTAAGGGTTCGACAAATTTATCGAAGGCTGACCGTATCGAGGTTCGTCGGGAGATCGCCAAGGCCGCTGGGACTGGCAGTGGCAACGTAGATAAAGTGAAAGCGATTTTGCGAAGCGCCCACCCTAACATTATCGCGGCATTACAGAATGGTTCACTTAGAATCGACCCGGCTTGGAGGTGGTGCAGACTGTCGAAATGTGAGCAAAAAGAAGAGTTCGCAATCTATGAGGAGGAACAAACGCGTCGCAAGGTCTTGCGGGAGTTTGGCGACGGACAATCCCGACTATCGTTCGACTCTCGCCAAGTCCTCGAAGCGTTGCAATTGTTTGACACTTCTCACCCAGGCCAGATCATCGTCCGCCGCAGTATGAGACGAGAAACCGTCGTCAACGTCGGCAAGGACTTGATTGAGAGAATCAAGGCCCAAGGAGGATGCTAATCCCTATGCCTGAACCTTCTGGATCTCCTAAGCGCAGTTTGTTGCAGCGGATTCTGATCGAAGGCCGCAAGCACTGGGATCACGACGGCTATGACCATGACTCCCGGGCCAGATTCCTGCGCTCGATTCAGTGCAAGACCCCAGAATTGGGCCAGCGCGTCTATGCGTCGAAGAACGAAGAGCGTACTTTTTGCAACACATGCAAATCGCCAGCGTGCCCCAGTTGCGGCCACTGGTCAACGGTTCAGTGGCAGCGTGAACGCTGGTGTGCTATTCCCGAAGGACCGTGCCGGGTCATCACTTTGACCATGCCAAATACACTGTGGCCTCTATTTGCCTCCAACCCCCGGTTGTGCTGCAAACTTGCCGAGATTGCTGCAAGGGTCATCGTTAGCTATGCCAGAACGCACAGAGGCGTAGAGATTGGGGTCATGCCGATCTTGCACACCTTCAACGGAAAATTGGAGTTCAATTCACACGTGCATGCTCTGGCGACGGTAAGAGACATGCAAACTCTCGCTTCTCAAAATGCGTCAAACGTCTTCTTTGATCGAAACCGTCTGATGGGTAGCTGGAAGCGGCTCATCATTGCTCTTCTTCGCGCAGCACTCGAATCGGCTTGCCTTGACTCTAGAATGGATCGCGATGACGTTGAACGTCTCCTGCAATATGAGGAGATTCGCACCTGGAATGTCCACGTCCAGGCTTTCGACGGAAAGGAACACTTCTTGCGTTATGCCGGTCGTTATGTAAGGCGTCCGCCCATCGCGGAACGGCGGATTGTTGCCATCTCCGATGGATTGGTGCGGTTCTGGTACAAGGACAAGCGACGACGACAGTTAGAAACGATCATGTGCACTGTTGAGGAGTTCATCGACCGTTGGGCGAAGCACGTACCAAAACGCTATCGCCATTCCGTGAGATATTTCGGTTTACTCGGTCCGCGCCGCTGGAGTCAAGTAGCTGCGGCAGCTTTCGCGCTTATTGGAGAGAAACAGCGACCGCGGCCCAACCGTCTTCCTTGGCCGATTTCGGTCGAACGTCTCTCGGGTCGAAACCCGCTGCTCGATTACAGAGGAAAGCGGATGAAGTTCGTTAGGCATTTGCCACCTGCAGCAGGCCTAGTTCGCTAATACGACAATTAGTCCTTGCCAGTGCCTGTATTAATTTGCAGATGGCTACAAACCTCCGTTCGATGTCCTTCTGAATATCTTTGCTTCGAGGCGCAGGGCAACTTTATCGCCACGCGGCAATACAGCCGCTGGTAGGATTCAGAAGACTGCAGGCTTCCTCCGTGAGCCCCCCTGCGCCAGCCGTTTCATAGGGATGATGAATCTTTAATTTTGATTCTCCTAATGATCAAGATTTCTAACGGTGGCTCGATTCCTCCTGAATCGCGCCCCATTCCAACTAACCCCCGACGCCATGCGCCAACCCTGATCAATGGTCAAAGCAGTTTTCGGCACACGTGTTCAAGGCCGGGGAGATCACATCCGCAATGGGAATACTGAGGCATGTTAAAAAGGCGATCCAACCGTAGAAATTAGAATATTTCTGGCGCAAATATGCTGTTTACGAGGGTAGCTGCTGTAAACAGGCCTTTGCACTCAGCCCCGTCAGGTGTCGATGAGTGAAAATGGCGATGTTGCGCCAATTGACAGAGAATGGGCGGTAGAACCGGATGACGTCTGAGACAATTCTCGCCTTGGCTTCAGTGTTGCATGACGACTGTTGAACAGAGGCGCGGCGGAGTCCGAAGGAAATAGAGCTAGAGAGAAAATTGCGCGCCGCGTAGGCTGGTCGCAGAGTACAATTCGGAGCGTGGACTGCGCACACAATAACCAACGCCCCGACGTTACTCAGAAGGTATGGATTTGCATGGATTGCGGCGCGGATACCAAACCCTTCGAAACGGAAGCGGCGGGAGAGAGCGAACAGATATCTGAGGGTAGCGGTGACGGGAAACCGGACCAATAGCCGCGGGTCCCAATAATCCCTAACCAATTTGTCAAGCCGGTCTTGCCGTCGGTAGTGTCCTAATAGTGCGTTGCTAGTTTTGGTGGCGGAGATTAAGTCGCTCGGCAATGACTTCGGGAGGCTCTGGTAGGAAAAATCTATGTTTTTCGTCTGGGGTCATGTCCCTGCCCATGATCTTGTGGAACCGCAGCAGAATTTCTTCGGGAGTGAGGCTTTCTGCCTCGTCGAATGCATTCATAGGGCCTCAGTGCGGATCATCAGACTGCACAAGAGACCGACGCCCGAGAGGGGCACGGCGGAGGGAGATGTATGAGACTCTTCGAGTGTACCACGAGGCTAGTGCGTTGCTATGATGGTTTGGGTTTCGTAGCCCACTGATCACCAAGTTCGGGCGAATCTCCGCTTCGCACGTTGCGCCGTTTCTTTCCGACGTAAGTCCAAATCTCGTCAACTTGCAAATACCTGGCGCTCAGGTTCCGCATTTTGGTGTCCATCAATTGTTGGCTGCGCTCTCCGGCGAGAAGCAATAGGCTCATGATCGTGTCACGATGCACGCCAGTGACGCGCTCTATCGAGCGAAGGCTCATTCCTTCCACTAGCAATTTGAGAATGGATTCGGCCTTGTCCAGTGGTAGGCGCATCCCAACGAGAGGCCGCGTGTGATCTTCCGTGAATGTTTTGCGGCATTGTGAGCAGCGATAGCGTTGTAGGCCGTTACGATGCTTTCCGAAGCGATTACAGGTTGATTGGCAGTTGTGGCAGGTCACTGGGAAATCTCCTTGAGTTTCACGGGCAAAATGCCGGATAATGAGGTTGAAGAGCCTCTATCGCGGCTTCGGCTGTGATGGATTAATACGCAGCCCCGATTCTGTTTCCGCAGAGTCGGGGCTTTTTGTTTCTCAAGCATCTTTTCACTCCGCTTGCTGTTTTTAAAGACTAAAACGAATAATCTTGACAAACTGCAACCGCCTCATGTAACAATTACTCATGGACGAAGAACAAAAAAACAACGCAGCCGCCGAACTAGGTCGTTTGGGTGGTCAGAAGACCGCAGAACGTGGACCTGAGTACTACGCGAAGATTCAGGCCAAGCGGCAGACGCGGGCTGGTGGTCGTCCCAAACTCCCGCCGAAAGCGGAACACATCGCTCCGCTCAAGATAGGTGGGATAGAGCTTGAGTGTGCCGTGTTAGAGGACGATACGAGGATCATTTCTGAAACCCGCTTCATGGAAGCGATGGGAATGTACCGCAGTGGGGCGCTATCGGTAAGGCGAAAAGATGCTGGTGCACCAATCCCGCTTTTTTTGGCCCATAAAAACCTTAAGCCCTTTGCAGAGAAGCATCTGGGTAGCGTGCACTTCGAGATGCGCCCGTACCGCACTGATCGAGGGAATGTGGGCATGGGCATCCCCGCCGACGTCCTACCCAAGATTTGTGAAATATGGATGGATGCTAACAAGGCTGGCGTTCTCGGCCATCGTCAGCAATTGATAGCCGAAAGAGCGGAGATTTTACTTCGTGGCTTCGCGCACGTCGGCATCATCGCCCTGATAGATGAAGCCACTGGATTCCAATATCTTCGCGCGAGGACCGCGCTAGAAGAAATTCTCGACCGCTTCATTGCCAAAGAATTTAGAAAGTGGGCGAAGCGTTTTCCCGATGAATTTTACAGAGAGATGTTTAGGCTTTGGGCATGGGACTATCAGGAGGATACGGTTAAACGTACACCGCTTGCCGGGAAGCTCACAAAAGACTTGGTGTATAACCGACTGGCCCCCGGAGTCAGAGAGGAACTCGAAAAGAAGAATCCCAAAGACGAGAAGGGCCGACGAAAACGCAAACATCACCAGTGGCTGACTGAGGATGTTGGCGATCCTAGACTCAGGGAACATCTGGCGTCTGTAATTGCTCTAATGCGTGCCGCCGACAATAAAGACACTTTCATGACGATGGTCAACAGATCATTACCCAGATACCTTCCGGCTCCACTGTTTGAAGCATTGGAAAAAGACAGGCTAGTAAACCCGTGACGAACTGGCGGCCTTACTTTTCGAGGCCGCCACCAAAACTAGCAACGCACTATTAGGACACTACCTTGCCGTCCGTTGAGCCAATTCGCGTAATCGCGTGTCAAACTCACGCTGGAGCAAATTGGGTACATTCAGCCTTTTGGGGCGGTGACGCTCAGACCCAGCACGGAGTGCGCTATGCGGCGTCCTGACGTGAGTTCGTTTTTGGCCAACCGTGCCCCTGTTGTTTCGTGAAACCAGCACCCCACCTGCATGCGGTAGTGTTTGTACTTGTCGTGGAAGACTTCTTCCAACTTCGCATCTTCGACCGGCATCACCGTCCAGTTAACCGGTTCCGCTCACCCTGAATCCGAGTCCTTCACAAACGCCTCCTTCGAGTCGTCACTGGCATAGACTTCTGCGATTGCTCGGAGCTAGGAGCTCAAACCGAACAGAAGAACGACGCGCGTGCCGGCCTACTTGATTTTGTCCGTCTAGAGGGGCAAGAATATACAGTGTGCCTCGCCCACCCTGAGGCGATACGATGATTTCGCTCCTCAGATGGCTCCTTGTGCCCCCCCGCAGACAACGCAGTAAGAGTCTACCTAGAGACTATTGCATTTGCACTTGGATGGAACGGGACCAACCGCTTGTTAACTGGTGTGTCCACTGAGACTCCCTCGTTCATAAGCCCCGAAATTTTTTGCCGACACCGTCTTCAGAAAATCCTACTTAGATTCGGTCGCGTTTGCAGCGCCTCTTCGTCCAAGCCTGCGGTCATAACTTCGGTCTTTTAATACTGGCTTACTCATATGCACCCTAAATCATACACGGTAGGTTGCTCCCTCCGGGCGGCGGGTTCTCCTAAGACTCGCCGGATGACGGCCAAGAGTTCGGCATCATCCACGGGTTTTTGGAGAAAGGCCTTCGCGCCCGCCTCTAGGGCGCGCTTTTGATTTTCGAGACGGTCGCGAGCCGAAACGACGATGATGGGGATTATGGCGACGGAGGGAATCAGCTTGAGCCTTTCCATCACCACGAAACCGCCCCCAGCCGGTAGACCGAGGTCAAGGAGAATTAGATCCGGCTCGCTCTTCCGTGCCTCGGCCACCCCGGAGAAGGTGTCGCCTGCGAGAAAAATATCGTAGTGGCTAGCCTTGAGGCGTATATGCATGCCTTGAAGCACATCCGGATCATCCTCGATAATCAAAATCTTCTTATTAGCCATGTTCTACCATCCTTGACGAGATTTCATTGTTCATGAGTCCCTGAATTTCACTCGCTACCTTCTCCAGGCAGTCGTCGATCGAATCAGTCGAAGAGCGTTTGGTAGGCCCAAGTGACTTGTAGGAAGTAGAAAGGGTCAGGCTGGCTTGCTGAATGTGTTCGTGCAATTGCTCCCTTATCCGCTTACTAATTGCCTCACCGCCAACTTCGTCGGTGATAGCCACAATGAAGAAGAGTTCCACCGCGCCTGCAACACCCATTTTGGGCAACAGAACGTCCAGAGATGAATGCAAACAGCTTTGCAGAACATCGCGGACCCCGTGAGACTGTTCCGCGCGCACCTTATCGGAAAGCCATCCGGTTTGTGAGCCAATCTCCGTTACCACAACCGCAATAGGGCTGTTCTCACATCCTTTCTTTCTCAACGCCGGGGCGATCAGGTTAGGTAAAGAAAAAATTGGCAATGTAACAGAAAAGACGCTTCCTTGTCCGATTGCGCTCTTGGCCCAGATTTGGCCGCCCTGTCGCATAACCAGTTCCTTGCAGATGTACAACCCTAAGCCAAGGCCTTTGCGGCCTTCCGAAGCCGACGTTTGAAAGAGGCGTTCAAAGATCCGCTCGGTCATGTCTGCGCTGATCCCGCAGCCCGAGTCTGAAACCTCCAGAACCATGAGGTTCGGATTTTCTTCCAGCTTGCGTGCTTGAACTTTCACCGTGCCGTTTGCTGGAGTGAACTTGATGGCATTGTCGATTAGAATGACCAGAATCTGTCGAATACGCGTTGGATCAGCGCAGACTGATGGCAGCGGGGACTCAATATCGGAAGAGAGGGTGATGCCTTTGGCTGTGGCGGCCCCCTGAAGCGTGTCGAGGGTGTACGCAATAGCATCGGAAATCGAGGTACATTGCGGCTCGATTATGAGTTTCCCCGCTTGCAGGCGGGTGACTTCGAACAAGTCACTGATCATCGATTGAAGCTGCTTGACATTCCTCAGGACAATTTCCAGGTATTCGTGTTGCGCGGGCTTCAGTTCGCCGGCGATCCCGTCCCGCAGAATGGACGCAAACTGGTAGATTGCGCTAAGTGGCGAACGAAGCTCGTGTGATACGTGGGATAGGAACTCATCCTTAAACTGCATCTGGTGGGTCCGGATGAGGTCGGTCTCTGTTTGCATGCGGTGGCGCTCGATAGCATGGCGAAGAGCCCGGGGCAGGGCCCGATTTTCGATCTGGCCCTTGATGAGGTAGTCCTGAGCACCCGCGTTCATAGCCTCGGCGGCCAGTGCCTCATCATCCAAGCCGGTCAGCACGATTACTGGGACTTCTGGGGCCGCAGCGTGCGCCCGCCGCACGGTATCGAGACCATGCCCATCCGGTAATCCCAGGTCCAACAGGACGATATCTACTCCACCCTTCGCGAGATGGGTCTCGGCTTCACTCATGCGCAAGAGGTGAGTCACCCGAAAAGCGTCCCGTCTCTCCTTGCTGAACATTTCGCGCAGCAAGCGGACATCTCCCGCGTTATCCTCAACCAGAAGAATCTGAAGTGGCTTTTCCTTCATGAGCGTGGTTCGCGCGGTAACTTGACCACTGACAGCCAGAAATTGTCGATGCTTTTCACAACTGTGAGGAACCCCTCGAGGCCCACGGGCTTGGTAATGTAACAGTTCGCATGGAGTCGATAGCTCCGCAGGATATCCGCCTCAGACGAAGAGGTAGTCAGGATCACTACAGGAATGCTCTTCAGTGTCGGACTTTCCTTGATTTCCTCCAGAACCTCCCGGCCGTCCTTTTTGGGCAGGTTCAAGTCGAGCAAGACAAGATCCGGGCGCGGAACATTGGCGTACTCGCCCTCGTGGTTCAGGAAAGCCATGGCTTTTGCCCCATCCGAAGCCACGTGCAAGTTGAGGTGCACCTTGGCGTCCTTAAACGCTTCCCGCGTTAGCCGGACATCGCCAGGACTATCTTCCACCAAGAGAACTTCGATAGGTATCGCGTTGATTCGATCTGATTCCATCATTTCTCCATTGTTTCCCGCAGGGCAAAGTAGAAGGTTGAGCCCTTTTCCGGTTGCGACTCGACCCAGATCCTGCCGCCTAACCGCTCCAAGATTTTCTTGCAAATTGCCAATCCGATTCCAGTGCCCTCGAACTCATCACGCCCGTGCAGCCGTTGGAAAAGGATGAAGATCCTGTCAAAGTACTGAGGGTCAATCCCCAGGCCGTTGTCGCGCACGGAAAAGGTCCATTCATTGCCACCGTTTTTCGTAGCGGAGACGTGTACCTGCGGGACTTTGGTACCGTGGTACTTGATCGCATTCCCGACAAGGTTCTGAAATACCTGAGTCAGCTGCATTTCATCCGTCCTGATGGTTGGCAGTGTATCGTGAGTCACAATCGCATTGCTTTGGTCGATCGTTGCTCGCAAGTTTGCAAGCGCTTCTTTCAAAGCGTTCTCAGCGGAAACCTCGCGGAGCACCTTTCCATTTGTTCCCGCGCGCGAGTAAGCCAGCAGATCCTTGATCAATCCCTGCATTCGGTTGCACCCGTCTACCGCAAAAGCGATGAACTCATCGGCATCCGAGTCCAAACGCCCTTTGTAGCGCCCGGCCAGGAGTTGTGTATAACTGGTTACCATGCGTAACGGCTCCTGCAGATCGTGCGACGAGACGTAGGCAAATTGCTGTAGTTCGTCGTTGGAACGCTTTAATTCCCCCACCGTCTTCACAAGGTGCTCTTCGGATTTCTTGCGTTCGGTGATGTTGCGGATAGCCGCCGTCACCAGAACTCCCTCAGCGCTTTCGAGCGGGCTGAGCATGATCTCAATCGGAAACTCGGTTCCATCCTTCCGCCGCCCGTTGAGTTCGATCCCGGTTCCGATCTGTTGCGCCAGCGCCTGGGCCGCGCTTCGGGTACCATCCGCGATCAGCCGTTCCGCGAAGCCCTCGGGAATGATGTTCTTTACTTGCTGCCCTACCAGTTCATCGCGGCTGTATCCGAATTGTTTCTCGGCCTGGACGTTCAGTAGCACGATCTCTCCAGCGTGGTTCACCACTACCATCGCATCCGGAGCCGCTTCCAATAGCCCGCGGTATCTGCCCTCCATCTGCGCAAGATGGGTTTCCGCGTCCCTACGGGTTGTGATGTTGCGGATTGCCGCCGTCACCAGGATGCCCCCGGCGCTTTCGAGCGGGCTGAGCATGATCTCAATCGGAAACTCGGTTCCATCCTTCCGCCGCCCGTTGAGTTCGATCCCGGTTCCGATCTGCTGCGCCAGCGCTTCCGCTGCGGTTCGGGTACCATCCGCG
>JAOAPI010000147.1 GCA_025462865.1 Candidatus Sulfotelmatobacter sp. | reverse complement strand
TTACGGATGACGTCACTGGATGAGCCCTCCCAGTGCCTCAATTTTACCGTACACGGGGCCGGAGCCCGGTGCGTATTCAAGCTGCGGAGCTACAGGGTGCGGGCGAGGAATGCGGCGAAGCTGTGCCACGCCGAGGTCATTCCAATGGGTACGGCAGAGGTTTGACTTTCTGGGGTACCGGATCGTGCGAACCAAAAGGAAGTGCAAACTTCCGGCGATCATGATTCGTAGCAGGCTGAATCCAAAAGGATTGATTGCCTACCCGACGGATCAGTCGATCCGGAGCTTTCGGGACCGAGTACGGGCGCTGACGCGGCGTTGTTCTCCGTTAAAGACCGAGCAGTTGGTTAAGGAACTGAATCCGACTCTGCGGGAGTGGGGCGAGTATTACAAACGCGCCAATATCCGAACGCTCTTCCACAAACTCGACGGCTGGATCGTGCGGCGCATCTGGTCGCACCGGTTCCGGCGGTGGCGGATCGCTGGCTGGAAGCAGTTGCCAGCAGCGAAACTCTATGGAGAGTTTGGCTTGGTGAACCTTATCTCGCTGATTCCTTCGCTGCGATACCGCCCTCGTCCGAGGGCGTCTTCGTCAAAGCTGTATGCCGGAAATCGGCACGTACAGTTTGAGCGGCGGACGGAGGCCAGCGCGTCAGCGCGCCTCCTCCGACCCGACAACCGAATTCGGCGCGCCCGTGTGTGGTTGGGGGGCCGATTTTGAGCTAAGTTGTTGATTTTGCGAATGTGTTTTAACGAAGGATTCGCCATGCCGGTTTGCACAACCGGGGTATGAAGTACTATATCGCCGCTGCGCCGGTTTGGACGTACACGAAAAGAGTGTTTCGGTGTGCGCCCGAATCGTACGCGGCAAACAGGTTGAGAGCGTCGAAACCATGTTTCCGACCTTCGCCGAGGATCTGGAAGCCATGAAGGCTTGGTTGCTCCGGCATCGCATTCGGCGCGTTGCCATGGAGAGTACGGGCGTCTATTGGCAACCGGTCTGGAACATTCTCGAACAGCCGTCGGGGCGGCTGGATTTGCTCTTGGTCAACCCCAGCACGTGAAGGCGTTGCCCGGTCATAAGACAGATCGGCTGGACGCGCCGCGCATCGCTGAACTGTTGCAGTACGGGTTGTTGCGGCCCAGCTTCGTGCCGCCGTCCGAAATCCGCGAGTTGCGCGATCTGGTGCGGCGGCGCGTGCACCTGGTGGCGGACCGGAACCGGATTTCCAACCGCATTCACCGTTGCTGGAACTGGCCAATGTGAAGGTTTCCAGTGTACCGGGCAAGGTGACCACCAAGACCTTCCGTTCGATTCCGGAAGGGCAAGCGACCGACGAGTGGAAGCGGCCGAGTCGCTGGCCATGCTGGCGACGCACAAGCGCATACGGGCCAAACGGGAGTTATTGGAGAAGTCCTTACGTGGTTGCCGCATGAGCGATCACTATCGGCTTCTGCTTCGCGAATTGCTGGAGGATCGGCGAGCTGATGCAGCCGTACGGAGAACTGACCGACCGGCTCTGTGAGGTGCCGGGGATTTCGCGCATCACCGCTTGGACCTTCATTGCGGAGATCGGAACCGATATGACTCGCTCGGGCCAGTTTGTGAGGGCGGCGCCAGTAGCCATCGGCAAGGGACAAGGAATCGACTCCTAAGACTACGCTCAGGCGGAAGCACAACCCAAGACCCATGAAACTCTGGTCTCAGACGTTCCGAACTTCCCACGCGCGGGGACCATCGTAACTGAAGCCCAGAAAACATTCGACGGTACGATTTTCGTCGCGTCCTCGCGAATGGCCGGATTTGCCGGGTACAAAGAAGGCCTTCACCCCACCGGCGACCTCGAGCAGTCCTGCTTCTGGCCCCGAAATGGAAGCAATGACACCCTTCATCCGGAAGAGGCGTCCTGCACCCTCCCAAAAGTCACGCTCGTTACTCCATTCTCCAAGTTCCGTGTAGTGAATAAGAGATCGTAAACCCTGACCCGGACCAATCCACTCGAAAGATCCTGTTCGATTCGGTCTAAGTCGCGCGCGTCTCCGGCATTCTTCGAGATTTTCCTTGAGCGCGTCAAACGCCAAGACGTAGCCATCCATTGCCTTGAGCGCATAAAGGACGTACACGTAATATACGGGATCAATTTCGGGACTATTTGCCTTCCAATAAGAAATTCTTTCAATTACTTGATCGAGTGCAACTGGTGGTTGCACCCGCCGCACTGCTTGCATCCAGAGCCTAAGGTTTCTCCGATCGTTGGGCTCTTCCAATAAATTTTGGTCAAGCAACTCAACAATTCGAGTGACTTCGTGTGCGTCGAGTTGATCCCAGCGTCTATTCTTGCGAACAACATATGCCTGAACCAATTGTCTACGGATCGGAGGACGATACACATCGGGTCGCGTTAGTAGGTTATTCCAACCTTGAAGGACAATGTCAAATTTACCGTACAGTGCATCCATCTGAACACGACATCTTTGCACGTGAAAGCTGGGCCTCTCACCTTCCCGCAACCTACGGGCCTGCTCCAGGAGGTCTTCCGCAATGTCCAAGCTCTCTCGAAGGGTAGCGTTCACCGTTGGGCTGACCAAAACTTGCTGTTCCGATTGGGCACCGATAGCCCGCTTAGCATATTCGAGTAGGCGAAGCAACATCTGGATATGACTTATATAGCCGTGTTCGTCGCTTGGTTCCTTCGTTCGGGCTATTGCGAACTGCTCCGCCGCTTGCCGCGCCAGCACCAAAGCGTTGTCAAGCGTCTGTTTAGAGACCTCGTTGCTCTGCATCGAGTCATACAGCTGACTTCTCAGAGCCATCCCTTTCATGTGATACAACACGTCATCTTCTGGACTTATCGCTATTGCTCGATCCAAAGCATGGAGAGCATTTTCTGTATCGCGCATCTCCACTGAATAAAAACGACCTAAATGCCCCCAAAAATGTGCCTCCTCAGGAAAGAGCTCAGTCAGGTGAATCAGCACAGTTAGCCGGCCTTCCATTGACGGGATGTCCCCGATTAAATGTGAAAACTTCCCGTTGTTATGTTCTTCTGATGTCTCCCTGCCTAGTGGATCTCGATCGTCCCTTAAAACGAAACAACGTGAGGCGAGTTCGAGCATGTCAGAGCTTGGAATCGGACTACGACCACGGCAAAAATCGGCAAATCGAATCCCCCAAACTGAAAGATTTTGGCGCCAGATACGGGGATCCCGCAAATCCGGGGCCAGCACTTGGTGGATTAATTCGGCTGCAATAAGATCGTGGGCCGTCCGCCAATTTTCACCCCGGCCACAGCGCAGCAAGTCTCTCAAAAAGTCGGGGAGCACGCGGTCAAGATCAACTTTCCGAGTCTTCGGGATGCCAAGCAGGTCTCCGAACGCAGAGGACGCAACTGCTTGCTGCCCGTAATGGTATGCAATAGCAAGAAAGAGTACGATCGTTTTCTGCTCCTCCGTTGTTCTCTCGATTCTTGCGCCGACGTACCGTTGGAGCCCTTCGAAGTGCTCTTCGAAAGCCTCAAGTGCGAAATAGAAGGCAGTGCGTTCGCTTTCTGTCCCCTTTGAAGCGAGGGCGAGCAGCTTGGAGCGCCGTTGAGGTCTGGCTTCCGACAACCTGTGGGCGAAGCGTGACGACTCGACCGGCGAGAGTTGCGAATCGATAAAAAAAGCTCTTTCCCGCTCTTCTACTCTGGAGAATCGCCTCAGGACTTGCAGAAAGACCACAGAAACCTGACGCGCACGAAGTATGGAATACAGATCCTCGGCCTGTCTCTCTTGAACGTCAGCGCCTTCGATGAGCAAGAGAATCGGCAGACTAGTAAGTCGATAGATTAGTTCTAAACGGGCAGCCGTCTCCGCCGGCACACATTTTCTAAGCACGACGGTCGGAAACTCCAAATGCACACTCCAGGCTATCCGGCGTGCAACGGTGGACCCGCCCGCACCGGGCGCGTGGTAAATATTTATCCGCGTGGTTCCCTTCGAACGTCTTTCTTCGCCACCCCCGAGATCCTGTAGGACTGTCTTCATAATGCGATCCGTTCTTTCGCGGTCAACGTCGCAGTGAAGACCTAATTCAAACCATGTGATTTGTTTGCCTTTGAAGAAGGCAAGGCAGCTTTCTCGGTTTTCGTCGGCAAGCGTTCCCGCCGAGAGTCCCACAATTTCGAGCTCCTCCTCCAGATACCGTCGATCCTCGGCCATCACAGTCGTGCGCGTACCACTCTTGGTTGGGAGTTGTAAGGCTTCAGATCCGATGTCGCTCTCGCTAGCGTAAAGAGAATGCAGTGCTTCCCCGAGGTGTTCTGGCTCAATCTGAACCAGAACCGATCCGAAGCGGTCCACGAAGCGAACTAAGCGGTGGGATTCCTCATTGGCTACTACGAAGTCCACCGCTTCCCCGAAGACATCGAGGGCCGCCGAGAAAACGGTGTCGACGTAGTCTTCTGAGTCCCAGAGGGCAATGATCGTCGCAGGTCGTGAGTTGCGGTTTTGTGCTAGTCCTTTCAATTGTTCGACAAGGTCGCGGCCGTATTTCTGCTTCCACGCCCTCCAGCCGGATTCGCACATCGTGCCGACGCGGCTGGCAACACCTCGAGCATAGTACCAGTAACAGGTTCGCTCGACACGAATAGTTGGTCGATCCCCCATTACGATCTCCCGAAGAGCTCGTTTCTGTCTAAGCGGCGGTTGAACTGTTGACCCAAGACCTGAGCTAGCGCTATTCGGATCGAAGTCGATCACAAAATTCCACGGAGCGCTGGCTAGGCCCGATAGCCGAGACGCGCTGTTTGTGGCGACCGGGCCAGCAAGCAAAATATAGATCCGTTCCGGTTCGAAGGAGTGAGCGCCGGCCAAAAACTTTTCCCATGGTGTTTGGGGTGAAGAGGGGATCTCTATTGGTCTTCTGACCTCACCTGCACACCATCGGCGGATCGCTTCCTGCTCGTCTTGCCTTGCTTCATCGTTCTGCGATCCGCGTCGCCAGTAAATAACATAGCGCCGCACCTTTTTACCGACGTCGTTTATAGCCTGAAACGGCCCCCTGCGCTCGGCAGGAATGACCAGAACGCCAAAAAACTGCTGGTCGTACTGAACAGGAACATATAGGAAAGTCGGGCAGGGGTAAACCTTCGACTTCACTGCATTCTGATATTCGTTATCGTCCACATTCCTGGAAAGACCAACAAGATCCTTCGTTCCATCAGTGTGCGCCTTCACGCCCAAAACTATGTAGGCCGGTCCGGTCCTTGGGGTATTGGCCATCGATAGAATATCTTTGATGACCGCACCGCGGCCCTCTTCATCGCCAAGATCATAGGGATCGCGCTTGAAGTCGATGCCCGGTCCCTCCGATTGGGCAAGAAGCTCAGGGAAGTTCTGAGGTGTAATCGTCAACGCGTCAAATACCATGCCAGAGGTGATGGTACGACAAAACCAATCCTCTCTCATCCGCACTCGAAATCGGGCCACAAGTTGCGAAGGATCATTTGGCAAGCCGAGGAAAACGCTATCTGTAACTATGTTCGAAGGATTGCCGGCTCTATTGGCCGTGCCATACGGTTGCGGCAACATCAACCGATCACTCAAGCTGTTACAGTTCTGAAACGATCGAGCAGGCCCTCTGAACATGAGCACCATTCAGGACGAATGTCGCGGACTCGGAGTTGGCCAGAAACGGCACCGTTCCGATCAAGTCCTGAATTTCTTTGCTATTGACCGGACATGTGGCTATCCAGCCGCGTCTTTGACGTAGCATCGGAGAAACGCGGCTGCGCCGCAGGTCGCTGTCCCAGCCAGCCCCAAGGAATTTAGGAGACACGACACTCGTCGTAAGCTTCACGGAAACAGGCTGCTAGCAGCCCTCACGCTAAGCGGGCGCTATTGATGGTGTTAGATCCTTTTGTCCCTGCTTTCGTCACCGGCCGGTTCTTTCCTCATCCGGCACTCCCGGTCGCTCACCTTCGTTCCTTCTTGCAGACGCCTTGGCTCGAGAACTGATCGGCGCATTCGTGCGCAACAGGTATTCATCTCCCCAATCCTGCATGGCTTGAATCAGCGGCTTGAGCGACTCTCCTGCTTTGGAAAGTGAGTATTCCACTTTCGGCGGTACAACCGGATACACCTTGCGCAGAATCACGCCATCCTGCTCCAGTTCGCGCAATTGCGCAGTAAGAATACGAGGACTGAGCGTCGGCTTCAATCGCTGAATCTCATTGAAACGCAGGACCCCGCGGTCCATCAGGTGGTGCAGGATCACTCCTTTCCACTTGCCTCCAATCACCTCAAGACATGCTTCCACAGCACAGCCGCTGTTCA